>JAAYYU010000073.1 GCA_012515235.1 Candidatus Anammoximicrobium sp.
AGCAGCGTGGTGACGGGAGCGGACGTGGCGGGCTGGGCGTGGCCACGGCGGAGCTTGCCTCCGTCGAGCCATGTTCAGGACCAGACGGCCGGCCTCCGAGAATCTTCGGCCACCACGCTGCTTGCCAGCGTGGGGCCATGTTCAGGACCAGACGGCTGGCCCCCGAGAATCTTCGCTTCGGCCACCACGCTGCTTGCCAGCGTGGAGCCATGTTCAGGACCAGACGGCCGGCCTCCGAGAATCTTCCCTTCGGCCACCACGCTGCTTGCCAGCGTGGAGCCATGTTCAGGACCAGACGGAAAGCAACCAGCCACTTAACCCCCTCTTGCTCCCGTGCGGTCGAGTTTGGATCATGAAACGGAGTCCCTGTGTCCTGTCTTCTCAGGCCGCAAGCTTATGTCCGATCTGCAGCCGCTGTACACTCTGGACGCCTGCCGATTCTCCAGCCCCTTGCAGTGGGGCCTGACGGTCTTCTGGCGTCAAGCGGAACCGGGCGACGGCTGGTTTCCCGCGTTGGCCGCAGCCACGGAACTCGACGGGATTCGTTTGCTGAAGCACGATTTCCGGGAGCCTGCCGTCAGCCAATTTGCGATCAGTACCCAGCCGAACGTTTCGCCGCTGGTGGTGGTGCAGCGGGTCAAGGGACGCTTGCAGTACCTGGTCCGGACACGTCGGCCCAAGGCGTTGCAGGGGCATTACGCGATTCGCAGCGTCGGCCGAGTTACGCGGGAGCGCGTCGAGGCGTACGTTGCGGACCAACTGGGCCATCACCGGATGGCCGATCCTCGCATTCAGGCTCGCCTGGCGCAGTTTCAGATCGAACGTCCGGACGTGGATTTGTCGCAGCCGCAGAAGACGTCACACGGGATTTACTGGTACAACCTGCACGTGGTCTTGGTCCACGTGGAACGTTGGAGGGAAGTCCGCGAGGACGTTCTGCAGCGGATCCGCGCGATGATCGTCAGGGTCTGCCAGGGGAAGGGGTACCGCTTGTCGCGCGCGGGTCTCCTGGCCGATCATGTGCATCTGGTGCTGGGATGCCCGATCGAGGTCGCTCCGGACGAAGTGGTGTTGGCATTCTTGAACAATCTGGCGTTCGCGCAGGGCATGCGGCCCGTGTACCAAGTGGGCGGATTCGTGGGGACGATGGGCGAGTACACGACGAACGCGTGGTGACGAGCAGCGTGGTGACGGGCGGGCGAGGAGGTGGTGGGCGCAGAGGAGGACACGGCGGGCTGGTGTTGAACATCGTTCCACGCTGACGAGCAGCGTGGTGACGGGCGTGCGGGGAGGTGGTGGGCGCAGAGGCGGACGCGGCGGGTTGGTGTTGAACATCGTTCCACGCTGGCGAGCAGCGTGGTGACGGGGGCGTGCGGGGCGGGACGGTCTGGTTTTGAACATCGTTCCACGCTGACGAGCAGCGTGGTGACGGGAGCGGACGTGGCGGGCTGGGCGTGGCCACGGCGGAGCTTGCCTCCGTCGAGCCATGTTCAGGACCAGACGGCCGGCCTCCGAGAATCTTCCCTTCGGCCACCACGCTGCTTGCCAGCGTGGAGCCATGTTCAGCACCAGACGGCCGGCCTCCGAGAATCTTCGGCCACCACGCTGCTTGCCAGCGTGGGGCCATGTTCAGAACCAGACGGCCGGCCTCCGAGAATCTTCCCTTCGGCCACCACGCTGCTTGCGCGCGGGTCTTACGGCCGGCGGAGCATGACTCGGCTGTCGGCCACCGAGCAGCCTTGGCCCTGGGCGTGGACGATCAGGGGGTTGATGTCCAGCTCGGAGATTTCCGGATGACTGCAGACCATCTCGGACAGCCGCAGCAGCGTGTCGACAATCGCCCCGATGTCCGACGGTGGGCTGCCGCGGAAGCCGTCCAGGACCTGGAACGAGCGGATCTGGCGGACCATGCGTTCGGCGGAGATTTTCCACATGGGCGCCAGGCGGAACGAGACGTCCTTGAGGACCTCGACCAGCGTGCCGCCCAGGCCGAACATCATCAGCGGTCCGAAGCGGGCATCGCGGCTGGCGCCCAGAATCACCTCCACGCCTTTGCGGGCCATCTCTTCGATCAGGATGCCCTGGATCGCGGCACCGGGCACGGCGCGGGTCACGTTCTGGACGATCTTGTTGTAGGCGGCCGAGGCTTCTTCCGCGCCCTGGATGTTCAGCAGCACGCCGCCGGCGTCGAACTTGTGGACCACGTCGGCCGACATGACCTTCATCACGACGGGCGTGCCGAAGGAGGCGGCGATCTGGGCGGCTTCGTCCGCCGATTCGGCGATTTCGCTGCGCAGCAGCGGCAGGCGGTAGCATTCCAGCAGCGGCCGGCATTCGGCCTGGGTCAGGTAGCGTTGGTCCTGGCCGTCCAGCGCCGTGGCGATCAGGCTCTTGGCTTTCTCGACGTCCAAGTCGTTAAACACGTGCATCTCGCGGCGGGGGATTTCCTGCAGCGTCACCAGGCGTTCGGCGGCGGCCAGGCTGCGGATGGCGTCTTCCGGGAAGGGGTAGTTGGGGATTCCGGCCTGCCGCAGAATGGCGACGCCGGGGGCCACGTCCTTGGCGCCCATGAACGAGCAGACGACGGGCTTCTTGATGCCCTGCACCGCCTCCGGCACGACCGCCGCCGTTTCCTCGACGTCGGTCATCGACTGGGGCGTCAGGATGACCATGCCCATGTCCACGTTCTCGTCTTCCAGCACGGTCCGCACGGCCGACCGGTAGCGGTCTGCGCGGGCGTCTCCGATCACGTCGATGGGGTTCCGCAGGGAGGCCGTCGAGGGCAGGGACGACTTGAGTTTCTCCTGGGTGGCCGGGCTGAGTTCGGCCAGTTTCAGTCCGAAGCGGACGGCCGAGTCGGTCGCCATGATGCCCGGACCGCCGGCGTTGGTGATGATCGCCACGCGTCCGCCCCGCGGCAGGGGCTGCGTGCAGTACAGGGCCGCCGAGTCGAACAGTTCGGCGATCGTATCGACCCGCTGCACGCCGCTTTGCACCAGCAGGGCGTCGTACACGGAGTCGGAGCCGGCCAGGGAGCCGGTGTGGCTGCTGACGGCCTTGGCCCCTTCCGGCGTCCGTCCGGACTTGAGGCACAGCATCGGCTTGTGCGTCTCCCAGAAGATCTTGCGCACGGTCTCGATGAACCGGCGGCCGTCGGAAATGTCTTCCAGGTACATGGCGATCACGTCCGTGGTGGGGTCGTTGGCCAGGTACTCGAGCAAGTCGATTTCGTTGACGTCGGCCTTGTTGCCGAAGCTGATGAACTTGCTGAATCCCATGTGGCGTTCTTCGGCGTAGTCCAGCACCGAGGTACACAGCGCGCCGCTCTGCGACAGGAAGGCCAGATTGCCGGGCCCCGGCATCTTGCGGCCGAACGCGGCATTCATGCGAACGGCGGGGTCGGTGTTGATCACGCCCAGGCAGTTGGGGCCGATCAGCGGGATGCCCGCCGCCCGCACCTTTTCCTGCAGCCGTTTTTCCAGTTCCGCGCCCTTGGCCCCGACTTCCTTGAATCCGGCCGAGATCACGACCAGCGATTGGACCTGTTTCGCAATCGCCTGGTCCACGACCTCCAGGATGGCGGCCGAAGGCACGATCAGGACGGCCAAATCGACCGGTCCCGGCACGTTCAGCAGATCGGGATAGCAATGCACGCCCAGGACGTTATTGGCTTTGGGGTTGATCGGATAGACGGAGCCGTGGAATTCGTTGAACAGCAGGTTGCGGAAGATATCGTTGCCCACCGTTCCGGGACGCGTCGAGGCTCCGACGACGGCGATCGACGAGGGCTTGAAAATGGCGTTCAGCTTCGAACTGGGGATGTGATGCGACACGGAAACTCCTCTCACTTGACGAATGACGGCTGCCTCGAATCTTGGGCCAAATGCCGCCAGACAGCGGCGCTGGAAGCCGGGTACGGCAGGTTCTGCAGGCAGGACTGGGGGGATGGACACTCGGACCGTTTTCACCGATCCGGAATCCGCGGAATTATAGCCGCCACGCCGCAGTTCCGAAACCCCCGGTTGCCGCTGCATTTCGCAAGAATCCCTGCCCGCTCCCGGCGTCCGGCCGTCGCGAGGGTCAGACGCTTGCCACTCCAATTTCAATTCTCGTCGAGCGGCGGCCGGCCGGAGGACCCAGCGTTCGTGGCCGAGAAGGGAAGCTGGACCGCCGTAAAGGCAAGTTGGAAGTGCCGGTGCCCCCCGTTCTGGCAGCCGCGGGGAATGACGCCTGCCGTCTGCTCTCGCTTGCCGGCCGCCGCCGGGAACCGTATCATCAGCCCGCTGATCGCTTTGGGGGAACGGAATCTGCGGTGCAATTCTTCCTTTTTCCAACGGGCGGTTTGGCCCCTGGAACGGAGGCGGAAAGGAAACTCTCTGGGACTCGATACGACGGCCCGAACTGGGACGCCAGCTACCGCGTGGCGGAGGCGATTGTCACCCCGGAGCACATCTCCTTGGACTGGATCGAACACGGCGTCCGATATCACCTGCTGGCACACTCCAAGGACGGCGGGCTCACCTACCAGGGCCACTACGGCATGTTTCGGCCGGAGGAGCAGTGGACCATCAAGCTGACCCGCTACACGGCCGTCGACGGCTCGGCAGTCCTGATGGCCGCCTGGTACGAGAAGGACCGCGGAAACGAGGGTTCGTCGATGTTCGAGTTAAAGCCGGTACGGGGAGAGGCTCGCAGGTGACAGCGGCGCGACCTTCGCAGGCGGATCTTCGCCCGTTCGGCACGGCAGGGGGGCAGTCCCGCTCAGGCGGTTTTTAAGATCGTCTCCAGTTGGTCGATCAGCCCCGCCTGCGCGGACTTGATCTTTCTGCGGGCGGTCTCCAGGTCGAAGAACTCAGCCCGGTCGACCTCCGGGAACGTCTGCTGCCGCCCCGACCGTGGCGGCCATTCCATGGTGAACGTGTTGCTGCGGATCGTGCCCGGATCGCAGTCGCCCGCGAAGGCCCAGGCGTGTACGATCTTGCCGCCCTTCTGCTTGACCGGCTGCAAAGGAAGAAACGGCCCCCTGGGTTTCAAACCGGTTTCTTCCTCGAATTCCCGCTGGGCGGTCAGGAGCAGGTCTTCGTCCGGGCCGGGCTCGCCCTTGGGAATCGACCAGTCTCCTTCGTCCTTGTTGACAAAGTAGGGCCCGCCAGGATGCGCCAGCAAGATTTCGATGGCCTCGCCCTTGATCCGGTACATCAGCAATCCAGCACTGCATCGGGGCATGGCAACCGTCGCCGAAAAAAGTCCGCGGATTTCCTGGTGGGCTGCTCTGGTGGTGAACATCGCTCCACGCTGGCGAGCAGCGGGGTGGCGTTGGGGCCGGTTTGATGCGTATCCCTGGTGGTGAACATCGCTCCACGCTGGCGAGCAGCGTGGTGGCGTTGGGGCGTGCGATTTCCGTTTGGGCCGCTCTGGTGGTGAACATCGCTCCACGCTGGCGAGCAGCGTGGTGGCGTTGGGGCCGGTTTGATGCGTATCCCTGGTGTTGAACACCGCTCCACGCTGGCGAGCAGCGTGGTGGCGTTGGGGCGTGCGATTTCCGTTTGGGCCGCTCTGGTGGTGAACATCGCTCCACGCTGGCGAGCAGCGTGGTGGCGTTGGGGCGTGCGATTTCGTCGTGAATATCTTGGGAAGTTCCGGGACGCCTTGTCGGTCGCGTATAGTTCAGGCCGAGCGAGATTGATTTCCGGCCGTCGCTCTGGCGTTTGGCAAACGCCACGAGGTCCTCGCTGAGCCTCATCGACTTCGAGCTGTCAGCGTCGTTCGGCACGGCCCACAAGCAGGCCGTGCCGCGCGAACGCTGGCCGCGTTACAGTTTGGCCTTGGGATTCGAGAACCGCAGGCCGTCCATGTCGTGGAAGGTGCCGTATTCGGTGACCAGCGCCCCGGCGGGGCCGGCGACCATGAAATGCCAGGCGGTCAGGCGGTTCAGATCGGCCACTTCGTCGATGCCCAGCGGTGTGCAGTGCCGCGATTTGACGATGTCCCGCTGGCTGGCGGGGATCTTGTCCAGGAACTCCGGCGTCGGCTCGCCTTCGCCGAACGTATAGATCATGCCTCGCCGCGGTTGCCAGGATTCCATCTTCGCCGCGCCCTTGGCGGTGGGCAGGTGGCTGTGTTCTGGAATCATCTGGCCGGGCAGCAGGTAGATCTCGTGGCCGAAGTACTTGTAGTCCTGACGGTTCAGCCAGATGATGCCGGCCATGCCCACGTGGGCGAAATCGCCCAGGCCGAAGTCCAGAACCCACATTTCCTTCTGCAGTTTGTCCGAGATCGGATACTGGAAGCGGCGGAACATGTCGAAGTACGCTTCCCGCGCTTTGTCGACCAGGAACTTGCCGTCGGCGTCGTAAAAGTCGGCGCTCTGGTAGGTCTTGACCGCGGTTGCTTCACAGCCTGACGCTGCCGGCTCAGCGGCGCTGCCCGCGCGAGCAGCCAGGGCCGCGCCCGTGGCGGCGGCAGTGCCGACCAGGAGGGACCGTCGGGAAAGCGATTGAATGTTGGGTTCGGTCATCGTCGTTGTCCTTTCGGGTTAGTAGGGCAAAAAGCCGTCAGACCCCTGGGACGAGCCCAGAGGCAAAGGGAGAATCATGGTTTTGCCGGCGCCGCCCGTTCGCCGCGGGCGATCGCGGTGCGCGAGCGGGCTTCGTGCGCCAACTGCGTCTGGTACTTCTGTTCCTGTTGGGTCTCGACGGGACTAGCCATCCGGAAGCCGGGCATGTCGGGCCGCGGTTCGGCCGCCAGACGTTCCCGGCCCGCGCGGAGGATCGCCAAGGCCTCTTGATACCGCGCATCCTCCGGTCCGCCTAGCCCCGCCAGGCAAGGACTTGACTCTGGCCGAGTGAAGCTCAACTGCGTGAACTGTCCGCGGTCCGTCAGTTTCAGGCCGGTCAGTTCGCTCAGACGTTTGAGTTCCACGCCGTTCAGCGGCGAGCGGCCGAAGGGATTGTCGCGGTACGCGCCGCCCGCATAATCGGGATAGTAGGGGGCGTTGACGTCCATCCAGGTGACCAGCCGGTCGAAGCTTTCCCGGTCCAATTTCACCTTCCGATCGATTTCCGGATCGCCGTGGCCGTCCAGGAGCACTTTCGTCAGCCGGCTGGCGTGCGAGCCCCAACTCTTGGGCGTCTGGATCGGGAACGGTCCGGCCCCCACGACGTGGACATAGCGTTTGCCGCGAAGTTCGACGTAAGACGTGTTGAACACCAGGCCCCGATCGCCGGCCAGATTCAGTTTCTGACCCGCCGGCTGGCCGTAATCGTGACAACTGGTACAGTGCCGGTCGAGCACCGGTTGGACCTCGGCCGGATAGCTGAACAGCCGCGGCGGGCCATACCAGGGCTCCAGCTGCCGCGGCCCGCGCAGCCAAGCCGTGCCGGAGTACTGCAGTTGGGCCGACGCCCGACGCTGCTCGTGACAGCCCACACAGCCGGTGGTCTCGCCGGGCCGCACGATCGTGCCGCTGCGCATCGACTGGACCATCAGGCCCCGCTCGTCCAGCAACTGGAAATACACGAACGTGTCGGCCGGCACGGCCACGTAGGCACTCCCGTCGGGCTCGACCGGCGCCGTGCCGATGATCCGCTTGTTGTTGAAATCGTCCCAGGCCATGCCGGGCGCTTGCTGGCCCGTGCCGCCGTCCCAGGCCGGGCCGGTCCAGAACCGCTTCTCCGGCGATTCCACCACCCGCACGTACTTGACGCTGCCAGGCTCGACGGTTTCCATGCCCGTGCCGACGTAGACGTTCTCGATGTAGTAATAGCCCTCGGTCTTGCTCAGGTCGATCCGCGGCGGGACCACGGGCGGGCGAGGGCGCGGAGCCAGCGGCATCGGATCGAAGCAGCCCGGCTCTTCCGCGTGCAACAGCACTTCGTTGCCGAACGTGTCCAGCAGATAGATGCCCATCTCCTCGCCGCGGCCCGTCATCCGCGAGCACAGGAACACCTTGTCGGACAGCGGATACGGGTCTTCGTACTTGGGGTTCACGCGGGTAAACGTATCGTAGTTGCCTTTGCCGACCAGTTCGATCGCGTCGGCCGGCCAGGTTCGCAGCACCGGCGGGCGGCCGTCCACACCCAGGCGGCGATCGACGATGGCCAGCGCGCCCCACGGGCGGTCGTGGCAGGAGGAGAAATTGGCCAGCAGCAGGTCCGTGCCTGGAATCGGCCGGTTGTCCAGCACGGCGCCGGGCGAGTTGGTGTTGTTGCCCCAGTACACGGCGTGGTTGGTCCCGTCGGGATTGCAACTCCAGACGCCTTGCGCGTCGCCGAAATTGCGGTCGACGTACTCCCAGCGGTCATAGATGATCCGGCCATCGGGCAGCAGCGCGGCGTGGCCTTCGTGCAGCGTGCTGTGGCCGATCTGCTGCACGTTGGAGCCGTCGGCTTCGCAGGTAAACAAGTTGCCCATGATGTGCCGGTTGCACATGCAGTACTTGGGCTCGCGGGTGGAAGTGAACAGGATGCGGCCGTCGGGCAAGTAGATCGGGTCGATATCGCTCACGCCGCCGCCAAAGGTGATCTGCCGCAGGGCGGAGCCGTCGGCGTGGATTTCGTACAGGTGGTAGTCGTCTTTGCGGTTGCGGCGCATCGAGAACAGAATCTTGGTCCCGTCGAAACTCACGTCCGGGTCGCGGGCCACGCCCTCGGGCACGTCCAGCAACGTCTTGACCTGTCCGGTCGTCAAGTCGATCGTCTTCAGCGCGCCGCCGCCCTGGAAGCTGCCCGAGTTGATCTCGCCCGTCTGGAACATGGTCGCCGTGTTGTGATGGTCGCGGGCGTACTGGCGGCGGACGACGAACAGCAGCGGTTGGCCGCTGAGGAGCGGATTAGCGGCCAGCGCTTCGCGCTGCAGCGACGGCCACTCGGCGCCTCGCGACTGCGCGTCCTTCAGCCGTGCGAGGTACTCGCGCCCCTGCGCGCGGCGTTCCGGGAACAGGGCCATCCAGTCTTCGACGGCCGCCTGCAGATTCGAGGCGCGAGCCGTACCGTTCGCGTGTGGCGCGCTTGGTTCGGCCGTTATTCCCAGGGTCGGCGTCAGCAAGCAAACGAGGCCGAGAACGATCACGCAGGCCAGTCTCTCCGAGACGGAGGCACCGTAGACCGCTCGCTCCGCGAGCGGAATCGTGTCGCGGAGCGACACGCCTACGATCACCGGTCTCTCCGAGACTGGCTGTGAGTCTCGGAGAGACTCGCCCACGTGAACCGGGCTGGTCAGATTCGGACGCTGATTTGGGAATCGAATGCGTTTCATCCAGAGCTCCTCAGGAGATCGCTACAAACTCCTGTTTGCCGACGTCGAACAGGCCGCGGGGCGTGACTCGCAATTCGGGGATCACGGGCAACGGCAGGAAGGACAGCGTGGCAAAGGGGCTGGCCAGCGGGCAGCCCAGTGTCCGGGCCGCCGCCTGGACCTGTTGTAATTGACGGCGGACCGTGTGTACATCCGCGGTGGACATCAAGCCGGCGACGCCCAGGGGCACTTCGGCCAGCACCTGTCCGCCGGCCGCGGCCACAAATCCGCCGCCGCTGCGAGCCAAGGCTTCGACGCAAACCAGCATGTCCGCCGGATTGGTGCCGGCGATGATCACGTTGTGGGAATCGTGGGCGACGGACGAACCCAGCGCGCCGTGGCGGGCAAAGCCGAAACCTTGCACCAGCCCGCGGCCGATCTTGCCGCTGGAGCGATGCCGTTCGATGCAGGCGGCCAACGCCAGGTCGCGCTCCGGCGTGAAACACCAGCATCCGTCCTGCGTCGGGACGTTTTCCGTGATGCCCTGAGTCACGATCTGGCCGGGGACCAGGCGAACGATCGGACAGGCTTGGCCAGTCGTCCGCAAGGCGAAGTCGGCTGCGGTGACGGGCGCGATCCGGATCGTGTTCTCCGGGGCGACGGGACGCGCCGCACCCTCCCAGACGCACCGTCCGTCGCGGGCCACCACCTGGCCGCCGTGAACGACCAGCGTGGGCCGGAACTCCTGCAAATCGTCCATCACCACCACGTCCGCCCGGTAGCCCGGCGCGATGGCCCCGCGGTCGGCAAACCCGTAATGCCGGGCCGGCACCAGCGTCGCGTGGCGGATCGCCCGCGCCGGCGGGACGCCTGCGGCCACCGTCCGCCGCAGCAACGCATTGATGTGGCCGTGCTCGACGATGTCCGTCGGCAGGATGTCGTCGGTAGCCAGCGACCAATCGCCCAAGCGGTCTTCGACCAGCAGCGGCAGGAAGGTCTCCAGGTTGTGCTCGCTGGAACCCTGCCGCACCTGGACCATCATGCCCAGCGCCGCTTTCTGCCGGGCTTCGTCGATCTGAGTCGATTCGTGGTCGGCGCGAATCCCGGCGGCCACATAGGCGACCAACGACTGGCCTCGCAGTCCGGGCGCGTGGCCGTCGATCGGCGCCCCGCGCCGGCGGGCCGCCAGGACTTTGGCCAAAACCGGCTCGCGGCCGTCCAGTACGGCCGGGAAATCCATGACCTCGGCCAGTCCCAGCACGCGCGGCAGCTGCAGCAACCGCTCCACGGCGTCCGCGTCGAGCACGGCTCCGGCGTCTTCCCAACTGGTCGCGGGCACGCACGACGGGGCCATGAAGAAGACGTCCAGCGGCAGGTTTTCACTGGCCGCCAGCATCATTTCGACGCCCGGAATGCCCAGCACGTTGGCGATCTCGTGCGGGTCCGCAAGGATGGCCGCCGTACCGTGCGGGACCAGCGCGCGGGCCAGTTCGGGCGGCCACAGCAGCGTGCTCTCCAAGTGCATGTGGGCGTCGATCAAGCCCGGCACCAGCGGTCGGCCGTCCAATTCGATCACGTCTCGCGCTTGCCAGTCGTACGGCCCCACACCGGCGATCCAGCCGTCGGCCAGCACCACGTTTCCCGCTTCGATCTGCCCCGTGAACACGTTGACGATCCGCCCGCCGCGCAACAACAGATCGCCCGGTTCCAGCCCCCGAGCCACGCGGATTCGCCGCTGCAGCAACTCCAAGCTGTCCATTTCTACTCGTCGCCTTTCACGTGTCCGACAAAGGGGAGTTCGCGGAACTGCTCGCCGCAATCCAGACCATATCCGACCACAAACAGGTCGGGGATCGGGAAGCCCACGTAATCGGCCGCCGCCGGCACGCGCCGCCGTTCGGTCTTGTCCAACAGCACACACAGCCGCAGGCTGGCCGGGTTCTTCTTCCGCAGGTGGTCCAGCAGCCAGGCGACGGAGATGCCGGTGTCCAGGATGTCGTCCACGACCAGCACGTCCGCCCCCGCCACCGGTTCGCGCACATCCAACAACAGTTGCGGCTGGCCGCTGGTCTCCGTCCCCAACCCGTAGCTGGAGACGCGGACAAAATCGCAGCGGACCGGGATGGTCAACTGCCGGACCAGGTCGGCCATCAGGACCCAGGCGCCTTTGAGGACGCCGATCACCAGCGGTTGTCTCCCCGCGTAATCCGCAGAGATCTGCGCGGCCAATTGCCGCACGCGCTCGGCGATCTGGTCGGCCGAGATCATCACTTCCACGCGACGACGATGAACTGTTGTGCTCATGGATTCCGCTCCTCCCAACCGCGCCCCGAAGGTCCGGGCTGGGTGTCACTGTAGCCCATAACGGAGACGGAGGCAATTCCGCGCCTGGGCTGTTTCGGATATGCTGGACGGCCAAACAGCCCGTGGAAAAAGGGGGACGGGCTCCGAGTCGAGCCGCGCCGACACCTGGAGCCAACCATGCCGCAAGGTGCCTGTCCCCCTTTTTCCACGGGCGGCAAAGGAGCAGTCATGACTTGGGACGTAGTGGTTGTCGGCGCCGGCGCAGCGGGTCTGCTGGCCGCGATCCGCGCCGGCGAGCGAGGACGGCGGACGCTGGTGCTGGAGAGGAACACGCGGGCCGGAGTCAAGATCCTGATCTCCGGCGGCACGCGCTGCAACCTGACGCACGCCACGGACGCCGCCGGGATCATCGCCGCGTTCGGCCGCCAGGGCCGCTTCTTGCATTCGGCGCTTGCCGCGCTCAACCCCGACGGCGTCGTCCAGCTGGTGCAAGCCGAAGGCGTCGCCACCAAGATCGAGCCGGGCGGCAAAATCTTTCCCGCCAGCGACCGGGCCGCCGACGTGCTCAACGCGCTGCTGCGGCGGCTGGGACGCAGCGGAGCCGAGTTGTCGCTGAGCGAACCCGTGCTGCGGGTCGCGCCCGCTGCGGACGGCTGGCGCCTGACGACGTCGCGGCGGGAACTGGCGTCCCGCGCGGTGATCCTGACCAGCGGCGGGATGTCGTATCCGGGCTGCGGAACGAGGGGCGACGGCTATGCGTGGGCGGCCGAGTTGGGGCACAGAATCGTGACGCCCCGGCCGGCCTTGACTCCCGTGCTGACGGCCGCGGAATGGGTCCGGCCGTTGAGCGGAGTGACCATCCCGGACGTGGCCGTGCAGGTCTGCGAGTCGGCCGCGTCCGCCGGCGTCTCGCCGACGGAAAGCCGACGCCGCAAGCCGCCCAACTCGCGGGCGGCCCTGGCCTCCGCCCGCGGTTCCTTCCTGTTCACCCACTTCGGTCTGTCGGGGCCGGCCGTGCTGGACGTCAGCCGGGCCGTCAGCGGCGTCCCGGACCCGCAGACGCTGGAGCTGCGTTGCGATTTCTGGCCTGGCGAATCGGCCGACGCGCTCGGCCGCTGGCTCGACGAACGCTGCCGCACCGCGGGCGGCCGGCAGCTCGACAGCTTCCTGGCACAACGCTGGCCGCGCCGCCTGCTGCAGACGCTCGCGGACTTGGCCGGCGTCGATACGGCCCAGCGAGCGGCCGAGACCCCCAAACGAACCCGACAGCGGTGGATCGAAGCCATCCAAGGCACCCGCGTGCCGGTGCGCGGCGTGATGGGATTCCGCAAGGCGGAAGTCACGGCCGGCGGCGTGAGCTTGGACGAAGTGGATTCGCGGACCATGCAAAGCAAACTCGCCCCCGGCCTGTATTTCGCCGGCGAAGTGCTCGATCTGGACGGCCCGATCGGCGGCTACAACTTCCAAGCCGCGTTCAGCACCGGCTGGCTCGCGGGCGGGCACGCCTGAGCGCCGGACCGGGTCCCCGCGTTGTTTGCCTGCGGCGGACGCGTTAGAATCCGGCTCCGTAACGGAAGACAGTTGTCCTTGTGCTGGAGGAACACGGTGTCCACCAAACCACGCAGTATCGGCGACATTCTGCAGGAATTCGCCCAGCATCGGCAGCTGATGCAGCAGGAACTGCAAAAGGTGATCGTCGGCCAGAACGACGTGATCGAACAGCTGTTTGCCGCCATCTTTACCCGCGGCCACTGCCTGCTGGAAGGCGTGCCGGGTCTGGCCAAGACCCTGATGGTCAGCACGCTGTCGCAGATCCTGGACGTGGCCTTCAAGCGGGTCCAGTTCACGCCCGACCTGATGCCCTCCGACATCACGGGCACCAATGTGCTGGAAGAAGAGAGCACCGGCCGGCGCAATTTCCGCTTTGTCGAAGGCCCCGTGTTCACCAACATCCTGCTGGCCGACGAAATCAACCGCACGCCCCCCAAGACCCAGGCGGCCCTGCTGCAGGCGATGCAGGAGCGCGAAGTGAGCGTGGGCCGCACGACGTACCCGCTGCCGGACCCGTTCTTTACGATCGCCACACAGAACCCGATCGAGCAGGAGGGCACGTACCCGCTGCCCGAAGCCCAGCTGGACCGGTTCATGTTCAACATCAAGGTCGATTACCCGTCGGCCGAAGAGGAAGAGCGGATCCTGGCCGTCACCACGCGGCAGGAAAAGGTCGAAACGCGGAAGGTGATGTCGGCCAAAGTGATTGTCAACGCCCAACGGCTGGTCAATTCGGTGGCCGTCAGCGAGTACATCATCAAGTACGTGGCTCGCGTCGTGCGGGCCACGCGGCCCAAAGACCCGACCGCCCCCGAATTCGTCCGCGAGCTGGTCGACTGGGGCGCCGGCCCCCGCGCCGGCCAGTTCCTGATCAACGGCGGCAAAGCCCTGGCCGCCATGGACGGCCGCTTCTCCGTGTCGGTAGACGACGTCCGCAAAATCGCCATCCCCGTCCTGCGGCACCGCATCAGCACCAATTTCCAGGCCCAAGCCGAAGGCCTGGGCACCGACGACCTGATCCGCCGCTTGCTGAAAGAAATCCCCGAACCCGAAATCCCCAAATTCGTCACCCCCGCCACGCACCGCGCCCCCACCCCGCCGCCACCGCCGCCGAGTGCGTAGGATCAGCTGGATCTTCTATAGGAACCACGAACCGGTCCGGGCCCTCGACTGAAACCACACGCGAGGGTACAACCCGCACCAGTACTTTCGGAGAACGTGCGATGGCCGCGAGTCCTGCCAAAGCCGACACACTCGAACAAGCTTTGCTCGCCTTGAGTCCCGAACCTCTCGCTTCGGACGATCCGCGCTATGTGGATCTGCAGAAAGGCCGCGGCAGTAAACCGCTCGATCGTCTGCGGATCATTCTCCAAGCGGCCGTGCATGACGAAACGCAATTCGCCAAAGTCGTTTTCACGGGACATCGCGGCTGTGGAAAGACCACCGAACTACTGCGTCTGGAAGGGCAGCTTGCCGAAGAGTTTACCTGCGTTCATCTGTTTGTCGAGCAAAGCCTGCTGAACAACTACGACTACACCCTTCTGTTTCTGTGGCTTGTTGACGAGTTGGCGACCTTCTTCGAGGAGCAGCTCAAGCGACCTCTGAGCAAGCACGCCGTTGGCGAGGTCGCGCGTTGGTTCGCGACCGTGGTGGCCCAAGAAGATCGGAGTGTCCTGAAGGAAATCGGCTTGGAGACGGAGGCCGCAGCAGGAGTTGATCACAACTGGTTTGGCGTGCGCGTCAAGTTGATGGCGTACCTAAAGTCCATGATTCGGGGCAGCGAGGAAAGCCGCCGCACGATCACTCGGACCCTGCAGAAGTACTCCAGCGATTTGCTGGAGAAGGTGAATCTGCTCTTGGACGACGCCCACCGCACGCTCGCCGGCCAGAGCGACCGCCCGTCGAGGCTCTTGCTCGTGATCGACAATCTGGATCGGCTGCCTCGGCGCATCAGCGAACCCTTGTTCTTCGACAACGGTGACATGCTGAAGGCACTTCGAGTCCACACGATTTATACGGTGCCCGTCGCCATCGCGGTGGCGCCGCGCAACATCTACACGGTGTTCCCTACGGGCTACACCCTGCCGATGCTCAAAGTCCAAACGTCCGAAAACAAGGCGTTCCGCCGGGGTCTGGACGCGCTGCGTGCGATTGCCTTCCGGCGACTGGACGAAAAGCTGTTTCGCACGTCAAAGCCCGTCAATTATCTCTGCCGCAAGTCCGGTGGCAGTATCCGCGATCTGATGCGGTTGCTGTACAACGCGACCGTATCCGCCCTCGCTCGGGGAAGCTCGCAGATCGGCATGCCGGACGCCGAGGACGCGGCAAAACAGATGCGCGTCGACTTTGAGCGTTTGCTGCTGGACTATTTGGCACTGGCTCGCATCCATGTCCACAAGACCGTCTTGCCTTCCTATCGAGTTGTAGACCACAATGAAATGGAGTCGAATGCTCGCGAGACGTTGCGGGCGTTGCTCGAGAACGGGGCGGTGTTCGAGTACAACGGCGACGGTCTGTGGCACGACGTCCACCCGGTGATCCAGGACATCGAGGAATTCAGGAAGGCGGTCGAGCATGTCAAGACGGAGGGGGGCTAACCGGAAGGGCGAGCCGCCGGCCGCGGCAAACGACTGGCATTGGAAAAAGCTTGCCGTCTTTGCCGGGACCGCGCGTGGCTTCAGTCTTGGCGTCGCCGTGTGTGACCAGACCAAGACGGCCGAAGTCCTCTTGGAACGGTTGGTTCAACCTTCTGGTTCTGCAGACGTCGAGCACATCGTACTGGACTTGACGCGGTTTCCCGACGAGCGCTGGCTGCTGGAACGTTTGCACCAGCATTTGACGAGCGTCCAGGCCGAAGAAGGCCAGAGATTGGCGGTTCACGTTCTGGTTGGTGAGCCCAGTCTTGGACTCCTGCAGACTGCCAACGTTCAGCGCGACGCCTTCCCTCGCGTGTGCCCTTACCCGCTCGTGCTCTGGGTGACGGAAAGGGCCGCGCGGCGACTGGCGGCGGAAGCCCCCGACTTGTGGGACTGGCGAATGGCGACCTTCGAGTTCATCGGAGGCCAGCCGGTGCGAGATATCTCCGCCGCCGAAGGAGACCTCGAAGCCTCGCGCCAGATCGGCGATCGTCGGCGCGAGGCGGCCGCGTTGACGCGATTGGCAGCAGCCTACGACCAGCTTGACGATCCGGTTCGGGCGATGACGTTGCTGGAAGAAGCCTGGACCGCTGCCCGCGCCGCGCATGACTTGCGGATCGAAAGCGATGTGGCCGAGCGTATCGGCCAGTTGTACGGTCGCCGCCCCGAATTACAGCCCGTCGGGGCCTGAGCAGATGCGGCTCCACCACGGACACCCGAAGATGCCTCCGTCCCAACCCATCGACGTCTTCATCAGTTACAGCCACAAGGACGCTCGCTGGCTGGACGAGTTGATGACTCATCTGAAGCCGCTGATTCGCGAGGAGCAGATCGCCGCCTGGTCCGACCGCGACATCAGGCCGGGAGCGAGTTGGAAAGCGGAGATCGACCGCGCGTTGCGCTCGGCGCGCGTCGGTGTGCTGCTGGTTTCACCCAACTTCCTCGCTTCGGACTTCATCATGAAGCATGAATTGCCGCATCTGCTGGAGGCGGCGAAGTCACGCGGCGTGAAGTTGCTGTGGGTGTTGGTCAGCGCCTGTGCGTTTGACCGCACGCCGCTGGTGAAACTGCAGGCCGCCTATAACCCGGCGCGGCCCCTGGTCAAACTGCCACGCGCCAATCGCGACGAAGCGTTGAACGAGATTGCGGAGCAGATCCTGAAGGCGGTCGAGGCGCCCGGCGAAGGTCCGAACGATGCTCCTGCGGATGACGAAGAAGCCGCGTTGGAAGACGTTCGCCTGGAAAAAGACCTTCGCTCGTCGGCAGGTGGCGAGATGCGCGACGACTTCCTCGCGCGCGTCGCGGAGATCTGCCGGCTGCGTACGCCCAATGTCCAATTGCGGCGGCGGCGGTCGGAGGATCAGAAGCTGACGTACCTGCACGTCACGGCCCGCGAAGGGCCGTTCACGTCGCAGTACCCGTTGGCGGCTTACGAGCACGGGCTGGCAGCCGAGGATCTGCAGTACTTCCTGGAGCAAGTCCACCGGTCGTACCGCGAGACCGACCCCGGCGTCCGTTCCCAGATCGTGTGCGGCGGCGCGATGCTGGACCCGCAGTTGGTCCAGCAGGCGAGCGCGGCGGGCGTTTGGCTGCGCAGCTTTGTCGAGTATCAAGGCTTGATCGATTTCGGCCGTTATGTCGAGCGGCAGACCGAGCGACTGGACGGCGACCCGATTTACCCACCGGCCTTGTACCTTCCCCAGCGGTTCGTCCAATTCGTCGGCGCGGAGACGCGGCAGGGCGACAACGTCTTGGAGCAGGTCTTCCGCTGGCTCGGCGAACCGGATGCGCGGTTTGTCTTGGTGTTGGGCGACTTCGGCACCGGCAAGACCTTTTTGCTGCACGAGATCGCCCGGCAGATGCCCGACCGGCTGCCGGCGCTGACGCCCGTGCTGGTCGAAATGCGTTCCTTGGAGAGGGGCCATCCGCTGGACGTGCTGGTCTCGATGCACATCTTGGCGGCGGGCGAGTCGCGGTTCGACGCGAACGCCTTTCGGTACATGTTGCGCGAAGGCCGTGTGGCTTTGCTGTTCGACGGCTTTGACGAATTGGCGCTCCGCCTGACCTACGAGCGGGCGGCGGAGCACCTGGACACCCTGGTGGCTGCGGCCGAGGGCCGGGCCAAGGTGATCGTGACCAGCCGCACGTCGCATTTCTTGTCGGACGCTCAAGCCAAGCAAAAACTGTACGAGAAGGTCGAATCGGTCGCCGGCAAGCGACTGGTGCGGAACGAGGGCTTCGACGCCGCGCAGATGCACCGGTTTCTGACCAACTACTACGCGCAGCGCGACCAACTGGACGCCGACCGCGCCCGGCAGGCGGCCGACGCGCGGATGGACTTGATCCGCGACATCCAGGATCTGCTGGGCCTGTCGGCCAATCCCCGCATGTTGAGCTTTATCGCCGATCTGTCGCACGACGATCTGCTCCAGGCCCGCGACGTTTCGGGCAAGATCACATCCGCCCAGCTGTACCAGCAACTGCTGGACCGCTGGTTGAAGGGCGAGGTCAAGCGGCGCTCCGCGACGGGCGGCGTCCAGGTCTTGGCGGAGCAGCACCTGTGGGACGCGGTGACCAGCCTCGCACTGCGCATCTGGCAGTCCGGCCAGCGGAGCGTTCACGTCGACGATTTGACGGAGCATGTCGCCCGCGAGATCCGCGAACTCCGCACGCTGAACATGACCGTGGCCGAGGCGGCGCACCAGGTTGGCTCCGGCTCGCTGCTGGTCCGGGAACAAGACCAGCGGTTCGCCTTTGTGCATCGTTCGGTGATGGAGTGGCTGGTCGCTCGCCGAGCCGCCCAGCAAATCCAGGCCGGCGAAGTTGCCGAGGTCCTGGCGGCCCACGAGATGTCGCCCTTGATGGCCGACTTTTTCTGGGGACTCGCGGGCCGCGAACTTGCCGAACGCTGGGCCGTCCAGACGCTGGCGGCGGCCGGAACGGCCGGCGACGATTCCAGCAAGGGCAACGCCCTGCTGGTCCAGACACGGCTGGCTCGGCAGGGGGAGGACGCCGAAGTCGCCCGGCGCGAACTCCAGCCGCCGTCCGCGGCGATCCTGGAACTGGCCAAGCAGGACCTGAGCGGCCAGGATTTCTCCGGACAGAACCTGCAGGGGGCCAACTTGTACAAGGTGCGGCTGATCGAGGCCCGCCTGGTCGGCGCCGATTTGCGCCACGCCAACTTGAAGCGTGCCGCCCTGTGCCGCGCGGACCTGAGAGACGCCGACCTGAGCGGTAGCGACTTGAGCGAAGCCGATCTGACCGGCGCGAGCTTGCTGGGCGCGAACCTGGGCGGAGCCAAGTTGGCGGCGACCGTATTCCGGCGGGCGAAACTGATCGGCCTGCGCGGTGACGGCCAATATCTGTCGGACACCGTTTCTGCCGACCGCCTGTTCGGCGCCGCGCTACCTACCACCCCCTCCCTCCACCCTTATTTTCCGCCTTCCGCGTCACTTTGCAAGGCCGTAGCGCTCAGTCCCGACGGCCTGCTGATCGCTTCGGGCCACGACGACGGCGTCATTCGACTCTGGGACACCCAGACCGCAAAGGAGATCCGCGTCTGCGCGGGGCACCAGGGCTCTGTCTTGAGCGTCGCCTTCAGCCCCGATGGGAAAACGCTCGCCAGCGGATCGGACGACAACTCCGTCCGACTCTGGGACACCCAGACCGCAAAGGAGATCCGCGCC
>JAAYYU010000074.1 GCA_012515235.1 Candidatus Anammoximicrobium sp.
ATAGGTAGACTCTAGCAACTCCCCGCCTTTTCATGCAAGGGTAGGCAAAAAAACGTCACCCCACCTGCCGCGCGACCTCGATCGCCAGCCGCTGGTCCCGCTCCGCGTACACCTGCGTCACGTCGGCCTTGCTGTGCCCCAGCACCACCTGGGCGGCCTCCAAACCGAACCGCTGGCGGACCTCGGTACCCAGGCTGTGACGGAGTTGATTCGGGTGCCACCAGTTCGTTTTTCTCCATGCTTTCAGACGGTCACCTTCAAGACCTTCAGGTGGGGGGAATGCCCGTTCGCACGCACGCCGAACCGCCCAAAGATAGGACGTTCGAGTGTAGTGGTCGCCGGGCTTTCGCTTCGCATTCAGTTTCGAGCGATCCATTTGGCTGGG
Source organism: Candidatus Anammoximicrobium sp. (assembly GCA_012515235.1). GTDB lineage: Bacteria > Planctomycetota > Planctomycetia > Pirellulales > Pirellulaceae > Anammoximicrobium. Next base: position 386 of record JAAYYU010000074.1, read on the forward strand.
CCGCACCTTCGTCTTGCGTTTCGCTCGCAGTTCATCCTTGCGTTGCCGCTCCGACTCCAGTGGCGAGAAACAGTACGAGGTCGAGTCGCGGAAGAGGTATGGCGTCAGAATCGCCTGCGCCCGCGGGCCGATGGCGATGGTACGGCCACGTCCGTGGTGTTCGCACTTGTGGCTTGCCGGCCGGTACAACCAGACATCGCCCTTGCGGTCGATATCGCAAGGCCGGATCATGCAAACCTCGGACGGCCGGCATCCGATCAAACGCTGCAGGCTGACCATGTCGGCCACGACAGCGGTCAGGTGGGGCAGGGTGGCATCCACCGTCGCGTCATCGACTGGCCCGATCGGAATGGCTTCCCGAGCCTCGGTACGGCCCTTCTGCAGTCCCTGCACGGTGGCCAGAGCATGGCTGAGATTCTCCGGCGCCAGTTCCTCGGAGACGGCCCAGCGGAACAGGCGTTTGATTTTCCCGACGCGGCTGTTAATGACTCCGCGGCTCAAGTTGTCGTCAATCATCTGCTGCTGGATCGCCTTTAGCGACTTCGGCCCGAATTCCCGCACAGACTTTGAACCGTACAGGCGTTTTAGCGTCCGACATGCCTGGCGGATGTTGTCGATCTCCTTGGTGGGCTCGCCGTTCTTCCGGTAGTGCGACTCAGCAAATTTCCAGTAACAGGCTATCAATTCAGCGATGGTCAGATCAGTGCCCCTCGGCAGCCTTCGGCCGTTGGTGGTCCACTCGCCGACAAGACGGTCGTATTCGTCGTGACTGGCTTGGGTACCGTACGGCCCGAGATAGTGATCCTGCCCGTTCAGAGTGACGATGGCTTGCCCGCTGGCCCTATGTCGGCGGTACTTTGGCAGGGACTTGGTAAGACGCGGCATGTGCAGCCCTCCCGGGTAAGAATTCGCCAAAACGGTAAATACCGTTTTGGCTTCCGGAAAAAGGCCGCACTGCCGACCATCGGCAGGTATCGTAAGTACTTGATTCGGCTTGACTTACATTAGAGCGGGCGAAGGGACTCGAACCCTCGACATCCAGCTTGGGAAGCTAGCACTCTGCCAACTGAGTTACGCCCGCGGAAAGGGCGGCTTAGTCTGCCGTCACAGATGAGTTTAGCAAGTTGCCGTGGGCGTGCAAGCGGATCGAGGCCAAGAAATGGTCGTCGGGGGAGGGCAGATTAAGGTGGGGCTGGCCTGCTGCAACCCTGGCTGGTGCGGATTGGGCGGGGGGGGATGGCTCCGTGCCGAAATTAGAATCTGTGGCCTCGTTGCGGCCCCAGTTTGGTGAGCGTCAGGACTTCCGGGCCTTCCTGTCCCATCAAGATGGTGTGCTCGAACTGCGCCGACAAGCGGCCGTCCTTGGTGCGCACTGTCCAGCCGTCCTTTTCGTCCTGCTCCCCGTCCGGCACGCCCGCATTGATCATCGGTTCGATGGTGAACGAGACGCCCGGCGGCAGTCGCTGGCGGCGGCCTTCGGGCGTGGGCACGTGGGAGACGGTAGGGTCCTGATGGAATTTGCGGCCCACGCCGTGCCCGACGTAGTCCTTGACAACGCTGAAGCCTCGGGAGTGAGCCAGACGCACGATGACGGTGCCGATGTCCGAAACGCGGCAGTTCGGCTTGATGGTGTCGATGGCGACCCACAGGCAGTCGAACGCGCACTGAGTGACCGCTCGCGCCTCGTCGGAGACTTGGCCGATCAGAAAGGTTTCCGATTGATCCCCGTGCCAGCCGTTGACGATGGTGGTGACGTCGACGTTGACGATATCGCCTTCTTGCAGGACATAATCGGACGGGATGCCGTGGCAGATCACGTCATTCACGCTGATACAGCAGCTTTTGGGATAGCCCTGGTAGTTCAGCGATGCCGGGATGTGCCCGTGATGGAGCGTGTATTCGTGAATCAGGCGGTCGATTTCGGCCGTCGCGATGCCGGGATGAATGTACTGCCGGGCAAAGTCCATCACTTGGGCGTTGAAGCGTCCCGCCTCGCGCAGCCCTTGCCGCTTTTCCCGCTCAACCTGCTGCCGTTTTGCCCTTCGCATCAACATGAATGTTTCTCGTCTGATCGGGGGAAACTCCCAACTTCAGCCAAATAAAGTATCATAATCCCGCGTTTGGCAACATGCCCTTGGCGTGTGAAATCCTGTCACGACAAACTGCTGGAGACTCGGACCATGCCCGCAACGATTCCTCTTCCCCACGTTTTTCGACCAGGTTTTGCGACGCACTCGCCGGAGGCTTTGGCCAAAGATAGGCGATTGGCGGCCCCGTTGCCACGGGCCGTCCGCGCGGGCCGGGTGCCGATCGCGATCGTCGCCGCGGTGCTGGGGATGGCCACCGAGTTGTCTGGTGCGGAAGGCGAAGCGTCGGCGGATACGCCGCCGGTTCGCGTGTTGGTCGTGTACCATTCGCGCCGCGGGAACACGGAGAAGATGGCCTTGGCCGTCGCTGATGCGGCACGACGCGTGCCCGGCGTGTCGGCAAGCGTCAAACGGGTCCAGGAAGCCACCAAGGAGGACCTTCAAGCGGCCGACGGTTTGGCACTCGGTTCGCCCACCTACTTTGCGGGGATTGCGGGCGAGATGAAGGTGATCATGGACGACTGGAACTGGAAATGGAAAGTGGATTTCACCGACAAGGTGGGCGGCGCGTTTGCCACCGGCGGCGGGCAGACGGGCGGCAAGGAGCAGACGGTGGTCTCGTTGCTGTTGTTCATGCTGAACAACCGCATGATTGTGGCGGGCCCGCTGTACCAAAACGAAACAGGCGAAGACATTTGGGGCGAATTGGGTTCCAGTGCCATGACGGGGCCGCTCGATCCGGGCGTCGGCGACGCGGAACTTGACGCCGCACGACGACTGGGCGATCGCGTCGCGAGGCTGGCCAAAAGGCTCCAAGGGCGTCTCTGACGGGTCTGACGGCGGAACGCAGAAGACCGGGGCGCGGCAGCCGGCGCCCGAGAATTGCGGCTTTTTCGGGAGAAGCCGGGTCGTTCGAAACAAAAACTCGCCGCGCCCCCAACGGAGCGAGAGATTTCTTTGCGCGGGTGTTGACAGACTCCATTCGTCATCCGACAACCATTACCGCGACGGACAAAGGCGAGCGATTCGGAGGGACGATACGATGAACGGGGAACCACTGTACGTTGCGATTGACGTCGGGGCGGGCTTCGGCGCGAAAATCGGGCTGTTCAGCAACCCAGCCAACCAATTCGGGGAGGATCTGCTGCCGCGGGAGGAATTCGCGGACGACATCGACCAGTTTGTGGCGAGATTGGTGGAGAAGATCAAGCAGTTGGTGCGGCAGTCGGGCCGGCGGATGACCGACGCGAGGGCGATTGGGATCGCCTCGCCCGGCCTGTTCCGCTCCGACGGCAGTTATCTGCTTGCGGCGAACCTGACCTTTCTCAACGACCAGAACCTTCCCGAGCGGTTGGCCGCTGCGACGGGCGTTCCCGCCGCGATCGAAAACGACGCCAATGCCGGCGGGTTGGCGGAATGGTCTGTGTTGCGTACGGATCTGTTGTACTGGGTCTTCGGCGGCGGTTGGGGCGGGGCTTGGATTGACAAGGAGGGCCGCGTCAAGTTTCCGGCGTTGGACTGGGACGGAGACGACCGGAAGTTGCACTATACGAACGAACCGGGGTACGCGACGCCTCTGGACAAACTGAAGCTGAAGACGCTGTTTTACCAATACGGAGCGTCGTTCGACCGTTTCGAGCAAATTGTGGTCGAGGATCTGGCGATCCCCAACGGCAGACTCACCGGACCCGGCGACGACGTGAACACCATCCGTGCTGAGATGATCCTGTCCGGACCCGGACGGTGCCGGTTGTTCCGCGCCGTCGTGGGCGACGACGATTTTCACACGCGGTTCCTGTACATCCGCGAGAAGAAGCAGATGTCCGATCCGTCCATCGCCGGCAAGCACATCAGCAAGCTGAGCAGCATGCGGGTGGAACCGGCGGTCAACACGGATCGGCTCTTCGGCCGGATTCTGGCCGAGGCGACCTTGACGATCTTCAAGCAGGCGCGCAAGGACGGTTTGCGCGAAGACTTGCCGATCTGTCTGGGCGGCAAACCGTCCTACGCGTTGCCCTATTTCGGACCGTCGGCGCAGAGTCGCATCGGCGCGGCGGGGGTCATGAGCTACCTGCGTCCCTCGGTGATCGACGAACGCGGCTTCAACGCCAATCTGGTCGGGGCCGCCGTGCTGGCCGAACAAACGGCGACTCGGCAAGCGGCCGCGTCCTGAGCGCCAGGCTCGTCCGGGGCGTGACTGCTGCCGAAACGTGAATCCGCCGTGGGATGCCAGAAGCTGAATCGGACCGTCTGCCTCGAACGGGACAACGGTGCCGCCGGAACGTGAATCCGCCGTGAGATGCCAACGATCTTTTGCGAACGGGGCGACGGGACGTCCGTCGCGAGGCCTCACGGCGTCCGGCCGGCCAAGTGAGCGGTTGGCCGAATCAGTTTCAGGAGGCTGGCGGCGGGAACGCACGTGCGAAAGACCATCTGCAGGTTCCGCTGTCGTTGCTCGTCTTCGCTGTAGTAGATCGATTCGGTGCTGCTGACCACGGCGACCACGTGCCCCTGTTGGTTCAGCACCGGCGCGCCGCTCGATCCCCGCGCGTACTCGGCCGTCACGGCGACCGCGTCCACCGCTTCGCCTCCCAACTCCGTCTTCATGTACCGGGACACGACCCCCGCCGTGTAGCAATAGAACCGGCCGTCGGGATGGCTGATGATGCTGACCGGCGAACCCACGGGCGCTGCCGCGGCGCCGGCGGCCAGGGCCAGCGGGCTCAGTTCCTCCGCGTCCACTTTCAGAATCGCCAAGTCGTCTGCGCGGCTCGCGGCCAGCACCCGCTCGACAGGGTAGACGCGCGAGTCGGCGGTCATGACGACCAGGGCTTGTTCCGTCGAGGAATTCACCACGTGATAGTTGGTGACCACGGCGCCGTGCGAGCTGATGACGAACCCCGAAGCGGTGTCGGCGTGCCAGCGCGAGCAGTTGTTGCACTTGTAGAGAGCGCCGACGACCACCACGGAGTCCTTGGCCAGGAGGAACAGTCCGGCGGAGTCGCTGGCGGTCGGAGCGGACTGCGGGAGCTCTAGTTGGCACGAGGCAACGGCCAGCTGTTGGCAGAGAACCGACGTTCCGACGGTGCGTCCGCGTTCGATCAGCGCCACGCCTTGCCGGATCAGATTGCTCTGGAGCCGTCGGTCTTCCAGGCAGACCGCCCCAGGATGATTCTCCCGGTCGGCCTGGCACCGATTCGCCGCGGCGGGCGACGGGCTGCACTCGGGACCGAGAGACGGTTGCGGGCAGCGAAAGTACGCCGATTGGAACAACAGCAAAGCACCCATTACCGCAGCAAGCGTCCAACGCATGGCGACGTCTCCTGGCCTGGAATCCTCTCGCTGAGAGTATACGACTCAACACGCTGGCGGAGCGGCGAAGTCAGGCCCCGGAGCCAGGAAACGCACAAGTACCGATCGCAGCATCGGAGCAACCGCAACACTTTTCGCCAGCGGCAAAGTCTGCGAGTTTTGCCAGCAGCCGACGGCTGTCCGAACGAGCGGACGCGAAGGGCCTCGCGATCAGCTCACGTCCACGATCGCTTCGGCAAACTGCGGCAGGTCCCAGGGACCGTGTTGCACGTCGATCGGCACGACGTACCGGCGGGCGGGCACGGCGGCGGGAATCGCCAAGGTCAGCGGCAACGATCTCTCGGATTTGGCGGGCACGTCGGCCCGCGTCCAGTCTGTTGACGTCCCGCCCCACGCTGGCGGGATCGCCGCGCGGCAGGAGGTGGCCTGCGTCTGGGACGCGTGGTTGGTGACGATCACGTCCAGCTTGACGCGTTGCCCGGCCCGAACCTGCTGGGCATAGGGAAAACACCGCACCCAGGATTCATCCAGGCCGTAGTTGGCGTGCGGCCAGGGCACCAGGGCTCCCAGTCGCTGCTCGCGTTCGTCCAGCGTTTCCCGCATGAAACGGATCTCCTGGGGCGTGAACGTGAACGCCGGATTCACATGACAGTTGAAGAGGTGGGTCGGCTGGAGCTTTTCGATCAGCGTCAGGCAGTACTGGAAGCCCACGCCGCGGCCCAGAAAGTTGCGGTTCTGGGCGCAGTAGTCGTCGATTCCCGACATGGTGTGGGAATCGCCCACGAAGAGCATCCGCAAGCCCTGGCCTTCGACCAGCAGGGCGGCGTGGTACAGTGTCTGGCCGGGAAAGAAATACGAAGTCAACTTGAACTCCTGCCACTCCCACGACTGGCCGTCCTCCATCGGACGGTGGACGCGCACCGCCTCCGGGGCCAGGCACGGCAACCGCCAGGCACGCGGGTTGGAGAGCACGTCGGCCAAGCGGCGGTCGGTGAAGCACGGACAGTCGAATTCCTTCTGAAACAGCGGGATGCCGTCCGTGTGGTCGAAGTGGTAGTGCGTCACCCACAGCCCCTCGACGCGTTTGATCTCGCCTCGCTCGATCATCTTCTGCAATTGTCGGACGACGTTGTTCGAGCCGACATCCATCACGAAGGCCGCCCCGGTTTTGGAAACCAGCATCCAGGTGGTGCCGAAATGCCGCAGGCAGGAAGGCGGGTCGATGCCCGGTCGGATCGGCATCTGGCCGGGCCGCCCGGCATAAGCGGCGAACAAGTCCGGGAAGTAATGCCGCAGCGCGCTGATCGCCACGTAGTTTTCGTAACACGATTCGAAGCGTTGCGTCAGGGCGCCGATGGCCTTGGCGGGGGCGGACATGACCTCGCCGTGCGATGGGACCAGGGTTTGGGGCTCCAACGCCTGGAGCCTCGCGAGGCTTTCGACCAATCGCCAGCGGTCGCCCAGGAAACCGTGATAGCCGCCGATCCGCCGATTGCCTTGGGAAAATCCTCTCTGCAAGCTGTACACGTCCCAAACGCGGCCTGCGCTGTACAGGCAATCACCGCAGAAGACGACCCGCCGGCCATCGACTTCGACCGCGTAACTCAGCGAGCCGTCGGTGTGTCCCGGCGTGGCAAGCACGCGAATCGTCGCGGCCCCGAAACGCAACGACTGGCCGTCCGCGTACGCTTCGTCCACGCGCACCGGTTCGGCCAGCGTCAGGCGGTGGGGGCGGAAGCTGGCGTAAACGCGCCACAGATTTTTGTCGTCGTTCCAGTAGGCGGCCGGATCGGCGAACAACTCGCGTTCGCTCTCCGGCACTCCGAACTTCGCGCCGGAAGCCGCCCAACGAGACGCCCCGCACGCTTGATCACGGTGGTGATGAGTGAACACGACCTGGGCGACCGACCTGACGCCCAGTTCCGGCAAGACATCGGCGACGCGGCCATCGCCGCAGTCGATCAGCAGCGCCCGATCCCCGTCGCGGACGAGGCCCACGTTGATCGGCCCGTGGTACACGGACAGGTGCTCCGACAGTCTGGTCGTCGAGCCGCAAGCCGGTCGTTCGCCGCCTGCAGCCGCCAACCACGGCTCGCCGCCTACGGCGAATGCCGCTGCGGCGCTGGCCTTCAGAAAGTCACGACGTGACGCACGGGTCGTTACGCAAGGGGCCTGGTCCTGCGACATGGCTTGATCCTCCCGCCCAGATTCTACCGTGCGCCAAGGCCGCATCCAACAGGCGTCCGGACACGGCTCTGTCGTCCCAATTCCCTTGTTCGCGGCGGCGAGTTGTTTGCGGCGAGGGATTTCGACCACTGGGAAGAGACGGAAACCGCCAGGCCACCGGTCCGGCGGGGGCCAACGCATTCGCGCGCGGCGATGCCGTGCTGATCCGCGGCGACCACGGTCGAGCAAGCGTCGCAGCGCCAGTGCGCGGCACGACGCGAAGGGGGCAGGACAGCCGGCGTCGGCCGGTCGAAGCCTGACGAACGGCTAGATGCGGATGCCCAGCCTGGCCGCTCGCGTGCGGAGGCCGGTTTCGAAGTACGGGAAGGGCACAGGCCGTTTGACCCGGGCCCACAGAAAAGTGCTTTGCACCAAGTCGTACGGCAACTGCTTGGCTTCCACCATGCCGACGACGCGTTCGATGAAATCGAACTCGCGAGGCAACCGGGCTTTGAGGCCCTTTTCCAGTTGATCCTGCAAGTTGGCGATTTGCGCGCCGGGGGTGGTGGGGTTGGCGGGCTGCTGCGCCGAAAGGGGGCTCCGCGGCGCGGACAGGCAGAGGATGCCCACGGCGAACGCGAAACACCAAGACCATCGTGACTCGAGCATTGGCCGTCTCCTCGTGCCGCTTGTAACCAATTGCAGACACTGCGGCAAGACCGATTTCGTTCGCCCCGATTTCGTTCGCCCCGCCGGCGCTAGCATTACTGCCACAGCGACTCGACCGTCAGGCGGGCGAGGGGAACGAAGACGATCAGCGGGCACCAGGCGGCAAAGGCGGGACTGATCAGATAGCTGCTGCCCGCCGCCTGGCAGGCCAGCATGACCAGCACAAACGTCGCGACCACCAGGACACAAGTCCCGGCTGCGGCAAAGACGCTCCGGCTCTGACGGGAGAGCACGATAGGCAATCCAAGGAACAGCAGCGTCATGTCCAGAATGGGTTGAACGATGCGGGAATGCACCAGGACGCGCACGTCGGACGCCAGATCCAGGCTGGGATTGTGCAGGCCGGCGATCAGTTCGGGAGTCGAGGAGAACTGCCGCCAGGCATTCCCCGCGGCCAGTTGCGTAAAGGACAAGTCGCTGACCACAAAGCATTCGTCGGCCTTCAGCCAGGGGGTGTCTCTTGGGCTCAGGACGACCGGCTTTCCCTCCAAGTGGAACGAGGCCACCTCCGGCAAATCCTTGGGAAGCTGGACGCCGACCAGCCAGTAGCCGCCCGGCCGCTCGTCCGTGGCGGGGCGGTAGTAGGCCTTGTCCGCCGCCAGTTGCGCGCCGAAGGCCCCCATGTCGGGTTGCCTGCGGAACGTCGGCTGGACGATGGACTGCTCGGCCGCCAGCGAGTGGTTGCCGTTGATGAGGATATCGGTGCGGTTATCGTAGCGGGGATCGAAGCGTTTTTCCGCGCGGCCGTCCCAGTCGCGCACATCGCGCATCAGGCGATCGCGGAACGGCGGGATGAAGACTTCGCGGTTCACCGCCGCCAGCACGCTGACCGCGGCCGTGCCGCCGATCAGCGCCGCCACGACCCGCGCCTTGGGGATGCCCGCGCTCATCAGGGCCGCCATTTCGTTGGACCGCTGCAGCGACGTCGCGACGAGCGTCGCGGCCGCCAGCGCCATCAGGGCGCTGGTCCGATCGAAAAACGTCAACACGCGGGCTCCGTAGTATTCGCACAACAGTCCCGGCAGGGTGCCGCGTTGAGCCGCCAGCTCGAAGTCGTCCAGATGCGTGAAGACGTCGATTACGATATAGAGCCCGGCGGCGCTCAGGAAGCAGACGGCCAGCACCCGCAGGTACATCCGCAGCACGTAGCGATCGATGATCCGCATGAGAACTCCGTTTCCCGTGTGTGCTAGCACGCAGTTTTCCGGCCGCCATCCAGGGTGCGGTCGGCCTTCTCGCAATCGGCGGGGCGCAAGTCGCGCCGCCCCCGACACGAGTGGAAGTTCCACCCGGCGGTGGCTCAGGTCAGGGCAGACAGAGCGCTAGCCCGCCGCGCGCAACGCGCGTGCGAGCTTTTCTACGCCTTCGCGGATTTTCGCACAAGACTGAACGCCGAAACTGAGCCGCAGCGAATTCCGTTGGACCGGCTCGCCGGCGGCGGGGTAGCAGTACTCCCCTGGCACGTACAGCACGCCTTCCCGCACGGCGGCGTCGAACAACGGCCCGTCCAGGCCGGCGTCCAAGCCGCCAGGCAGCCGGACCCAAACGTACAGTCCGCCCTGAGGCCGGTGCCATTCGACGCCCGGCAGCCGCGCCAGATGCAAGTCGGCGGCCGCCAGCATGGCCTTGAGCTTCTCGGAATAACTCGAGCGAATGCGGGCCAGGTGCGGTTCCCACAGGCCTAACTCCAACACGCGCGCCATCAGATACTGATTGAGATTGGGCGAGCCGAAATCGGCATTGCCCTTCTGGTCGTTCACGGGCCCGATCAGATGCCGCGGCAAAAGGCCCCAGCCGACGCGAATCCCTGGAGAAAACGACTTGGAAAAACTGCCGGCGACGATGACGGTGTCGCCTTCTTCGTCCCAGACTCGCGGACTGGGCAGGTCTTCGCCCGCGTATCGCAATTCGCGGTAGGCTTCGTCCGAGATGACGTGGATGCGGCCGTGTTTCGACCACCGCTTGGCCAACTCCACAATCGCGGCCCGCCGCGGGGCGGGGACGGTGGTGGCGGCGGGGTTGTCGAAATACGGCACCAGATAGACGGCTTTGACCCGCGGCAAATCTCCGTGACGCTGGCACCGCGCGAGCGTTTCCTCCAACGCGTCCGGGATCATCCCTGCGGCGTCGCTGGCCACGCCGACCGCCCGCGCGCCCAGGCCAGCCACCAGGCCCAGATACACGAAGTACGTCGGGGCGGCACAGAGGACAATGTCGCCCGGATCGAGCAGGCTTTCGCTGACCAACTGCAGCAACTGATTGCTGCCGGCCGTGACGACGATTTGCTCGAGCGCAAGCGGCGGGTCCGCCGCGTCGGCATGACGCGTGCGAGCCAGCAACTGCTCGCGCAGCGGCAGATGACCCGGCGTCGTCCCGTACTGCAACGCCGCGGCGGCGGTGTGTGGATCCTGGAACAGGCTGCTCCACGCCGCCGCGGCGGCCGAGGCCGGCAGGGTCTCCTGATCCACGAATCCGACCGCCAGCGAAATCAAGTCCGGATTCTGCAAGGCGTGGGCCATCAGTTGGCTGATGGGTTGCCCGCCTGCCCATCGCGCGCGTTGGCTCGGCAGATACTCGGCTGTCGCAGTGGCTGTCATTTCGATGTCGACTCAGGGGCCTGCGGCGTGCAGCAGAGCTACTTTGCCGCCGCCGCCAACTCGGCAGCGCGATGGGTGCTCTCCCACGTGAACTCCGGCTCACTGCGTCCGAAGTGTCCGCCTGCCGCCGTCCGGCGATAAATGGGGCGTCGCAAATCCAGATACTTGATGATGCCGCTGGGCGTCAACGGGAACAGTTGGCGGATCAGGCCGCAGATGGCTTCATCGGCGATCTTGCCCGTGCCCTGCGTATCGACGTGAACGCTGACGGGTTCGGACACGCCGATGGCATAGGCGATCTGCAATTCGCAGCGTTGCGCCAACCCGGCGGCGACGACGTTCTTGGCGATGTGCCGGGCCATGTAGGCCGCGCTGCGGTCCACCTTCGTTGGATCCTTGCCGCTGAAGGCTCCGCCGCCGTGCCTTCCCCAGCCGCCGTACGTATCGACGATGATCTTGCGGCCGGTCAAGCCGCAGTCGCCGTGAGGGCCGCCGACCACGAATCGCCCCGTGGGGTTGACGTGATACTTGACGTCGCCCCGGACCAGTTCGGCCGGCAACGAGGGCTTGACGATCTGCTCGATGACAAACTCGCGGATTTCCTGGTTCGAGACATCGGGATTGTGTTGCGTCGAGACGACGACCGTGTCGACGCGGACCGGCTTGTCGCCCTGATACTCGATGGTGACCTGGCTCTTGCTGTCCGGGCGCAGCCAGCCGGCCTCGGAGTCGAACCGGGCCTGGGTCAAACGGTTCAGGATGCGATGGGCCAGGGCGATCGGCATCGGCATCAATTCCGGCGTGTCGTTGCAGGCGTAACCGAACATCAAACCCTGGTCGCCTGCCCCGATTTCCTTGCCGGTCGTGGAATTCTCGTCCACGCCCATCGCGATGTCGGGGCTCTGCCTGTCCAACGCCAGCAGCACCGAGCAGGTGTCGGCGCAAATTCCCATGTGGTCGTCGGTGTAGCCCACGGTCCGAATCACGTCGCGTACCACCTTGGCGTATTCCACCACTGCTTTGCTGGTGATCTCCCCGGCCACGATGGCTACGCCCGTGGTGACCATGGTTTCACAGGCCACTCGGCTGTAGGGATCCTGCTCGAAGAGGGCGTCGAGCACGCCGTCCGAAATCTGATCGGCGAGTTTGTCCGGATGCCCCATGCTGACGGATTCACTGGTGAACAGGTACTTGCCCGATGCCACAATGCTACTCCTTGACTACTCCGAAGGAACGACAACCACTCCCGCGCGGCGGCGCGAAGGAGCGAAACGCCAGGGCGGATTATAGACCGGAGCCTGCCGCAGGGACAAGCTGTCGAGCGGGGAGTTTGGAGCGGCAACCCGGAAGTTGCCGCGTCCGCAGTCCGGCTTTTCGGGGGGCCGGTTTCTTTTGCATCGTTCGAGGCGTGACAGCCCCAGGTTGCTTGCGGATCGTCCCCCGACGTGTGACCGCTACTTTGACGAGACGGCAGTTCGAGACGACGGCCGAACTAAAACGACACGGGCGATACTCCAAATGCCTCGAAAAACACGTGGAAACACTGTGTTTTTCCGCTTCAACCAAGTGTCAACGGCGTCGGCGAAGTCGATGTTACGGCGGATGGCGGCGGGGGAACGTGTTGTACTCGGCAGCAAGTCGCTCAGCAGTTTCGGGGTTCCCACTTTCGGAACCCGAGAGCTCGCGGCCTGCTCTCCCGCCTTGCTCCTTCTTCTCCGCCCAAGACCGCTCCCCACGCAAAACGCCTTCTCGTGCTTCGTCTACCGTCTGGGGTCAGGCTTACAGATTTCAGTTTTCGCTGGGCAGCCGCTTTCCAAGTGGGAAGTCTTGGGACCGTGAAAACTGAAATCTGTAAGCCTGACGCCAGACGCAGCGCCGGAACGGTGATTGTCAGCAGCTCGCCGTTTCTCCTTCTCCGCCTTCAACTCGCCGAGCGTCTCCGACAGCGCAGCGGTGAGCTTGGTCGAGGCCTCGATCTCGACTTTGTTCGTGCCCAGCCAGGTCTCGTAGCCGCCAAGCTGGTGCTGTTCGGGCGTGGGCAGGTAGCCGTAACAGCCGTTGGCCAGTTCGATCATGCACGTCGGCTTGAAGGGGGCTCTTGGCCTTGATCTCCAGCTCCGTCTCTGCGAACGTCTCGAAGGGGCTGGTGGCGATGCCCAAATCGCCGATCCGCAGGTCCTGGACGATCACTCGGATCGCCGCGGGAGCCTCCTGCTGCCGCATGATCCGCTGGGCGTACGTCCGCTCGTGGGGGAGCTTATCGGGCCGCTGGGGATCGGCCAGGATCTCCTTGGCACGGACCAATGGCTCGGCCGTTGGCTTGCGCACGGCCAGTTCCACCTCGCGCTGGACCATGCCCAACGGCACCCCGTCGTGGTACTGGAGCTTTTGGCACTGGGCGAACACGCCCTGGGCCACGTCACCGGCCACGTGCCGCAGCCTCTCATACGGCGCAGGACGCTCAGGCGGCCGGGCGTAGGTGTTGTCGACGTCGCCGCTCGTGCCGTTGGAGAGGAGGCCCACGAACGGCGGATCGAGCCGATCGGCCTCCCGCAGTTGCTGGATGCGATCGGCAAATGCCCCGAAGTAGTCAGCGGAGACGTCCTGCGAGGGGACCTCGCCCACATCGTGCATGGAATAGTTGGCCAACACGGCGAGCGGGCGGCCGTCGGCCGCCTGGACCGAGAGGAACACGATCTGCGGATCGACCGGCCCGGCAGGCTTAACCAGGTCTCGCAGGACGGAGCACCCATGCACCTGGTCCTGCCCGCCAAAGGGATTGGGCATGGACATGCCGGGCTTGGCGAACCGGCGGCGGTTCGTCACCTGGCGGGGCTCGTCGGCGGTGCCCCAACGCCACGATTTACCGCCCGCGCGTACCGACGTTCGCCCGTGTCGCGTTCACGGGCGGAAGTCGCGTCTGTGTCGCCAGCCGGTCCCGGCGTCGCGATGTGGGCGATATGGCCGACCGGCCGCCAGCGCCAGGTGGAAACGAGCCACGCCGGAACGACCCGTTCTTGACGCACGCCAGCGGGTCGGGCATCCTCTACACGCTCGTCTGAACCGTGGGCGCGGGACACCGACCCGGCCGACCACCGGCGCGGTCAGATCTGTGTCGCGGGCACCGTACTGCCTGACGGCAGCAAGGGTGCCCGTCGTGCCGGCGGGAATTGGATCGGGGGCGTCGGACATGGCAAGCGCAGTCTGATTCGGTCACCGGGTTGGGGCGTGATCATGGCGGGCTCCATCGAAGAATCGGGAAATCGCGACGAGTGTTGCTCGACGCGGACGGAAAGCAAGGCGGGAACCCTTTCATGTTCATGCAGATCTGCCCGGCGCTGATGGATTGGACCGTGTTCCTGGTGCTCTTTGCGGTCCTGTATGGCGCCGGCGAGCGAGGATTCAGCGGTCTACAGTGTGCCTGGATCGGCGCCGTTGGCCAACTGGCTTACATGGTGGCGAGCTTGCTCGTGGGTCTGGTTCTGACCCGGCGCAACGCTCGCGGAGTTCTGTTGGCCAGCACCTTAGGCAGCACGGTGATGGGCGTCGCATGCCTGCTCGTAACATCGTTTGCGATTCAGTTGGCGTTGCAGGCGTTGTGGTTCGTCTTCCTGTCACTGTTCTTCAACTCCTTTCAGGCCTTCATGCGGGGCGAGACGACGCCCGGTCGCTTGGCGGTCACGGTGGGACGCTACACTTTGGCCTGGAGCGTTGGTAGCGCCGTCGGCTTTCTGAGTTCGGGCAGTCTGTACGGACTTGGAACCGTGGCCTTGTCGGTGATGACGGTGCTGGTCGGCAGCGTCATTTTCGTGGCGCTGGTTCGACACCAAAGACGTCCGCACACCCTGCGCAGCGCCGATGAGCATGAGGATACATTGTCCGGCTCGCGGGCGGAGAACGCGCGATATGTTCTGGTAGGCTGGTGCCTGGTGTTCACGGCAATGTTTGTCCAGAGACCGCTGCAGAGCCTCTGGCCGGCGGTGTGTGCGCGCACGGGCATTTTACCCTTTCTCCCCGGTCTGGTGCTGTCGCTGCACATGCTGCTGCAGGGCGTCTGGGGCCATCGGGTAGCTGCTTTTGCCGCGTGGCGGTACCGCCGTACGCCGCTGGTGGTTCTGCACCTTTCCGGTGCGATCCTGCTCGGCTTGGCTTGGCTGAAACCGGTCTTCCCGATGAGCGCCGCGGTGATCATCGGCCTGGGTCTGTACACGGGGTACGCCTACTTTGCCGCCGTTTACTACGCGAGCAACTCGGGACGCCGATCGCTCAACATCGGGGTGAACGAGTGCTTGGTCGGCCTGGGATCGTTCGCCGGGCTGTTTGCGGCCCAGTGGGGCGAGAGGCTGTTGGGTTCGCATGGCGGCATGTATGCTGTGTGTGGGATCGCTCTCTTGGCATCGTTGTTGATCCAGGTCGTGCTTGCTTCGTTGCGGCCTCCCGCAGCGGCAGAACCTGCGGCCTTGGCCCAGACTCTGTCCGCCCGGGCAGACTAATGAAGTGAACGACAATCGGTTTGCGCCGCCCGTGGGAGCACCCCTACCGCACCTCGATTTCGTAAAGCACCCTCGCTTTCCCATCGGCAGAGACCTGTGGCGGAACGGACCTTGCACCCTCGACGACGCTCGTTTGGACCGCACCCGTTCGCTTGCCATTCACCGCCAACGAATAGACTTTCGTTTGCTCGGCGTGTTCGATTCGCAACGCAACGGTGGCGCGCCCGGCGCGGGCCAGGTGCAGCAGTCGTCCCCCATCGAGCCGCAACTGACGATTGCGATCGCCGTAGCGAGTGCCGGTGTTCTGCAGATCCGTAAGGTGAGTGATCAGGAGCCGTTGGCTGCGGGTAATCGGCGCGCCATCCAGCAATCCGCGCGTGGCAAGTCGGGCCAGACGAGCCACAACGTAAGCCAGAATAAGTTCTCCTTCTCGGAGAGCACTGGTGGCAAGCCGAGGTACTCCCTGGTTCGCATGGTGGAGTCCACTGCGATTTCGCAACGGTAGCGTCGCCTTCGCCACCACGCTGCTCGCCAGCGTGGAGCGGTGTTCAAGATGCTGGACGCAGTGAGCGCGACGAGATTTGGTGCGGAACATGGCTCCACGCTGGCGAGCGGCGTGGTGGCCGAAATCCGGGAAGTTCTTTCGGGCAAGGTAGTTACCGTCCGAACGCGTACAGTCGGTGTTGCGTGCGGACGTACAACTTGCCGGCGGTGATCGCAGGGGTGGCGAGAATTGGCTCTTGGAGGTCGTTGGCGGCCAGAAGCTGGAAGGTTGGGCCGGCGGCAAAGACGGTCACGATTCCGCCGTAGGAAGCGGTGTAGATTTTCCCGTCACCTGCTACGGGCGAAGCGAAATAAGCCCCGCGAGGTCCCAGTCGCACGCGATAGCACAATCGGCCCGACGCGGCGTCCAGGCAGGACACGATTCCGCCGTCCTTGACCATGTAGACCTGACCGCGGTAGACCAGCGGCGAAGGCACTTCGGCCACACTGCGGGTTTCTCGCCACGCCACGTGGCTGCGGGTCACGTCGCCCTGTCCGCCGGGGCGGACAGCCAGCAGACCGTGCTCTCGGCCGCGTTGCGAAAAGGCCACGGCCCGCGACCATTCGGCGCGATCATACCGCTCGTCGCCGTCCGTGTCGAAAAAGCCGAAGGCGCGCGCCAGCGGGATTTCCGCGCCGACGATTCCACCCACCTCGGCCCGGCGGACGATCGGCAGATCGGCAGGCAATTCCCGTTTGCTGATCTTGCCATCGGCGTCGGCATCGTACTTGGCGAGCGACTGGTCGAATTCCGGCAGCGGGATGCGGTCTTCCGGCTCCCCGCCCGGCCAGCAGGCGGCGACGAACAAGCGGTCGCCGGTGACGGTCGGCGTGCTGGCGGCCGCCGAGAGCATCCCGATCCGCCACTGCTCGGCACCGTCGTCCAGGCGATAGCCGGTGAGGCCCACCGAGGTGTGCATGACGACCTGCCGCATTCCCCCGTGGTCCCAAACCACGGGCGTGGCATATCCGGGCAAATAGGGCAGGGCCTCGCGGCGCCACACCACGTGTCCCGTCCGGCAGGCGATGGCCAGCAGCACCGGCTTGGGCGGGTGCTCGCAACTGAGGATCAAGTATTGCCCCGCCACGATCGGCGAACTGCCGGAACCGTACTGAGTGGGGGGTGCCGGCTGCGGCAATCGCCACAATTCGCACCCGGCCAGGTCGTAGCACAGCAAGCCCCAGGAGCCGAAGTAGACGTAAACCCGTTGGCCGTCCGTCGCGGGAGTGGCGTTTGCCGGCGTGCTGATCGGGTGGACGTTTTCGATCGCCGTGGCCGGCGCGGCGCGCCGCCAGAGGATTTCGCCCCGGTTGCGGTCCAGGCAAATCGCCTCCAATTTGCCTGAGTCGGGATCAATGGCGGTAAGGAAGATGCGGTCGCCCCAGATGCACGGCGACGAATGCCCCGGAGGCAGGCGAGTCGCCCAGAGAGCTTTTGCCGGGCCGAACTCGACCGGCAGGCAAGCTGCATCCGGCGACACCCCGCACGCGTTAGCTCCGCGGAATTGCGGCCAACGCACTTGCGATTCGACGGCCACTTCCGCGCCGGACGCGGCCGCGGCGATCCAAGCTCCCACAGCCAGCGTCAGGGATCGGCACCCAACGTGGATCATCTCGGCTTCCTGGTCAGTGGTTCGCCCAAGGACGCGTGGCCGTAACCGGTGCGGCGTTTTGCCGCGTCGCCACATCGAGTCGGCGCTGAAAATCAACCGGCCCCACATAACCGACCATGTAGTCGATGACGCCGGTCCTGGGGGACACGATCACGGTCGTCGGATACGAACGGACCCGAAACTTGCCCACGAGGTCCGGATTCTGCTCGGCCAACACGCTCACCGGAACGAATCCCGCTTGGATCGCCGCCGCGACGGTCCGGTTGGCGAATGTCTCGTGTTCCATCTTGCGGCAGTATAAGCAGTTCTGCGAGGTGATGAACAGGAGCATTGGACGTTGTTCGCGCCGGGCCGACTGCCATGCCCGATCAGCGTCGGTTTTCCAATTGGCCGTCAAGACCCCCTGGGCCAACAGCGAACTGGCGGCGAGCATGACCAGGAGAAAGGCGAAACGCGAGACGACGACTGGAGAATTCACGATTGGCTCCTACGGCGGCAAACGCCCTCGCGGCGGGGACAGCGATAAGTCGCTGCCGGATGGGCGAAAAGAAACGGCTCCCAAACCTGCTGTGCGATTTCCTCGTTTATCGACGCCTGGGACGCGGCCGTCCCAGACACGGCACGACAAATCGCGTTGTTCCGGCTGTAGCGGAAGAGGCAATGCAACGGGTCGGTCCAGGGCGACCTGCCAGACGAAATCCCGCCGATCGCGTGGAGCGGAAGGGACGGGCACGGAAACCTGGACTGCGTCAACGACCTGTACAAAGTGCCGAAATCCCGCGTGGTGCCCGTTGCCGCACGGCGGGTAATTTGCGATCATTTTGTCAGCGTTGGCAGTCCCAAGCAGACGTTTGCAGAAAGAGTATTCCATGACCGCCTTTCCTGAAGTCGACAAGGTTTGCTACGAAGGTCCGCAGTCGAAGAACCCCTTGGCCTTCCGCTGGTACGACGAGAATGAGGTCGTCGAAGGCAAGACGATGAAGGAGCACTTCCGTTTCAGCGTCGCCTACTGGCATACCTTCCGCGGCACGGGTTCCGATCCGTTCGGACCCGGCACGATGGTGCGTCCTTGGGACGACGGCAGCGACTCGTTGGACAACGCCAGGAATCGCGTTTGCGTGGCCTTCGAGTTCATGGAAAAACTGGGGGCGCCGTTCTACGCTTTTCACGACCGCGACGTGGCGCCGGAGGGCAAGACGCTGGCCGAGTCCAACAAGAACCTGGACGAAATCGTCAAGGTGTTGAAGGACGAACAGGCGCGCACGGGCATCCGACTGCTGTGGGGCACCGCCAATCTGTTTGGCAACCCGCGGTATCTGCACGGCGCGTCGACCAGTTGCAACGCCGATGCCTTTGCCTTTGCGGCCGCCCAAGTGAAAAAGTGCCTGGAAGTCACCAAGGAACTCGGCGGTGTGAACTACGTGTTCTGGGGCGGGCGCGAGGGCTACCAGAACCTGTTCAACACCGATCTGAAACGCGAACTGGACCACCTGGGCCGCTTCCTGCATCTGGCCGTCGACTATGCCAAAGAGATCGGCTTCACCGGCCAATTCCTGATCGAGCCGAAGCCGAAAGAGCCCACCAAGCACCAGTACGACTCGGACGCGGCGGCGTGCATCAACTTCCTGCGAGCGTACGACCTGCTGGATCATTTCAAGCTGAACATCGAGACCAACCACGCGACTCTGGCCGGCCACACCATGATGCACGAACTGGACTACGCGGCCAGTCAGGGCGCGCTGGGCTCGATCGACGCCAACACGGGCGACATGCTCCTGGGGTGGGACACCGATCAATTCCCGACCAACTACTACTTGACCACGGAGGTGATGCTGATCCTGCTCAAGTACGGCGGCTTGGCGCCGGGCGGCGTGAACTTCGACGCCAAGGTGCGGCGTGAGAGCTTCGAGCCGATCGATTTGTTCTACGCCCACGTCGGCGGCATGGACGCGTTCGCGCGCGGGCTGAAGATCGCTGCCGCGATCCGTGCGGACGGCGAGTTGGCGGCCTTTGTCCGGGACCGCTACCGCAGTTGGGACACCGGCATCGGCGCTGAGATCGAAGCCGGCAAAGCCGATTTCAAAACGCTGGAAACGTACATGCTGGAGAAGGGCGACATCGCGCCCAACCAAAGCGGCCGGCAAGAAATGTTGGAGAATCTGATCAACCGATACGTTTGATTTCCCCCTCCGCGCGAAAGGCCTCAGGCTTGCCGAATTCAGTTCTGGCCGCCGGTTGCTGTGGACAGATGGCAGACGTCCGCTTGCCCAGCGCTCGCCCAGAATGGAGTTCGGCCAAGCCTGATCCTTGTGCCGGAGCCCCACCCTCCTTGATCCCGAAAGGACAACGATGAACACCTCACGCCGTTCGTTTCTCAAGCAGGCCGCCGCGTCGGCCGCGGGCGTCCCGTTCCTCCTGCCGTCGCGCATCTGGGCGGCGGAGCCCCAGCCCAACGCCCGGATCACGATGGGCTTCATCGGCATGGGCAAGCAGAACCGCGGCCTGCTGGGCGGTTTCCTGGGACAGCAGACCAAGGTGCTGGCGGTGTGCGACGTGGACACCACGCGCCGGGAAGCGGCCAAGAAGCGCGTGGATGAGTACTACGCCCAGAAGGGCGAGCAGGGCAGCCAGTGCGCCGCCTACAACGATTTCCGCGAAATCATCGAACGCAAAGACATCGACGCGGTTTGCATCGCCACGCCGGACCACTGGCACGCCATCATCACCGTGGCAGCCCTCCGCGCGGGCAAGGACGTTTACTGCGAGAAACCGCTCACGCACAACATCCACGAGGCCGTCGAAGTGATCCGCGCGGTGGACGCCACTGGCCGGATCCTGCAGACGGGGTCGATGCAGCGGTCCTCGAAGGAATTCCGCGTGGCCTGCGAACTGGTGCAAAACGGAGCGATCGGCAAGGTCGAACGCGTCGAGTGCAGCTTTGGCGATCCCGGTGTGCCCTGCAACTTGGGCGAGGAGCCGCTGGAACCCGGACTGGATTGGAATCTGTGGTTGGGACCCACGCCGCTGCGGCCCTACCACTCGGTCCTCAGCCCGCGGGGGAACCACGACCATTACCCGAACTGGCGCGCCTACCGCGAGTACGGCGGCGGCATGGTCACTGACTGGGGCGCCCACCATCTGGACATCGCCCAGTGGGGACTCGGCATGGACGCCAGCGGCCCGGTCGAAGTGCTGCCGCCCGAGACGCCCGAGGCAAAACGCGGCGCCAAGTTGGTGTATGCCAACGGCGTGACGGTCGAGCACAAGAACGGATTCGGAGCGCACTTCTACGGCACGGAGGGCGAGATTCAAGTCAATCGGGGCAAATTCACTTTCCAACGCGGGTCCGAGGTGATCGCTTCCTTTACCGGCAGCGAAGAGGAACGGAAGAAGACTTCCTGCGCGGCCCAAGTCCAAATTGCGGAACGCGACTTCCTGAAGGACGCCAAGATCCGATTGTACGACAGCAAGAACCAGCTGTGGGACTTTCTGGAATGCGTCCAGTCCCGCAAGAAACCGATTTGCAACGAGCAGGTGGGCGGACGAAGCGCCATCTGCTGCCACCTGATGAACCAGGCCTACTACCACGGGCAGAAGCTCAAGTGGGACCCTGCCAAGTTCGTGTTCGTGGACGGCGCGGGCGATCCCGCTTGGCTGACCCGCGATTACCGCAGTCCGTGGAGCGTGTAAGCCAACGGGCGGCGCTGGTTCGCGTTTCATCGAGGCAGGATTGCAGACGCGTCGCTGCGCGACGCGGTTCCGCTCGCGGAGCGAGCGGTCTACGGTGCGGCGCGTGCCGGTTTGGGAAAGACCGGCCTGCGCGGTCATCGCTGCGGCTTGCCCACCGCGACGCCGATCAGGTCGTAGTCCTGGAAAGTAACGATTTCGCTCGGGACGATGTCGCCGGCGGCCAGACGCAGCTTGCCGCCGGTGACGTAAACCGCTGCGTCGATGTCCGGGGCATCGGCGTGGGAGCGGCCGATCCAGACGTTGGACTCGCCGGGAACCGGGCGGTCGAGGATCACCGCCTTCTGCAGCCCGATCTGGTTCCGATTCCACTTGAAAGCGATCTGCTGCTGAAGCTCCATCAAGCGGTCTCGACGCTGAGTCTTGACCTCCTCCGGCACCTGGCCGGGCAGTGACGCCGAGGGCGTGTCCGGCTCCAGCGAGTACGTGAACACGCCCAGCCGCTGGAAGCGTTGCGTTCGTACGAACGCGACCAGTTCCTCGAATTGCGCGTCCGTCTCGCCGGGAAACCCGGTGATCAGCGTGGTCCGCAGCGTCAGGCCGGGGATGCGCTCCCGCAGCGTGGCCAGCAGACGCTCGGTCTGGTCGCGAGTCACCCGGCGGGCCATGCGGCGAAGCACCTCGTCGTTGATGTGCTGGAGCGGCAGGTCGAGGTACGGCACGATCTTGGCCGAGGTCGCAATCGTGTCGATCAGCAGGTCGTCGATATACATCGGATAGAGGTACATCAGGCGAATCCAGGCGATTCCGGCGACTTGCTCCAATCGCCGCAGCAGGTGGGCTAGTCGCGGCTCGCCGTACAAGTCCTGGCCGTAGTACGTCGTATCCTGCGCAACGACGATCAGTTCGCGGACCCCGTCCGCCGCCAACTGCTCCGCTTCGTCCACCACCTGCTCGATCGGCTTCGTCGCGTGCTTGCCGCGCAGCTTGGGAATGGTACAGAACGTACACAGCCGATCGCAGCCCTCGGAGATCTTCAAATACGCGAAATGCCGCGGCGTGATCCGCAGGCGATCCGTGTCGCCCAGCGGCCGAATCGGCGCCGGCTGAAACACGGCCCGCTGCTCGTTCACCTGGCCGATCAGCCGGTCCGCGACGCGGGTGATCTCTTCGCGGGCAAAGACGCCGACCACGACGTCGATGCCGGGGCATTCGGCGAGCAGTTGCGCGCGCTGCCGCTCCGCCAGGCATCCGGACACGATCACGCCGCGGAGTCGGCCTTGCTGTTTTAGTTTCAGCATTTCATCGATGGCGGCATACGATTCGGCCCGAGCGCGGTCGATGAACCCGCAGGTGTTGACGACGACAAAATCCGCACCGGCAGGCTCGGAGATCAGGCGGTATCCGTCGAGTTGCAGCAGACCCAGCATGCGTTCGCTGTCGACCAGGTTCTTCGGACAACCGAGGCTGACAAAGGCATACGTGCCTTTGCAGGCGGCGGGAGGCGGGTTGGGCGGCGGCTGTCTGGACACCGGTGTTCCTTTTGTTCTGTCCGCGGATCAGGGCGGCTCGTTTCGTCGCGCGGTTTCGACTCGGCGGCTAAAGATATCCGACCGGTCAGCCGGTGTTAAGGCCCTTGGAGCGTGCCCGCCAAGGCGAGCGAGTTATTCAAGTGCCAAAGCAGGTCGTAGACCAGGAACGGCTTGGCCAGGACGGCCGAGACGTCTTCAGCCCTGGCGAGTTCTTCGTCCTGCCTGCGGACAAAGTCCAAAAGCGCGATGACCGGAGCCGGGCGGTGCCGCTGGACCACGTCGCGCAGCAAGCAAACTCCGCGGGCGTCGCAGCTCACGCCGTCGGCCAGTGCCGCGACAAAGCCGCTGGCGGCGACCGCCGGCGCGGATGGGCACCAGACGGTCGCGTAGCCGCCCAAGCGGCAGGCGTCGGTGAGTGCCAGAAATGTCTCGTGGCCATCGGCGTAGATCGCAATCAGCCCCTCCCGGCGAGGCCACGCTAGCCCCACGGTGGCAGCCAATTGCTCATCCAGGCTGGCCGTTCGCGGCATCCACCACGGGCCGGCCATCGATGCCGAACCGGGCTGCAGAAACGGGATCAACCGTGGCTGCCATTGGTGCCACAGGACGCGGATCATTCCGGTGCCGGGCCGGCCGCTGCGCAATTCGCCTTCGCACCAACTGCCCGCCAACGCCACCAGTCGCGACAACGGCGATGCGGCGTGCAGACGCTCGATCTGTTGCGGACTGATTTGCCCCGGCCGCGATTGGGCCACAAGCATTACATCGGGAATCAACCGGCCGGCAACGGACTCGTCACCGCCAGCCGACGCCTCGCCTTCCGCCGCAGCCGGTTGCATCGCGGCCAGACCGTCCGCAACGGAAGCGGCTCGCGTGAGTTGCGTATGTTGCTCCAGCCAAGCGACGGCTTCGCGGAAATCCTGGTGCGTCCAGTCGCCGACGAGCAGCACGCGTTTGGACGCCATCACGCCCCTCCGAACAACTCGGCTTCGCGCAACGCCACCCAATCCCGAATCTCGGCCGAAGTCTCACTACAGCGCAAGCCGTCCAGGGTCGTGCTGTCGCTCAGCAACCGGCTCAGCCGGGCAAGGGTCCGCAGGTGGCCGCGGTCGTCCGTGGAAAGGATCAGAAAGAACATGTCGGTCAGGCCGCCGCGCACGCCGCCGAAGGGAACTCCGTGGTAGGTCCGGCCGAACGCGAGGAACGGCTCGGCCAGGATATTCGGCATCGGCCGTCGCGGGTGCAGCAGCGCGACGCCGATGTCCAGCGCCGTGGGATGCAGATCCTCGCGCTCGCGCACCGCCGCAGCCATCCGCTCCGGGTCCCACAGCAGGCCGGTTTGCGCCGCCAGTTGCGTCATCTCGTCGATCACCGAACCCCGTGTTTTGGCCCTCAGCGGCACGGCAATCGCCAGCAGCGGAAGCATTTTCACCAGCGACACCGCCTCCTCTTCCGGGCCGCCCCGGTGCCGCTCCAGCACGTTTTCCATCCGGATCAGTTCGTCCTCGTCGGAAACGCCGATGCGTTCCTCCAGCCAGTGGTGAATCTCCGCCTCCGCAAACCGCCACTGTCCGCTGACTTTGCGTCCCGGCAGTTTGCCGCGATCGGCCATCCGAGCCACTTGTTGCGGCGACACGTGCAGATAGGCTGCCAGCGTGTCGACATCGAAATCTTTCGTTGCCATCTCGATCTGGATCAGGTGAAAGGGGTACGAAAAAAGCCACGGCGGCTTTCGCCGTGGCTTCCTGGCTGCCGGGCCCTCCGCAAGGGAGTTGGAGCAGATCTTTACTGAACGTTGCTGGGCGTTCCCTCGCGTTCCAGCTTGACCACAAAGTCGTAATCCTGCTGAGCCTTGCCGAGTTCACCGAGCTTCTTGTAGGCCATCGCCCGGTTGCGATACGCCAGCTTGTTGCCGGATTCCAACTTGATGGCCTCCGTGAAATCGGCGATTGCCTCCGCGTACTTGCCGAGCTTGGCGTACGTGACGCCGCGGTTGTTGTACGCCAGGCTCCAGGTCTCATTCAGCGAGATGGACTTCGTAAAGTCGCTGAGCGCCTCCTCCAGTCGGGCGGCCGCCAACAGGGCGCAACCGCGGTTGTAGTACAGATCCGCGTCCGGCTCCTGCTTGACCGTCAACAAATGGTCGTAATCGCGGATGGCATAGTCGTAGCCGCCGCGGAGCAATTGGGTTTCGGCCCGGTCGCGGAGATAGGTGACGTTGTCGGGATCGTTTTTCAGCAATCGGTCGTACTCGATCACGGCATCGTCGTAGTTGCGGTCCTCGACCAACTCCGTCGCCCGTTCGATGACGATTTCGTCGTCTTCGTCATCATCACCGTCGTCGCCGTCATCACCGCCTCCGCCGCCGACACCGCGGGCCCCGATCGGAGCCGCCGCCAGGATTTCGTTCATGCCGCTGGTCGGAAGCCCGGCGGCCGCGTCCGGCGGCGCTTGGCCGGGATTCTCTTTGGCACTTGCCTTAGCCGCCTCTGCCGCTTCACGCAACTTGGCCGCGGCGTCGGTCAACTTGGCCACGGCGTCCTGGGCTTTATCGCAAGCCTTTTCGGCCTCGCCCTTGCACGCTTCGCCCGGTTTCGAGGCCGCCGTATTCATCAGGTTCTTGACCGCCTTCATGGGCTTGGCCGCGTCCTTCAGCAGGTTGGCGACCTCCGGCGAAGCCTGCCCGATTTTTTCGGCGACCTTCTCGGCCTCGCTGTTGACGCTTTCCTGGTTCTGGCCGATCTCCTTGCTCTGCTCCGGACTCATTCCCTGCGCCTTGCCGGCTTCGCATGTCTGGGCCAGGCCCTTCTGGGTCTCGGCCGCCTTTTCCAGCGATTCGGCCGCGGACAGCAATTCCTCTGGCGACGCACCGCTGCCCGAACCCGGCTTGCCGCGAGGCACGGCAAAATAGCTTTGCGGTCCCGGCGGAAAAGCGTCCGTCGAAACTTCGGCGGTGAATCCGTCGTTGCCAGCGTTGTCAGCGGCCAGGAACTGGTCGGCTTCCGCGTTGAACTTGCCGTCCCCGTCCACGTCGCGATAGAAATCGCAGCTATCCACAGCCACCTTCGGGCCGTTGGCCGCCGCACGCTTGTCGCCAGGTTTGGCCTCGCTCGGCATGCCTTGGGCCAACAAGGTGGGATTGGCTACCAGCGTGATCTTCTCGCCCTTCATGCACTGCGGCGGATAAACGCCCAACCCGGGCGCCGCCGCGGCCTCACCGTACACCGGAGCCACGTATCCGGGGCCAGGACCGCCCCCGCCGCCGCCCCAGCCGCCGTGCCCCCCGCCGCCATGGCCCCAGTCGCCGTAATCGCGAACCAAACGCTCCGAAAACTCCACGTCGATCTTCGCCATCTGCTGCAGCGCGGCCATGCGGCTGACGTCGCCTTTGGTGGCGTTCAGCGGTTGCCAGGGCGTGACTTTCAAGTTGCTCTGGCGGGCATAGTTCCAGTACTGCTGCCACTTCTCGATGGCCTCGTCCAGTTCGGGCACGCTTTGCTTCGGGTCCAGTGCCAGCTTGCGCAGGTTTTCGCCCCGGTTCTTGTACGCCGACGGCAGTTTCGGATCAACTCGGATCGCCTCGTTGAAATCCTTTTGGGCGTTGATCAAATCGTTCTTCTTCTGATACGCCAAGCCGCGTCCGTTGTAGGCCGTCGCGTCCTGGGGATTTAGTTCGATGGCCTTGGTAAAGTCCTGGATGGCCCCGTCGAAATCCTTGCGGCTGGTCCGCGCCATGCCGCGGCTGATGTAGTTCGCCGGATTGGTCGGATCCTGGTTGATCGCCTGGGTAAAGCGGTCGGGTGGGCCCTTCTCCGCTTCTTTGGCCGCCTCCTGCTTCGCCACCTCGCCCTTGACAAACTTCTGGTCTTCCTCGCTCAACGTGCCCAAAGGCAGCAGCACGACCTTGCCGGTGCGGAATTGCAGTTTGACTTGCCCCTCCTCCATCCCGACAAACTCGGCGTCCACCTTCCCCTTCCCGCTGGCGTCCGTCCAGATGCGGGCCGAAGCGTTGGTGGCCAGAATCCCGACCAACAACAAAGCAAATGCCATCACTCTCATGACTCTTCTCCTGTCAAGCTACGCGATCCACGTGCCACTGGATTTCGCTCCCCTGCCGCACGGCCCTAAGTGGTTGGTAGTAATGGAGCTAAGGGCTACTCCGCGATCAACGCAGAAACGACTCGCCGCCGAAACATAAAACGCCTCGCCATTTGAATTGTACTCATTTTAGCGAGTTTTTGCCATGTATTTTGCCCAGCCCTTCCGCGACACCCCGCCGGACGAGCACAGCAGTCCGATCATCGTGCCGTTGTCCGCGCCGAAGACCAGACGATTGGGACCGACGATCATCCCTGCGGAACGAACGGCAACGCGAACGTTGGTGGACCAGAGACAGTGACCGTCCAGACGCAAGGCATGAAGGTAGCCGCCGTTGTCGCCAAAATACAGCACGTCGTCATCGCCGATCACGGGGATCGACTCCACCGCTCCCTGGGCATCGTATTCCCAGCGGACGCGATGGCTCGAACCGTCGACGCAAACCATTTTGCCACAGTCTTTTTGGTTGGTTTTCAGGATGCTGTTTCCGATGAAAATGTCGCCGTTGCCGCCGATCATGGGCGAGGACAGCATCTGGCCGGGAATGTGGACTTTCCAGGCTAGTTTTCCGTCACGATGGAATCCGTACAGATTCTCGTCACGCCCCGCCACGACGAGGATGCCGTCCGGAGTCACCGCGGGGGCCGAATTGATAAACCAGTCCGTTTTGCCGCGGTTCTCCAGCTGGTCCCACAAAACGCGGCCCGCTTCGTCGCCAAGTTCGATGGCATACAGGTAGGCGTCTTCACAGCCAATGTACAGGACATTCTGGTAGATCATCCCCGTAGAATCAAATTTCTGCCGGGAGCGCAAGAACGGGGTGTTCTTGAAGTTGCCCCTTGCCGTCACCTTCAGCAGTCCGCCGGTGTAAGAGGAAATGTAGGTGTTGCCGTCGGCGTCCACGACCGGCGCGGCCCAGCCCAGCGGCTCGCCGACGGGCACCGGATCCCATTCCCGACAACCGCCTTGATCGACGCAATGCAGCCAGCCGTCCCCGGAATGCACGCGAATCAAGCCGTCGCTGCCCAGTACCGGCGAACCCGGCACATGAGCCACGCAGTCGTATTGCCAGAGCACTTCCAGGCCGCTGTTTTTCCAATCGAAGGCCACGAGTTGATGCCCGAAGCAGGCGGCAAACTGAGTCTTGCCGAACTGCACTGGGCAGCAGCGCACGGGCGCTGTGGAGTAAGGTTGGCCGGGGATCTGCTTGGGCCAGATCCACATGGGCTTGCCGGGGACTTTTTTGTCCGCCGCCTTGGGAGCCGGTTCGGGGGCCGCCTGTTCTTCCGTTTCCAGAGGCGTGGGGGCCGACGGGCGAGCGGCCGGAACCGGTCGGGACGCCGCGGGCGTGCGGGGCGGAACAGATTTGGGAACCGGCGGTGACGGGGGCGCGGACACGGGCGGGATGACAACGGCCGAAGGCTCCGCATCCCACGCAGACTCCGAGCCGTCGACCGTCGGCTCCGTCCAACTCGGGACAGCCTCCAAGTCCACTACTTCCTCGCCGTCGTCCGCTTCGTCGCTCGGCGCCGGCTCGGTCCACGCGGGGACCTTCGGAGCTGCCGGCGGCGGGGCCGCCGCGGTTGGTTTCATCGCCGGTCGGCGAGGCGGCGGGGCAGTCTTGCCCTTTGGCGGCTTCTTCGCCGCTTCCGGCGTTTGAGCCATCGGCGGCAGTTGAGCAGCGTCGGAGGGCACCACGTTCTCGATGTGAGCCGAGCCCGCAGAGGGCGGCACTGTGGTCGTCGGCCTGGCAGCCGACGGCGGCAACGGAGCGGGCGGCGCTGGCGATGCGGGCGGACGAGCGGCCGGCGCTGGCGGCGCACCGACTGGGGCGGGCGGCAGCGGGGCCGGCGGAATCGCCGGCGAAACGGACGGCGTGGGGGGCTGAGCCGGCGCGACGGGCTGCGCCACGGGCGCAGCCGGAGTCCACGCCGGCGCGGTCGGCGCGACGCCTGCCGGCGATCCGGGAACGGGCGGCGCATTGCGGATGACGGGGCCCGTTGGCGCCGGCCCTGCCGGGGGCAACGGGGCCGGTGGTGGCGGAGCGCCACCGACAGACGCGGGCCGCACCGGACCAGCGGTCGGCGTCGCTCCGCCGGCCGGTTTTTCGCGGAACAGCCCGATCCGCTTCTGACCACAAGCCTGACAACTGAGCGGCGGAGTCGGCCGCCGCACCTCAGCACCGCAATTGACACAAACGAAAGTCTTCATGATCCAGATCTTGATCCCGGCATCCGCGTGGTTCCAAGAAGCCCCGCTCGACACAAGCTGCGCCCGCGGCTTGCCGGCGGAGAAATCCGGCTCTTGCCAATTGCCGGACTTCTGGAGCGGCGACTCGTTTCTGGCCCCGGCCCCAACCTCTGACTCCTTTGATTCTAACCCGATCACCCCCGCGCGTGCCAGCACAGGCCGTATCTTTCCTTCTGCCCAGTTGGGGGCTCCGGCCTGTTGACACCGCCGACTGTTCCGGCGGGCAAAGAGGATGGCGTGCCGACGGCTCAGCACCGGTCGACAAAGACTGCCCGTTTTCCCGCCAGTGTGTCTGGCTCGATTCGCCGTCGAGACCTGCGGACATCCTGACCGGTCGCCCTGGGGTCTTGGTCCATCGGCGGGAAGGGCGATAGAATCAGGCAAAGCGGCGCGTCCCCGGACCTGCCGTTCGTCCCTTGCAGTTGCCGGCGCATGTCCGGGGGACAGACGCTTCAGGCTTCGCGCCCGACGGTCAATCGGGCGGTTGGTCCGTGGCCGGCCAAGGTTGCGGATTGAAACGCCTGTCCCAATTCTGACGTGTCCCAATTCTGACGCGGCGAAACTCGTATGACGGCCTCTCCAACCAAGGACTCCGAATTGGCACTGGGGCATTTTCACCCCACGTTGCGGCGCTGGTTTGGGGATGCGTTTCGCGAGCCCACCGCGGCCCAGAAGCTGGCTTGGCCGGTGATCGCCAGCGGAGTCAGTACGCTGTTGCTGGCGCCCACGGGCTCCGGAAAAACGCTGGCGGCCTTCCTGGTGGCGATTGACCGGATCATGTTTGGGCCCCGCGACGAAGCCCGAGAAAAAGGCGTTCGCGTCCTGTACGTGTCGCCGCTCAAAGCGTTGGGGGTCGATGTCGAGCGGAATCTGCGGTCCCCGATTGCCGGCGTGCGGGCAGCGGCGGACAGAGACGGCATCGACTATCACCTGCCGTCCGTCGGCGTCCGATCGGGAGATACGCCTTCGTCCGAGCGGCATCGGTTGACCCGCGAGCCGCCGGAGATCCTGATCACCACGCCGGAGTCGTTGTACCTGATCCTCACGTCGCGAGCCCGCCAGACGCTGCGGACGGTCGAGACCGTGATTGTCGACGAGATCCACTCGCTGGTCCGCTCGAAACGCGGCTCGCACTTGTTCCTGTCGCTCGAACGGCTGGAAGTGCTGCGCCGTACCGACCGGGAAAACGGTACGCCGTTACAGCGGGTCGGACTGTCCGCCACGCAACGCCCGCTGGACGAAGTGGCTCGCCTGCTCGGCGGCGCGGAAGCCAGCGGCGACGCCCAGCAGTCGCCGAGCCCGCGTCCCGTGCAGATCATCCAGGCCGGCCGGGGCAAACAACTGGACTTGACGGTGGAGGTCCCGGTGGAGGACATGGCGCGCATGGCCGAGCCGCAGTTCCAATCCGGTTCGGCCGCCGCCGGGCCGGCGCTGCCCTCGATCTGGCCCGCGATCCACCCGCGGCTGGTCGAGTTGATCCGCCAACATCGCTCGACGATGATCTTTGTCAACAGCCGGCGATTGGCCGAACGGCTGGCCGCCTCGATCAACGAGCTGGCGGGCGAAGAAGTCGCCTTGGCGCATCATGGTTCGATTGCCAAGGACACTCGGCTCCAGATCGAAGACCGCCTGAAACGCGGGCAGTTGCCGGCAATCGTGGCCACCTCGTCGCTGGAACTGGGCATCGACATGGGGGCGGTCGATCTGGTGATCCAGATCGAATCGCCGCCGTCCATCGCGTCCGGAATCCAACGCATCGGCCGGGCCGGGCACCACGTGGGCGCACGATCCACCGGAATCGTGTTTCCCAAGTACCGCGGCGACCTGCTGGCCTGTTCGGCGGCGACCCAACGGATGATGAACGGCGAAGTCGAGGAGACGTTCTACCCGCGCAATCCGTTGGACGTCCTGGCTCAGCAGTTGGTGGCGATCATCTCCGGCGGGCGGATGTCGGTGGACGAGCTGTACGCCACGGTCCGCGGCGCCGCGCCTTTTGCGGACTTGCCGCGGGCCACCTTCGAGAACGTTTTGGATCTGCTGGCCGGCCGTTATCCGTCGGACGACTTTTCGGAATTGCGGCCGCGGATCAATTGGGACCGCATCGCGGGCGTGGTGTCGGCGCGTCAGGGCGCTCAGCGGGTCGCGATTCTGAACGCCGGCACGATCCCCGACCGGGGGCTATACGGAGTCTACCTGGCGGATGCGGAAGGCAAGGGCAGCCGCGTCGGCGAGTTGGACGAGGAGATGGTCTTCGAGACGCACGCCGGAGACGTGTTCCTGCTGGGCGCTTCGTCCTGGCGCGTCGTGGACATCACGCACGACCGCGTCCTGGTCACGCCGGCGCCGGGCGAACCCGGCAAGATGCCGTTCTGGAAAGGCGACGGACCGGGCCGGCCGGCGGAATTCGGCCGGGCGATCGGCCAACTGGCCCGCCGCCTGGTGCGCCAACCGCGGGACCAGGCCGAATCGTCGTTGATCGAGGGGCACGGACTGGACCGCCGCGCCGCCAGGAACCTGCTTGACTATCTGCACCTGCAAGCCGCCGCGACGGGCGACGTGCCCAGCGACACGACGATCGTCCTGGAGTGTTTCCTGGACGAAGTCGGCGATTGGCGGATCGTGATCCTCTCGCCCTTCGGAGCGCGGGTTCACGCGCCGTGGGCTACGGCCGTGGCGGCTCGATTGCGGGAGGAAACACCGGGCGAAGTGGACCTGCTCTGGTGCGACGACGGGATCGTCTTCCGGCTGCCGGAATCCGACGCTCCGCCGCCGGTCGAGTTGTTCTTCCCGCCGCCGGACGAAGTCGAAGACCTGGTCGTCCGCGAACTGGGCACAACGGCCCTGTTCGCCGCCCGCTTCCGCGAGAACGCGGCGCGCGCCCTGCTGCTGCCCAAACGGCGTGCCGGACAGCGGACGCCGCTGTGGCTGCAGCGCCGCCGATCGGCCGATCTGCTGGCGGTGGCCACGCGCTATCCGGATTTTCCCATCGTGCTGGAAACCTACCGGGAATGCCTGCGGGACGCGTTCGATTTGAAGGGACTGAAAGACCTGCTTCGAGACATTCAATCGCGGGCCGTCCAGGTGCGCATGGTGGAGACCAAGACGGCCTCGCCGTTCGCGGCGTCGGTGCTGTTCAACTACGTGGGCAATTTCATCTACGACGGGGACGCGCCGCTGGCTGAACGGCGGGCCCAGACGCTGGCTTTGGATCACGCGCAACTCCGGGAATTGCTCGGCGACGCGGAATTGCGCGAGTTGCTGGATGCCTCCGCCGTAGATGAATTGGCCTTGGAACTGCAGCGACTGGACGCGCGTCATCCGGTCCGCCACGCCGACGGCGTGCATGACCTGCTGCTGAAGCTCGGCGACCTGCGACGGGACGAACTGGCCGCCCGCTGCGACGCGCCAAGTGGCACGGACTACTCGTTGTCCGTGCCGGCAGCCGCCCGCTGCGACCGCCCCGAAAAACTGTCCTGCGTTGAAGACTCATCCCCGAGCGACCTGGACCGCTGGCTCGCCGAACTGCTCGCCGCGCGGCGGGTGATCGAATTCCGCATCGCCGGCCAGACGCGGTACGCGGCGGCCGAGGATGCGTCTCGCTTCCGCGACGCACTGGGCATCGTCCCGCCGCCGGGACTGCCGGACGCGTTTTTATCCAGTGTCGAAGATCCGCTGGGCGATCTCGTCTCGCGGTACGCCCGGACGCACGTGCCGTTTCACGTGGAGGACGTCGCAGCTCGATTCGGACTGGGAACCGCTCCGATCCGCACGGCCCTGTTGCGGTTGGCCGCCCGCGGCCGCGTGCTGGAAGGCGAGTTTCTGCCGGGCGGACGAGGCCGGGAATGGTGCGACGCCGAGGTGTTAAGGATGCTCAAGCGGCGTTCGCTGGCTCGGCTGCGCAAGCAAGTCGAGCCGGTCGCGCCGGAGACGTTGGCTCGATTTTTGATCCGCTGGCAAGGGATTGCCCGGCCGCGTCAAGGCTTGGATGCTCTGCTGGACGCAATCGAGCAACTGCAAGGCGCGGCGCTGCCGGCCTCGGCGCTGGAGCAGGACATCCTGCCACGGCGCGTCGAGGGCTATCGGCCCAGCGACTTGGACGAACTGTGCGCAGCCGGCGAAGTCACCTGGCGCGGCTGCGAAAGCCTGGGCCCGGACGACGGACGGATCGCGCTGTACCTGACCGATCACTATCCCAAGCTAACGGTGCCTGCGGAGCCGGTGCCCGGCGAATTGCCTGGCCGCATTCGCCACTTGTTGACCGAACGGGGCGCGTTGTTCTTCGACGACTTGGCCGCGACGCTGGGAGGCTTCCGCAACGACGTGCTGGCCGCCCTCTGGCAACTGGTCTGGGCGGGCGAGGTGACCAACGACACGTTGGCGCCGCTGCGTTCGCTGCGCCGAGGGACACGGCGCAAAGACCGGACGTCCGGCCACGGCCGCCGCGCGTTTCGCTCCCGCCGCTTGACCAAGACGCCCGGTTCCGAAGGACGTTGGACGTTGTTGGCCAAGCCGGGCTCCGCAACGCCCAGCGCAACCGAACGGCAGACCGCGCTGGCCGCGCAGCTGATCCGGCGTTACGGCGTGTTGACGCGCGAGATGGTGACCAGCGAAAACGTCGCCGGCGGGTTTGCGGGGCTGTATCCGGTGCTGAAGGCGATGGAAGACAGCGGCCGCGTGCGGCGAGGCTATTTCGTCGCCGGCCTGGGGGCCGCCCAATTCGCCGCGCCCGGCGCCAGCGAACGACTGCGGGAACCCGACAGCCAAGACGACGGCGAGCAAGCCATCGTGCTGGCAGCCACCGATCCAGCCAATCCGTACGGCGCCGCCTTGCCCTGGCCGCCGAAAGAGGACGTCCAAGCCCGGCCGCAACGCGCCGCCGGCGCGCGAGTCATTCTCCATCAAGGCCGCTTGATCGCCTATCTGGGCCGCACCAGGCAGCAACTGCTGACGTTTGTGCCCGACGCCGATCCGCAGCAGACCGAGGTGCGAGAAACGCTGGCACGCACCCTGGCCAACCTCGCCGCACCCGGCAACCCGGTGTTCCTCACGAAGATCGACGGGGGCCGGCCGAGTGCATCGGACATGACGCCGTGGCTCGTCAACACGGGGTTTGTCGCCACCAGCAGAGGCCTGCTGCATCGCGGCGGACCGTCCGTCTCTGCTGCCGCGGAGGACGTTGAATAGCATCCGCTCCGATGCGCAGGAACCGCGGCCCGTCCGGGAGGTCGCCAAGTCTCTCACGCCGGCCCGAAGGCGGTCCCGACCTCTGAGCGAAAGGCGCCGACCGTAGGCCGCTCGCTCCGCGGGCGGCCTACGACGGGTGTCGCCAACGTTCGTCCGGCATCAATCGTACAGCACCGGGCTGGTCCGCCAATCCTTGTCGCGGTCGTGGCCGTATTGTTCGACGCGCGGGCGACGCGCTCGCAATCGCACCGACTCCAGACCCAAGTAAAAGCCCTGCGACTGCGGCTGTTTCCCGACGCATTTCAGCCGCAGGGCGTACGGGCCGGGTTCCGGCCAGAAGTCGAGGAGATGAAACTCGCGGTTGACGACGTGCTCGCTGTAGAAGTCCAGAGCCCGGCCCAGCTTGACGCCGTTTAACGACGCCTGATACTTGCCGAAATCGTAGGAGCACGTCGCGTTGAGCAGCAGTCGCAGGGGTTCCTTTCTCTGGATCTCGAAGGGGATTTCGATCCAGGCGTCCTCCGCGGTTTGAGGCTTGTACAGCAGTTGCGGCGCCGGATACAGATGGAGTTGCTGGGCGACGGCTTCGCCGGCCCCGTGGTGCTTTTCGTCGCGGAAGTTTTGCGCTGTCACGGTCAACCGCTCCAGGCCGGGGAGTTTCCGTTGGCGAGCGTGCGGCGCGCGGTCCGCAAACGTCGGCTCGCCGGTCTGGTACCAGAACGCCACGCTGGCGTAGTCGTCCTCGCGTTCGTTCCAGCTGTGCGTTTCGTACTTCGGGTTTTCGTCGGGCGAAATCCAGCCGAAGTGCTCCAGCGTCACCTTGATGCCCGATTTGAACACCAGCGGATCGTGGATGTGCCAGCGATAGGCGCTGGTATGTCCGCCCACGATGCCCCACTGGTCGAAGTAAGGCACGCCGAAATACGGCGTGCTGGTCGTTTTCAGGCCCCAGGCCGAAAGGAAGTAATCCTCCGTGCCGGTGCCCCAGATCGACGGTTTTGCTTCGCCGTCGATGTAGATCTTCTCGTCCCCCTCGCCGAACCACGACGGGCTGCGGGAACGCACAGCCAGCACCGTGCCGACATAGTGGCCTTGGCCCTGCGTTTCCAGCAGCACGTAGTCCTTGCCTTTCGCCACGGGATACTCCTGCCGGTACTGGGCGTGGAAGTAGGGCGTGCCGGCGGGCAAACTGTCCTTCTTGATCCAGTCGATGTTGTAGTACAGCAGGCTGATCGGCTTTTCGCTTTGGTTTTCGATCTCGATGCGGCACGACTTGGCGAAGGGCATGTGCCAGAAGCAGTTGTACGAATCGGCGTCCTCCACCACGACCGGCAGACTGATCACCTCGCTCCGGCGGCCAAAGCAGTTGGCGAAGAAATCGCCCACGGGGGCCTCGACGCCCGGCCGCTCGCGTCCGTCCCAGTAGATGCGCAGCAGCATCTCCTGGTGATCGGCCGAGCCGTTCTTGGCCCAGGAGTGCGGTTCGGGCCCCAGGAACGTCAGCCAGATGTGGGTGATCACGCCGGGACCGGAGGCGTCCAGCAGGACCTTGGTCTTGCCCGGCGGGACGGATTGGTTGTCGAAGTTGCTCCGCTGGGTAAGGTCCCCCAGGGGCTCCGCCTTCGGGTCGTACTTGCCGTCCGGCCCCCGCCGACTGGTGGAACTGGCCCGCATGCTCCGGCCGGACTGCGGCGCGGCGAGACTCGCCAGCCCTTCCTGTGCCAGCAGCGGCGGAAGCCAGAGAAAGACCATCCCGACGACGAGCGAGCCGCCGCACCAGCAGCGTGTGAAAGAGGCAGACATCGCCGGGCGAGGTCCGTCAGCGTTGCAGAACGAAGGCAGGTTCATAGAGGTCTCGCAGTCAAGGCTCGGCCGGCTGCCGTCGCAGCCTGTTGAAAAAGGGGGACAGGCACCTCGCAGCGGTCGTTGTTCCTTGCTTCGCTCCGGTGCCGCTCGGAGCCAGTCCCCCCTTTTTCAACAGGCTGGTAGCCGCGTGCCGCATTGTGGACAGATGCCGCCGCCTTGTCTACATTGGTTCTCAGATTTGGCCGCCATCGTCCGTCGATGGCCGTTCTGCTTTGTCTTCCCTCTGCTCAGGCGGTTGCTGAAACCATGAACACGAAATTGATCTGGGGACTGCTCTTCGCCAGCGTTTCGACGCTGCCATCCATGGTCCTGTCCGCTGCCCAGCCCGGCAAGCGGCCGAACGTGCTGGTGGTCCTGACGGACGACCAGCGCGCCGATGCGATGGGATTGGGCGGCGCCAAGTATCTGCAGACGCCGAACATCGACCGCTTGGGCAAGGAAGGGGTCCACTTCCGCAACATGTTCTGCACCACGTCGCTGTGTTCGCCCAGCCGCGCGTCGATTCTCAGCGGGCTGTACGCCCACACGCACGGGGTGACAGACAACTTTACGGAGTATCCGAGGGGCTTCAAGAGCTTTCCGATGGTGCTGCAAGGGGCGGGCTACGACACGGCCTACATCGGCAAGTGGCACATGGGCGAGGAGAACGACGAGCCGCGGCCCGGTTTCAACTGGTTCGTGACCCACAAGGGCCAGGGAAAATACTTCGACACCGAGTTCAACATCAACGGCCAGCGGCGCGAGGTGTTGCCGGGGTACTACACGCACGTGGTCACGGACATGGCCGCCGAGTGGCTCGGCCGGCAACGCGGCCAGCGGCCGTGGCTGCTGATGCTCGGCCACAAGGCGCCGCACAGCTTCTACTTTCCGGAGCCGAAATACGAACGCTTGTTCGACGCCGTCCGCGTGCCCTATCCGGAAACCGCCTTCATGCTGGACGACAAACCGGATTGGATCCGGCAGCGGCTGTACACCTGGCACGGCATCTACGGGCCGCTGTTCGAATGGCGGAAGAAGTTCCCGGACGACCGGCCCGAAGCGGTCAAGGACTTCGAGAACATGACCCGCGCGTACTGGGGCACGATCGTCTCGGTCGACGACAGCGTCGGCCGGTTGTATGAATTGTTGCGGCAACGGGGCGAACTGGACAACACGGTGTTCGTGTTCCTGGGCGACAACGGAATCCTGAACGGCGAGCACGGGATGGTGGACAAGCGGACGATGCACGAGCCGAGCATCCGCATCCCGCTGGTCGTGCGCTATCCGGGCCTTGCGCCCGCTGAGCGGCCGCAGGTCGTCGAAGAGCAGGTGCTGACGGTCGATGTCGCGCCGAGCATCCTGGAACTGTGCGGCGCGCCGCCGCTGGAATTGGAAAAGATCCACGGGCGGTCGTGGGTGCGGCTGGTTCGCGACGGCGACCCCGGTTGGCGCAAGTCGTGGTTCTATCACTACAACTACGAACAGCAGTTTCCCTACACGCCCAATGTCCGCGGTGTGCGCACGGAGTCCTGGAAGTACATCCATTACCCCCACGGCGACGGCGGACCGGATCGGCACATGGGCGAGCTGTACAACGTCGAGTTCGATCCGGAGGAACGCCACAACCTGATCGGAAACCCGAAGTACGCCGGCGTCGTGAAGGACCTGCAGGCGGAACTAGCGCGCCTGATGCGGGAAACAGGCTTGACCCCAGACACGGACAAAATGCCGCTGGACGAGGGCATCAAGCAGCAGCTGCCAGATGCAAAGATACGGTAAGTGTGCGTTCCGAAGTTGTGCGGCGGAGAGAAGCCCGGCGTTGCGGAAAAGCCGGGCTTCTGTGCCAGCGAAATTCGTCGACAGCCGTAGCCGACGCTCTTCGAGCGTCTCGGCATCCGCCATCAGCATGGCCAATTCGTCAGACTCCGGTTCAGCCGGCTTGTCGTCGTCGGTCTTGCGTCCTGGAAACAGATTCCACCAGTGGCCTCGACGAGATCCGCAAACGACTCCTGAAACAGATCGAATCAGACGCACGCATCCGGTTGGTATAGACGCCCCCATCCGGGCTTGCGGGCTGTCGATTTAATTTATACTTATTTATGGTAATTGTAGTTACATCAAAATACGTATTTGGTATACTGCTCGCAACGGCCGGTAAGAAGAGATCAGGAGGTCCGCGGGCATGAGTCACTTCG
>JAAYYU010000075.1 GCA_012515235.1 Candidatus Anammoximicrobium sp.
GGTGGTCCCGTCAACCATCTTCACGTGGTGTTGGTGCCACAGCCAACCCCGCGGAACCTGCGCTTCGCAGCCGCGGGCCACGTCCACCGCCAGAAGGAGACTGGAATCAAACCAAATCGACGTGGCAGGGGACGGTCAGGGCGGTAAAATGACATGAGGCCCTCTTTGGTCTCAACGCCACTCGAGTTCCAAGGAAGGCCTCACGGATCGGGACACATCATAAACCAAGGAAGGCCCCGGTCCAAGAGCAACACACACCCGCCCAGCGAGGCGGGAGGTCGACTGGCCGATGCCATGGAAGGGCCCGTTCTTTGCAGAAACGGCCCCGCGCATGGACGGGGAGCCTGCGCGCGGACCTTGCCGCCCCCTGGCCCGTACGCTCCTTCACCCGGCCTCTCCGTATCCAAACGCCATGAATCATAGCACCACCCGTTGGAATGGCACCCGCCGTAAGTCCTTGACAGAACGCCGGCAGTGCCATTCGGGTCCGGACGCTTTTTCCGGTTCTTTTTCCGGTTAGCCCGCCTCCGCAGCCTTTCGGGAGGACACGGTTCCGTAGTCCCGCGTGGCCTGCACGTTGAACTGGATCTCGTCGACGAAGCGGGGGAACATGCCGACGATGACGGCGTCCGTGGGTTTGATATTTGTAAAGGCGAATTTGAACGCCTCGCGCACGCGGCGATCGTTGCGGCAGGCCCGGCCGGCCGCCAGGATCTTGAAGCCGAAGCACGGCTGCTTGACCTGGCGCATGACCTCGGTCATCGTCAACGGGTCGTCGATATAGAAGGGGTACGACAGTTCGAGGCAGGGGACGGGCGGGACCTTGTCCAAAGCGCCGGGCACGCGCTCGCGGGTCAGGAAGTAGAAGCAGGTCATAAAGAAATCCACTTCCCAGCCTTCGTCGGCCACTCGCTTGATGCAGTCGGGGTTGTGCGCGGAGACGCCGGCCAGGATGCCTGCGTCGTGCACGGCCTTGACGAAATCATGGACCGCCTGCGGTTTCCCTTCGGCAAAGCGGGTATCGGTCGCTCCGCCGTGATGCACCAGCGCCATCGGCTGGACGGTTTGCACCGCCTCTTTGACGGTGGCCGGATCGGAATGCAGCCCGAAGTATTGCAGTTTCACGCCGCTGTCGCGGGCGGCCTTCAGGTAGTCCGAGTCCTTGTAGGTGGAGAACTGGTGGGCCGTGATCCCCGCCCGCTCGCAGTTCTGCAGAAACTCGACGCGCCGCTCCAGCGTGAAGTACTCCTTCATCGCCCGATCGGTGTGCGGGCCCTGGTACGAGTAGCCGCTGAGCGGGTTGGCGCCGGCGACCAGTCGGCTGACGCGGTGCTCGCCCAATTGGATGGACGGCAGCGGGGGCCCGGCGGCCGGCGTCTGGCTGGCCGGGGTCTGGGCGCGGGCCGGACCGGCGCCCAGCACGGCCGGCGCAGCCACACCGGCCAATCCCGCCAGAAAACGGCGTCGGCCTGTGTCGGGAGCGGTGTCGGCCGAGGGCGTGCCGGGGCGAGCCAGCGAATCGGCGGCCTTCGGAAGGGAAGTCGTGATGGGGGACGTGCAAGGGTGTTCTGGTTGAATCATGATAGGCAGACTCCTGGCGATTCGACGTGTGGACCGGCCCGCAACCGGCCGGCGTTTCCGGCAACAAGACCGCTCTATCGTACCCGCCCCTGCCGCCCGTCGCAACTGCGATCCGGCGTTTGTGGCCATCGCCTGGGTCGTCGGAAACCGGGCGATCTGGCCGTTCCCCTCGCGTCCTAGGTTCGCCCGCGTCCTGGGTTCACCGCGGCGGGCTGGGAACATGCTTGAGGAAGAAAGCCGCCAAGTCGCCGCGCGCTTACGCGGCCTTCCGCCCGTTCTCGTTTCGTTCCAGCGCTTCTTCGCGGCGGACCGCGTCTTCGCTGATCTCGCCGTCTTCGCTGACGTCCTCGAAGCGGACCGAGACGCGTTTGGAGACGCCTGATTCCTGCATGGTGACGCCGTACAGCGTGGTGGCGGCCGTCATGGTTCGCTTCGAGTGCGTGACGATCACGAATTTGGTCGAGGCCAGGAAGTCCTTCAGGACATCGACGAAGCGACCGATGTTGGCTTCGTCGAACGGCGCGTCGACCTCGTCCAGGATGCAGAACGGGCTGGGGCGGAACTGGAAGATCGACATCAGCAGGGCGACGGCGGTCAGGGCTTTTTCCCCGCCGCTGAGCAGCGAGTTGCTGAACGACGGTTTGCCCGGCGGCGTGGCCACGATGTCCACCCCGGCGTCCAGCGGGTCTTTGCCTTCTTCCAGCACGAGATCCGCGCGGCCGCCGCCGAAGGCCTTGCGATACAGGACTTGGAAGTTGGCGCGAATGGTCTCCAGCGTTTCGATGAACAGGCGGCGGCTGTCCGCGTTGATTCTCTGAATAATCCGCTCCAGCGATTCCTTGGCCTGCGTCAAGTCCTGGAATTGTCCGGACAGCGTCCGGAAGCGTTCTTCGAGCGCATCCAGTTCCTCCAGGGCGTCCACGTTCACGGCGCCGATGCGATTGATCTTGCTTCGCAGGTCGTTGATTTCCGCCTCGACTTCGGCGCGCCGCTGTTCTTCCTCGGGCGACTCTTGTTGCTGCGTGACGGCCGCGATGTCGATGCCGTAGTCTTCGCGGAGGCGGTTAGCCAGCGTGTTTCGTTCGTGTTGCAGTTCGCCGGCGGCCAGCTCTTGTTTGTGCTGTTGATCTTCCAGTTTGCGGAGCCGGCGGCGGAGCGTCTCCTGTTCGGCGGCCCAGGCGGCGCGCTGGGCCAGGTGCTGCTGCCGGATTGCGTTGTCGGCGTCGATCGCTTCGGCCGACTGTTGTTTGCGGAGGTACAGCTGGGCCAATTCCGCGGTCAGGCGGAGGATCTGCAATTCCGTCTGATCGCGGCGTCCAACCGCTTGTTGCAGTTGCGTTTCGGCGTCGGCGATGGACCGCGCCCGTTCCCGGTGATCGGTCTTGAACTGGACCATTTGGGCTCGCAGCGACTCCCGCCGTTGTTCGCTCTTGGCCACCTCGACCTGGGTCCGCGTCAGCTCGCTTTGGCAGTGGTCGCGCCGCGATTTGACCTGTTCCACCCGGCCTTCGTCCTGGTGGATTTCGGCCTCCAGGGCGGCGATGGCGGACTCCTGTTCGGCCAGTTCGCTGCGGGCCTGCTGCAACTGGATATGAGCCGCCTGGTGCTGCTCGCGGGCTGCTTCACCTTCGTCGGCGACCGCCTGCCGCTCGCGGTCCAACTGCTGCTGGCGGTCCTCCAGGGTCCGC
This sequence comes from Candidatus Anammoximicrobium sp., assembly GCA_012515235.1. Classification (GTDB taxonomy): domain Bacteria; phylum Planctomycetota; class Planctomycetia; order Pirellulales; family Pirellulaceae; genus Anammoximicrobium. The sequence continues at coordinate 3,270 of JAAYYU010000075.1, forward strand.
GTGCGGACGCGTTGGTCGGCCAGTGCGGCGTCGGCCTGGCGGCAGGTTTCGGCCAGCGTCCGATGCTGCTGGTCCTGGCGATCGATGTTCTCCTGCAGCCGCCCGATCTCCTCGGCGGACTCCGTGCCGCGGCGCTGCAGGTCCAGGATTTCCCGCTGCAGGGCCCGGAGTTCGCTGCGCCGCGAGATCAGGCCCAACGCGGCCTGGGCGGGTCCGATCACCAGGGTGCCGTCGGCCTCCAGCACCTCGCCCCTGGGCGTGACGAACCGCAAGCCCTTGCCGACGCTCTTGCTCAGGGCGAGCCCGTCGCTCAAGGTTTCGACGAACCACGTGTCGCCCAGCAGGTGCATCAACAGCGGGCGGAACGCTTCGCTCGTGCTGACCAGCCGGTCGGCGCGGCCGATCACGCCGGGACGTCCCTGCAGTTCGCCGCGGCCGGGCAGCAGCAGCGGGCCCAGGAGCATGGGCGGCGTGGAACTGAAGGCGTCCAGCCGGACGAAGCCGACGCGGCCCGTGGGCTGGAAATCGCCCGATTCGAGGCGTTTGATCAGCCGGCTGCCGGACAGGACGATGTACTGCGCGACGTCGCCCAACGCCGCGTCGATCAGCGGTGCGACTTCCACGCCGGCGTCGATCAGGTCGGCCACCATGCCGTGGACTTCGTCGCCGAACTGACTGGCCTGCTGCTTGGCCGCCGCGAGCACTTCCTGGACTCCGACGCTCAGCCCCGCCAGTTGACGTTCCAGTTCCTCGAGCACCTCGGCCCGCTGGCTGGCGCCGGAAAGCTGGCCCTGGAGGACCGCCAGTTCCTGTTGCCGGCGAGCCAGAACGCGGCGGTTTTCGGCCAGTTGGACCGCCGCCGCGTCGAGGGCGGCGTGGTGCTGCTGGGCCTGGTCGTTCAAGCTTCGTTCCCCCAGCCGGGATTGTTCGAGTTCCGCCGCGTAGCCGACGGCGACGCGGTCCAGTTCGGCCAGCCGTTGCGACGTCCGTTCGATGTCGTGCAGGGCGGCGGCGAGTGCGGATTCGAGCGCGCTGACGCGGTTTCCCAGGGCCGCGACGGTCCGCAGCCGTTCAAAATGTTCTTGGCGCCGCGCCTCGGCGTCTTTGCGGATCCGGTCCAGGTGGCGAGCCAGGTCGTCCGCCGCCTGGCGGTGCTGGGCCAGACGCTGGCTCAGCTCCGCATTCTCCCGTTCGACCTGTGCCAGATCCTGCTCGACGGTCCGCAACCGCTCCTGCAGATTGCCGGCCCGATGGGTCATTGCGCGTAGCCGTTGGCGGTGCCGTTCGGCTTCGTCCTCGAATTCGTCGCAGCGGGTGCGGCCCTCGGCGACCGCCGCCTCGCGGGCGGCGATCTGTTCGCGGTTCCGCGCCAGTTCGGCCTCTTGGGCGCGGAGCCGTTCGCCGGCCTGGTCCACGACGGCGCCGACGTTTTGCAGCCGGGATTCCAGGGCCTCGGACGCCTGGGTCGCTTCGGCGGACTGGTCGCGGAGGCTGGCCAGTTGGGTTTCGATCTCGTTCAGACGCTCCGACAGCAGCCGCCAGTCGGTCACGCCGACCTGGGTCCGCAACTGCTGCAGCCGTTCGCTGTACTCGCGGTACCGCTGGGCTTTGGCCGCTTGGGCCCGCACGCTGCGGAGCCGGCTTTCCACTTCTTCGACGATGTCGGACAGCCGCAACAGGTTTTGTTCGACGCGTTCCAGGCGGCGCTGTGCTTCGACCTTCTTGGCCTTGAAGCGGCTGATGCCCGCCGCCTCCTCAAAGATGGCCCGGCGGTCCTTGGCGTTGGCCTGCAGCAGGCTGTCGACTTTGCCCTGCTCGATCAGGCTGTAGGCGTCCACGCCCACGCCGGTGCCGCGGAACATGTCGCGGATGTCGCGGAGCCGGCAGGGCCGGCCGTTGATCAGGTACTCGCCTTCGCCGCTGCGGTACACGCGGCGGGTGACGTGGACTTCCGGCGCGTCGACGGGAAAAGTGCCTTGGGAGTTGTCGAAGACGACCGCGACCTCGGCCGTGTTCATCGGCTTGCGGCCGCCGGCGCCCGTGCCCTTGAAGATGACGTCGGACATGTCCTGGCCGCGGAGGCTCTTGGCGCTCTGCTCGCCCAGGACCCACTTCAGGGCGTCGACCACGTTCGACTTGCCGGAACCGTTCGGCCCGACGACCACGGTGATTCCGTCGGGGAACTCAAAGCGCGTCTTGTCGGCAAAGCTCTTGAAGCCGATCAGTTCGAGTGCTTTGAGCATGGCCTTCAGACCGCCTGACTGGGGAACCGGCTCCGTGCCGAAGCCCGGCTTTTCGCAAAGCCGGGCTGCTAGGCCGCCCGCGTCCGAGAAACGTTGGATGCTAGAACCATTTCTTCCACTTCTCCCAGAACCCTTCCGGCTCTTCCTCGGCCGGGTCCACGTCCGGTTCCTGCCAGTTGGCCGGCTCGCCGCCGTTCCACTCCGCGTCCTCGCCGTCTCCCGGCAGTCGGTTGCGGAACAAGTCGGGCATCGGGCTGGCCACTTTTTGCGCGTCGTCGCCGGGGGACTCCTCCGCCGGCTGGCTGCTCTCGGAACGCGGCTTCGCGCGGTTGACGCGGGGCAGCGCGTCGACCACCACGCGCGGCTCCAAATACCCCTTCCGCTTGGCTTCCAGCAGGGCCTGGGCCACGTCGTCGTACCCGCCGCCGATCTCGACCACGGTCCGCACGACGTCGTCCAGCTTGAGCGAACAGAACTGCTGGCGGTCTTCCTGGCCGGGGGCGAACCGCGAGACTTTGACCCGGCCCCCCCCCGCGTCTTTGAGCAGGATCTTCTTGCCGGCATACAGGAAGGCCGGCGGCCGCAATTCGATGTCCTGCCCAAAGACGACGATTTCCGACAGACGCGACCGCGACAGGTGAACCAGTGGGAGACCATCGGTATCGACGGTGTGGTAGGTGAACTGGCCGGCGAACGACTTGCCGCGCACCACCGGATCCGAGGGGTTGTGAGCACACATCGCGCGGAACGCGGCGTAACGCGTCTCGGCGCTGGGGACATCGAACAATTGGGCCAGCGCGTCGTAAGCGCTCACGTGGTCCAGGGCGGACAAGGCGGCGATCGCATGCCAGCGGAAGGCGGGCTGGTTCCGGGCCGTGTCCGCCAGCGCGTCGGCGGCCGATGCCTCGCCCAAGTAGGCCAGCGATTCGGCCGCGTAGAATCGCACTTCCGGATCGCTAGCGGTCAACCCCTTGCGCAGAATGCGAACGGACTCTTTGCCCAACGCTTCCAAATGCAGGGCCGCCGTCGCGGACGTGGCCGGTTCCAGCAGCTTACGTTCCAGCCTGTCCAGCCGGCGGACGCGGTCCGTCGGCGACTCGCTGATCGGAATGCTTTGAATGATGCGCACGTAGCGAACCAGGTTGTGTTTGTACTGAGGGTGGACCTCCAGTTCAACGAAATTGTCGCGTTTGGGGGTCGCAACGCCGCGTTTTGTACCGCGATCGTAGGTGTGGAAGCGCGCGTTGATGGCGGCCCCAACCTGGGAACTGGTGCGGATCGAATGCTGCTCGCTTTGAATGGCCAGTCCGATGGGCCGCGCCGTGAGCGCCACGCCGCCGCCCAGGACCCGGCCACGGACTTCGCCCACCTTGTCGTCGTCGCCGCGGAATACCGAGTCGACCAGGACGTGACCTTCCGCCAGTCCCTCCACGTGCCCGGTGTGCAGCGAGTTGTCCAGCACCGCCATTTCCCGCAGCCGAGCCCGCATCAGCCAGCCGCCGCGCAGACTGGTCGTTTCGGACTTGGACGGAATGCGGACCTCGATGTCGTACCGGTCGCCCTTCTGCACGCCGGGCGGCAGATAGCCGCGGACCAGCACCAGCGACGTCTCCGCCGAACCCAGGACCATGTTGGGGTTCTTCACGTCGTAGGTCTGCATGTCGCTGATCAGCGCCGTCCGTTGCGAGGACGGCGGCGGATCGCTGCCGGTCTTGTCCAGGGCAGTCACCAGGCCCACGCCTTCCAGGGCGATGTGATTCAGGCCCCAAGGCACCGAGACGTCTTTGATCAGCAACACGCTGTCTTCGTCCGGAACGGACTCCAACTCCGCCAATCCCTTGACGTCTTTGGTGTCGGACGAAGTCAACAGCAGCGGGGACGTGCAGCCGGCTAGCAGCGTTGCAGCCAGCCAGGACAACCAAGCATCAAACCTAGGACGTGGACGACTCGTTGCAGGCTTCATGCCTTACCGTGCTCCCTGCGCAAGGTCGCTCGCTGTCTCCGCTAGCACACGGCGCCGTGTGCCTGGAAAAGGCGGCAAGGCGTGCGGACCATCCGTGGACGCACCCTGGGCGGACCGCGGAGACAGGATACGGCGTGGGGACGATAGACAGTTGACTGCAAGCAGTCAAGAGCGGTTGGCGCGAGGCGCGAGGCAACGAGGCTAGGGAGGAGGGAGGGCTCTCGACGCAGACGCACTGCGGGGGGGGCTGGCGGAGCAAAGGAGCGGGAGCACAAGGGCCGACCGCCGACTAGTCCCGTGGCGACACGCGCGGATCGTCGCCGACACGATGGGCTGACATCGCGGGCAACCTGCCCTACAATCGGTGTTCCTGTTTTTTCGGAACCCCCAAGTTCTCCAGGGCACTGCGATGTCGGAAGCGGAATTCGTCACGGTGGCCAAGGTCGGCGATATCCCGGAAGGTCAAGGCGCGTCGTACGTGGTGGGCGAAAAAGTGGTCGGTCTCTTCCACCACGGAGGCGTGTATTACGCGATTAACGACCTCTGCCCCCACATGGGCGCTTCGCTCTCCGATGGCCACGTGGAAAATGGCGTCGTCACCTGTCCTTGGCACGGCTGGCGTTTCCAGATCAGCGATGGGACTTGGTGCGACAACCGCCGCATCAAGACCGAGAGCTACGAAGTCCGCGTCGTCGGCGACGAAATCCGGGTGCGAGTGACTCCCTGAACTCCAGGCGGGCAGCGCCGACGGCCGAATCCGCAATTTCGGGGCCGCAACCCAAGGCCCGATTCGGTCTCGATCCGGCCGGCGGATCGCCGAAGGGCGCATCACTTCCGGCCAAATCCGGCAAATATGCAAGCCGGGGCGCGCATCTATTAGCTGAGCACCTGTACGGGAACAACCACGCAGGGCGGAATTCACTCCGCGCCAGCGGATCGAAGTCCGCGCTGCGAAAGAAGGCCGAGTTGGTCTTGGACAGGCGCCAAGCGTCGGACGCGTCGTTCCAGAACCCTTGGCGGATTCGACTTCCGTAGCGGCTGTCGCCAGACAGCCGACGGTGCGTGCGCTGGCGAGCGGATCTGCGAGGGCTGATTCGCAAAGGCCGCGAACGCTCCCCCTGCGTTGCGTCGGTGCCTGGTTGACCTTGGTTGGGCTGCCCTTATGGAAATACATTTTGTGTTCTCGCTGATCCTGGCCGCAACCCTGTTCGGCACCGGGGCAGATGATCCGGCGACGCGGATCTTTGAAAGCCGGACCGACATTCCCCTCCAGGGCAAGATCGACGAGTCGGTGTTCGCCCGGTTGCAAAACGCCGGGATTCAACCGGCCCGCGTCTGCTCCGACGCCGTGTTCGTCCGGCGGGTCTACCTGGACGTGATCGGCACGCTGCCCACCGCGAAAGAGGCTCGCGAGTTCCTCCGCGACCAGGACCCCGACAAACGCCGCGTGCTGATCGATCGCTTGCTGGAACGCGACGAGTTCGCCGACTACTGGACGCTGAAATGGAGCGATCTGCTGCGGGTCAAAGCCGAATTCCCCATCAATTTGTGGCCCAATGCGGCCCAAGCGTATCATCGCTGGATTCGGACCAGCATCAAAGAGAACCTGTCGTATGACCGTTTCGTCCGCGAACTGCTCACGGCCAACGGCAGCAACTTCCGCGTGGGCCAGGTCAATTTCTACCGGGCCGTCCAAAGCAAGACACCGGAGGGCATTGCCCAGGCCGTGGCCTTGACGTTCCTGGGAACGCGGGCCGACAAGTGGCCGAAAGAACGCCTGTCGGGCATGGCCGCTTTTTTCTCCAAGATCGCTTACAAGGAGACCGGCGAGTGGAAGGAGGAAATCGTCTCCTTCGATCCGGACAAGGATGCCGACCGTGCGCCTGGCGGACCTCTGCCGCCCGCAAGATTCCCGGACGGAACTCTCGCCCGGTTGACCCCGGACACCGATCCGCGACAGGTTTTCGCCGACTGGCTGATCGACCCGCAAAACCCCTGGTTCGCCCGCAATCTCGTCAACCGCGTCTGGTCCTGGCTGCTGGGACGCGGTGTGATTCACGAGCCCGACGATCTGCGGCCCGACAATCCGCCCAGTCATCCCGAACTGCTGAGCTACCTGGAAAGGGAGTTGGTCGGCGCCAAATACGATCTGAAGCACATCTATCGCCTGATTCTGAATTCCAAGACGTACCAACTGTCGTCTGTCCCCCGAAGCAGCAGGCCCGACGCGGCGGAGCATTTCGCCTGCTATCCGTTGCGCCGGTTGGAAGCCGAGGTGTTGATCGACGCCTTGAACCAGATGACGGGCACGACGGAGCAGTATTCGAGCGCCATTCCCGAACCGTTCACCTTCGTTCCCGAAGGCCAACGGTCCGTCGCGCTGCCGGATGGCAGCATCACCAGCAGCTTCCTCGAACAGTTCGGGCGGCCGCCGCGTGATACGGGCTTGGAGTCGGAGCGGAGCAACCGGCCGACGGCGGATCAGCGATTGCACTTGCTGAATTCGAGCCACATCCAGCGAAAGATCGAGGGCAGTCCTTTGCTGCAAGCGGTGTTCGGAGCCGCGGCGGCGAAGCCTGCCGGCAGATTCGCCAAGTCCGGCAAGGCGGCCAAGAGCAAATACCGCAAGACGGATGCCTCTGGCGACTCCCGGCAACCTCGGGAGGTGGTCGAGACGCTCTACCTGACCATCCTCTCGCGTTTCCCGACGGACGAGGAGTGGAAAACGGTGACGGAGTATGCCCAGTCCGCCTCGTCCCGACGCGAGGCGGCGGTGGACCTGGCCTGGGCTTTGATCAACAGCGCCGAGTTCCTGTATCGACACTGACGGAGCGCGGTGGTGTAGGATCGTCGGCAAAGCAACGAGCGTCACGGCGCCGGCCTCCCGGTTCCGGATCGGCGGCCAGGATTCGGCGGCCCGCGTGCCGGGTGTTGCGACAGACAAAAGACAAGACGTGAAACCAGTGTGGGGAGATGGAAAGGCATGAGGACACAAGACGATAGCCAGCATGGATCGTTCGCCGACGAGCGGATCTCCCGGCGTCAAGCGGTGGGCCGCGGACTCCTGGGCGCCGCCGGACTGATGCTGGGCGGCCGGTTGGAGGCTGGGGAAGAACCTGCGTCATCCTCCGGGAGAGCGAACGCCAAAGCCAAATCGGTGATTCAAGTCTGGCTGTGGGGCGGCGCGTCACACATCGACACCTTCGATCCCAAACCGGACGCCGGGCCCGATTTCACCGGTCCGCTCCGCAACCCCATCGCCACCAACGTCGCCGGCATTCGCATCGGGGAGCAGTTGCCGGAACTGGCCAAGTGTGCGGACAAGTACTCGTTGATCCGCAGCATGACGCACGGCATCAACGGGCATGAAACGGCGGCCTATCTGGTCCAGACTGCGCGGGAACCCGGCGGGCGGGACGTGTATCCGTGTGCCGGCGCCGTGGTCTCGCTGTTCAAGGGCTACAACGCCGGTTACCAGGGCCTGATTCCGCCTTACATCGTCGTGACGCAGCCTCAGGGCCGGTTCTCCGAGGCGGGGTTCCTGGGAACGCGTTTCAAACCCTTTGCCACGGGCGGCGATCCCGGCCGGGTTCCGTTTGTCGTCGAAGGCGTGGTGGCTCAAGGCATCTCGGAACGACGGCAGAAGGACCGCCGCGCTTTGCTCGGCAAACTGAACTCGCTGACCCACGCCATGCCGGGCGACCCGCAGTTGACCCTCTTGGACCAATGCGAGAAACAGGCCTACGATTTGATCCTGGGCGACGCGGGCAAGGTATTCGACCTGACGCAAGAGAGCGAGGCGTTGCGAGACCGTTACGGCCGCACGACGTTCGGGCAAGCCTGCCTGCTGTGTCGGCGGCTGGTGGAGCGAGGTGTTCCCTACATCACGATCAACTATAGCGGCTGGGACACGCACAAGGGGCATTTCCAGACGGTGCAGCGAAAGCATCTGGAATTGGACAAGGGCCTGGCGACGTTGCTGCTGGACCTGTCCGATCGCGGCTTGCTCGACAGCACGATTGTCTGGTGCTGCGGCGAGTTTGGCCGCACGCCCAGGGTGGATTGGCAACCGCCCTGGAACGGCGGCCGCGGGCATTTCGGCAAAGTGTTCTCCGTCCTGGTCGCCGGCGGCGGATTCCAGGGCGGCCGCGTGGTGGGCTCGTCGAACGAGACCGGCGAAGAGGTCAAGGACCGCCCCGTGTACCCGGTGGACCTGATCGGCAGCATGTATCAACTGCTGGGGATCGACCCGGCGGCCAAGCTGCCGCATCCCCAGGGACAACTGGCCACGGTGCTGCCCGCCGCCGCGGACGGCGCGAAATCGGGCGGACTGTTGACGGAGATCATGTGAGTCGTCTTGCCGTGCGCGGAGACTCCCGGCCCCGCAGCACAGGCGACCGATGGCTCTCGACCAACGTCCGGGCGCGCGACGCTCGATGATTTCGGCGCGGTCCGGAGGCCGGCGGCGGCTGAAAGTCACGCGGCGGCTGGTTCTTGTCGGCTTGATGAGTTCGGTGGTTCGATGGCACAGGAGCGTTCTATGATCCCGCACAGATGGTACGCCGCGTTGGCCCTGTCGGTCTGCTGCGCGGTTGTCTCCTCGACGCACGCCCAGCAGCGCGGCCTGCACATCGGTTACGTCTACCCCGCCGGCGGCCAGCAGGGGGCGTCGTTCGAGGCTGTGATTGGAGGCCAGTTTCTGACGGGCGTCAGCTTGGTAGATGTGTCAGGCGGCGGCGTCCAGGCGGCGATCGTCGAACTCATCCAGCCGATGCCGGGCAAAGTGCTCAACGAACTCCGTATCCAAGTGGACGAGCTTCTGGCCCGGCGAGCCGTCGTGCGCGGCGACTACCGGGCGTTAGAAGCCTTCCGCAGCTTCAAAACCGCCAAGACTGCCAAGACCGAGCCCGGCGACCCGGACAAGGAACTCGGAGAACTGAAGAAGAAATACGCCGGCGCGACCTGGACGGCCGCGGACGAGGCCAAGCTGGTTGAACTCCGCAAGAAGATCAGCGGCGCCGTCCGCCGGCCCGCCAATCCTGCCATCGGCGAACTGGCGATCGTCCGCGTCACGGTGGCTGCGGACGCCCCGCCCGGCCAGCGCGAACTGCGCCTCGCCTCGCCTTTCGCCCTGTCCAATCCCCTCGTCTTCCACGTCGGTTCGCACCCCGAATTCTCCGCCAAACCGTCGAAGAGCCTGACCGAGCAGAAGAGTTCCGTCGCCAAAACGGCGATGGCTCCCAAGGATCGCCGGCCCGCACCGGAAATGACCGTCACGCTGCCAGCGGTCATCAACGGCCAAATCCTGCCCGGCAAAGTGGACCGGTACCGGTTCACGGCGACACGGGGCCAGCGTTTGGTCGCCGCCGCCTGTGCCCGCGAGTTGATCCCGTACATTGCCGATGCCGTGCCGGGCTGGTTCCAGGCCGTGCTGGCAGTCTATGATGCCCAGGGAAAGGAACTGGCCTATGACGACGACTTCCGCTTCCATCCCGATCCCGTCTTGCACTTTCAGATCCCCGCCGACGGCCAGTATGTCGTCGAGATCAAAGACGCGATCTACCGCGGCCGGGAGGACTTTGTGTATCGGATCACCATCGGCGAACTGCCGTTCGTGACCGGCGTCTTCCCGCTGGGCGGGCCGGCGGACGGGCAGACCGCCGTGGAGTTACAGGGCTGGAACCTTCCCAAAACCCGCCTGACGCTGGATAATCACGGCAAAACGCCGGGCGTGTACGCGCTTGTCGATCGGAGCCGGGACTGGATTTTCAATCGAGTTCCCTTCGCGGTGGACACGCTGCCGGAGTGTTTGGAGGCAGAGCCGGACGAGCGATCGTCCCAGGCCCAGCAAGTGGCGTCCCCGATCATTGTCAACGGGCGCATCGGCCGGCCGGATGACGGCGACGTGTTCTGCTTCGAGGGCCGCGCAGGCGAAGAAATCGTCGCGGAAGTCATGGCCCGCCGTCTGAACTCGCCGCTGGATTCGATCCTCAAACTGACCGACGCTGCCGGCAAACAGCTGGCCGGAAATGACGACTACGAGGACAAGGGTTCGGGACTGGCGACGCATCACGCCGATTCCTGGCTTCGCGCCGCCTTGCCCGCCGACGGCCGGTACTATCTTCATTTGGCCGATATGCAGCATCGGGGCGGTTCGGAGTACGCCTATCGCTTGCGGATCAGTCCGCCGCGCCCGGATTTCGAGTTGCGGGTCGTGCCATCCAGCGTCAGCGTGCGTGCCGGCAACCGCGTTGCCTTGACCGTGTACGCCCTGCGAAAGGACGGGTTTGCCGGCGAAATCGACCTGTCGCTTCAGGACTCGCCAACAGGCTTCTCGCTGGACGTCCATCAGGTACCGGCCAAGCAGGACGAAGTGCAGATCATGCTCCGTGTCCCGTTCACGGCCTCCAGGCAACCCGTCAGCCTGAAACTGGAAGGACGCGCCACGATCCAGGGCCGCGATGTCGCTCACCCGGTGGTGCCTGCGGAGGACATGATGCAGGCGTTCGCCTACCGCCACCTGGTCCCGTCCCAGGAGTTGAAGGTGTCCATCTCCGGCCGCGACGTCAACCGCCGTCCCACGCGAAATCGAGCGAAAAAGCCGACGTGATCTTGCGATCGTTCGGTCGAAGTCCCGGTGAACCGAGCACTCGCGGCGTGCCGCTGCCGTGCCACCGCTGCGCCCTACTTGGGACGCGGCGGAAGTGGTGCTAAACTGCGCCCGATGGAAACCGCAATCCGTGGCAGCGCAATCGGAGCCTGGGCCATGTCGGAGTCGACCGAGTTGGATCGCAAGTGGCCGCACGCGGCGGGGTGGGCCGCCGCAAACGAGTGTTTCTGTGTTTCTGCAGGAAACCGCCCGCGGAAGCCTGGCCTGGGGGGAAAAGTCAGGCTGGTTCTTTGCCCCAGGCTTCCGGCCGCGTACCTGCTTGCGGCGGCCTTGATCGTCGGGCGTGACGCTCCCGCCGCCTCGCTCGAGTACGTGGGCGAGAATGCGCAGGCTGGCCTTGCGGCGGCGGTAGTGGTCCAGGGCTATGCCCTGGCGCACACGGCGCAGATTCTGCCGCTGGACCATCGCGGCCAGCTCGTGGGCGATGGTTCGGTCGACGCCCAGTTGGCCCAGGCCTTGTTCAACCTGGAAGCGGCATTGGCTGCCGTCGGCAGCGGCAGCGAGCACCTGGTGAAGCTCAACTTCTACGTCGACGGACCGAAAACGGCATCCGCCGCGCGGAAGATGCTGAGCAAGCGGTTTCCGGCGCCGGTCCGGCCCGCGTTGTCATGGGTAAGCACGCGGTTGCCGCATCCGAAGGCGATGCTGGCCCTGGATGCCGTGGCGGCGGTGCCCGGCGACGGACCGCGGGCGGTGGTGCGGAGTGACGGCTGGACGCAGCCGGGACAAGAGGATGCCGCGGGGGGCGTGGCGGTCCTGCCGCGCGGCCAGTGCGTGTACGTGTCGGGGCAGGCAGAACAGGGAGACTTGCCGGCGGCGACGGCGAGGACTCTGGAGAGCCTGCTGAAGACCATTGGCTGCCTGGGGCTCGATGCGGGCCACGTCGTCCACGTCAAGGCTTTCTTGACCCCGATGGAACAGGCGGAAATCGTTCGGCAGCAGGTCGCGAAGGCGTTCGCCGGCCAGAAACCGCCGCCCTTGACGCTGGTCGAATGGTCGTCCAACTTGCCGATCGAGATCGAGCTGATCGCCTTTGCGCCTGCCGGACCGGCGGCGGAATCGCGCGACACGGCCAGCTACTTCACGCCGCCCGGAGTGAAACCGTCGCCGGTGTCCAGTCGCGTGGCGCGGGTCCACGGTGGGAAGCGGATCTATGTGTCCGGGCTCTTCGCACAGAAGGCGGGCGACGGCGAGGCTCAGGTCCGCGACTTGTTCGCGTCGCTCCAGAACACGCTCCAAATCGCAGGCGGCGACTTGCGGCATTTGGTCAAGGCAACCTACTACTGCTCGGACAACGAGGCCAGTGAAATGCTGAACAAGGTTCGGCCGGAGTTCTACGATCCGCAACGCCCCCCGGCCGCCTCCCAAGCGCCGGTCCGAGGCGTTGCGGTCGCGGACCGGTCGGTTACGATGGATCTGATCGCGGTGACTCCGCCGTAGTGTTGCAGGCTGGGGTCAGGCTTACAGAATTCAATTTTGCTGGTCCAAGACTATGCTAATGGTTGACGGGATGGCCAGCAAAATTGAATTCTGTAAGCCTGACCCCAGTGAGGAGACCCTGAGAGGAGACCTTCCGATGTCTGCTGAGCAACCCTCCCTGACGCGTCGACATTTTCTGGAGCAGAGTTCCGCTGCCGCACTGGGCGCGGCTTGGGTGGCGCACACGGCGCAAGCCCCGGGCGCCTCGGCCGAAATGCGTTATCGCCGCTTTGGCAAGACCGAATTGAAGGTCTCGGAAATCGGGTTGGGCTGCGCGACGGGCCTGAAGTCGCGGATGCTGGGGCCGGAGGGCTTCAACCGCTATCGGGAAGAACTCCCTGCGATCCTGCACAAGCTGCTGGATCTGGGCGGCAACTTCGTCGCCACCGGACGCGGCTACCACGACACGGAAGAGATTCTGGGCAACGCCATGAAAGGCCGCCGTCAGGACGTGATCATCTTCACCGCCCCGGACCCGCCACGCGACGACGTGCCGACGATCATCCAGTGCTGCGAGGAGAGTCTGGGGCATTTCCACACCGACTGCATCGACTGCTACTTCTCGCACGGCCGCTGGAGTGAAGCGTTCTATGAAGCGGCTCTGCAACTTCGCCAGCAGGGAAAAATCCGCTTCATCGGACTCAGCAGCCATGTGCCGGCCGAGCACCGGGCCTGCGTCGAGGCCGGCAAGCTGGACTTTGTCTTCCAGCCCTACAACTACATGGCCCTGGCCAAATGGACGGAGAAGTTCGACCGCAACGACGTGGAGGGGCTGTTCGCCTACTGCAAACAACAGGACGTGGGCGTGATTTCGATGAAGCCCATGACCGGCCACTTTGTGCCCAACTGGGCCAAGGACCGGTCCAACCCGCTGGTCGCCAAGCTGCTGGCGCAATTGCAGCAGTTCGGCGCGGAACACCTGTATCAAGCCCTCTTGATGTGGGTTTTGAAGAATCCCAATGTCTGCTGTGCGGCGGTGGGCATGAGCACGGTCGCTGAAGCCGTCGAGGACTGTGCGGCAGTGGGCCGGCGACTCGCGCAGCGGCATGAGGAGTTGCTCGAGTTGTACGCCGAGGCCGCCACGGGCGACTACTGCCGGATGTGCGAGACCTGCATTCCTTCCTGTCCCGCCGGGATCCGCATTCCGGACGTCATGCGCTACCGCATGTACTACAAGAACTACGGCCACTGCGACGACGCGCGGGAACTGTACGCCGCCGTGCCGGCCGAGCGGCGTGTGACCGCCTGTACGGAATGCGGCGCCTGCCAGCAGGCCTGCCCGAACGGGCTGGCCATCATCGACAAGCTGCGGGAGGCGCATCGGCTGTTAGCTTGAGTTCCAGGGCGGGGCCAGGCACTTCAAACTTCAATCTTCGCCGAACAAAGACCAGCCGTGCGGTTCAACGTTCGCCGGCGAAGATTGCAGTCTGAAGTGCCTGACCCCTGACTTGAAGACGACGGAGCGAAAGAACGGAGCGGCGATCCATGAAAGCGTTAGTCAAGAGTAAATCCGAGCCGGGGCTGTGGCTGGAAGAGGTGCCGGAGCCGAAAATCGGGATCAACGACGTGTTGATCAAGGTGCATCGCACCGGCATTTGCGGCACCGATTTGCACATCTACAACTGGGACGCGTGGGCCCAAAAGACGATCCCCGTGCCGATGGCCGTCGGGCACGAGTTCGTGGGCGAGATCGTCGAAGTCGGCTCGAACGTCACCGACTTCTTTCCCGGCAACATCGTTAGCGGCGAAGGCCACGTGGTCTGCGGGCGATGCCGCAACTGTCTGGCCGGGCGCCGGCACCTGTGCGCCCACACCAAGGGCATCGGCGTCAATCGGCCGGGCGCGTTTGCCGAATACCTGGCGTTGCCGATGACGAACGTCTGGCTGTTGCACGAGGCGGTCGAACCGGATATCGCGGCCATTTTCGATCCGTTCGGCAACGCCGTCCACACGGCGCTGTCGTTTCCCGTGCTGGGCGAGGACGTGCTGATTACCGGGGCGGGGCCGATCGGTTTGATGGCCGTCGCGGTGGTCCGGTACGCGGGTTGTCGCTACGTCGTGGTCACGGACGTGAACCCCTACCGTTTGGAACTGGCCCGGAAGCTGGGCGCGACGCTGGCGGTGGACGCGCGCACGGAGCGTGTTGCCGACGCCCAGAAACAACTGGGCATGGTGGAAGGCTTCGACGTCGGCCTGGAGATGTCGGGGCACCCCGCGGCGTTTCGCGAGATGCTGGCCAACATGTGCCACGGCGGGCGGATCGCCATGCTGGGGATTCCACCCGGCGAGATGGCGATCGACTGGAACACGGTAATCTTCAACATGCTGACCGTGAAAGGCATCTACGGCCGCGAGATGTACGAGACGTGGTACAAGATGACCGTCATGATCCAAGGCGGTCTGGACATCCGGCCCGTGATCACGCACCGTTTGCACTTCACGGAGTTCGAGCAAGGATTTCAGGTCATGAACAGCGGCCAATGCGGCAAGGTCGTGTTGAACTGGAGCGCGTGAGCATGTCGGGCACGGCGCTTCGCCAGGCGTTGATCGCGGCCGGGTTGTGGCCGGCGGCCGACAGTGGGTCCGCGACGAGGTCGCCGCCGGAGCCGGGCGGGGATCTGCTGCCTGCGGTGTGCGGCGCGTGGGCGGAGAGTGTCGAATCCTCCCAGCGGCAACGCCGGAACGCGATCGCGGCGAGGGCCGAATCGTTCCAGCGGGCGATGCACTCCGGTGCCCGGCTGACCTGGGGCGTGCCCGGCAGCGACGCCGCGCGGACCGCGGCCTGGCTGGGAAGCCGGCTGGCATGGTGGCCTGCCGGGGTGCCCGCCGGCCGTCGCGTGGGCCTCGTCAGTTCGCGTTTGGGGCAGGAACTCGATCGGCACCAAGCCTGGTTTGCCGTCTTGCGGACCGCGTGCATGAGGCTCGATCCTCGTCGCGACTTGCTGGTCACCGCCGGCCAGACGGCCGCGCAGCGTTACGTCCAGCGGTGCGGCCGGCTGTTCGGCCTGCCGGTGCTGACGATCGAGGTCGAGCGCGACGACACGCTCTCGTGGACCAGTTGGGGCCGGCTGGTGCGGGACTCGTTCCGTCAGGCCGGTCAAGTGCAACCCGAAGCGGCGGCGAGCGGGGTTCGCGCCCACCCGCTCGCCGCCGCTTCGGGTTTCCGTGGCGGTCTCGCCGCTCCGTTGCGGCGCGTGCTGCTCTCGCCGCCGTTGGCCACGGAAGGGGCGTCGGCCGCGCTCGGCGAACTGGCCGGTCTGCCGGCCGCGGATCGGGCGATCCTGGCCTGGAGCGAACGGATCGTCGCCTTGCACGTCCGGCCGAACGGGAATCTGGTCCGTCTGTTGCAAGCCCGCTTGGGGCAGCCGAGGTTTCCTGCGGCCAGCGTCTTTCTGGCCTTGGGTGCGGAACTCGTCCCGCGTGAACTGGCCGCCGGACTGCTCGATGCGGGCGGCGTGGGTTGGTACGTCATGAACGCCGCCGGGGAACACGATCCCGCGCAGCCTCCTCCGTGGACGCGGGGCGACGTGCCGACAACGACGCCGGCGCCGATTGTTCCCTGTCCGCCGGCGGATGGCTGGGACTACTTGACGCATTGCACGCGGCGGCGGCTCGGGCCCTGGCCGGGTGAAGGCGAGGAGCGGTTTCTGGACGACCTGATCCTGGACCGTGCCGGGGCGGATCATTCCGCGCTGGCCGCCCTGTGGCGGATCGTGCGCAGTGGCCGGCTGATCGCCCGCGGCGAGTTCATTCGCGGCGGAACGCCGGTGGTCAGCTGGACGGCCGTCCCGTTGAGCGAGTTGTCGCCGCTGCGGACCTACCGCGCGCACCTGGGCCGGTGGGACTTCGAGCCGTACGGCATCTGCATCCGCCGCGATTGGCTCCAGCGGCGCGGCGCCCGCCCCGTGCTGTACGGCGACGACCCGATGTGGGACGAACTGTCGGCGGAAGCGCAACCCTTTTTTCAGAAGCGTGAGTCGCGGACCGCGAGCGGCAAGCAGATCGACTGGACGGTCGAACGGGAGTGGCGTCACGTGGGCGACGTGGATTTGAACGAACTCCCCGCCGACGCCGCGCTGTTGTTCGTGCCTGCGGAGGCCGAAGCCCGGCAGTTGGCCGCAGCCAGTCCGTGGCCGGTCGCCGTCCTGGCGGGCGGTCGCTAGCAGTCGATTTCGCTCTTTGTGGGTTTTTACTTGGAGTTGCTCGGAGCGTTCGGCCGATAATGGGGACGCTTCTCGACCGTGCCGGGCCGCCCGGCTCCGGGTACTTCTCTTTCGAGGAAAACCAACTCCATGGCTCATCCCCAACTGCGAGTGTACTTCAGTCCTGAAGATTCACGTGAATCCGTGTTGGCCTCGACCAGTGAACCGATCCGCAATCCGATCACGGTTCCTCTGGGCGAGGTGCTGCCATTGCTGGCAGACGCCGTCCAGACGCGCCGGCTGTGGGTCCAGGACTTTGCGGATGAGCCGATTACCCTCAGCCCCGATCTGTACGAGGTGCTGATGACGTACCAGGAACTGCGGCAGACGGGGTGAAACGCGTGCCGTTCGGTGAACCGGACGTGCTGACGTTGTCGCTCACTTCCCGCCGTTCAGCAACTCCGCCAGTTTCCGCTGCTGCGGTTGCGGCAGGGCGGCGATCAGATGCCGGCTGGGCGCGTCGAAATGCAGGACGCCCGCCAGCCGGTCCGGTTCTCCCCCGCTCAATTCGCGGCGGACGCGGGCCACGAACTCCTCCGGCGTCTCGCCCGGCGACGGCAACTTTGCGACAGGGTAGAACTCGACGTCCCAGCAGGCGTCGAGGGCGGCGGGCGAGGTGACCTGCACGGTGGCCGCATCGACGACCCGATACGTCAGGTCCATGGGCTGCAGCAGCTGAGTCAGCACCTCGCCGACGGGCCGCTGGTTGACGGCCAGCGTGGTCTCGGTGTCGGGCGTCCAGCCGAGCGTTGCCAGGGCCTGCCAGTCCACGACCAGTTCGACGCCGCTCTCCTCGCTCAGCCGACCCAGGATGCGCACGAAGGACGCCGGCTGCAGGAAGTTGAGCGTGACGGGCCGGGACAGGCGAGACGCAGCGCGAGCCCAACGCGGCGTCAAGGAGAACAGCTCCGGGTCGAACTTGGACTGGGGCGGCAAGCCGCGCGCCGCCCGCAGACGCTCGCAGAAGACGATCGTTCGGAACAGCACCGTGTCCTGTTGCTGGATCACCAGCGCGGGCATCTGTTCCCGCATCACGCCGGGGCCACCCGCCGCCTGCCACGTGGCGGGGGCGATGGTGTCCACGATCAAGTCAGCCAGCTGCTGCAATTGTTGCGGATCGCCGCCGACCAGGTCGGACACGGCGTGAGCGTGCGTCCGCCAGACGCCGTCGGGAGGCGGCGGCCGAGTCACCACCAGTTGCTGGTCGCGCACCACGTGCGCGAGTTGCAACGGGCCGAGCACGGCGGTCAGCAACTGGTCCACGGTGATCTCTGATTTCCGCACGCTGACTTTCGTGCGCGGCGTGGCGCGCACCAGCGCCAGAGCGTCCAAGTCCAGCGTAATCGGAATCGTGCTGAAATTCATGACGAAACGGAGGAAGGCTTCCAGCGGCACGTCCGCGAATTCGACCTCCGCGATCTTGTCCTGCAGACGGGCCGGCAGATCGACCTGCCGGGGCTCCGGGCGCGGCGCGGCCGGCTGTTCGGTCGTGATCGGCTCCGGCTCCGAAGACGGCGAGTCCTGGGCAGCCGCCTCCAACGACTTCATGGGGGCCGCGTTCAGATTGGGATCGATAAAGGGAGCGAACGCGTTCAGGGTTTCGGACAGCGCCGCCGTCTCGGTCGGACGCTTGTCGTCCTTCACGGGTTTCGGCCCGGACTCCTGGGCGCCGGACTCCGCCTCCGCGGGCTTGGTCTCCGCGGACTGCGTCTCCGCGGGCTGCGTCTCCGCGGGCTGCGTCTCGGCGGGCTTGGTCTCCGCGGCGCCGGGATTCTGTGTCGGAGGTGAATCGGCGGGCTGGTCGGCAGGCTGGGATGCGGCCGCAGCGTCGGCAACTGGGATGTCGGCCGCCTTCGGCATCTCGGTCGCCGGCTTCGCGGCCGGGGCCGGCTTCGCGCCGGTCGCCAACGGTTCTGCGGCCGGCGTCTGAAGCCGGGCGGCGTCACCCGGAGCGCTGGCCGCCACACCGGCGGTCTCGGAATTCGGCCCGGCGGCACGCAGGGCAAAGAAGCCCAACACGCCCAAGGCCAACGTCACTCCCGCGACCGCTGCCGCGCCCAGCATCAGCCACTGCTGGCGCTGCGACGCGGCCGGGGCAGCTTCCTCGCCGGTCGCCCAGGGTGGCGGGGCGGCGGGGTACTCGCCGGCCAGCGGCGGCGCGGCTACCGGTTCGACTGGTGGCGACTCGATGCCCGTGTCCAGGTTCGCGGCGGACGCTTCGCGTTCGGCAAGCAAGGGGACATCCGGTGGGCGCGAGACGCCGTCGGCTGGAGGCAGCGGCGCGGCGAGCGGCGGATTGCATTCCGGTTCGGGTTCCGTCGATGCGGCTGGTAGCGGTGGCGCCGGCGGCAGCGAGGACGCCGGCACCTCATCCGCATTCGCCTCACGCCAGCCCTCCGGCGGTTCGACCAGGACCATGCTCCCGCACTTGGGGCAGATTTGAATCTCGCCAATGGTCGCAGCGTCACGGACTTTGAGCCGCTGCTGGCAGGTGGTGCAGGTGATAGTGAAGAGTTCCACAATCCGTCGCCTCGTTCTGCCGAAAAGACCGCGGGACGCGATCCCGCTATGTTGATTGTAAGCCCTGAAACGTAAGATGAGTACCGTTTAGCCGCCGCACCGGCCGGTTTTCGAGTGGTTTTGTGGAAAGAAAGGATCTTGACGGTCCGCAGCCGCACGCACCGCTCGAGCACCGCACGCAGGCGCCGAGGGCCGCCGGACGCTTAACCCGAACCCAACCGCGACGGCATGCGGCAGGAACCCGCGCGTCCTGAAGAAAATCGAGTGGAACCCATGCAAGCTGCCCAGATCCTGGTGATTCTCTACATCTCTCAGGCGACCGCGTGGACTGCCGATGCCCCTGCGAAAGAATCGGCCGTTCCGGCGGAAGAACTTGTCTGGTACGACGACTTTTCGGACCCCTCGCGATGGAAACCGCAGCCCGCCTGGCTGGCAAACCCGTCGGCAACGGCCGCCATCGCCGGCGTCGCCGGCGTCGCGGAGTTCTGCGTGGACCGACCGCACCAAGGGATGAAATGGTCGCGAGATCTGCCCCCGGCGGCGCTGGCCGAAACCCCGTGGCTGGCGATGCGGTATCGCGCCAAGAATTTGAATCAGCAGCACGGCGACTACGCGATCTACGTGCGGGATGGCAAGGCGAAACGACAGCTGTCGCCTTGGATGCCCGGCGATCTGGTGGCGGACGGCGCCTGGCACGTCGCGGCCGTGAACGTCAGCGAGCTGACCGACCGCCCGACCGTGGACCAGATCGCCGTCCAAGTCCAGGCCGGACCCGCAGGCGCGGCGACGTTATCGCTGGACTGGATCGGATTCTCCGACGTGCCGCCGGCCGGCGCCCTGATCCTGGGACGGCGCGACGCCGTTCCTTGCCCTGCCGACTGGGTCGCGCCGCCGAGCGAGGCCTGGACCGCGCAGCCCTCCTGGCTGGCCAATCCGGCCAGTCCGGATTCTCATCACACGACGACCGCCGCGGGGATCACGCGGTTTCGCGTCACGACGCCTGGCCGCGGGATGAAATGGTCCTGGTCGCTGCCGGCGCCCGTCGATCCGGCAGGCTTTCGCTACGCCGTCATGCGTTTTCGGGCCCGCAACCTCTCGCCCCACGGTCACTATGCCTTGTGCTTTCTTGGCAAACCGCTGGCAGGCGACGTTGACTATCAAGTCGTGCTCTCGACCGGCGAATTGACCGCCGACGGCCGCTGGCATACAGTTTGGGCGAGCCTCGGCGAGTTGGCGGCGAAACTCGCACCGGTGACCGGCCTGGCCTGCGAAGTCCAGGCGGCGGCGAGCGATGCGGAGTTGGAGGTTGCGGAGATTCGCCTGGCGAACCGCTTGCCTCCACAGCCGCTGTCCGAGGCGTGTTCCTGGCGTCCGGGCGCGACGTTCGAGACTTTTCAGAGCGTCCCGCTGCCGGCGGACGCCAGGACGGACGGCGATCGCTGGCTGCAGCGGTTGCGGCTGACCGATTGGCCCGCGACGGAGCGCGTCACGGTCGAAGGCATTCCGTTCCTGCTGGCCGCGCGGCCGCGGCAGTTGGCCGCAACGTCGATTCAGGACAAATCGCCACTGGCGCTGGCTGCGGATTGTCGGGGCCGCGAGGTGTTTCTGCTGTTGCTGGCCAAGTTTTTCGGCCCGGACGAGCCGGTCTTTGGCGGCGGCCGGCTGAAGGCGATCAGCGACGTCGACCGTTTCCGGCTGCAGCTGCAGTACGACGACGGAACGGCCGACGAGTGTCTGCCTTGGAACATCAGCGCCGGTCGGTTCGGCGTGATCGAGGGCGCCCAAGTTCTGGCGGCGGCGGCGGACGGCGCCAAACGCCTTCGCCAGATTGTCGTCTGCGACGGGACGCGGCAAGGCGCCTTTGCCGTCGCCGCATGTTCGGCCCGCATCGCGGGCGAGCGCGGGTTTCCGCAGGTGCTGGAGGACACGCCGCCACTGGTGCATCGGCCGACGGTGACGACGGCCTTTCCGCCGCCCCAATTCAAGATCTCCGGAACGCACTTGCATGTCGCCAGCGGAGGCCTGGCCGCGGAAATCGCTTGGGACGGGTTGCCGAGTTGGCGAAGGCTGGAGCAGCGGGCCAGCGGCTGGGATTTGTTGCCGGGTCCGAATCCGCTGGTCGGTTTGACCGTGGATGGCCAGGCGATCGTTTCGGCGAGCGTCCAGTTGCGCGACTTGGCGGCGACAGCCGATTCCTGCACCGCGGAAGACGCGATCGACGGCGCACCGGGATTGACCTTGACGATCACCGTCGAAGCTGCCGGCGACGGCAGTCTGGCCGCTGGCGCAGCGGTGGCCAACCAGGGCCTGCAGCCGCACCGCGTCACGCTCATCGCCCCACGACTCGGTCCGTACCGTTTGTCGGCCGACGCACTGGCGGCGCACTACCTGGTTCCCAAACGCGGCGCGGCTTTCGACAATCGGCCCTGCAATTACCGCGAACGCTATTGCGGGCTCTTCCCCCTGCAGTTTCTCGATACGTTCAGCCCGGCCGACGGGCGCGGGTTGTCGTTACGGACCGAGGACACCGACTGCGCGTGGAAGCACTACCTGCTCGAAAAGACGGGCGTCGATTTCAGCGCGGGCGTCGAATACGCGGAGCGAATGCTGGCGCCCGGCGAGCGATTCCAGACGCCGCGAACGGTCATCCAGCTGACGGACGGTTTCTGGCTCCGCGGCTTCTCGGCCTATCGCGATTGGCTGCAGACGTTCTACCAGCCGGCCGCCCCGCGTCTGGCCTGGTTCCGCGAGGTGTTCAACTTCCGCCAGCGGTTCCTGCACTGGCTGGACCCGCTGTACGACGGTCAGCAGATTCACCTGCAGCGGGCCGTGGACGAAGCGGTCCGGGAGTTCGGCGGCATCGACTACCTGCACCTGTTCGACTGGGGCAATTGCGGGCCGCACGGCCGGATCTACGGCCGCACGGGCGACTACTCGCCGTTCGACTTCCTGCAGGGCGGGCAGGCGGCGTTGCGCGACGCGATCGCGGGCGTCCAGCGCCAGGGGGTTCCCGTCGGGCTGTACATCGAAGGCTATCTGCTGGACGAGCGCGGCAGGCTGGGAGGGCAATTCGGCAAGGCCTGGCAGTTGATCGACGCCGCCGGTCGCGGAGCACGCTGGCCGGACAGCAACGAGATCGACATCTGCTCGTACGTCCCCGCGTGGCGCGAGGTCCAGGCTGCGACGTACGCGGAGAAAGTCCGGCAGTTGAACGTGGACGGAATGTACATCGACGAGTACGGTTTTGCCAGCTCGCATTTCGACTGCTGGTCCGCCGAGCATGGCCACGCCCGGCCGGGCTATGCGGTGATCGGCGAGCGCGAAACGACACGGGCAATCCGCCACCGCGTCGGCCGTGAGAAGACCGGCGTGGCGATCTACACGGAGGAATCGCCCGTGGACGTGGTCACGCAACTGCAGGACGGCAGCTTCACCTATGCCATGTCTACCGCCGGCCGCACGACGACCCGCGTGCCGCTGAACGTGACGCGGTTTGCCCTGCCCAGCTTCAAGACCATCGAAATCCTGTACTGCGACAAGCCCACCGCCAGCTGGGCCACGGGCGTCAAGTGGGTGTTCTTCAACGGGGAAGCGATCTGGCTGGAGGGGCCGGCGGCGGAGTGGTTCGAGCCGGAAACGCGAGCCGCCATCCGCCGCTGTTACCGTTTGTTGCGCGAACACCGCGACGCGTTCACGAGCGACCGCCCCACGCCGCTGTTCCCCACGCTCCTCGGCGGCGTGTACGCCAATGCCTTCCCGGCTCGGGACAAAACCGTCTACACGCTGTACAACTCCCGCCACCGCACGGTGCGTGGAGGTCTGTTGTCGCTTCCTTGGAACGACGGCGCCTCCTGCGAGGATGCCTGGAACGGCTGTCCGGCAACCGTTGCTCGTCAGGGCGAGCGGGCGGTCGTCACGCTGGAACTCGGCCCTCACGACGTAGGCTGCCTGGTCGCACGGCAGAAACCGTGAACCGCGCCCCGCGGTGCGGACACCGCCCCTGGCTCCAGCGCAGGCCGGCGAGCCTCGTTCGAGAGATCACGGTCCGGTGTTTGCTGCTGATCCTCCCACGCAGTGCGATGGCTGCGGTGAGGTGGCGACAGTCGTCTTTCGAACGATGCGGAATCTGCCGTGCGAGCGGATCGCGGACGAGACGTCGACCGCAACTCGAACGTGAACCCGAGCCACGGAACCTCAGGTCGCCGCCAGGTCGTCCAGCGGCGGATACCAGAGCGGCAGTTGGGGAAGCAGCGCGCCGGCCAGGTCGAAGCCGCGCCGATTGGAAACGAACAGGGCGCCTTGGCTGGCGGCTTGCTGGACGTCCAGGTGCCCCAGCAGCAATTGCCAGAATTGCGGCCATTCGCACCGCACATGGGGCCGGCCGAGCCGTCTGCGCGTCAGCCGACTAGCGTCCGGCGTGATTTCCAGCGCCAGCGGTTGTTCGCCGATCACGAACCCCAGTTCGCGCTGCGCGTTCGGCTTTTCAAACCGCAGCCGGGATCGCAACTCAGCGTGCAACGCCGACACGAGCCGGGCCGTATCGAGGACCTTGACCATGAAAGCCCGGCCGCGATCCAGCTCGAGTTGGCGAAACACGCCTTGGGAGGCAAGCAGCGTGCTGTGCAGGGGATGATTCGGCGGAAGATCGACGCGAATCTCGCGCAAGTCCCGTTCGACGGCGTCGCTGCAGAAACGGGCCAGCAGCCGC
Organism: Candidatus Anammoximicrobium sp.; assembly: GCA_012515235.1. Lineage (GTDB taxonomy): Bacteria > Planctomycetota > Planctomycetia > Pirellulales > Pirellulaceae > Anammoximicrobium. The sequence continues at coordinate 27,055 of JAAYYU010000075.1, forward strand.
GCCGCCGCGTCGGGGCGTTCCGGCGTCGTGGCCAGTTCCACAATCCGTTCGTTGCGGGCCGCGGCGTAACCGACAATAGCCGAAAACGTCCCGTCCAGCTCGATCTCCGGCGAACCTTCGATCGCCACATAGATCCGATCGTAGCCGCGCCGATTGACCAACCACCGCCAGCCGGCTTCCGAGCGCGCGAACGAGCCGTAAGCTTGACGCGTTTGCCACTCGTGCATCCGGATCACCGCGGCGAGTTCGACGCGACGCAGATAGCGCAAGTGCAGTGCGGGCGGCCCCGCCGCCTTGAAGCGGCGCAGCGACGAAGGCTCCAGTTCGCGGAGTTGAGCCAACACGTGATGACAGCCGGCTACCGAATAGGTGTGCCGGCCGCACACGATCCAGCCGCGGCGGCGGTAGAAGTCGGGCTCCGAAGTCCGCAGCAACCCCAGCAACGCACCCTCCGCGCGCATCCTCTGCTCGGCGGCAGCTAGCAGCGCCGAGGCGTACCCGCGGCCGCGATACTCCGGCAACGTGGCGACGTCGGCGACGTACGCGACCGGCAACGTGGCGGCGCCGAACCGCATTTCCCGCCGGATCAGACGCAGGTGCGCGGCAACGCGGTCGCCGTGCTTGATCAACAGCCGATCGCGCGGCTCGTAGGTCGGTTCATCCAGCTGCGATTGAAACTCGGCGCCGGACGGTTCGTGAGAGACGCTCAGCAGGAATTGATGGACGGCGGGGTGGTCCCCGGCGGTGCCGGGCACGGCCGCGATCCCCGCCACACTGCCCCGCGGCACGCCGGGGTGACGCGCGGTGTCCGTCGCGCGTGCGAGAGCGGTGGAAGTCATTTCCCAGAATCCTTCTTTGCGAGATTCCTTCGATCCGACGGCCATCACTCGCCGGCCGCGCAGCGGACGTTGCGACGAGGGCCCGCTTCCTTCTGATGCGTAAGTTAGACGGTCCTGTCGGAAAGGTCCAGTAGGAGTGGCCGCAAAATATTTTCCGAAAAGAGACAGAAGGCAAACTCGCGCGAGGCGAGCTGCGCCTGACGCCGAAGCTCGACGCTCCACTGCCGCAGCTGCGTCTCCGTCTGCACGCGACGATCTTCCAGCGCCGAACTCAACTGCGCGTTCAGACGTTCCAGCGCCCGCTGCCGGACCAGACGTTGGCCGCGTGGCAAGTCGCTTGCGATCCAGGCTCGCTTCTCGGCAAGCGCGGCCTCGAGTCCCGCCTCCGGCGCCAGATGACGCTCGGGCTGAAACCGCAACTCGCGGAGCAGCCGCTTGCCGTCCCGGATGGCTTGCGTCAGCGCGCGCGTGCGATCCTCGAACAGCAACACGGTCGCGGACAGCGTGACGAAGCCGGGCGGCCGCAGGCCGAAGAAACGGGCCACAATCAGATCGGTCAGCTGATCGTACTTGGCTCCGCCGATGCCGTGCAGAAACAGGTCGCTTAGCACCAGCCGCGCGTACATCGTGGTCACCAGAGCCCGCGGCCGCAGCTTGATTCCCTGCCGGCCTAGCGCGATGAGCGCCTCCACGGCGCAGGCGGCGTCGTCGCCGTCCGCCAACGGAAGCCGGACGCGGATCGGCCCGCGGTCGGTCAACTCCAAGCCGTCCCGGCCGGCCCGCACGAAGGCCCGCTGGCGAGCTGGCGCAGCGTCGCTCCACAACCAAAACGGCGCTTCCTGCCAGTCGCCGTCCCGCTCCAGGTCAGGCACCGGATGCGAACGGCTGCGGACGTGATTCACCCGGCGGTACTCCCGCAGCGACGCGTTGTGGATCTCCCGAAACCGCGGGAGGTGGGCCAGCAAGTGAGCGGCGAAGCGGGCAAACGACGACGTCTGGCAGACGGTGCTCAACGGCACCTCCCAGGTGCTCTGGCCCCAGCGGCCCTCCAGTCGATGCCGCGCCTCGCTCAGGCAGCGGCCCAGGTTGGGCGACCGTTGCAATGCCTCCAGCACGAGTTGCCAGTACTGGTCCAGCAGCGGCCGCGCGAGCATCCCGCGGCTGGCCGCGCGGACCCGCTCGGCGAACGACGCGAACAACTCCGCGTCGGCGACGTCGCGTTGTTCGTAAGGAATCGTCTCGACCGTCCGGTCGAAGGACACGGGGACAACCTGAGACTCCGCCGGAGAACCGCTGGGTACGCGGATCGACAAATTGCGGAGAATATCGTTGTCGATCAGCAGATTCACCGCCTGCCCGCCGTGCCGGCAGGCCAGCGCCGATAAGGCGAAGTTCTTGAACCAGACTCCGGGGTGAAACAGCTGCGGCTGATGCCCGGCCAGCAGGAGCGGGCCGTCTGGGCCCGGCGGTGCGGCCACGTCGCGATAGGCACCCGTGTACCGCCGCGCGTCCTGCAGCAGGCTTCGGCGGGCCTCCGCACGAAGCGCGGACAGCGTCAGGCCCTGGACATCGTACGCCGCGTCCGGCCCGTCGCTCCGGTTCCGCTCCAGCAGCCGGCCGATCGCTTCCGCGGGCGGCTCCAACAACATCTGACCATGCCCGCGCGGCGCCCGGATCGGTTGGTAGGTGAGGTGCTCAGGCATGGACGGACCGGTTACCAAACCACGCGTCTTCCTTCGACTGGCTACGACGCCGCAGCCAGCGCCTCCGCCGCGACCGGCTCGCCGCGTGCGCGGACGGCTCGCAGACTACGTTCCAGCACATCGTAGTAGTGCTGCAGCCGCGTGGCCGCGTTGTCGAGTTCTCCGCCGAACGAACGCGATTCATCCAAGTAGACCAACGGCACCGGCAATTCGATGAGCTTCAGCCCGGCGGCCACCGCCTGGACCCACAACTCGATCGGCATCGCATATCCCGTCTCCGTCAGATGCAGACGCTGCAGCGCACGAACCCGATACGCTTTGAACCCGCAAAACGCGTCGGTCAGGTGCAGCCCCAGACGGCGGTTCAATTCGTCCGTGATCCGGCGATTGATCCGCTGCCGGTCCGCCGGGGGCTCGCTGTCGCCGTCGAACTGCCGCAGGTAGCGGCTGCCCGAGACAAGGTCGGCGTGGGCACAAGCCGCGACGAACTGAGGAATCCGCTGCGGCTCGTGCTGACCGTCGCAGTCGATCGTGACCAGGCAATCGTAGCCCTCGCGAACGGCAAACTGAAAGGCCGTCTTCAAACCGGCGCCGTAGCCCCGATTGCGCGCATGTCGGACCACTTGGATGTCGTTGCGGGCCGCGAGCAGTTCCCCCGTGCCGTCCGTCGAGCCGTCGTCCACGACCAGAACTTCGGGGCTGTACTCGCAGACCTCATCCAGGACGTCGTCCACATAACGGACTTCGTTATAGACAGGCAAAGCTGTCAACCAGCGATAATTCATAGCGCCATTCCGGGGTTCGGTAGTTGTCATCTGACCGCCGACACGCCATTCTAGGCGATCAGAGGCACGGGTCAATGAACAAGTTGCAGACAAGACCGCCCGCCGTTCGAAGAATTCGCTTTACGGCCGGCATCCGCGTTTCATTTCGCCTGACCGCGCGGGTCTCGAAGCGATGCAGAGGGAATCTCGGATGGTAGACGTCAGCAGTACGGCTCGTAAGATCATCAGCAACGTGGAAAACGTCATCGTGGGCAAACGGCAACAGCTGGCGCTGTCGCTCGTCTCCTGGTTTTGCGAAGGCCACATCTTGCTGGAGGACGTGCCGGGCGTGGCCAAGACGATGTTGGCCCGAGCTTTGGCGTCCAGCGTCGGCTGCAATTTCAAACGGATTCAGTGCACTCCAGACCTGTTGCCGACAGACGTGACCGGGACGTCGATTTTCAATCAGAAAAGCGCTGAATTCGAGTTCCGGCCCGGCCCCATCTTTGCCCAGATCGTCCTGGCGGACGAGATCAACCGCACCACGCCGCGCACCCAGGCGGCGCTGCTGGAGGCCATGGCCGAACGCCGCGTGACCGTGGACGGCGTGACCCGCGAGTTGCAGCCGCCGTTTCTGGTCATCGCCACCCAAAATCCGATCGATCACGAAGGCACCTTCCCGCTGCCGGAGGCCCAACTGGATCGGTTCCTGATGCGGTTCAGCTTAGGGTACCCCAGCATGGACGAGGAGTTGAAGATGCTGGCCATGCTCCAGCACGGGCATCCGTTGGACCGCCTCCAGCCGGTGGTCGCCGCCGAGGAACTGATCGCCTGCCAGCAAGCCGTCCGCGAAGTCGAAGTCCATGACAAGGTGCGCCAGTACCTGATGCAAATCATCCACGACACGCGGGAAAACGAAGATCTGGCACTGGGCGCCAGCCCTCGCGCCTCAATCGCCCTGTTCCGGACTTGCCAAGCCATGGCCGCCATCCGCGGTCGCAAATTCGTGCAACCGGACGACGTCAAACGGGTGGCCGGTCCGGTGCTGACGCACCGCCTGATCCTGCGGCCGGAAAGCCGCCTGCGGAAGATCACCGCCGAACACATCCTGAGCGAACTGATCGCCGAAATCGCCGTGCCGACGCTGGACGAATGACGGCCAGGCTGCCGCCGCTCGCCTGCTGACAAACGGCACAAGACGGCCGGCGGACCGGACGAGCCGGAGCCGCCGAGGCTGGCGACACCTGGCCGGAAGGCACCGACAACGACCTTCGAATCCCTCTTTCTGGTCAGAGAATTCGGGGTACTCACCAAGACCGACTGCCCACCAGGGCCTCGTAACCCGCCGCGTTTCCTCGCCGCCGGTTTAAATCAGCCCAATCTCGATTGCAGGCGATGTCGCCCGCGAACTAGAATTGTGGGTAGGAGTTGGCGCAGGGACATCGGCTGCCTTTGGGGAGAGTATCCACCGGTCGTATCTTTCGATCGTTTCTTTTTTCTGCGGACGATCGGTTGGAACTCGCAGTCAGGCGTAGCGGTCCGGAGCTGCCGTGTTGGCTTGGGGTATCGTTTTCTTCGTCCTTCTTGGGAAAGGTCCTGACATGGCTGGGAGATCTCGCAGAGGCTTTACGCTGGTGGAATTGCTGGTGGTGATTGCCATCATTGGGATCCTGGTAGCCCTTCTGCTGCCGGCGATCCAGGCGGCGCGCGAGGCGGCGCGGCGGACGCAATGCACGAACAACATGAAACAGCTTGGCGTGGGCTTGCACAATTATCACGACACCCACAAGTCGTTTCCGTTCGGGTGGATGGTCGATTTGCCCACGGGCAACCTGGGTCCTGGTATGAACGCGCAAGTCTGGGGCGTGTTGCTCTTGCCGTTCATCGAACAGCAGCCGCTGTTTGACCGGTACGACATGCGCGTACCGACCCTCAATGAAATGGTGGCGTTGTTTCCTGCCGCGACCGTGGCCGCGAACATGGAGGTGATCCAGACGGTTGTCCCCACGTACATCTGCCCGTCGGCGCCGGGAGACGCCGAGAAGCGAGTCTACAGCGGGGACTTCAATCCCGATCTCCCCGTGACGTTTCGCGCGGCCCCTTCCGACTATTGCGTGGCTTCCGGCGTGCGCAGCACCTACGCGAATTTGGCGTATGCCAGCTATCCGGTCAGCTCTCGTGACGGAGCCTTGCAGTACGCCGGCAGAAGTCCGTACGGTACCGCGCGTGCCAGCACGATGGCCGCCATCCTGGACGGCACGTCGAACACGATCCTGCTGGGCGAGCGACTCGGAGGCGACAAGATCTACGTGGGGCGTCAGATGCGGACGGCGACGCCCTACGACTTGCTCGGCAAAGCCAACGGCGGCGGCTGGGGCGATTTGCTCAACGGCGAACACTGGCTGGAAGGGTCCGTGCAGGGCGAAACCGCGCCGGCGGCAGGTCCGTGTGCCATCAACTGCACCAACCGCCGCGGAGCGAACTTCTTCGGGATGCATCCGGGCGGGGCGATGTTCCTGCTGGCCGACGCCTCCGTGACTTTCTTCAGCGACTCCATCGCGCCCTTTCAACTCGCTTCGCTGATCACCCGCGCCGGAGGCGAGCCGTCTTCCAACTAGCGTCCATCCTTGGAAAGTCGCTGTGTACGATGGCACGGTTGCGCGAAATGGGGTCAGGCTTACAGAATTCAATTTTTGGCCGAGCAGAGTCGCAGGACGTGGCTGGCACCAAGCTCGGCCAAAAATGGAATTCTGTAAGCCTGACCCCAGCACGGAAACCGTGACTTCATCAACGACGCGGAAAAGTGTCGAGATCCCGTTTAATGCTAGTGCCGATTGCCGTTCCGCGAGTCCCGCAACGGTAGCAGCGTTGGCCGAAACAACTTCCCGATTTCGCCGCGAAGGGGTCCAGCCATTCGGTTTCAAGAAGTTATTTCAGCCGTCGTTGCTACGTCCGTGAACGTTGCGGTTTTTTCCGGAAAGAGTGAACCCGATGATGAAACACCAAATCGCCCGTGTGCTGGTCCTTGTGAGCATCGCCGGCACGTGCCTTTCGACCGCCTCGTGCCAGAAGACGGACCCGAACCGCAAAGAGACGATTCCCGTCTGTGGCGAAGTCTACGTCGACGGCCAACCGGCTGCCATGTTGCAGATTCAATGCCATCCGGTCGAAGGCATGGATACCCAGCAGCCGACGATTACTCAGGCGGTTACCGACCAGGAGGGTAAATTCCAATTGGCGACGTACGAGGCGGGCGACGGGGCGCCGGTCGGCGAGTACAAGCTGACCTTTGTCTGGCAGAATTTCAGCGCGGTGGCCGCCTCCTATTCCGGCCCCGACAAATTGAAGAAACGCTATGCCGACCCAGGCAAGTCGCCGTTTCCGCTGCGGGTGGAAAAGGGCAAACAGGTCGACCTCGGCCGCATCGAGTTGTCGACCAAGTAGCCCGCCCCGCCAAGTGTGCCGCAAAACGGACGCCGGTACGCCGGTCCGGAACCGGAGGCCAGGGCGTTTGCGCGCAGCGGGGCGCGGATCAGCCCAACGGGGACCCCGACGCGCTCCGCGCGAAAGGGCCTCAGACGCTGCCCGGAGTCCGGAGACTATCTGGGAGACTCGCCGTTCGCGTCGGCCGACGCCTCGGGACCCGTCTCGTCACCGCCCACGACGATCCGGTCGATGGCGATGCCCAACTGGCGGAGTTTCGTGCGCAACGTCGTCCGCGTGACCCCCAGGATCCGGGCGGCTTCCAGTTGGTTGCCTGCGGTACGGCGCAGCACGCGGGTGATCAATTCGGTTTCCATCCGCGCCAGGGCCTGGTCGTACAAATCCTCCACGCCCGCCGTCATCCGTTCGCTGACGAACCGCTCCCAGTACTCGGCCCCGCCGTCCTCACCGGCGCAACTGGCCAGCGCCGACGACTGGCCGCCCCGGACAATCTCCGGAAGGAAATCGGCCAGCAGCACCGGCCCGGTCGTCTGCAGCACCGACTGGCGGAGGACACTCTGCAGTTCCCGCACGTTGCCGGGCCAGGCGTAGCGCCGCAGCATGTCCAAGGCGGCCGGCGACACCGCGCGCACCTCTTTTTTCAAATCCCGCTTCGCCCGCAACAGGAAGTAATCGACCAGCAGCGGCAAGTCCTCGCCGCGTTCGCGCAACGGAGGCAACTGGATCGTGAAGCCGTTCAGGCGGTAGTACAGATCGGCGCGGAAGTGATTGCGGGCCACCATGCGTTCCAGGTCACGGTTGGTGGCGGCAATCACGCGGACGTCGGCGGCGATCGTCTCGTTGCCCCCCACCCGCTCGAAACGCTGCTCCTGCAAAACCCGCAGAATCTTGCTTTGCAGGGCCGGCGACATGTCGCCGATTTCGTCCAGAAACAGCGTGCCGCGATGGCACTGCTCGAACTTGCCGATCCGGCGGCGGTCCGCGCCGGTAAAGGCCCCTCGCTCGTACCCGAACAACTCGCTCTCCAGCAGCGCTTCCGGGATCGCGGCGCTGTTCACTTCCATGAACGGGCCGGACGAACGGTGACTGTGGTGATACAGCGCGCGGGCCACCAGTTCCTTGCCCGTTCCGCTTTCGCCGCGAATCAACACGGTGACGTTCTGCGAAGCGACCCGGCCGATGGCCTTGTACACCAATTGCATGGCCGGACAGCGGCCGACCAGCGCGTCGCCTTCGGCCGGAAGGCCGGCTGCGGCGTCTTGCAGGGCGACAGGCTGCCGCGTCCAGCGACGGATTTCCAACGCCTGGTCCACCAGCTTGCGGACCTCGGCAAAGTCCAAGGGCTTGAGCAGATAGTCCAACGCCCCCAGTTTCATCGCCTCGATGGCCGTGTCGCTGTTGCCCGAAGCGGTCATGAAGATCACCGGCAGCCGGGAGTCGATTTCCTTCAGCGACTGAAACACCTGCAGGCCGGTCTGGTCGGGCAGGACCAGATCCAGAACCGCCACGTCCGGACGCGTCTCGGCGACCAGCCGCCGGGCCTCGGCCGCGTTGGCCGCCGTCAGCACCTCGATGCCCACCTTGTCGAACATCCGCCGGAACAGGTGCAGCACGGTGGGTTCGTCATCGACGACTAACAGCGACGGCATCCGTCCAGCCTCACTCGTGCATGGCAACCAGCGCCGCGCGTTGCCCCAGATCGTCATGCCGCCGCTGGTGGCGGGACAGGGCCAGCTGGAACCGGTGAAACCGCGACTCGACGTCGTCCCACGTGGAGACGGGACGAACGGACGAGCCCGTCAGTTCGCCGACCTCTTCCAGTTGGCTCAACAGTTGCGGATGTTCGTCGCGCAGCCCTTCCAGTTCGTCCCGAAGCTCCGGTTGCTCCTCCAGGAGTTCCTCCAGCGTTCCGTCGTTTTCTTCCAGGAAGAACAGCGTCTGCAACCGGCTGGAAAGATCGGACACCCGATCCGGCACCGCGTCCGTGGGTACCGCAGACCAGCCCCACGACGAATCCGCATCGGCATCCGCGAGGTCCTCGAGCAGTTCCGCCAACTGGTTCAGCAGCCGATGCACCTGGTCGCGCTGGGAACGCAAATCCCCGCGCCGTGTGGTTACTGTGCTCACCATGATCCGCAGCCCCTTTCGCCTGGTGTCTCAAAACGTGCCACCGACGCCACGGAGAGACGCTTGGGCGAGCCGCAACGGATGTCGTACTTGAGAAGCAATCCTGTCAAAGCGTCTCCGCAACTATATATGGTCTAGCACTGGGCCGGGAAAGTCAAGCCATCCCGGCTGTTTTCCGCCCTCGGCGCCGAGCGTTAAGCCCCTGTCCAGCAACAACTTCGCAGGGCGGAATTCACTCCGTCCGAGCGGCCTGAAGTCCGCCCCGCGAGAGAACCTTGGAGTGGATCTTGGCCAGGCGCCAACTCCAGGCCGGCGGCGGCTCGAGGCCGGCGGCGGCGCTGCGGAGATTCTACGGTTCGTCGTCGGAGTCGGGGTCGTCTGCCGAGGCGGCGGCGTCGGGAGCCGGCTTCAGGGGCACGGTCCAGAGGTAGATGTAGTGCTCGACGGCGTCCTGCTTCGACGTCATGGTGATCGTCTTGTCCGGCGGATAGCCCTCGATGGAGTAATCGTGCGCGACGATCCGCGTGCCGGGCTTCATCTTTTGCAACTGCGGAACCAGTTTCTTGTTCATCCAGGGCAGCAGATAGATCGACACCACGGTGGCTTCGCTGAAATCCACCGTAAAGATGTCCTTCCGCTCGACGCGGACCAGCTTCTCCACGCCGTTGCGTTTGATGTTCTCCAGTGATTCGCGGATCCGCACCGGATTCAGGTCGAACCCGACCGCGCGACAGCCGTACTTCTTGGCCGCCATGACACAGATGCGTCCGTCGCCGCAGCCCGGATCGTACAGAAGGTCGTCCTTCTTGACCTGGGCCACTTCCAACATCTTTGCCACCACGTCGTGAGGACTGCCGACGTAGACCACGTCGGGGGCGCGAGCTTCGGTGGTGTCCTGGGCCGCGGAGGCGGTCGGCAGGACAAGGGTCAAGGCGAACAGAATCAATCCACTCACACAGATCAAACGACTCATGCCAATGCTCCTGTGAAAAACTTCGCCGAATCGCGTCTCAATCGCAGCCGCAACGACCCCGTCAGGCGGGCGAACCGACCTGGCGGCCGCGCACCGCCGGCCCGCTAAGACCCCGGCGGCCTGGCGGCCTGGCTGTTGCCCGACCATTGACTGAACAGGTACAGCGGCAGACCGACGGCCAAGGGAACCAAGCCCAGCAGAGAGAGCCCCTGGGCGTATTCGATTGCAGAAAACAACATGAAGTGGCACATCCCGCAGAACAGGATCGGCTCCAACGGATACAGGGGGGCGGAGAACGGCCGGCGGATGTCGTGATCGATGGCCCGCAAAATCATCATCGAGTAACCGGTGAGCAGAAAGAAGCCCCAGAACACCGGCGCCGTCGCGGCCACCAGCGTGTCGAAGCCGCCAAAGTACTTGTCCCACGGCAGGGGACTGAGCAGGATGACCGTCATGCCCCGGTCCACGCAGTCGCGCCCCAACTGCGTGCCGACGATCAAGATCAGCAACAAGGCGATCGCGCTTTGCGTCAACAGCGAGCGGACGGGCGTACCACGCTGGACGTTCCAACGGCCCAGCCACGCGAAGACGCGGTGGTCCGCCCCCAGGCTCACGTAGATCCGCGAACCCGTGAAGATCAAGCCGTTGATCGCCCCCAACGCGGAAGCCATCACCAGCAGACTGATGCCCTTGGCGCCCCAGGTCCCAAAGGCCAGACGCGCCACATCGGCGGCAGGGGCGCGGGAAGCACGCACGCCTTCAAAGCCCAGCCCCCACAGCAACGCGGCGTTGATCAGCAGGTAGATGACGGTGATGCCGCCCGTCCCCAACAACAGCGCCAAGGGCATATTGCGATGGCGATGGCGGACCTCGGCGGCCACAAAGGCGGCGTCGTTCCAGCCGCCGTAGGCGTACAACACGAACACCATCGCCAGCCCGAATCCAGGGCCCTCCATGCCGGTCTGGGCAGCCCACGAGGCGTCTGTGCCCCAAGCAAATCCGGCGACGACGATCGCGCCCAAGCCCAAAACCTTGATCCCCGTCAATAGGTTCTGCACGGCCTTTCCAAACACGACGCCAAACAAATTCAGCCCCGTCAGCACCACCACCGAACCGACCGCCAACCAAACGGAATGCTTCGCGTCCCAGCCGAACAGCGTGACCGCATAGTCGCCAAAGGCATAGGCCATCGCGCCGATGCTGCCCGTCAGGATCACCGTCAGCTGGGCCCAGCCGAACAAAAAGCCCACCCAGCGACCAAAGGCCCGCGTCAGGTACACATAGTCGCCGCCCATCCGCGGATAGGTCGTCGCCAGTTCGGCGTAGCACAGGGAGCCGATCAACGCCAAGACGCCGCCCAACAGCCAACAACCAAGCCCTAGCCAAGGCCCATGCACGTTGGCGAACACGTTCTGAGGCGTCTTGAAAATGGCCGTCCCGACGACGATGCCGACGATGATGCTGACGGCATCCCAAAGTCCGAGATGGGCAAAAGCCGAATCGCTGTCAGGATGGGGCTCGTGGGGTTCGGTCATCAGAAAGCATCCCGGGGGCGGAGTGGAGTTACAGGCTAACAGGCGGGAACGTAGCGGTCGGCGCAGGGCCGGGACGGCGAGACTGCTAGTCCTCAAAGATCGCCAGACTGGGCGCCGCGTCTTTCAGTTTCTCCCGGCCCTGCTCGGTGACCTTGGTGCCGCCGACGTACAACATGCGCAGTTCCTCGAGACCGTACAGATGCTCCAATCCCTGATCGTCGACGTCGCAATCGATCAGGTTCAAGACGCGCAAGTCGGGACAGGTTTTCAGATGCACTAGCCCGGCGTTGGTCACCTGGGTGCCATTGAGCGCCAGCACGCCGAGGGTCGACATTTTTTTCAAATGCGCCAAGCCGTCATCGGTGATCGCGCACTTGCTGAGATTCAGGACCCGCAGGTTCTTCAACGCTTTGACGTGCGACAGGCCGGCGCTGGTCACCTTGGTCCCGCTGACGGCGATGACTTCCAGATTCGGGAGTTCCTTGACCAAGGAAAACCCCTCGTCGGTGATCTTCGTGTGGTCCAGGTACAGCTCCTGCAGCGTGACGGACTTGCCCAGCGACCGCAAACCGCCGTCGGTGATCGGACGGTTGCACAGATCCAGGTAGGACAGTTGGTGCAGACCCTGCAGATGGACGATTCCCGCGTCCTCGATCTTCGACTCGGAACCGTCCGCGGAATGCACGTTGCCCTTGTCGTTCAAGTCCAGCTTGACATTCAATTCGCGGAGGGCGGCCACCGCTTGGGGGTCGTCCGGTTTGTCCGGCACTTCGATCGGCGTCGCCTGGTCGGCCGGAATGACGACCAACTTCACCTCGTCCCGATGGACCCAGCCGGTGAACCGCTGGCCGTTCTTCATGGCGTATCCGCCCACCCAGGCCCCGCGCACCTCGGTTACCCGCACGGTGTCTCCCGTGTTCAGGGCCGTCGCCGGCTTGTCCCGCAGGCCCAATTCCACGTTGTCCTTGACGACCGTGACGGTATCGCCTGCGTAAATCGTGTCGGTCGATTCGTCTGCAGCGCTCGCCGGGACCGACACCCAGAGCGCGGAAACCAAGCCTGCACAGGCAGCGATACGGTGTAGTGCATTCATGCTCGAACTCGCTCAGCGTGGCCAAAAAGGAACACAACAGCGGGCCAGTATAACGCTCGGCCGCCCCCTTGGGAAAGTAAGCTACGACAGAAAGGGTGCATTTCCGTGTCTGCCCGGACGGGCCGCTGTCGAACCGAGCGGACTCCGAGCTCGAAGCGGCATCACTTGGCGCGAAGCCTTGCAAACTGGGCGAAAAGTCCCGAAAAAACACGACGCGGGCGGGTTGCCGACAACTCGTCCAGACCCGCCGGGCAATCGCCTGCCAACCGCTTTTTCTTTGGGTCTCTCCGACGTGGCTCAACGCCAAGCCCCGTCGCTCAACAGACGGCCAGGACAACGGACTCAGCATGCGCGCGCGGGCTTGGCTCCGATGACGGTCGGCGACGTTGTGAGGGACCTCCCAGGGTTCCAGGACCTGGCCAAGGCCGCGGCGAAAGGCCGCGGGAGCCGGGAGGGCATTGGAGCACCAGGCGTCGCGAAAGCACGCGACGGACCGCCCCTCACTCGCCGATTCTCTCCAGTACCTGGCTGCGCAATCCGCCCGCGCCGGCCAGGAAATGCTGGGCAATCCAGCGCAGGTGGCTGGAGTCTCGGCCCTCGAAACGAAAGGTGACGGCCGACTCGGTGATCGAAGCCCGGGCCAAGGCCCAGCCTCCGTCGTACTCGGCCCGCACGCCGTCCAGTCGCGTGACCGTACCGCCGCAACTGGCGGCGATGGCCTCGAGGGCCGCGGCCGCATCGCCTTCGTACGGCACGCGCACGTCCGGGGTGATCGCCGGCCAGCCAATAGGCTCGATCAACTCCGCCAGCCGTTTTCCCGTGCGGCGAAGAAGGCCAAGCACCACCAGCGCCGTGAACAAGCCGTCGTCGCCGCCGTCCAAGGCGGCAAAGAAGTGATGCCCGCTGACCTCGACGCCCACTTCGGCCCGCAGGTCCAGCATCGCCGTCTTGATGAATCCGTGGCCGCTGGGCTGCATCACCGCCCGGCCGCCGCGCGCTGCGGCCGCGGCCGCGACGATCGAGGCACATTTCAGGTCGTAGACCACCGTCGGGCTGTCAAAGAAATGTCGGATCAACAGCACGGCCAGTTGTTCGGGCCGCACAACGCGCCCGGCGTGGTCGACGAAAAGGACGCGATCGCCGTCGCCGTCCAGGGCGATTCCCAAGTCGCTGCCCCGTTCCAACACGGCCCCGATCAACGGCAGCAGGTTTTCATCGCGAGCCGGGTTGGGAGTTTGGGCCGAAAAATCCGGGTCGATGGCCGGCGTCAGCGCGGTGACGGCGGCGCCGGCACGAGCCAGCACGCGGGGGGCGATGTGAGTGCATGCGCCGGCCATGGCGTCCAGAACCACCGCCAGGGACGGCTCCGGCCCTCGTTCCCAGGCTCCCGCCTGGGAACGCACTGCCTCGCCGGCTCCGCCGGCCGGATGCGCGGCAAAGCCTTGCGATCCGTGGGGGACGGGGTGGAGTCCCGTCACCCGAGGGCTCCGACGCGCCGGTGAGCCAAGGCCAACGAATTCGCCGGCCTCCCGGAGCACCCAGTCCTCGTACTCTGTTCCCACTTCGTGGCAGATCACCGTGCCGCGGGGACCGGCGGCAGCAAGTGTTGCGCAACCGGCTTCCAGTTCTTGAACCAACGGCGGGACCGCCGGCCGGCCGGCCACCAGGAACTTGATCCCGTTGTCCCGAGCCGGGTTGTGCGAGGCCGTGACGACGGCGGCACTTCGACAACCCAGTCGCCGGGCGGCGAAGTAGACGACCGGCGTCGGTCGCTGACCGACGTCGTGAACCGCCAGGCCGGCGGCGAGCAAGCCTTCGATGAACTCCGACTTCAGGACCGGCGTGCTGCGGCGGAAGTCGCCGCCCACGCAGACCGCAGCGTCGCCGCGCGCGAGAATCATCTGCCCCAGCGAACGGCCGATGCGGCGGGCCTCTTCCGACCCCCACTCCCGGCCTACCTCGCCGCGAACGTCACAAGCCTTGAAGATGCTCACAGGTAGCCTCGCTCTCGCAACGCCGCTGGGAACTGTTCCCGCGACTCGGCGTAAGCGGCGACCAACTGCGGCTCCGGTTCCACCGTCCGTCCCGGACGCACGATCGCCGCCACGGCTTCGCGGCAGCTGCCCGCGTGCGGCAGCGCGGCCAGCACCGCCGCCCCCACGGCACACTGCGGGTGCCTCGGCACCGCGTAGGTCCGGCCGCTGACCGCCGCACGGATCCGCAGCCACGTTTCCCCCGCCGCGGCGCCGCCGGTGGCATACACGGTCGGGCCGATCCGCAGGCCCAAGGCCTCCAGCCGATCGCTGGCCAAACGTTCCAGAAAAGCCGTTCCCTCCATGCCGGCGGCGAACCGGACGACGGAATCTCCGATCGGCTCCAGGCCAAACCCGGTGGCCGTCGCGCACGCGAACGGAAACCGCTCGCCAGTCTTGACCAGCGGATAGGCGATCCGCCGGGTGGGCAGCCGATCGGCCGCTTCTCGTCCCAAACGTTCCAAGTCCTCCCCGCGGAAGAACCTCTCGACCCAGTCCGCTCCCGTGCTGGACGCGGCGCCGGGCAAGTAGCCGCCCGCCGGATGCCGGTGATTGTACACCACCGCGTCGGGATCGAGCAGCGGCTGCGGACTGATCGCCTTGAAAACCAAAGTGGTCCCCAACGTCACGTTCAGATCGCCCGGTTCCTTGGCTCCCGACGCCAGGCAGCCGGCGAGCCCGTCGGTGGCGCCGGCCACGACCGGCACGCTGGCCGGCAGGCCTGTCGCCGCGGCGGCCTCGGCCGTGACCCGCCCCACGGGCGTTCCCGGCAAGACCACCTCGGGCAACAGCCGGCGGGGAATTCCCAACCGGGATTCGAGCGCCGCCGGCCATTGCATCCGGCCCGGATCGACGCCCGTCTTCAACGCTGTCGAGACGTCCGTCACGTCGTACCGGCCGCAGAGCCCGCCGACGATCCAATCCGTCTGATGCACCACCCGGCGACAACGGCAAAACAGGTCGGGCTCGTGCCGCGCAAAGTGCAGCAGCTTGGACAACGCAAACGAGGCGGCCACATGAATGCCATACGGCGCCAGCACGTCGCGCACGGCTTCCGCAGCCTCTTCCGCCTCGGCCACGGCCCGCAGATCGCTGTACATCACACCCGGCGTCAGCGGCCGGTGGTTCTCGTCCACCAGCAGAAACGTGCCAGAGGTCGCGTCCACCGCGATGCCGGCGATCTCGCACCGAGCCGGCAACCGGGCGGTCACTTCGCGCAGCGCCGCGGCGGCCGCCGCCGTCCAGGCCAGCGGATCCTGCTCCACGCGCGGCCCCAGAACGCGGGCCGCCGCCGGCGGTAAATCCGCGCGCCCCTCGGCGAGCAATTGCCCGCGAAAATTCATGGCCACGGCACGAGCACCGCCCGTGCCGACGTCCAAGCCGATACAGATCAGGTCTGGGGACATGGGGCGCCCCTCGCCGCAACTCAACGCGGCGCGCGGAGGATCTCCCGCAACTCGTCCGCGATGGCCTTGGCGTCGGCCATCAGCTTCTGTTTCTTTTCGATCAGGTCAGTTTCCGTGGCCAGGTCGCGGAGTTGGATGTGGAACCGCAACGAATTGCCGGTTCCCGACGGCCGAACCGTGACGTGATTGAAGGGCTTGCCGTCGTGGGTGGGGTCTTCCAGGTAGAACCGCACGCCCTCGTCCGGGAACTGGAAATCGTACGTCGGCGGGTAGATCGCGTCATACTTGCCCGTCCGGTAGATGCAGGCGGAAACTGCCCGGCGGCCCGCGATTTGGAAATCGTGGGCCATGGCCAGTTGGAAGAAGCCTAGGGCGCGGCG
This sequence comes from Candidatus Anammoximicrobium sp., assembly GCA_012515235.1. Lineage (GTDB taxonomy): Bacteria > Planctomycetota > Planctomycetia > Pirellulales > Pirellulaceae > Anammoximicrobium. The sequence goes on from JAAYYU010000075.1 coordinate 43,352, forward strand.
GAGGATCTCCTTCTTTTTCCGGTCGCCTTCGATCCCCGGATATTCGCCGTCCATCGGGTCCGGTTCGTAGTGGTTGACGAACAGTCCGATCGCCGGATCGAGGAAGACGTGTTTGTCGATCAACTCGAAGATCGTCGTTCCCTGCGACTTGGCCCAGGCGGCGACTTCGGCGACCAGCAGGGCCGCCAGCGTTCCGTCTTTGTCGCGGACATGACCGCCGACGCCCAGCGACCGATCATCCGGAGGCTGGCCGCCCAGGAGGGAGAAGCCGTTGCTCTGCTCCATCGCGCCGATGTTGAACGACCGCTGGCCGTTGTTCATGTCCTGGTATTCGCAGACGAACGGGTCGCACAGTTCCGCCGTCTTGCCCAGCCGGCCTTCGTCCAGCGCCGGGATCGGCTTGCCGTCCCACACGTCGCGGACAGCTGCTGCCAAAGCGGCAAAACCGACCCACGTCTTGATGACTCCCAAGCCGTGTTTGCGGGCCAACAGAACGATGCTGTCGGACGTGGTGTGCGACTGGACGATGAATCGTTTTTCGGCGTCCAAGGCCTGTCCGTGCAGCTCCGTCTCGCGGTGCAGCCGGTACCACAGCAGCAGCGCCCACATCGAGTCGGCCGGCAGCAGCATCCAATCCTGGCCACCGTACAGAGGACGCTGGGCGGGAGGCACCTTGACGACCACGCCGCAGCGGTCGGCGTCGGGGTCCGTGCCGATCAGAATATCGACGTCATCAAAGCTGCCGTATTCGGCTCGGAAGGCTTCGACTGCCGTCTTGGCCGCACGTGCGTCGCCGGGGTCCGGCTGCTGTTCGCGTCCGGGGTCGCTGCAAAACGACGGGAACAAGCCGTTCAGGTCATTCAGTCCCCCGTGCGTGATGACCTTGACGTCCGCAAAGCCGACGTCCTTCAGCAGTCGCGGGACCGCGCGCCGCCCGGCGCCGTGGAAAGCACAGTAGCCGATGTGCAGCGGTTCCGGCGCCGCTTGTTGCTGGGCCGCCAGGTCGGTCATCAGGAACGTCTTCACGTGCGCGGCGTGCTGCCCGTGCAGGTTCATCACGCGGTCTTCCCGTCCGCAATAGTCGAACGTCGGAAGCCGCTCGTCGCCGCCCAGGAAGACCAGTCGCTCGGGCGGCGCTTCGGCAAACGGACACAATTTGACGGCGGACGTTTTCGCCTTGGCGATGTACTTATTGTACATCTCGTTGCGGGCGCTCGGATCGAATTGCGATCCGTTGGCGCACGAGAGCTTGTAGCCGTTGTATCGATAGTCGTTGTGACTTGCCGAAATCAGAATTCCGATATCGGCTTTGATGCCCTCGTACGGGATGGCGAAGGTCATTTCCGGATACGGGCACGGCTCGTCGAAGAAGTAGACCGTGTAGTCGTAGGCCAGAAAAAGCTCCGCCACGATCTTGGCCAGATCGAACCCTCGCACGCGGCTGTCGTAGCCGATCACGACCTTTTGGAACGGCGGATTCTGGCCTTTGCCGTATCGGGCGACGCCTGCCGAGGTCAGCAACAGGACCACTTCGTTGATTGTGTTGGGGCCTTTCAGGATCGGCGCCCCGATGCCTTCCGCGTGAAGGCGGACGACCGACTCGCGGTCAAAGGCCATCATGCCGCGGATGCCGCCCGTGCCGAATCGCGCTTGCTGCCGAAAGGCGTTGACCAGGTCCTCCCAACGCTCCTGCTGGATCGCCTCGCTCAGGCCCTCGACCAACTTGGGCGAGATCCGCCGCAGGTCCCGGTTCTTCAACCAGCTCTTGATCGAAGAGAACGTGTTCTTGGCGGCCAAGGCATACGACTGCTCGTCAATTCGTCCTTCCTGCAACGCGCCCGTCAAGTAGTCGGTCACGCCCTTCTCGACAGATTCAAGCAATGCGTCGATGGATACTTTTGCCATTCCCAATCCTTTCTCGTCACGGCGACTGCCTCGAACTCCCGCCCGGAAGGGCGCACTCCAAGCGCCTTCATCATATCGGCCTGAAAGGCCGGTGACCAGACCCGGATGATCAACGCTGGCGAAGGCGTTATCGGATCAGCCGCGCGGCCAAAGCTTTGCCTCTGGGAACGACCGGGCTTCGACGAAACCAGGACCCGAGGCCTCGCGGTGCGTCGGCAACCCGGCGGTCATCGGCGCCTTCGCTGAACGGCTTTCTGTCCTTCGGACGCGGGGGTAAACATATCCGCCCGCGTGAGCCCCAACTCACCGGCCATGGCCAGCGAGTAATCGAGCTGGCCCATTTTCGGATAGCGACCGTTGGTGCCAAAGCAGAACTTCACGCCCTGCGCCTTGGCGACTTCCAGGAAACGGCGTTTGGGCAGTCGGTAACCGGAACTGATCTCGATCGCGACCCCGTACTTGACCGCCGCGTTGGCGACACGGCGGATACGCGCTTCGGTCCAGTACAGGTCATAGTCCACGGCCAGCGGCGCGGGCAACCAGGAAACGTTGGCCAGAATGTCGATCGGCTGCTGTTCGAGGATGGCGACGTACCAGTCGACGTAGCGATCCATGAACGCCTGCTTGTCAGCCATGTCGACCCGCGTCTCGACGTCCTTTTCCCAAAGCTTCACCCGCTGCCCGTCGCGGCCGGGGAACGTCATCGCATCGGTCAGAATGTAGTCCAAGCGGGCGAGCATCTTTTGCGAGAAGCAGCCGACCCAATCGGTCCACTCGGTCTGCACGCCTCGGTACACCGGCTTGCCGTCCAGCATCGCCAGGTAGCGGCCCAACTCGTCGTCGTTGCTCAGCACCACCGGATACTTGTTTTCCTTCGTGCCGGCGTGTTCGACGATCCCGAACTTGACGCCGCGCTCTTCGGCCAGCTTCAGGACCTGGTCGATCGTGCTGTTGTCCAGGTGGACGTGCAGATCCAGCCGCGGGAGGTCGGCGGCAGGGGGGCCTGCCGGCGGCGTCGATTCGGCGCATCGTCCCGTGGCGGGACGGGCCGCCAACGCTCCCAGCCCGGCCAGACCCGCGGCGAGAAACCTGCGGCGGGGGAGCCCGCTGGACGAGAAGACGGCGGAGGCGTGCTCAGAGGGTTGACGGCGAGGGGAGCGAAGTGGGTTCGTCATGGTGAGGTTTCCTTCGGTTGGACGGTGCAAGACAGGGATGGCCGTCGGCGCCGGCAGCCAGTCGAGCCGAAGCCGTGGAATCAACCAGGCAAGCCGGATCGCCAACCCCGCTTATCGTAGCGGAGCCCCGCCAGTCCTGCCACGCGGGGTCCAAGGCGGCGGGGGCCAGCCTGGTCCCTGGCCGGGGAAACCAGGCGGCCTTGGCAACCGGGCGGCCGCTACCATCGCTTCCGGCCGCCGCGGTTGCCGCCGTCCAACGAGTTACTGCCGATTCCGGTCTGCCTTTGCCGTAGTCGCTGCGAGCTCCCCCGCTCCTTGCTACCGGTCGATTGATCTGCCGCTTACAATGGCATACGATTCTGGCCATCGTCAAGCTGCAATGTCAGGCGGGAGGGACAATGGTGGGGCTGCCGATCAATACCATCCATCAAGGGGACTGCGTCGAGATGCTGCGCCGGCTGGCGCCGGGTTCGGTGCATCTTGCATTTGCCGATCCGCCGTTCAACATCGGGTACAAGTACGACGTGTACGACGACCGAAGGCGAGCCGACGAATACCTTGACTGGTCGCGGGATTGGATCACGGGCGTTCATCGGGCACTGCGGCCCAGCGGCACGTTCTGGCTGGCGATTGGGGACGAGTTTGCCGCCGAACTGAAGCTGATCGCCCAGAGGGACATCGGTTTCAGCTGCCGGACCTGGGTCATCTGGTACTATACGTTTGGCGTCAACTGCCGCCGGGGTTTCAGCCGGTCGCACACGCACCTGTTTCACTTCGTCAAGGATCCGCGGGATTTCACCTTCAACGAAAGCAATCCGGCCGCCCGTGTCCCGTCGGCCCGGCAGTTGGTGTACGCCGACTTGCGCGCCAATCCGCGCGGGCGACTGCCGGACAACACGTGGATTCTGCGGCCGCAGGATGCGCCGCGCAGTTTTGCTCCCGATCACGACACGTGGTACTTTCCCCGCGTTGCCGGAACGTTCAAGGAGCGCGAGGGATTTCACGGCTGTCAGATGCCCGAACAACTGCTGGGCCGGATCATCCGCCTCTGTTCCAACCCGATGGACGTGGTCCTCGATCCGTTTGGGGGCAGCGGCACGACCCTGGCCGTCGCCAAAAAACTTGGCCGGCAATGGATCGGGATTGAATTATCGGCCGAGTACGTCGACCGCGTCCGCACTCGTCTGGAGCAGGCCCAAGTCGGCGCCCCGTTGGACGGCGCGGAAGACCCCCGAAAAAGCGCGCCCACGACGAAACGCGGGAAACAGCAGAAGAAACTGGTCGCGAGTCTGCCTACGTTCAAAAACAACCGTCCCACGATCCCCGCCGGCGAGCGTGCGGAGTTGACGCGGGCGGTGATCCAAGCGTACCAATTCCTGCCCGGCGGTTACTCGGCCGACTATGTGCTCGCCGATCCGGAGTTGAATGCGTCGTTCATCGCCGAATGCGAGCGGCAACAGGTGCCGGGCGATCCCGTCATCTGGAACCAGATGCTGCTGAGAGTCCGCAAGCAGGGCAAGCTGCCGCGGATTGCCAAACGCCGGTCGGGGCGGACCGCGGACGAGGCGGACGATTACGCCTTTGCCAGCGAAGTGGCCCTGCATCGGCTGAGCGTCGATTTTGACACCACACTGGACGGCGTTTTGTGCGATCCGGCGTTGGCCCAACGGTTCGACGACATCGCGGCCCTGTTCGACCCCGGACAGCACTCGCCGCTGGAATATCGCTGGGCAGCCCTGTCGCTGCGCAAGCGCGCCAAGTGGGCCAAGCGGTTGGCGACCCGGTTCGAGTCGTGGCGGAGCCAGGAACTGCCGCCGCCGGTGCCGCTGGCCAAGTGGAATGCGGACAAGGCGGCCGAGTACGCCGTTTCGGGTGTCTATGCCCTGCTCACGCGCCAACGGCATTGTCTGTTCATCGGGACGACCGTGGACGTGGGGCGGCAGATTCAACAGATCCTGCAAACCGCGTCCTGGAAGGAGTTGGAGCCCACTGCGGCCCACATCGTCCAAGCCAAAAAGGCCGGTATCTTGGGACTGAAGGCCGTCTTGATCCAACGCCTGCACCCGCTGATGAACTCGCAACTGCTGTTTCCGCAGACAGCCACCGAGACCACAGACGACCTGGTTACCGATCCGCAAATGCTTTTGGGGTAATTGCTTGCGTCATGCCGAGGAGCCGTGCGGGCAGGCCTTGATCGATAAAGTCGGGGCAATAACTACTCGGATGCTCGGCGAACAGTTTGAGTACTTTTCGGTCTCTCGTTCGCTTAAGTGATTGTGGCGGCAGATGGAAACGGCGACGACGCCAGACACGACAGGCTTCGATCCTGCGCAACTGATCGAGAAGTATCAAGTTGGCGTGTGGCGTTATCTGCGGGCCCTGGGCTGTGAGCCGGCGTTGGCGGACGACTTGACCCAGGAGACGTTTCTGTCGGTGCTGCGGCATCCCTTTACGGATTTTGGCGCCCCAGCGACTGCGGCTTACCTGCGCAAGATCGCCCACAACGAGTTCATTTCCTCGCGGCGGAGGGCGGGCAAGGTCATTGCGGTCGAGAACATCGAGGAGTTCGATCAGGCCTGGGAGCAGTGGGCCGGAGACGACGATGGAGAGGCAAAAGTGGAGGCCTTGCGTGAATGCCTCCAGGAGTTGACGCCACGGGCTCGACTGGCACTGGACCTGCGGTTCCAGAAGCGGGAGTCGCGGGCGAACATTGCAGCAGCGTTGGGCATTTCCGAACACGGCGCAAAGAACCTGATGCAGCGGGCTAAACAAGCGTTGCGAAAGTGCATCGAGGGCAGAGCACGGTGAACGCGGAGTACGACGATCGAATCCTGGAGGCGGGCCTGGAGGAGGTCCTGGGCGGCCATTATCCGCCCGACCTCACGTCTGCCATCCTGCAGACGTGGGAAGCCCGGCAGCAGGCGGCCATGCGGGCCGCCTCGGCGGCGGAGGACGATGCACTGCCACGACTCGCTGCCGCGGCCGTCCTGCCGGTCGCGCCCCCCGTGCATTCGCTCACCGAGCCTGAACCACCTCCACGGAACGGCACGGCGAGCCTACCGTTGGCGCCAAGCCTTCGCGCCCGACAAGATGCCCGCCACCACTGGCTGCCGCTGGCCTTGGCAATCAGTCTGCTGGCGGCGGCGGTGCTCCTGGGCGTCTATGCAGCGCGGCAGCTGGGAGAGGTTCCCGGTCGGCCGCTGGCCCAGCCCGGTGTTAGCGGCCAGCCTGGTGTTAGCGGCCAGCCTGACGGGAACGGCTCCGATGCTGGCATGACCGCGATCGAGCGTCCCGAACTCGCAGTCACGCCGAGGTCGCGCGACCAGGACGCGCCGAGTTTCCACCTGGAGCGTCCGGATGGACCCGTCAGCCAGCCGGAATTGGCGGTTACGCCCTCCGCGGTCTTGCCTCGCGCCGCCATCGAATCCCCGGCGGACGCCCCGCAACCGGCGCCCCAGCCGCGCAAGCCCTCGGCCGACGCCGACGTGATTGCCTCGATCAACGACGTGCTGCGGCAGGCCTGGCGAGACCACAGCGTGACACCGGCGCCGGCCCTGGCGGATGAAGACTGGTGTGAACGAGTGTATCTGAAGTTGGCCCGACGGCGTCCCTCCAGCGACGAACTGAAGCAGTTTGCGCGGGACAAGCAGAAGGACCAGACGCATCGCCGAGCACTGATCGACCGCTTGCTGGCGAGCGAGGAATTCGCCCGGCACTGGGCGCAATTGTGGTCCGACTCGCTAACGGGGCCTGCCGGGAACGACGCCGACGGCAGCCGGTTCAGCCGGGAGGCCTTGACGGGCTACTTGGCGGCGGCGATCCAGGCGGACAAACCGCAAGCGCAAATCGTGTTTGAGTTGTTGGCCGCCAGCGGTGCGAACCGGCCGGACGCGGCAGACTTCAACGGAGCGGTCAATTTCATCTTGGCGGGAGCCAATCAACAGGCCAAGGAAGCGACCGACCGCACCGCCCGCGTCTTTTTGGGCAAGCAGTTGGTCTGCACCAGCTGCCACGATCATCCGCACGGCGGCGGGGAACAGGGCGACTTCTGGAAACTCAACGCCTTCTTCCGCCAGTTGCGGATCGAGCGCGGCACCGACTCGGAAGTGCTCGTCCTGTCGGATACGGATTTTCCGGGCGCGAGCGGGGCCGTCAAGGATGCGGAGCTGTTCTATCGTCTGCCGGACGGCCGCTTGGGAATGGCCTATCCGGAGTTGAACGGTCAAGCCATCCCGCACAGCGGCTTGCTGAGCGACGTCAATCGGCGGCGTGAGTTGGCCAAGCTGGTCGTGACTTCGAAAGATTTTCGCCGGGCCGCGGTCAACCGCGTTTGGAGTTGGCTGTTCGGCTACGGATTCACCCAGCCGGTGGACGACATGGGTCCGCACAATCCCCCGTCGCACCCCGAGTTGCTGGAGCGGTTGGCCGATGAGTTCGCGGCTCATGACTTCAACACCAAGGGGCTTGTCCGCTGGATCGTGCTCAGCGAGCCGTTCGGTTTGTCGGGCAAGCGGATGCCCGAAAGCTGGTTGGATGCTCCGGAAACGGGCGGGGCTCCGTTGTTCGCCCGCTACTACGCACCTGGGGCCGGCGATCGGGACGTGTACAAGCTGTTGGTTCAAGCCGCCCACCGGCGGCCGGTCGCGGAATATGCGTCGACCAGCGCGATGGCCCGCCGGTCGTGGCTGAGGCCGAGCGTGGAACCGCCCCAGATCATCGCCGCGCTGCCCGACAGCCAGTGGCCCGGCCCGGCTTGGCTTCCCAAGCTGGCCCGCAGCCGCCTGGCGCCGGAGAAGAAGATCGAGCACGTGTTCTTGTCCGTCTTGGACCGCAGTCCCACGGCGCGGGAAATGACCGCCGCCAAACTCGTCCTGGCGGATCGGCTGGGCGATCCATCCGCGATCCGGGAAATCTGGCGGACGCTGCTCGCCAGCCGCCCGGCAGCGCCTGCTCCCGGTCAGTTCTGACCGTTGCGGCGGGAATCTCGTCACGAAAGACGCTAAACTGCTTTAGCCAGTTTTCAGGTGCCACACATGAGCCCTCCGGACGAGTCAACCCCGCCGCCAACCGCCGGCATGGCAGCGGAGGAGGCGCAAGCCTATGGAACGGATTCGTCGGTGGGTGAGCGAGTTTGCCGAGGTTTTGGAATCTCCTGAACTGTTTGAAGACTTGCAGGCGATCCTGCTTCGGCACGGAAAGCCGCGCGGGCGCAGGAGGCGTCGGAAGTGATGTCGTCCTGCATGGCGAGGCAAGACCATGCTGGTCGCCAGCACGGTTCAGGCTAGTTTGCGCACATCACAGGTTCAGTTGGTGCGCCACGTACTCGTCCAGGAACTGAAACGCGCGGCGTTCCTGCTCGCCGGCCGTCTTTTCCACCAGCACGGCCAACCGGCGAAACTCGGCGCAGATCTCCTGCGGCGGCACGTGCTCAAGACGTGTGGCCAGGATCGCGGCTTCCAGCACCGCATGTTTGGCCCGATTGAATCCGAAGAAATCGCGGATGCGGCCTTTCGCCACCACGTCACAGGCGATCGTAGTCCGCGCGGCGCGATCGTCCAGCGACGTGACCTGGAACTCGTACCAGCGGCAGGCCTCCGCGATCACGAACCCCTGCACCTTTTTGGCTTTGACCAGCCGCGGCAGGGGTGCCAATTGGTGTACCGCTGCCCGCGCCAGCATCTCGACGTCGTCCGTCACGTGCAACACGCCCTGAGCCGTGCGTTTCAGGTTGTCATAGGTGCCCGATGTCTGGTACGGGCGAAGCACGAATTGACGCATCTGCGGGTCGACCAGCGGTCCCATCGGCGCGATGTCAGGCGTGCCGTCGGCGTTGATCGTGGTCACGAGCGATTCGAGGATCATGCTGAGGTTCCCTGTTCCTGCCATTCATTATCTATTCCCGGCAGCACTTCGGGAACCGTTTCCCCGCAGCGCCGCAGGAATCTGGCCAGCAGCACGTAGCCGCAAGCGGTGAGAATCGCTTCCGGGTGAAACTGCAGGCCGATCAACGGCAGTGCCCGGTGCCGCAGAGCCATCACCACGCCGTCCGCCGTGCGGGCCGTCACGGCCAGGCTGGGCGGCAAGCTGGCTTCGTCCACGACCAGCGAGTGATAGCGGCAGGCCGGAAACGGATTCGGCAAGCCGCCGAACTCATCCTGCCCGTCGTGAAACACGGGGCTGATGCGTCCGTGCATCGGCTCCGGGGCCCGGACGATCTCCGCGCCCAACGCCGCCGCCAGGGTTTGGTGCCCCAGGCAGACGCCCAGCATGGGGATCGTCGCGTGAAATTGCCGGACCAGTTCCAGCGAACAGCCCGCTTCGCGCGGCGTACACGGGCCGGGCGAGAGCACGATCGCGCGGGGCTGACACCGCGGGACTTCGTCCAGACGGATCGCGTCGTTTCGCACCACGACCGTCTCCTGGCCCAGCCGCCGGAAATAACGGGCCAGGTTGTGGACGAAGCTGTCGTAGTTGTCGATCAGCAGAATCACCGCAACGCCTTGATCAGGCCCGTGGCCTTGTCCCAGGTTTCCTCGTATTCCGCCTGCGGCTTCGATTGGGCGACGATGCCGCCGCCGACCGGCAGCTGCCACCAGCCGCGTCCCGCCGTAATCGTCCGGATCAGGATACTCAGGTCCATCGAACCATCAAAGCCCAAGTAGCCCAGACAGCCGCAATAGGGCCCCCGCGCCGTCGGCTCCAACTCGGCGATGATCTCCATCGCCCGCACCTTGGGCGCCCCCGTGATCGAGCCGCCGGGGAAGGCCGCGCGCAGCAAATCCAGCGGCGTGCGGCCGACGTCCAATTGACCGCACACCGCCGAGACCAGGTGCTGGACGTACGGATAGACCTCCAGCCCGCACAACTGCGTGACGCGCACGCTGTCCGGCGTACAGACGCGGGACAGATCGTTGCGGAGCAAGTCGACGATCATGACGTTCTCCGCGCGGTCCTTCTCGCTGCGGAGCAACTCGTCGCCCGCGTACAGGTCCGACTCGGGGTGCAACGTCCGCCGCCGCGTGCCCTTGATGGGCCGCGTTTCCACTTGTCCCTGACGAACCTGCAAGAATCGTTCCGGCGACGCGCTGACGATTTGAAACGTGCCCAAGTCGAAATAGCCCGCGAACGTGGCCGGGTTGCGCTGCCGCAGCCGCAGGTACAACGACACGGAGTCCGTCGCGGCAGGATAGAGCAGCCGTTGCGCCAGATTGACTTGGAACGTATCGCCGGCGTAAATGTAGTCGATCACTCGCTGGACAGCCCGCCGATACTCGTCCGCTGTGAAATTGCTGGTCAGACCTCCCAGGCTGGCAACAGGGTACTGCTGGGCGAGTTGGCCGGGCCGCACCGCCATCGGGAACGAATCGGCAATCCGTCCGGCATGATCGGTCGCGTTGCGCCCTTCGACGAGCGCGGCGCGAAACTGGGCCAGCCTCGCTTCGGCGCGTCGCCGGCGGGCGGCAGGGTCTGACTCCGGCAATCCCTGCGAAATCAACCACGCCCGTTGCGCGACATGATCCCAGGCGAGCACGACGTCGTAGAAGCCTACGGCCAGTGCCGGGACGCCGAACTCGTCGAACCGAGGTCGCGGCAGCCGTTCCAGACCGCGGTTCAGATCGTAGCTGAACAGCCCCGCCACCCCGCCTTGAAACGGCGGCAAATCGGGAGCCGTCGGGGCCGTCAGCCCAGCCACTCGCCGGGCCAGCGTTGCGAACGCATCGGCCTCGTCTGCCGACATCGCAAAGGACTCGAACGGATCGGCCGCCAGAAAGGAAAACCTTCCCAACTGCGGATGCCGCAACGCGCTGTCCAGAAACAGACAGTGAGGCAACCGGCTGAATGCCGCAAACGCGGCCTCCACGTCCGGCGGCGGGCGCAGTTCTTCGATGTCCGGTTGAAAGGCGTCCAAAGGCGACGGTTCCTGAACGTGGTCCGGTGGGACTCCCCAGCCCCAGCTCGTTCGGCAAAGCACGAAAACCGCGAGCGATGTCGGGGACGAGGCGAGCCTCTCGAGACATTTGAGCGGGCGGCAGTTGCCGCAGGCAAGTGCCCGAGCGGGACTTCGGCAAGAAAACAGGAAAGCCCGGCCTCGTCGGAAGGCCGAGCTTTGGCAGCCGCGTTTCTGCCTGATCCGCTCAGCTGGCCAGCGCGATCAGCAGTTGTTTGGCGTCCACGTACTCTTGGGGCGAGCAACTGCGGATGCGGTTCTTCAATTCGCCGGCCATCGCCCGGCTAGCCTGGGTCAGCGTCGAGCGTTCTTGGTCCGACAGGCCTCCGCGCTGGTAGTTCTTGGCCACCAGCCGTTCCACAACGTGCCGGTAGCTGGCGAACGGCTCGTCCTGCAAGGCTTTCGGCCAGCAGACCACCCCCTTGGTCACGCCCGCCGTCTCCAGCGGCGAGCGGCGAGACGCAGCGGGGCGAGGAGCGGCGGGGCGGGGCTGCGTTTGGCCCACGACCGGCATTCTCGGCACACTGGGTGCATGACTGCCAAACCGCGTCTGTCGGTTGAGGTCCCGCATCTTGAAGTACGCTTCCGTCCGGGCGACTTCGTTGGCCACTTGCAGCCGGTAGGCTTCGGCCTGACAGACTCGGGCTTGCTCGGTCATCAAGTTGTACAGTGCCCTTGCTCGGGCTACGTCGGCCCATCCTCGGAGGATGCCTTCCTCGGCCGTCGAGGCATGATGCTGGGAGACGATCGTGTGCGGCCCGCACGCGGGATGCGGTTGGCCGCGGTAAGGTGCTTGGGCCTGGGCGAACGCGGCGGTCAGACTGAAATACACAGCGACGGCGAGAACGGATCGGCTCATCTTCTTCTCCTTCTTGCACTTGATTTGGGGTTGTCGCTTGCCTTCACCGAGAACTAGCCGGCGGACGGTTCGACCTAACAAGAAGGAGCAGGAATTCTCCAATTTCTTTGGAAGGCAGCGTTCGCGCGCGAAAAGCAGGCCTTCAGCATTTGCCGCAGCCTCTTCTAGCCAGCCGAGTGCGGGGGTAAGATAATATCGAATTCGGTATGCAACATGGGGCTTAGGCACGTCCACACCGGACTGGAGGCAAGGCATGATTGGCCAGGCTTCTGCAGGTCCCGTCACAAGCGCGACGCTGCTGGACCGCATCCGGGACCTGAAGAACCAGCAGGACTGGGAGCGGTTCATCGCCATCTATGGCTCGTTCCTGACGCGGTTCCTGCGCCGCCGGGGGCTCACGCACGACGACGCGCTGGATGTCGTCCAAGAAACCTTTGTGACGCTCGTCGACCACATCGGCGATTTCCGGTACGATCCGGAGAAGCGGTTCCGCGGCTGGCTGGCCACGGTCGCCCTGCGCAAGGCCTGGCGTTATCTCGATCGCCAGGGCCGGGAACCCGCCGGCGCGGGCGGCACGACGCACCAGGCGATCGTGGAGGGCATCCCCGGCCGCGACGGGGACGATCGGACCGAGCGACTGGAGGCCGTGCTCGATCGGGTCCGCGCCGAAGTTCCGCCGCTGGAATGGGACGTGTTCCGGCTGACGGTGCTGGAAGACATCGCGTCAAAGGTGGCGGCCGAACAACTGCACATCGAGATCGGCTACCTGTACGTCTGCCGCTCGCGGGTCAAGCGGGTGCTGCGGCGCATTCTGGAGCAAGGCGATGAGTGATCCGCAAATCGAACTTGCTGAGGGCTGTCCGTCGCTGGCCACGTTGCGCTGGGTCTGCGAGCGCCGCGAGGGAGACAACGAGCTGGCCGCGGCGGTGATGCGGCACCTGAGTCGCTGCGAGCAGTGCCGTCAGCGGCTGGACTCGCTGGAGCCCCTGCCGCCGCAGATCGACAGTCTGCGCACGGCTTGGAACCACAGTCCGGTCATCGACGTGGACACGCTGCGCTCGCGGTGTACGCCCTGTCTTCCGCAGTGGACTTCTCACGGCGACGCCGTCGAGTTGGAGGCGGGTTTGCGGCTAGCCCCGCCGCGCGAGCCGCCGTTCCTGGCCCGCCTGGGCAAGTTTGATGTAGCGTCCTTGCTGGGCCGGGGCGGGATGGGATTCGTGCTGGAGGGGTACGACCCGGTGCTCCGCCGCAGCGTGGCATTGAAGGTCATCAAGCCCGATCTGGCAGCCGATCCGCACAGCCGGGAACTCCTGCTGGAGGAAGCCCGCGCGGCCGCCGAACTCCAGCACCCGCACGTGGTCATCGTGCACGACATCTGCTTCGACCACGAACCACCGTTTCTGGTCATGGAGCACATCCGCGGCCGCTCGCTGGCCTCGCTGATCGACGCCGAAGGCCGCCTGGCGGCCGATCGCGCCGCCCGGCTGGGAATCGAAATCCTCTCCGCGCTGGGCTACGCGCATGACCGGGGCATTGTCCACCGGGACGTGAAGCCGTCGAACGTGATGTTAGACGGCCGCATCGACCTCGCCAAATTGGCCGACTTCGGCTTGGCCCGACGGTTTGTCGCGGGCTCCGAAAACCAGACTCGTGAGATCGCCGGGACCGCCGCGTACATGTCGCCGGAACAGGTTTCCGGTTCCCCGCAGTGCGACGGGCGCGCCGACTTGTTCGCCATGGGCGTGGTCCTGTTCCAGATGCTCACGGGCCACCTGCCGTTCACGGGATCGACGAAACGCGAGGTCATGCAGGCGATCTGCGATCGGCCCCCGGCCAACCCGCGGCAGTTCTGCGCCAACCTTCCCGCGACGCTGGTCCGGGTCGTCGAGCGCGCCTTGCAGAAGCCGCCCGGACAGCGTTATCCGACGGCCGCCGCGTTCAGCGAGGATTTGCAGGCCTTCGTGGACGACCACCGCGAGGCCGCCGAGTCGTCCACCGAGACTTGGACCCTGGGCCAGCCATCGACCGACACACAAACGGTGCTGCAAGCGCTGCTGGAAGTGACTCAGCCGAAGGCCCCGTTCCGGGCTCGCGTGTGGATCGACCGCCGTAACCTGGGGCTTACCCGCGACATCCTGACCGTGGCCCGCGACAGCCGGGACTGCTGCCGGATCGGCGAACGATTCACCTTGAGCGTCCAGGCCAGTGTGGACTGTTACGTGACGCTGATCGACGTGGGCACCAGCGGCGCCGTGGTGTTGCTGCTGCAAAACCTGCCGTTGCGGGCCAACGCTCCGGTGATCTTGTCGGGGCCGGACGACGAACGCGAATGGGTCGTCGGCGAGCCGCCCGGCGTGGAGCAGATCAAGGCGTTGTTCACCAGGCACCCCTTGGCGCTGTTTCCGGACACGGGACCGTTTCAGCCCTTAACCCGGACAAGGCACACCCGCGATATCGTGACCAGAATTCGGCACGCGGCTGCCAAGCTGCAAGAAATGCCCGCCGATTCCTGGGTCGATGCGACCTGCCGTTTCCTGGTCGAAGCCGTTTGAGGCCGTGAGAGCCATGACCGATCCGCTGCTTCCTGTCCGCGATATCCTGTCACGGTCGAAACCGTGTGTCGGACGGGCAGCGGGCGGTTCTTCGTCTCGGCTGATTGCCGTCATCGTGGGGATCGATGCGTATTCGACCGGCGCGGAGCCGGGCTTCATCCGCGGGTTGTCCTGCGCGGCAAACGACGCGGAAACCGTGGCCAGCACGATCCGCCAGTCCCATCCTGCGGCCGACCTGGACCTGACGCTGCTCACCAGTCCGGCCCGCGCGGGCAGTTCGGCCAGTCCCACGCGCGCGGCGATTGTCGAGGCGTTGCGCCGGGCCGCAGCCGTCGCGGAACCGGACGACACGGTGGTGTTCTATTTCGCCGGTCACGGCGGCATGCTCGGCGGCCGGCCGACCCTCTTTCCGGCCGACGTGCAACTGACGGCCGATGGCAGCGGGCTGTGTGAAGAAACCGTCTTGGCGGTGGGCGAATTGCAGGCGTTGTTCAACGACGCTCGCTGCCTGCGACGCGTGATGTTCCTCGACTGCTGCCAGAATGCGTGTGCGGCGAGTGCCGCTGCCGGCGGCGCGAGTGTGCCGCCGTTGGCCGGGAGCTGCCGCGGTCTTCAGTGGCGAACGGGACTGCCGGCGTCCGACGACCTCGTCCAAGCGTTGCGCGTCTTGCCTCACAGCTGGTCGGTGCTCCTGTCTTGCGGCCCTAACGAGTTCTCGCTGGAAGATCCGGAGGTGGGAGAACACGGCATTTTTTCTCACTTCCTGGCCGAGGGACTCGGCGGCAAGGCCGATCTGGACCGCGACGGCGTGGTGTCGCTGGCGGAATTGGCCCAGTACCTGGGCCGCCGGGTGGCCGGTCAAGCGCGGGCCGTGATCGAGGAAGACCGCGACCGGCCGGACGGCCGTCCCGGCAATCGAGGCGACCGACAGCCGGATCGCAAAGAGGACGGGAGTGGCACGGCACACTCGGTGGCCGTGCCGGGCAACGGAGGTGACCAAGGGGCGATCCGTCAAGCGAGCCAAACCCCGACGCTGTTTTGGGCCGGCCCGATGGAGTTCCCCTTGACGCGCGTTCTGGTCGGCGGACGGCGCGATTTTCAGCCTGAGATCTTCACCCAGATGCGGCGTTACGTGTTCGGCAAACTGCCCTATCCGTTGCCCCTGGTGGACATGATGCGTTACGGGATGGCGGCCCTGTGGGGGCTGGCGATGGCGCTGAGCGTTTTGCGATTCTCGCCTTCGCCGCAAACGCTCGGATGGCTTGCCTGGGCGGCCGGCGTCGCGTTGATCAGCGGCGGACTCTGGCTGCTGATGGTGGCCTTTGCCGCGGCGTCCAACGAAGCAGGCTGGCACGCCGGCGGTTACATGACCGGCAGCGCCGCGGCCAGTTGGCATCTGGTCGTCTTTATCGCCACGGTCGTCATCGGCGTCGCGGATGCCGGTTGGCCCGCCGTGGCCGGGGAGATTTTTCCGCTCGCCGTCGCCCTCGCCGGAACCTTGTCGCTGGTGATCCTCTTTGGCTGTAATGAGGTCCAGTCCGCGATCGCGTTGGGGGACCTCGTCAAGCGAGACGAGCGCGTTGTGTTGCGGCGAGCCTTCCGCGATCTCGACCAGCGCTGGCTGCAGGCGCGTTTGGAGAACCGGCTGGCCATGGTCTCCGCGCACCCGCTGGTCTATCAGATCCTGGCGCTGGCCCTGTGCGGCGCTGTCCTCGGCCACGCGATCTACGTCTGGTTCTCAAGTCCGCTGGCTCCCGGACCGGCCCTCAGTCTGGCTCGCGACGTTGTGCTGATCGTGCTCATTCTCTGGCAAGCTCAATGGTATCCTGGCGCGTATCACTCCTTGTATCGCGCCGTTCTCCCGGACAAGTGACTTTCGCCATGCCCGCTTCCCTACCGCCGCTCGACCGCCACCTCCTCGGACAATTCCTCCTGGCCAGCGTCGGCTTCGCCGCATTCGGCGTGTACAGCCGGTCCTGGAAGGATTGGGCGCATCTGGTCTATGACATTCCCGCCGGCCTGCTGGTGTTCTCGTTCATCGCGCAATGGGTGTTGGAAGCCCGGCACGCGGCCAGCGCGTACTGGCTGGCGCGGTTCGCCTTGCTCGTAGCCATGACGGTCGTCTGCACAGGGCGCGACTTCCTGCACTGGCCCATTTCCGGCCACCTCAGTTGCGTCCTGGCTGTGGCGATCGTTCAATTCCGGGACGTGCGTTTGCCGTTGGCCGAGCGCCTGCTGTACTGGTTTCCGCTGCCGATTGTGCTGGCCATCCGCTGGTGGATCTTCGACCAGGGCCAGCACGGCCAGACTTACCGAGCCGTGTTGTTCGCCGTGTCAGCCGCCGTGCCTGTGGTGCTCATCGCCCAGCGAGGCGGATGCGTGAAGTAAAGGGCCGCCTGACCAGGAGAGGGCAATGACCGACCGGGCATGACATTTCTTTCCGGTCGGGCGGGGAAGAGCGAAGTTTATTTTACGTTTTTTGTTAGCTTTGTCCTTGTGTCGGCTAGTTTTCGTTGCGGGACCGACGCTGGCGTCCTATTGCGTCCCTGTGGACCGACAGACACACTTGAGGCGTTAGGGACGAACCAAAGAAGAACGGGAGGCTGCGGAGATGGCGAGCGGGTCTTCTTCTCTGGTGTGCGAAGGCTGCGGTCAGCCGGTGCAGGCGGGAGACCGCTTCTGCCGCAATTGTGGTCGGCCTCAGGCGCGGCCGCCAAGGCGGACGTCGGCCTCGGCGGCGTTCGTCCGGTATCTTCAGCAGGCCCGCCGGATCGCCGATGGCGAATCGGATTCGAAGCCGGAGCCGCCGAAATCTGTCCGCTTCGACGACGTGGCGGGGTTGGGCGATCTGAAACAGACGCTCCGGGAAATCGCGATGGTGGCGCAGGGCCGGGGACCGAAGGGGTTGCGCCCGTGGCGGGCCGTGATGCTGTTCGGGCCGCCCGGCACCGGGAAGACACTGATCGCTCGCGCGCTGGCGGGAGAGTTGGGCTGGTACTTCCGCGCCGCCTCCGGCAGCGATTTCAAATCGAAGTGGTACGGCGAATCGGAACAGAACATTCACAACCTGTTCGAGGACGCCCGCCAGCAAGCGCCCAGCGTGGTGTTTTGGGACGAGGTGGACAACGTTTCCGGGCAACGGACGGGAAACGCCGGCGACTCGGTCCTGACCCAACTGCTGCAGGAAATCGAGGGCTTCACGGTGTCGTCGAGTCCGGTGCTGCTGATGGCAGCCACCAATTTGCCCTGGGCGCTGGACGAAGCGTTTGTGTCGCGGATGGAGCGGCGGATTCTGGTTCCGTTGCCCGAGGCGGCAGGCCGCGAGGAAATCCTCCGCCTGTACACGCGCGAGTTTCCCTTGGAGGACGGCATGGACTTTGCCGATCTGGCGCAGCGGAGCGAGTGGCGTTCCGGACGCGAACTGGAACGGATTTGCCAGGACGCGGCCATCGAAGTCTGGCGCGAGTCCGCCTACGATCCGGAACGTGTCCGTCCCGTCGGCGCCCGCGATTTCCACCAGGCCATCGATCGCAACCCGCCGCTGACCACACGCGACTTGGTGCGCACGCACGAGCAGTGGGCGGAACGCTACGGAACCGACGGACGGAAGCCTGCGGACGACGGTGCCGGACCCGTCCGCCGAATGGCGGCCCCGCCGAGCGCCGCGGGTCTGTCCGCTGTCGGGTCAAGCGGCGGCACGCTTGCCGAATGGACGGTCCCGGCCGGAGTTCTCCGCGAGCTGGTGGTGTCGTCGTTCGATCAGGCCCTGGAGTGCACTGCGGGCCTCTTGGCCGGCGCGGAGGGAACCGTCCGCCAGTTTGTTCCCGCAGCCCGCTTGGCCAAAGCGCCCAGCGACTCCCGGGGGATCGCGTTGATCCAGTACTTGGCCGGCCAGCCGTTGATGGACCGGTTCACCTTGCCGTTCGACCTCTGGCAACTGCCGGAGGACTTGGTCCGGGAGGGGCAGGTGTTCCTGCAGATGCTGTGCGTCCCCGGCGTCTTTTGCCAGGACGAAGTGCCGAGGGAACTGACTCGCGGTCCGCGCGAGCAGTGGCAGTTGACGGACCAGGACGTGTGGATGGCGTTGTTTGACTGCCCGCTGTCGGGCAAATCGGTTCGACCGCGTCTGCAGCGCCACCGGGAGTGGCTCCAACGCGTGCTGCCGCAACTGGCGGGACAGGAACAAGCAGAGATCCGGGAAATGCTGGAACGTCTGGACCGCGTGCTCGCCCAGTTGCTCGACGGATCGCTTTCTCCGTTGGTTTGCGTGGCCTTCTTGCTTGGATCAGCCGGGCCGCTGTCCTGGCGGATCGGACCCGTCGGAACGTCCAGGACCCGCGTCCCAGGGCGGCCGCTGTCCGCTGCCCCGCTGGCGCGTGCCCTCGCGGGCGGCGACTGGGCGGCGAGGTGGTGGCGTCAAGATCCGGTGGCGCTGCACGGGTTCGTCACGGCCGTTGCGCGAGCGGCTGACCGTCGCCCCGCGCCCGCACCGCCGCCGGAGCGAGAAGTCCCGTTCCGCCCGCCGGCGGCGGCGCCGCCGCCCCCCGCCAGCTCCAAACCGGAAGGCCTGGACGAACGGATCCGAAGTCTGGAGTCACGGTTGCAGCAGCGCCTGAACCGGCTCAGCGGGCAGGCGGCCAGCACGGGACCGCAACCGGCCGGACCGGCGGACAGCCGGTTCGAACGTCCCGCTCTGATCTCGGGTTCCCCGCCGCGCGAACGGATGGCAAGTCAAGCGGCTGGTCTGAGCGGGCTGTCCACCGCGCCGGCCTTCCGGCCGCTTGCCGGCTCAGGCCAAGACATCGAATTGTCGCTGTTTCCGGCCGAGTGGACGGGCCTCGTGCGGGCGTACCGCCAACAGCCGGAATTGCCCCAGGTTTCGTTGCGAACCTCCGGCATCCACCGCTTGGAGGACCTCCATCTGCGGCTGGAGATGGCCGACTTCAGCCATCCTCACGAAGAACTCATCCCGCGACTGGACCGACAGACCCCGGTCACCTTGACCGACGTGGCGCTGCCGCCGAAATTGGCTGCCTACCGGCAAGTATCCGAACGCGTGAGGGGGCGTCTTACCGCCACACTGACCGACGCGACAGGGCGTTTGCTGCAGGTCGCGCGTGCCGAGATCCCCGTGTTGGCCTACAACGAGTGTCCGATCTCGGCCGAAGAGGGCGAGTTGATTGCCTGTTTCGTCCAACCGAACGATCCCGGCGTGATCGAGGTCACGAAGTTGGCCGCGGCCCACGCGCGACAGCTGAACGGTTCGGCTGCCCTGTGTGGTTATCAACAACCGGATCCGCAGTTCATCGACAACATGGTCCAGGCCGTCTACTTGGCCGTGCAGAAGGATCTCCAGGTCACGTACATCAACCCGCCGCCCAGTTTCGAGGGCCGGCGGATGCTCCAGCGTTTGCGCACGCCGGGCCAGATCGTGTTGCGGGAGCGTCAAGCCACTTGCTTCGACTTGGCGCTGTTGTTTGCCGCCTGCCTGGAGCACATCGGCCTGAATCCGTTGGTGTTCCTGATCCGTGGGCATGCGTTTTTCGGCTATTTTGTTTCGGAGAGCAATTACCCCTTGGCCGTCACCGACCGCTGGCCTCAGATCGACGAGTCGCTGCGACGCGGACAGTTGGTAGCCATCAATTCCACCAGTTTTTGCGAGGGCTGCGATTACGCTCAAAGCCGGGAGCACGGCGAACGCTGTCTGGCCGACGAGTCTCAGTTCGAGTTCGCCATTGACGTGGTCCAGGCGCGTCGGCGGCAATTGCTGCCCCTGCCGTTCGAAAGCTAGAAAGGGAGACTCCGATGCCCGATCCCAGTGCGACTCAGAAATGTCCCCAATGCCAAAGCCCCCTCCACGCCGGGGACCGGTTCTGCGGCGTGTGTGGCGCGACGCTGGCCACCGGCCAGATTCCCTGCCCGAGCTGCGGACTAGACGTGCCGGCTAACAGCCAGTTTTGCGGACACTGTGGCCGGCCGATCCACGCTCCGAGTCCGGAAATTCGCCGGCATCGCTGGTGGCGTTCGCCGGAAGAGGTCGCGGTCCGCTTCGACGCGGCCAACTTGCCGGACCTGATCCACGGTTTCAAGGGCGTCGAGAAGCAGGGCTGGGTCGACTGGGGCAAGGAGAAAGCGGCTCGCCTGGGATTGCTGGAGACAGGCTTTGTGATCGAGGAGGGGACGCTGGCCGTGCTGTTCCAACATGGCGTGGCGGAAGTCTTCGGGCCGGGAAGCTACGGGGGCGGCGACCTGAACAACCGTCTGGCCCAGGTCCTGGCTGGCGAACCGATGGTGCTGGCCATGATGGACGGCGGTCCGGTCGAACTGCCCCTGGCGATCGATGACCTGCTGACGGCCGAATCGGTCAAGGTCGCGGTCCACTGCCGTCTCGTCGTCCAGATCAAGGACCCCGTGGTCTTTCAGACGGTGTGTGTCAAGGGTGTGAAGCGTGTGACTCGCCTGGAACTGGCCGAGCGGCTGAAGCCGGAAGTCCGGCTGGCCCTGCTGGACGGCCTCCGCGCGACACCGGCCAAATCGCTGCGCTCGGGCACCGAGTTACAGACGCAGTTGGAACAGCGGTTGGACGAGGATCTGCGGGCCGCTCTGCAGCCGTGGGGACTCCGGCTCACCGACGTCCGCGGACTGACGGTCCGTGGAGAAGTCTTGGAGCGGTTCACGGGCCAGCAAGGCCAACTGTACGAGCGCGGCGCGCAACTGGACTTCGAGATCCTGTCGGCAGCCCTCGATCAGCGGGAGTTGCGCCAGCAGGCGGCCCACAACCTGGAACGGGAGCGGGCGGGACACGAGTCGGACCGGGACGCATTCCGCGAACAGGCCGCACACGAATTGGAGATGGAGCGTCTGCAGCAGGAACGCGAACAGTTGCGGCAGCAGGACGCGGTGGCGCACGCCGGACGCCTGGATCAGATCGACCGGCAATTGTCGGACCTCGAGGCTCGCCGGGAAGTCGCGGACCATCAGCGTCAGACCGTGACGCGGGTCGAAAAGACGGCCGTGGATCTGGAAGGCGAGTTCCAGGAATCGGCGTTGGAAGTCGGGCAGGCGGAAAAACTGGCAGACCTGTACCGCCGGGCCGAGACCGTCAAGCTGGATCGGCTGCAAACCGAGGAAGACGTCGACAAGGTGGTCGCGGAACTGAACAAGAACAAAGCCCTGCGGGACGACGACGTCGAAACGCTGAAGCAGGGCCTGTTGGACCGCCGCGAAGATCGCGAACTGGCCCGCAGCTATCTGCTCAAGAAGATCTCGCTGGAGCAGGAGTTGGAGCAGCAGCGGATCCGCTTGCAGGCCGGGCAGGAAATGGACGCCGCGGGGGTGGAGCACGAGTTGGCGTTGCGCCGCCGGCAATTCGAGTCGGCTCAAGCCGAGGAGCGCACCTTGCACGAACGGTCGGTGGCGGAGGAGCGAAATCGGATCAAATTGGCGGAGGAGGCGGATCAAGCGGACTTGCGGACCCTGGAGCAAATGCGCCGGCTGAACCAGTCCGACGCGGAACACGCCCAGCGGATGGAGGCGGAACGCCTGAAGGCCCGCAGCGGCGCGTCGGTCGCCGCGCTGTTGAGCTTGATGCGCGAGCAGGGTGGCGCGGCCTCTGCCGAGGTCGATCAGACGCTGCGCGAACTGGCCCGCACCGAGCAGTTCAAGGGACTCAGCACCGACGCCATCCTGGCGATGCAAGCCGGCGAGTCCCCCGAGGTGGCCAAAATCTTCCAGGCGCGGGCCACCGCCGGGGGCTACGAGGAACTGATGCAGGCCCGCCTGGAAGAATCGCAAAAGGCCGTCGAGCAGGAACGTCGGCACTCCCAGGAGATGCGCGAGGTGTTCGAGAAGCACGCCCACGTCATGGGCGACTCCTCGGCCCAAGCGATGCAGCGGATCACCGACATCGCCCAAAGCGTGGCCGCCAGCAGCCGCGGCGAAACGGTGGTTGTCAATCCTCCGCCGGGCTCGTTCGCCGCCGGGGCGACCGTGGTCGGCCGGCAGCCGGGAAGCCCCGCGGAAGCCCTCGTCGCCTGCCCCGCCTGCCGTGCCATGCAGCGGAGTTCCGCGACGTTCTGCGACCACTGCGGCGCCCGCCTCAAGCCTCTGCCCGACGGCCGGCCTTGCGCCAACTGCGGAGCGCCGGTGCCGCCGGGCAATCGTTTTTGCCCCCAGTGTGGCGCGACGCTGGGGTGAGTAGGACAAATTCACCGGGTGGCGCCGACGGCACCGCCCGTGGTGTCGAGTTTCGAGCCAACGTACACTCTCCTAAGCCGGGTCTTGATCTCCGCTCTTTCGCGCGTTAGCCTCCCTACCTACGAAGATGTAGGCTCGAAGATATGCCTGAGTGGCTTCCACTCTGACAGGCGCGCACGACGAGCGGAAGCGGAATTTTGGCGGTCCTAGAACGAGGGAACAACCGTTGCTTTTCAAACGTGATCCTGGGGCCTTGCGACGGAGGCCTTGGATCGCGATTCGAGCGTGGGTTTTTCCTTTGTGGAAGGTGTGTGGTGACATGGCCAACGACTTCCAGGAAGCAGACCCTCATCGCGGCGCCGGGACCTTGAACGAGGCCTCCTCGGATCGGCGATGCGGACAGTGCGGAGCCTCCGTCCGGGAGGGGACCAGGTTCTGCACGAAGTGCGGCAATCCGCTGGACGGCGCCGCATCCGCCGAGTGCCTTCCGGCCCGCGGGTCTGCCGTGTCGCCGGGCTCCGTGTGTGTGGAAGCGCCCCCGGCTGAAGGTTCGGCGAGCGTCCGGCAAGCGCCGCAGCGCGTCGTCGCGGGCGGGAACGTGACCTTCGTGCAAAACACCCAAACCGTCGCCGGTCCGCGCCGGCTTGTCTGTGCGATCTGCGGGACGTCCCAGATTGAAGATGCGTGTTTCAAATGCCGCCGTTGCGGACGGTGGATCTGCCAGAGTCACCAGGACGTGGTCCACCTGACCTGTTGGGAATGCGCCCAGGTCTTGGAGGCGCAGAGCGTCCCGAACGCCGCGGCCAGGGGCCAGACGGCGGTTCCAGGCCAGGCATTGGCCAGTTCCGTCTCGTCGCAGGTTGCAGCCGCGGTGCGCCCCGTAGCGCGCCCCACGCAGCGTGTGTCGCCGCCTGCCGGCCCCGCCGTCATTTCGACCACGGCCACGTTGAGTATTCGCTCGGACCCGGCGGACGCAGAGGTCCTTGTCGACTCGCGGTTGGTAGGCCACACGCCGCTGGACTACCCTGTGGACTTGGGCGTCCTGCACCAACGTCAGGTGGAGGTATTGATCCGCAAAGAACGCCATCAGAGCCAGGCGGCTCTGATTCACATGCGCCGCGGCGAGGTCAGCCAATGGCACGGGGTTGTGTTGACGCAGTCCACCGCGGCCGGCCTTCCCGATCCGACCGAGGTAGAGGTCAAGGACGTCCGCGTCGAGCCGCTGGAAGTCGAAGTCCAGCCGTGCGTCCAACCGTCGCCGCCGATCAAGGGCTTGCCTCCGCTGCCTGCGGAAATGCGGGAAATGGCCGGAGTGCTGGAGGGGCTCAGGCGGGCCATCACCAGGCTGCGGGACGGGACGCATCCGAGCCTGAAAAAGGCTCAGGCGGCCGTGCGTCAAGCGCAAGAACAACATCAGCAACTCCGCCGCGACTTGGAAGAGCACGGGCGCAGCTTGCCCAGCCACGTCCGCCGCCGGCTCCTCGACGAGGCGACTCGGAATCCCGCTTGCTCCGTCTCGCAGTTGGCTGCCCTCGCGCCGCAACTGTCCACGGACCTGGTGCTCCGCTGGCTGTGTGCGTTCCGCAACTCCCAGAACGCCAACCGCGTTGCGGACCAGGCGCAGGCGGCTTACGAACAAGCCCGGCAGGCCAAGATCGCCGAACTGCAAGAGCAAGCGAACGACATCGAACGTGATCTTCTGCCCCGTTTGGAACAGGATTTCACTCGAATTGCCCTGGCGTTGTTTGAGAAGACAGACGTCTCGTCGGGCTTTCCGGTGCAGGCCTGGCTGAAATTGGAGCCGCTGCTGGCTCAACGCTCCTACCCTTGGGACAACCGGACGCTGGTGATCAAGGCGGAAGCCCTGTTTCGGGACTGGCCCGATCATCGGGCGTGGCGCAAAGCGTGCAGAGCAAACACGGTCGAGGCCCTTCAAGAGTACTTGGCGGCCATGCCCCACGGCCGACACGCGGCCGAGGCGCGGGCACGCTGGGAACAGACGCGTTCGGCAGCGCCGGGTCAGCCTGACCGGAATCAGACGGCGGATTCCTGGTCCAGCGGCGTCGGGATGGTCTTCCAGCTGATCCCTGCCGGCCAATTCGAAATGGGAGCCTCCCCCGGCGACCGAACGGCTTCGGCCAACGAGAAGCCGGCGGAGACGGTCGTCATCGAGCGTCCGTTCTGGGCCGCTGCGTTTCCCCTGACCAACGCCATGCTCCGGCGGTTTTTGGAGGGCGACGATACCGTGGCAGGACGAGCCGCTCAACTGCGCGGGGATCGTTCATTTGCCCGTGCCGTTCGGGCGGGTAGTGTTCCTGACGACTTGCCCGCCGTGGGGATCAATGCCTCGGACGCCGAAATCCTCTGTGAATGGCTTCGGGGTTTGGACGGCCGGCCCTATCGCTTGCCGACGGAAGCCGAGTGGGAATTCATGGCGCGCGCGGAGTCCACCGGAGCGTACTGGTGGGCGGACGAAGACGATCCTCAAAAGCGGGCCGTGGTTGGCAGCAGCGGTCCGGCGGCGGCAGATCCCCAGCGAGCGAATCCCTGGGGCCTCATCGACGTGCTGGGCAACGTGTGGGAGTGGACGAGCAGCACGTATGAACCGCTCGCTTCCGGGGCGGCGAGCCGGGCGGCCGGCCCGCTCAGCAGCGAAGCCCGCGTGGTGCGCGGCGGGAGTTGGCGGGTCAAAACCGCAAGCGATATCCGGGTCTTTCGGAGGCGTTCGATGTCGATGCGCACGCGGGCGGATGACTTGGGAGTACGTCTCGTGTGCGACGTGTAGACCAGTACGGATTGGGGAAGCATTTATGGCCGCCTGTTTTGCGTGCGAAAGCCCGATTCCGGACGGGGTGAGCCAATGTCCCGTTTGCGGACTGCAGCTGGCAGTGTGCCGCAATCCGGACTGTGGCCAGTGTTATCCGGCCGAGGCGAGCTTCTGTCCGTTCTGCGGCGAGTCCGTCCAGGACGCTGCGCCTGCCCCGGTGGAACCGGCCGCGGTGGAGGGCCCAACAGGGACCGGCGTCGTGGGTTCGCCCGTACCCTTCGTGGCCGAAAACGGGCCTTCGCCCGAAGTCTTCGACCCGGCGACCGGTTCGCCGCCGGGTGCCGAGCCAGCCGGGAAGCCCGCCAGTCCGGGCACCTTCGATCAGATGCTGGCCCTGTTCCAGGAGGGCGAAGATGCCGGCCCGGGCCCGGCGGCAGCCAGTGCGGCGGCAGATCCGTACGCGCCGCCAGCCGCCGCGTCGGAGAAGGCGACCCTCGTGGGTGGGCTGCCCGCGGCCTTTCCCGCAGATCCTTCTCCGGGCGTGCCGATGATCGGCCTCCCCGGAACCGGTGTTGCCGACAGAGGGCTTGCCGCGATGGCGATGCCCGGCCTGGGTTTGCCCGGCCTGGGCGTGCCGACGGCCGCGATGAGCACGGCGCCGGTGACGTTGGAGGTCGAAACATCCGACAAGTATCGTCGCCATCAACAGGGGTTGCTGCGTCTGCGGGTGCGTGGAGACGGTTTGTCGTCCGACGCTTTGGTGGACGTGGGCATCAGTTCGGCTCTGTTCTCCGGCCCTACGGACTTCCACGTGCGTTTGGGCTTCAGCCAGACGCACGAGTTCGACGCCCTGCGGTTTGTGCCCCACGTTGCGGGAGCCGAACACGTGCGGATTTCGCTGACATTGAAGACTCCGGCCAGCGTGCCGTTAGGCCGGTGGTCGGCCGCCTGGCTGATGCAGATCGAGGACGTGGAGAAGCAGGAGATTCACGCGGGCGGCGACGTGTTTATTGTGGGCGGAGTCCCTGCGGCGTCGCCCTCGCTGGGCCTGGACGGTTTCGGCGCGATGGGGGGCTGGCAACCGCTGCCGCTGCAAGCGGACCCCCACTTCAATCGGCGGCTGACCAACGCCTGCCCGGAAGCGGCTCTTGGCACGCCGCCGCCGCTGGATCCGGGATCGGTTTGGCCCGCGGGAGCCCGCGCGCAGGCGGCGGTGTGTGTCGACGATCTCCAGACCGGGCTTTCCCAGGCCCTGGCCGTGGTCTGCGGCAATTCAGCCAACCTGGGCCGCGGCGGCGACCCGGCCGTGTCGTGGTGGCTGCAACCGTCGCCGTTCGATGCCCACCAGCACGGCCGGCTGTCGCGCCGGCACGTGTCCCTGGAACTTCGCGACGGCCGAGCCTGGGGCAGCGACTGGAGCACCAACGGCACGTGGCTGAACGGCGAGCGAGTCGCGAAATCCGAGTTGCAGCTGCTGGCCGACGAAGACCGCTTGGAGCCGGCGCAGGTCGTCCCGTTCCACGTGACGCTGTTGGCCCGCGAGGGGCAAGTCCACGCGATCTGGCTGCGCCGTCAGGACGCGCTCCGCGAGCAGTTAAGCTACCTGCTGACCGACGGCCAGACTCCGCTCCCCGTGCTGGTGCCCGGACAGTCCGCGCCCGTCGCGTGGCTGGCCTGGCGGCGCACGCCTAACCAAGGGCCGGAACTGATGGCTTGTGCAGCGGAGGCCGGGAGGTGGGAACCGCTGGGGCCTCAGCAGCAGCGCGTCCTGGCGGACCGCTACCGCCTGTCGTGGCAACTCTTGCTTGCCCCGGTCGATCAGGCGACGTACCTGGGAGCCATTTGTGCCCAGACTTAATCCCGTGAGGAATTCGCCATGCAAAAGATCCAATGCCCGAAGTGCGGGAAAGAGACCTTCGACGGTAAGTATTGCATGCATTGTCAGGCCGACCTGCATCCCGAACAGGTCGCAGGACGGAAGAAGGTCACGTGCCCGTCCTGCGGCAAGGAGACGTTCGAAGCCCGCTACTGCCTGTACTGCCGGGCAGATATGCACAAGGACATCGTCCGACAGGAAAAAGTCATTTTGAAGGAAGACAAGGCAGGAATCCTCTTGAAGGCGCGGGCGATCCACAACGAGCAGCAAGCCGTGCCCATCGTCCAGATCTCGGTGGCGGATCAGTTGCCGAACGGAACACTGCCCAACGTCAAGAAGCTGGTCGTCCAGCCGGGGACGTTCACTTTTGTGGTCTCGCAAATGCACAAGCTGGTGTATTTCAAGCCGGGGGAGTACGACGCCTCCCAACTGGCCCTGGGCGGCGAGGTGAAACCCAGCCTCGGCGGCCCCGCGGAAATCTGTCCCGTCTTTCTTTGTACCATCAGCCAGCGTCCGATCGTCACGACGGTCTTCCTGCCGGACTGGGACGCGCTGTTCCGAGAGAGCGGCGACAGCGCCGTCGCCGAGCAAGGCAACTGGGATGTCGAGGGCGCCATTCAGCAGTTGAGCCTGCGGACTGCGGACAATCTTTTGGGCGGGGCCAGCGCCCAAATGGTCCTCCGGTGCATGAATCCCGCCCAGTTGCTCGACATGTTCATCCAGCGAAAACTAAGTCAGCTGGACCTCGCGGAACGCGGCCAACTGGGGCTCTTGTCGGACGAACAACAGGCCGCCCTTCCCGACGAGCAACGCCTGGCGTTGGGAATCCCCAAAACGAAGCCCAAGCAGCGGTACGAAGGTCTGTTTGGGAAATACATCGGCGTGCCCGTCAAGGCCCTCTGGCAAACGGTCTTCGGCGTTCAGGTCGAATCGTCGCCGCTGCCGCAGACGGTGAGCATCACGATGCTGGACTTCTATCGGCAAATCCGCATGGAATTCGCCGCGGCGATCATCGAGGCCATCCGCAACGACACGGCGGAGCAGTTGTACAACACGGTCGAACTCCGCGAACGCATCGCCGAAGACATCCAGCGCGTGATGTCGCAATCGTTCGAGATGTACGGGCTGAAAATCGAACGCGTCTCCGCCTTCCGCTTCATCTGTCCAAAGTATGAAGAAGTGCTGAAGCGCCGCGGCGATATTGCGCTCGACCGCGAGCAACTTACGGATCGAAAAAAGGAGATGGACATTGGCCGCGAACAGCGGCGGATGGCGGTAGAAGAAGCCCGTGACGTGTCCACGGTCGAGACCGAGTTGCAGACGCAACTCGCCTCGGACGATGCGCTGCTGGAGCGGCACAAGCTCAAAGAAGCCCGCGAAACCGAACACGACCGGGACCTGTTGCGGGCGGAACAACTGCAGCGTCAGCTGGCGCTGGACGCCGAGGCGCATCGGGCCAAGCTGGAGATGGAAGAGCAGCAGCACGAACTGGAGATGCGCAAGGAGCGGCGGCGGTTGGAGTTGCAGGCCGAAAAAATGCAACTGGCGCTGGGCTTTCAGCAGCAGGCCCTGGAGATGCAGAACCAGCAGCAGAACTTGCTCCTGGAACGCCGCATCAAGATGCTCGAACAGTATGCCAGACTCCCCAAAGAATCCATCCTCACCATCGCCCTGGCCGAGAATCCCCAATTGGCGGCAGCCTACTCGGCTTCCGTGCAGGCCCAGAGTCAGCAGGAGCAACTCCAGATGCAGGAAAAGTTCCGTTCGGAGTTGTCTCAAGCCTATGCCGGCAACAACGCTCAATTCACCCGGTTGCTGCAAGAGGCGGTCAAGCAATGGGGCCAGTACCAGGCCGCCAAGGTGCAGGAAAGAGGCAGAGCGCAACAAGTGATCAACGTCGGCGCCCAGGGCAACCTGCCGCCGCCAAGCGGTTCTCTCCCGGAAGAGAAATGAAGTCCGCCCACCTTGAACGGTTCAACCTTCTGAGGGCCTGAGTCATGAACGAGCGCACGATCAGCGACGCCGACCAAGGAGTCCCCCGCACGGCGACCCCGCCGCCTCAAGACAACTACGGAGCGACCTGCGCGGACGCCGGCACGGGAAGCACGGTCCCGCTGAGCAACCGCCGCAGCGTGGCGGCCCGCGACGTGTATCAAGTCGTACATCTGATCGGCAAGGGGGGGATGGGATCGGTGAGCCTCGCGCAAGACGTGCGCCTCCGCCGCTGGGTGGCCCTGAAGCGGCTGTCCGAACAATACGCCCACGACTCCCGGCTGTTGGCGCGGTTCCACACCGAAGCCCAATCGGTCGCCGCCCTGTCGCACTTTCATATTGTCCAGGTGTACGCCATGGACGAGGACGACGAGGGGCCTTATATCGCCATGGAGTACGTGGCGGGGCCGGGCAAGGTCGCCCGCGAAGGATGGCCCGGCAACCTGCCGCCTCCCCCGATGGACCTGGAAGACATGGTCAAAACCCAGGGCGTCCTGAAGGTCGCAGAAGCGGCCAAACTTGGCATCAAGCTGTGCAGCGCCGTCGGCTACGCCCACAAGCGCGGCGTGATCCACCGCGATATCAAACCGGCCAACATCCTGCTGAACGAGGAAGGCGAACCCAAGCTGGCCGACTTCGGCCTGGCGCGGCAAGTCAACGCGCAGCACGAAGGCATGACCATGGCCGGCGCCCAACTGTTGACGTTGGGCTACGGCGCGCCCGAGCAAGAAACCGACGCCTCGCGGGTCGACGAACGGGCGGACCTGTATGCCTTGGGCGCTACGCTGTGGTTCGCCATCACCGGTCAAAACCCGCGGTTTTTCCGCGAGAGCGAAGTTCCAGGTCCCTTGCGGCCGATCCTGTCCAAGGCGCTGGAAAAAGACCGGGAAAAGCGGTTCCAGTCGGCTGCGGAGTTCGAGCAGGCGTTGAGCAAGTTGGATCCGCGGGCCCGGTTCGTGCCCCAGGCCACGGCCATCGACGGCCTGCTGCCGGGCTGCTGCCCGAAGTGCGGCCACCAGCACGACTTGGGCGACAAGGCGAGCGCGAAACGCAAGTTCTGCGAGAGTTGCGGCACGGCGCTTCTGGAACCCTGCTTGAAATGCGGGGCCGAAAACGGCGTGTGGGCGAAGTTCTGCGGGCCTTGCGGCGCGGACCTGAACACCACCCTGAACGCCGAAATCGAGCGACTCCAGGCGGAACGCGATCGCTTCGAGGTGTGCCACAAGTCGTACCAGTTCGAGGAGGCGATCGAGATCCTGACGCCGATGGCCGCCGTGAAACATCCGCGCTTGAAGGTGTTCCACGACTGGGCGGCCGAGTTCCTCCCCCGCGTGCGCGCGGAATTCGAGGCGGCCCAACAACAGCGGGACGAAGCGCTGCAGAAAGCCCAATCACTGGCGACGATGTGCGAGTACCGCGATGTGTTTCCCGTGCTCGAAAACGTGCCCAAGCCGCTGTGGACGCCCACGATGGAAAAACTGCACCGCGTGTCGCGGGAATTGTACACGCGGGCCAGCCAGCTGCGCAAGGAAGTCGCGGACCAAATCGCCGCCAAGGACTACGACACGCTCAAAGCCAAAGTCCTGGAGCTGCTGAAGATCAATCCCAATGACGCGGAAGTGCAAAAACTGCTGCAGCAACTCGAAAAACGCGAGGAGAGACTGCGCGAAGCTTCGTGGCAGGCGGTCCGCAAACACCCGACCGTGCGAAACTGCCAGGAATACATCGCCAACTATCCCGCCGGACCCCACGTGTCTCAGGTCC
Source organism: Candidatus Anammoximicrobium sp. (assembly GCA_012515235.1). Taxonomy (GTDB): domain Bacteria; phylum Planctomycetota; class Planctomycetia; order Pirellulales; family Pirellulaceae; genus Anammoximicrobium. Next base: position 74,386 of record JAAYYU010000075.1, read on the forward strand.
AGGCGCTGCTTGCCCCGTTGTTGCGGGACTCGCTGGTCGACCGGCCCCGAGATGCGACGGTGCGCCAGCAATATGTGGCGATCCGCACGCCCCAACTGCAGAAACTGGATGAAAAACTAGCGCGGCAGGGCTGCCAGATTGTCGACGCGATCGGCGGCGCGCTGGCAGGCGCCGTGCTGGGCGCGCTGGTCGGGGGCGTCGGCGGCTGGATCGGCGGGATCCTCGGCGGAGTGATCGCCGGAGTGGCGCTGGGGATCGTGTTAGAAAACAAAGCGTGAGGAGACAAAAAATGGCACAAGAAGACCAAGGCTGCGCCAACGCTGGTTGCGGCTGTGTGGCGTTGATCGTGGTGGCCGGACTCCTGCTGGCTGGGATTGAGGCTTACGCGGCCGCCTTCGACGGGACCCGATTGATCATCGGCGCCTTTCTCGGCAGCCTGGCCGGCGCAGGCGGTGCGGTGCTCGTGCCGTTCTTCGGACAGGCACACCGGAAGAAGGCCGAAATCGGACCGCTTCGCTGGCAGGATTGCATTAACAGCGCCGCAAAGCTGCGCGAGAAATACCTGTAGCAACGGTGACCGAAATAACTTCCCGGATTTCGGCTTCCACGCTGCTCGCCAGCGTGGAGCCATGTTCAGAACCAGCCCGCGTCCCAGACCGGCGCTCTTTTGGGCCACCACGCTGCTTGCCAGCGTGGAGCCATGTTCAGAACCAGCCGGCGTCCCAGACCCAGCCGTCGTCCAGCCACTGCGTCCAGCATCTTGAACACCGCTCCACGCTGGCGAGCAGCGAGGTGGCGAGGCAACCGATTTCGAGGAGATACCACCCGCTGGACGCCCACACGGTTTTCGGACCCAGACGCTGCGGGAGGTTGACGTCGGTTGCATCGCGCCGGCCGTCGGGTAGAATCAGGGTACGGCTGGCGTTGACCGAGGGCGGAGCGTTGTGACAGGGGCGCCGGTCGGCTATGTCCTCACCAGCGGCGAAGGGGGGGCTCATGTCCAAGGCAACGCGTCAGATCTTCAAGCGGATCGTGCTACACAACAAGCTGTTGGCCGAGCCGGAGGTGGACTCGCTGCTGGCCGAAGTGGATGATCCGGAGCACGCCATCCAGCGTCTGGTCGAACGCCACACGCTCAGCGCCAAGGCGGCGGAACAGTTCTTGGCGGTTTACAAGAAGCAGGCCGACAAACTGATCTTGGAGACACTGGGGGCGTTGGACGAGTTGGATGCCAAACCGGCCGCACCTGGGCCGGAGCCCGCGCCGGCAGCCGCGAAGAAGGAGCCGAAAAAGGAACCGCCGCCGGAGGCGAAGCTGGAAGTGGAGCCGGCGGTCGAGTTGGAAGTGGAGCCGGCGGTCGAGGGACCGCAGGGAGCGAAACCGCTGCCCCAGGCCGGCGCCGAACTTGTGCTCCAATTGCTGCGCGAGGCCCGCGGTCTGGGCGCCTCGGACTTGCACCTCAAGGCCGGCATGCGTCCCACCGTCCGCCTGCACGGCGCGCTGCAGGAGTTGCCGCATCCCGAACTCGAGCCGGCGGCTTGTGAAAAGTCCCTGCTGGCGCTCCTCGACGACCAGCAGCGGGCCCAGTTTGACACGGACCAGGATCTCGATTTCTGCTACGACGGCGGCCGCGGCATGGGACGCTTCCGCACCAACTACCTCCGCGAGCACCGCGGCCTTAACGCCATCTTCCGCCTGATTCCCGATCACGTGCCCAGTTTCGACGAACTGCAGTTGCCGCCGCAGGTCAAACGGTTCACCGAGTACCGGGTCGGCATCGTGCTGGTCACCGGGCCCAAGGGCAGCGGCAAGACCACCACGCTGGCCGCCATGGTCGATATGATCAATTCCTCGCGCGCCGAGCACATCATTACCGTCGAGGACCCCATCGAGTTCGTCCAGCCGTGCAAGAAGGGGCACGTCAACCAGCGGCAGGTCGGGATCCACACCAAGTCGTTCAGCAACGCGCTGCGGTCGGCGCTCCGCGAAGCCCCGGACGTGATCATGGTCGGCGAGATGCGCGACTTGGAGACCACCTCCTTGGCCATCACGGCCGCCGAGACCGGGCACCTGGTTCTGGCCACGCTGCACACGCCGGACGCCGTCCGCACGATCGGCCGCGTGCTGGACGTGTTCCCGCCCAAGGAACAGCCGCAGGTTCGTGCCATGCTCTCCGAATCGCTCCGCGGCATCGTCTCGCAACTGCTCGTGCCCGGCGCCGACGGCCAGTCGATGGTGCTGGCTACTGAGATCCTGGTCAACACGCAAGCCATCGGCCACCTGATCCGGGAAGAAAAAGTCCATCAGATCCGCGGCCTGATGCAGACCGGCAAGCAGTACGGCATGGTGCTGATGGAGGAATCGCTGATCCGCCTGGCCAAGGAAGGCAAGATCACGAAAGAGACCGCGCTGGCCTGGGCCGAGGACGTCAAAATGGTCCAGCGCGGACTGCTGGATTAAACCGCCGGGCGATGGGGCACCTCGCGGACAAGATCGCCGACCGCTGGACGCCGTCGGAGGGGCGGCCGCGGTGGCGGGCGGCAGCCATCGGCCGACGCGACGCCGCTACCCCCTCGAATGGAAGAACTCGCCATGCCCTGTACAGATTGAGGGATCGAACTAGAATAGTCGGGACGCGGTCCGAGGCGTCTGTTTTCAAACCGGGGCACAGGAGGGGCGACAAGCATGACCAGAATCCCATCGGAAATGCCGGACCCGCCGGCGGGTCTGCCGCAGCTGGTGGCGGGAACCCTGCTGCTTGTGCTGATCGGCTACGCTGTGATGACGTCCTTTTATACCGTCTCGGCCGAATCCCAGGCGGTGGTGCTGCGTTTCGGCAAGATGATCAAGACGGTGGACCCCGGATTGCACTGGAAGCTGCCCTTGGGGATCGACCGGCATTATCCGGTGCAGGTGCGGCGGCAACTCAAGCAGGAGTTTGGCTTCGGCAGTGCCGGGGCGAGCAACCCGTGGCAGGCGACGGGGCCCGACGAGCAGGAAGCGGAGCGGAACATCGTCACGGGGGACTTGAATGCGGCCTTGGTCGAGTGGGTCGTCCAATACCGGATCGATGATCCGGAGCAGTATCTGTTCGCCGTGCGGAATCCGGATGCCACGTTGCGGCACTTGAGCGAAAGCGTGATGCGCGAGATGGTGGGCGACCGGACGGTGGACGAAGTCATCACGATTGGTCGGCAGGAAATCGAGGCCCAGGCGGTGGTCAAGCTGCAGGAGGTCACGCAGAGTTACGGCATGGGCCTTAAGATCGATCAAGTGCAACTCAAGAACGTGAATCCGCCGCAGAAGGTGCAAGCGAGCTTCAACGAGGTGAATCAGGCGCAGCAAGAGAAGGAGAGCGCCATCAACGTCGCCACCGGCGAATACAACAAAGTCGTGCCGCGGGCCGAAGGCGAGGCGGACCAGAAGATCAGCGCGGCCCAGGGCTACGCCGTCAAGCGGACCAATGAGGCGGAGGGGGACGTGGCTGCGTTCGAGGCCCTGCTGGCGGAGTACGTGAAGGCACCGGAGGTGACGCGGCGACGAATCTACCTGGAAACGATGTCCGAGATTCTGCCCAAGGTCGGCAAGACGGTGATCTTGGACGAGGATGCCCGGAATCTGCTCCCGCTGTTGAACCTGGGAGACGCGAAACCCCCGATCCAGACAGGAGGCCCGCGATGACGGCGAGATACTCCGTCCCCGCCGCGCTGCTGCTGGCCGTTGCCGCCGTCATCCTGTTGGCCGGCGTCTATACGGTCGATCCCACCGAGCAGGTGATCGTCACCCAGTTTGGCGAACCGCGGGGCGAGCCCGTCCAGCAAGCCGGGCTGCACTTCAAGGTCCCCTTCATCCAGCACGTGAACCGCGTCCCGAAGCTCATCTTGCCCTGGGACGGGCAAGCGAACGAGATGCCCACCAAGGACAAACTGTACATCCGGGTGGACACCTTCGGGCGGTGGCGCGTGACCGATCCTCTCGAGTACTTCCGCCGGATGCGGGACGAGCGCAGTGCGCTGTCGCGGCTCGAGGATATCCTGGGCAGTGAAACCCGGAACGCGGTGGCCAAGCACGACCTGATCGAAATCGTCCGCACCGACCGGGAACGGCAGCCGCTGGTCGACGAGGCGCTGGAGGAAATGTCCGACGCCGTTTCGGGGCGGATCGGCGTCCTGACGCCGATCCGCAAGGGGCGGAGCGCGATCGAGGCGGAAATCCAGAAGGCAGCCAAGGCCAAATTGGCCGAGTTCGGCATCGAGTTGCTGGACCTGCGTTTCAAACGCATTAACTACAATCCCAGTGTCGTGGAGAAAATCTACGAGCGGATGGTTTCCGAACGCCAGCAGATCGCCTCGAAGTTCCGCGCCGAGGGCGAGGGCGAGGCGGCCCGCATCCTGGGAAACAAAGAGCGGGACCTCGACAAGATCGAGTCGGAGGCTTACCGCGAAGTGCAGATCATCCGCGGGACGGCCGACGCCAAAGCGACCGAAATCTACGCGCGGGCCTACAACCAGACGCCCGAAGCGGCGGCACTGTACGAGTTCGTCAAGTCGATGGAGACGTACAAGAGCGTGATCGGCCAGGACGCCACCCTGGTCCTCTCGACCGACACCGATCTGTTCCGTTTTCTGAAGTGTGCCGAAGGCAACGGTGCGGGCCCCGGCCCCGCTGCGACGCCGCCGTGATTCTCCGGCAGCAGGCCGCGGTTACGGGGCGAATCGGGTCAGAAACGTCCGGGCGCGTTCGCGCTTCTTGGGAGGCAACGTGGGGTCGGTCTTGTCGAGCGCCTGCTGGAAGCAGGCCGCCGCTTCGCGGTTGCGGCCCACGTGGTGAAAGACGACGCCGCGGTTGTAGTGCAGCCAGGCGTTGTCAGGGGCGTCCCGGAACGAGCGGTCGAAGTCCCGCAGGGCATCCTCCAGCCGCCCCAAGCCGGCCAGGACCAACGCGCGACCGTTGTAGGCATACGCCAGGCCGGTCTTGCCGCCGCGCTTCAAGCCCAAGCTGATGGCGCGGTTCAAGTCGGCCAGGGCCAGGTCGAATTCGCCCAGTTCGGCGTACACCTGGCCGCGTCCGGCCAGCGCGTGGAAATCGTCTTCGTTCTCCTCGATCAGCCGGGTGAAATCGTCGATGGCCTCCACCCGCTGCTCGGAATACCAGTGCGCTCCGGCGCGCAGGGCGTAGGCCGGCAAGCACTCCTCGTCCAACTCGATCGCCTCCGTCGCGCGGCCGACGGCCTCGTCGAATTCCTCGCGGCGGCCGTGGTAGGCGGCCTCCAGCAACAGCCGTTCCACCGCGAAGGCTTCGGCCATGCCGGGTTCGCAGACGACGGCCTGCTGGAAATCGGCGTCCGCCTTGTCGGGCTCGCCCTTCTGAATCCAGACGCTGCCGCGACTGCTGTAGGCGGCGGCCAGATCCGGGACCAGTTCGATCACGCGGTCGAAATCCTGCAGGGCTTCGTCATAGTTGCCCTGCTGCAAGTGCAGCCGGCCGCGGTGGAACCAGGCCGGCGCGAGATCGGGTTGCAGCCGCAAGGCTTCGTTCAAATCGGCCAGCGCCGCCTCGTACTCCTCCCGCCGCGTCCGCAGCCAGGCGCGTTCCACGTAGGCCCCGGCCAGGTCGGGGGCGAGCCGCAGCGCGGCCGCGAAATCCTCCAGCGATTTTTCGTCCTCCTGCTGGTCCGCCCAGGCCAGAGCGCGGTTCAGATACGCGAAGACCAATTGCGAATCCAACTCCAACGCCCGGCTGTATTCGCGGACGGCCCCCTCGTTGTCGCCGCGGGCGCGGCAGGCGTTGCCTCGATTGGCGTAGGGCATGGCCCACGTCGGCTGCATCCGGATCGCCGTCTCGAAGTCCTCCGCCGCCTCGTCCACTTCGCCCATCTTCAGCCGCAAGGTGCCACGCAGGTTGCAGGCCACGGCGTCCTGCGAATCCAATTCCAGGGCGGCCTCGCAGTCGCTCAACGCCTCGTCCATGTTTTCCAAGTCGTCCTGGGCAAAGGCGCGGGCGAGGTACACGTCGCCCGAGGCCGTGTTGTGTTCGATCGCCGCCGTGCAGTCTTCGATCGCGTGGGCCGAGTCGCCCAACCGCTGGCGGGCGATCCCTCGCAAGGCGTACGCTTCCCCGGACTCCGGCTCGCGGGCCAGCACAAAGCCGCAGTCCGCCGCGGCGCCCGCGAAGTCGCCCGCGCCCAACCGGATCTCGGCCCGATACAGATGATAGCCGACGTGGTCCGGCTGGATCTCGATCGCCTTGTCGAAATCGGCCAGCATCGCCTGAATCGCCTCGTCGCTCGGAGTGGCGGTCGCACGCCGCCGGGCTAACGCCCGCCAGGCGTGAGCGGCGTCGTGGTGCGGGTCCAAACGCAGCGCCTGGGTCAGCGTCTCGACGGCGCGGGAATAATCGCCGCGGGCGATCAACACCCGCCCGCGGTGCAGTTGCAGCGACGGATTACGCCGGTCGCGAACGATGGCCGCATCAAAGTCGGCCAGGGCTTGCTCCCAGGCGCCCAACTGCAGATAGATCATCCCGCGGCCCACGAGGGCGGCGACGTGCGCCGGATCCAACTGCAAGGCGGCGGTGAGATCTTTCAAGCCCTGCGCATGGCAGCCGGCCGCACAGCAGGCCGTCGCCCGGCGGGAGTAAATCTCCGGCTGGCCGGGCCGCAGGCCCAGCCACGCCGTGTAGTCCTCGACCGCCCGCTCGTATTCCTCCCGCTGCTCGAACAACTCGGCCCGCAAAGCATACAGCGGGGCATACCGCGGATACCGCCCGATCAGTTCCGTCAGTTCCTCGAGCGTGTAGCCGCGGGCCGGATCGGCCGGATCGGGAATCGGCAGCGACTCGTCCGGGGACGCCGCAACCGGAGCTGACCGCGCCGGCTCTGCGGACCGTACGCCGGCACCGCCCAGCCAGCGTTTGGCACGCCGCCAAGCGGAAAGCAGGACGCCGCTCCACTTTCCCCAAGCGGCCATCGCACTGCGCCCGGCAATCCGCTCGCCGGATGCCAGCCCTGCCGCCTCCATCAGCAACTGATCGAACGACCCGGCCTCTCGGGTGAACTGCCGCGTGAACGGAAACAGGAACGGAGGGTGCTGATCGGCCGCCCCGCCCCAGAGCATCGTGCGGCAGCAAAAACTGACGGGCCCGCCCTCGATCGGCGGTTGTCGCAGCTCTTCCAGTTCCATCCGTAACTCGGCCACGATGTGCGGTGGGAGCGTCTCCGGGCGAATCTGCAGATCGATCAGACGCTGGTCGCCGGGAAACATGGCGTACCCGATTTGGACGTCGACGCCTTGCTGGGCTTCCGTCTTGCGGACAAAGGACTTCAGCGTCCGGTCGAAGGCCGCCACAAAGTGGACGAAAGCTTCCTGATGCACGCGCTGGGCGATGACATGGTCGGGAGCCAGAATCATGAAAAACTCGCGGGGCACGTCCTCGCTGGCCACGTCCTCGCCGGCCACGTCCGCGTCCGCGTCCCTGTCTGTCGGTCGCTCGCGGTACTCCTCGGCATCGCACGCCTGCTCCGCGTCCGCCGCTTTCCGTAATTCCGACAGGGGGGGTACGACGACCGTCCGGCCGCAGGCGCACGGCAGCAGTGTGCCGGCACGTCCCGCCGAGACGTCCAGCGTTTGACCGCACACACATCGGATCGAAAAAGTCATGCTCGCCTCAGACGCAGGATTCGCTTCCGGAGCGCGGAAGCCGAAACCTGGGAAACCTCGACTTTCCAGCGCTTTGCGGTTTTCCGGCGTCCCGCCGTCGCCCCCGCCGGCCTGCGCCGCGGGGACCTTGCGTTCCTGATTACCCCTATGATTATACGCCTGCCGCCTTCTTTCCTTCAATTGGCCGGCAAAATCGCTACTGCCGAAAAATTCCGTCCCCACCGGCACCGGTTACCCAATCTACGGCATCGGCGGAACTGGACTGACGCCTTTTATCACGCAGAATTCCAAAGAGCATCATTTCTGAAAGACCGTCGTCCTGTCCGTCAAGCTCATCTGGATCGCAGAGGAGACAACGATGAGAAAATGGATTCTGGGGTTGCTGGTTGCCGCCAGTCTCATGTGCGTGTGCTCGACCGCCGCCGCTCAAGAGCCCGGCTGGTCGGCCAATATCATCGCCTTTGGTCAGCAGCGCGCCCGGATCGAGGCCACGCCCATCGTCCAGCGGAGTTATCGGCCGCTTCATTTCTACGGGAATACGGTCCGGCGACGTTACTACCACGGCTCGGCCCTGGTCCGCGGGCGAACCACGGTCCGCAGCTCGGCCTCGCCCGCCGGTGGCCAATAGTGCGCCGTCCGGCCACAGCCGGTTTCCTTCTTCATGCTTCATTCGGCGACACGCAAGATGCGCGTGTCGCCCTTCTTCAGGTCCAGGGTCGCCTGGGCGTCTCGGCCGACTGCTTGGCCGCTCAACAGATCGACGATCTTGCCGCGGCGGCCCGTGTCGACGACCAAGGGGCCGTCCTGGGCGGCGTGCAGCACGAGGTAGGGACCGTTGGCGCAGACGTTGCAGTCCTGCTGGGTGAACAGGTGGACGCCGGCCTTGCGGGCCGCCAGACGCGCCAGCTCAGACGTGAGGCCCGGCGGTCCGACGAACAGCGACCAGCCGTCGGCGGTCTGTCGCAGGGCGACGGCGGCGGAGCCGTCCGGCCAGGTTGCCAGCGTCTCGGCGGGCGTGGCGTCTGCCGCGGCAAACAGCGGGGTGACTGGCTGCTTGACGCCCAAGCCTTCCTGAAATCCCAGCGTCTTGGCCGCCTCGGTCGGTTCGGCCCACGCGGCCTGACCGGCGACGGAGGTCAGCTTGAATCCCGTCAGTTCCTGCATCGCGTCCAGCGACGTGCCGCGCTCCTCATGATAGCCCGGCGCGTAGCACCAGACGCGCAGGCGGCCGCGCGTCGCGGCAAGCAGTTCGCGCCGCTGCTGGGGCGACAGGCGCCAGGAGGTGAGCAGCACGACCATCCGGGCCGGCACTCGTCCGGCCAGCAGATCGTCCTGCAGGTACTGGCCGTACGGCGCGCCCAGGCGGCCCAGCGCCCGGCGGACCTCGTACACGCCGGGCACCGTCACGACGTGCCCGCCGGCTGCGACGCGGCACATGCTGGGCTCGTCGATCACCGCCGCCACCTCCGGGCGGAACGGCAACGGCCGCTCCAGCAGCGGCTCGTCGAGCGCCTTCAGCCGCTCCATCTCCGCCCACATCCGCGGATCGTCAAACCAGCCGGTGGCGCCCAGATCCATCCACCACGTGCCGAAGTTGCGGACGGCGCATTGGCCCGTGTTCCGCAGCAGCAGCCGATTGGTGTCCTCGATCGTCGAGACGCCGTCACTCCAGCCGGGGAACCGGCCGCTGCCCAGGTAGGTCCGCGTATCGTCCTCGTACAACCACATCTTGCCCGCCAGGGCGACGCTTTCCGCCGCAGTCATCGCCGGCCCGCTTTGCCCCAAGCCGCGGTCGAAATAGGAGATCGGCGAGCAGAGCACGTCGATGTCGGGGCAGTCCAGCACGCGCCGCAACGCGTAATGCCCGGCGGTGGCCGGACCGTTGCGGACCGCGCCGAATTCGAACACGTAGCCGTAGAAAAAGACCACCAGCTTGCGGCCCCGCGAAGCCTCCCGCGCCGCGCCAGCCAAGGCGCACACACAGTCGGCCATCATCTGCTGCTGGAACTCGGCAAAGTCGATCAGCGACCGGGCGGCCTGCGGGTCGTGCAGGATGCCTGCCGGGGCGGCGCGGCGTGACGCGGGCGTCGGAACGGCGGCCGAGGCGAGCGTGACCTGCGGGTCGCGCCACGCGGCCTGCAAGGCGGCATCGCCGTGATACCGGTCGGCCAGCCAGTCCCGCCAGGCACGCAAGTCGCCCGACGCATAGCCGTTCAACGCCGGCCCCCACGTCTCCTGATAAAACCACTCGCCCGTGTTCTGGCCGCAGGGATGATAGCCCGCGGTGCGGTCGCCGAATTTGTCCTCCAGATGGGCGATCAGGGCGGCCAGACGCGCTGCGGCAGCGCGGCGGTAGGCGGGCGAGGCCACGACCGCGCCGGTGTGCTTCTGCGGCCCCCGGTCCCAGACCATCACGTCGTCCGGATTCGCCTCCCGCCACCAGGCCGGCGGCTCCATGCCGATCCGCGGCAGGAGCAGCGCTCGAGGATTGGCCTTCAGCACGGTCTGGCATTGCGCGTCGGGGCCTGTCCAGTCCTCCGGTTGGCCGGGCTTGGGCCACGGCAGATGGACCGGGAAGCTGACGAAGTCCACGCCTACGTCCGCCGCCAGTTGGATCTGCCGCGAGAACGGACTGGGCGGACCACCCAGATACGTAAACGTCTGTCCCGGGCGATAGAAGGCCAGCGTGAGATCGCGAGCCGGTTCCGCCCGAGCCCACAGACGGACGCGGTAGCGGTGGCCGGAGCGGAGCGCGAGATTGGCATGGTGGTAGATGTGAAAGTCCGGCCAGCGGCCGTCCGGCGGATTCTTCAAGGTGACGCACAGGGCGGCGGATTTCTCGCGTCCCTGGCCGGGCTTGACGTCGATGGTTCCGACGGTGTTTTGCTCGCCGGGCGGCCAGAACGTCCAGGACCGCGTGAAGCTCTCCAGGCCCGACTCGAAGTCCTGGAGCGGCAGCACGTCCCGGCCCGTGGTCAGATCCACGACTCGGAGGTCGTCCAGGCAGACAACGCCGGGCGTCTGTCCGAAGCGAAGGTGCATGGTCGCGCGGGCCGGTTCGTCCTGGGCGGGAGAGAATTCAAACTCGATGTCCTGGCCGGCAGTCGCCAGCGGCAGCGGCCGCGAACCCGGCGCGCCCCAGAACATCCGCGCCCGAACCGGACGCCCGTCGACGACGATCCGCGGCGCGCCGGAGGCCGCATCGACGCGCACGGTCTCGACCGCTGCCGCCGGCTGCGCGAGCCACAGCAACAATCCGCCCGCAAGCCCCAGGTTCCAGATTCGGGCAACCGAGAATTTCTCCCCGGTTCCCTGCCAGCGACACGCCCGTCCGCCTCCAACGCCTTGCATGGAATCCCCTCCGTCCAGCCAATCCTCGATGGTCACACCCGCGGTCAGGCTACCGGAACCGGCCTGATTTTGAAACCGGGGGAAGCGTTTCCGTCTCGCCCGCCGGTCACGCGATCAGGGGGAAAGGCGAAAGACGTACAGCGTCTGGCCCGCAGCGCTGGGGACGGCGGCGACCAGCGTGCCGTCGGGCGAGACGGCCATGGTCTGGACGTACAGAACGGTTCCCAGCGAGATGCAGGCGGTCTGTTGGCCGGTCTGGATTTCCCAGACGCGGAAGTTCCCCTGACCGCCGGAGAGGAGCCGGCGGCCGTCGGGCGTAAACACGAGGCTCCATTGGATTTCGTGCTTTCCCGTCTCCAGCGAACGCATCCGCGAAGTCTCTGTCTCCCAGACACTGATCGCGTAGCTGTGGCTGCAGGCAATCTGCGAACCGTCCTGGGCAAGGGAAACCGCGTGGACGGTCGATGGGGCCAAGGACAGCTTGCGAGTGATCGTGGAGGTCTGCAAATCGACCCACACCAACTCCTTGCCATCGCTGGCCAAGGCGACTTCGCCGTCGGACGTCAGGCGGATGGCCCGGATCGATTGTTCGAGCGAAGCCAGCGTCCGCGCCTGGAACGTCGGCCCCGGTCGCTGCCAGGCCAGGCGGTTGTCTTCGCCGCCCGTGACGAGGAAGCTCCCGTCAGGGGCGGGGGCGATGCAGCGGACCGCCTTCTGATGGACGCTCAGGGAGTCGGACATGCCGGCCGATTCCAGCAGGCCGCCCGCGCCCAGATGCCACACCTGAATCATCCCGGACGACCCGCCCAACATCAGACGCAGGCCGTCCGGAGTGAAGCTCAAGGCCGTGATTTGTCCCAACGGTCTCAAGTTGGTCTGCTCCGACAAACGGCGTCCGGATGGGACCTCGAAGAGGATGACCGCCGAGTCCATCTTGCCCACCGCCAGGACTCGGCCGTCGGGCGAGAAGGCCAGGGAAGTGACGTTCCAACCCAAGTCCGAAAAACGCTGAACCACCCGTTCCGAATCGAGAGGTGCGACGTCCGGGGCGGAGGCGGGAAGCGGCATGAACTCGACAACGGCGGGGGGACCGACCTCGCTCCGGGGCACTGGCTGCGCGGCCCGATCGCGGGCCGGCGGGAAAGATCGCGTGCTGGAGATCGCGGGCGTGCGCGGGGGCACTGGCTGCGCGGCCCGATCGCGGGCCGGCGGGGGCGCCGGGAGCGGTCGCGGCCCATCGCCCGCTGGACGCGAATTCACCGGCACCTCGAGGGGACGCAGCGGCGAGTCCGGCGACGCGCGATCGGCTTTCGGCCTGCCCGGCCAAAGGATGATCGCGGCGTTGATGGCAAGAACACCCGCCGCAACGAGAACGACAATCCACGCCGCCGCCGACACGGGGGTTCGAGTGCGTTTCGCAGGCCCGCCAGCCACCTGGATTCTGGCCTGGGCGACCTTCCAGCGAGCATGGAGCAGATCCCGTTGGCTGCGGATCTTTTGCAGCGTGGCGTTGACCTGGGCCAAGCGCACGCGCATGGTCTCCAGTTCCCGCTGCTGCTCCGCGATGTCGTCCGCCAAGTGGTCGCCGGCTTGCCGGCACGAGGTTTCTTCCTGCTCTGCCTGCCGGACGTGGTCTTCGTCGGTGGCAGAGTCGGCTCGGCGGCGCGCCGCGGCCGCCGCGCGGCGCTGATCGGCAAACTGCCGCTTCAACTCTTCCAGAACTTCTTCGGCCTCCGTCACCAACTGCTGCAGGCTGGCGTGACGGCGTTCGTATTCGGCGACTGCGCCGTCGACTTGCTGCTGTGTGTCCTGCCAACGCTGGACGAATTGGGGAGTGCGTCCCCGCGTCAAGCCAAACAACCAGCTGCGTACCCGTTGGCCGCGATCGCGCGCCGCGCCGGCCAGTCGTTGCCAGCCCCTGACGGGAGCCTCGCCCTGGTCCAGGTCGGCGGGCCACGGCGGCGACTCCACGAACACCGGGGCCTGGATAATCACCGTCCTGGGCCGGCTACGGGCAACGGGCGCGACGCCCGCGGGCTTCGGGTCGGACGACACCGCTTGGCTGGCCCGGAAAGCCCGCAGGTCGGCGAGCGTTTCTTCGGCGGTCTGGGGGCGGTCCGCAGGCGACTTGGCCAGCAACCGGTGGACGATCCTGCAGAGCGAGTCGGGAACTTGCGGCGCCGCATCGCACAGCGGCGGGGGCGGCTCGTACACGTGCTGAAAGATCATCGCCGTGGGGCTGTCGGCCTCGAACGGCAGTTTTCCGCTCAACATCTGATACATCAAGACGCCGATCGAATACAGGTCGGACCGGGCGTCCAAAACCTGGCCTCGGCCTTGTTCCGGCGAGATGTAATCCACCGTACCCATGACGACGCCGGTGGCGGTCATCTTGGTTCCGGCGACGACCGACTTGACCAAACCGAAGTCGGCCAGCAGCGCGCGGCGGTTCACGCGATCCAGGAGGATATTGGCGGGCTTGACGTCGCGGTGGACGATCCCCTGCTTGTGCGCCGCCGCCAATCCGGCCAGCGTCTGCTCGACGATGGCCAGCGTCTGCTCGACGCTCAAACGCTTGCAGCGGGCCAGCAGTTCGGCCAGCGATTCGCCTTCGACGCACTGCATGGCGAAGAAGTGCAAGCCTTGGTCTTCGCCGATGAAGTGGATTTGCACCACGTTGGGATGCGTCAGCCTGGCGACGGCGGCGGCCTCGGCCCGAAATCGCCGAACGAAATCCTCCTGCCGCGCCAACTCCGGGGGCAGCACCTTGATCGCCACCTTCCGTTCCAGCGCCGGATCGTAGCCCTGGTACACGTCACCCATGCCGCCGCGGCCAAGTCGGGCGACGATCTGAAAGTGCCCCAACGATGAGAAGGGCAGAGCCTCGTCCGCGTTCTTCCCCAGTCCGGTCGCCGGCCCCTCGCTGGGGCAATCACCCACTGCTTGCCGGACGGCGGACGCAAATTGGCTCACCGCCGTAAAGCGGGCGTCCTCCTGATAGCCCAGCGCGCGGTCGATCAGTGTCCGGACCGCGTGGGGAACCGCAGCCTTCGTCCGCGGGCTGCTCAGATAGGCGGAGACCGGTTCGCCGGTGCCCAGACGGCACAGCAGCGTTCCAAGCTGGTAGAGGTCGATCGAGACCGGGTCCAAGGAGATGCGCGCGTCGGAGAGGACTTGGCGCGCCGCATTGGCCTCCGTGGGAAGTTCGATCACGCGGCGGCGGCGCAGCGGCGGAGGACAGTGGTCCGGGGCGGAGAAAGGACCGCCGAACGAGCACGAGGCGCCGGGCGACGCCAACGTGACGGCTTGCGATGACACGTCGGCGCGGACGGCCGCCATCGAGATCGTCCCGTGCAGCCGTCCGGATTCGTGCAGCGTTCGGACGCTCTGGGCGGCGCCCAAGACAATCTGCAAGGCCACCGTCCAAGGGAGTTGTCCCTGTGCCTGCAGCAACGACGACGCGGCGGCGAGTTGCGGCTGCTCGTTGAGCTTCTCCGGCATGGCGGCTCCCGGAAACCAAACAGGATTGTGCGAAAGGAGGCACAGGCCTCCTTTTGTGCGAAGCACCTCACGGGCCGTTCCGGCAAGAGGTTCCTGTGGCCTTTTCACGCAGCCGGAGACCGCAGTGTCTTGCCGGCCCTGCGCCGGGCAAGGGAGTCGCTATCTCGCATTGCGAGATGATTCTCTTGCTGTCCGCAGCGCGAAAGGGCTACTTTTTCCTCTTCAGTTTTTTCTTCAGTTCCAGCAGTTCGGCTTCGGTATCCGAGAACTCGCCACTGGACTCGATGTCGTCTGCGACGTCCTCGGCCTGGCGCTCGTTGCGGGCGAGTTCCGAGAACGCCTCGGCTTCGGCTTCGGCCATTTCCACTTTGCGGGCCAGGCGGTCGAACTTGTCGAACGCGTCTTGCTTCAGCTCCGGTGTCAAGCCGGCCTGCGACTGAGCGGCTTTCGCCCGCACCTGCGCCGCTTTCTGCCGGGCGGTCAGCGTGCCCAGACGCCGCTGCGCATCCTTCAGCTTGGCCTGCATGGCCTCCAGTTGTCGCCGCAGCGTTTGGCTGGCCTCCACCGCCGCCTCGTGCTGGTCGCGGAGGGCGGCCGCGATCTTCTCGTATTCTCGCTTGCGGGTGATCGCCTTGCGAGCCAGATCGTCGTCGCCCGCCTTGACGGCGGTCTCGGCGCGATCCGTCCAGACGGTGACTTGGGCCTCGTTCGAGGCGAGTTCCTTGGCGACGTTTTTTTCGCTCGCCATGGCCCGCACCACGTCGGGCTTCGCGGTGGCAATCGCGTCCTCCATCTCGCGGATCGCCTGCCTGAGCATCTTCTCAGGGTCTTCGTATCCTTCGACCATGTCATTGAAATTCGCAGAAATAATGTCGGAAATTCGTTTGAAGAGTCCCATGTTCGTGCTCCCGGTACGTGTGGCTGAAGTGCAAGACGTTGAACGTGAGTTTCCCTGACGGCAGCCCCGGTCACAGCAGCGCGGCTCTTGCGAGCAGCCGTGGCTCTTGTCGCCGGGAAGAGCTTTCCCCGATATTCCCCTGCCTGTCGGTATTCCCCTGACTGTCACTTTCTTGATGTAGCGAGAACCGTCGTCCAGTAAGCCCGTTGGTCTGCCACGCGGAAATTTCTGCCTGGCAGGATTCCCCGGCTGCGGCCGGGAGCGAGTTGACCTGGTGCCGTAACCATAAGGTATCGTGGTGTTTGCAACGACGCAAGATTTCGCCGCTCGCGTTGAACGTCCCGCTTTGGGTTCATGTGCCCGTTGGGCTGGTCGTGGCTACCGCAGCGATCAGCATGGCCGCCGTGTCGGCCCGGGCCTGGGAATCTGGAGACGGATGCGTCCCGGAGACCGTGCGCTGATGACATTCCCGCACAGCCTTCTCGATGCCGCCATGTGCCCGCAGATAGTCAGACAGTTGGCTCCACTCGGCGCGGAATTCGTCGTCCTCGGCTCCTTCGCCGCCGTACTTCTGCACGTGCTGCCGCACCGCCCGTTCCAACTCGCGCGCCAGGCGTTTCGTAGCCGCCTTGTAGTAGTTCTCCGCCGTAGCCGCGGGAATCTGCAGCATCGAGGCGACTTGGGACAGCGGCAGCTCTTCGCACAGCCGGCCGTACAGCACCCGGAAGTAATCGCCCTTTCCTGCCCCGTGCAGGTGCTCCAGCAGCGTCTGGACGCTACGTTCCAACAGGTCGTCGACCCACGCCTGATAGAAGACATCCGCCTGTTCCTGAGACGGTTCGTGCGCAGGGAGGATGGAGGGCGGCAAGTCGTCCGCGGGGCCTTGGGCCAGCCCGCGCAGCACGCGGTTTCGCCCATGTTCCACCCGAGCCCGATTGGAGATGACATGGCGGGCCACGGAGCAAAGCAGGGTCCGCAGCCGCGCTGCCCGATGGGCCTGCCAGCGCGAGAGCAGTTGATTCCGGACAATCGCCTGCAGCGTCTCGGCCGCCACGTCTTCGGCATCGGCCAACGACAGTCTGCCCCAACGTCCGGCGAAGGCACACAAGGCCAGCCAATAGTCGTCCAAAAAGTCCAGCCAATCGGTGTCACTCCCGCCGCTGGACAGCCGCCGAATCAACGTCAGTCGCGTTTCGGGAAAAGTCATACCAAGAACCGGTTCCAGAGGGCGAATGCACCCCGACTATTGAAGCACCGGATACCGTTCCTGTCCAGAGTCAGACCGCCCCACTCGGAACGTCGGAAGCGGCTGATGCGAGTCAGGCCAAGATTCTCTGCACGATCGGGACCCAGGAGAACCATTCCCGGAAGAAGGCTCAACTCTTCCAGGACTTCTTGCCAGCGGCGTGTTGCTGCGGCTTCCGGAGCCGATGCGGCGCGCCCGGACGTTGGAGATCGGGATGCAGAACGCCGGCCTGGGCGCAACGCTGGCGACCCAACTGTTCACCAGCGACGCCGTAGCTCTGACGCCGGCCATGTACGCCTTTGGCTGCATGTTGACCGGGACGCTGTTGGCCAAGCTCTGGTCCTACCGGCCTTCGGCTGATTTCCAGATGTAGCCCGCACGCGGCACTATTCGCCTGAGCCGCAATAAACGTGCCTGCCCACGCCGTACGGCGGCAGCAGGCGGTGCAGGACGACCGGGGCGGCGTTGCGATGGACGACGACCTCGCGGCCATTGCGGATCTCGACGTGTCTGCCTGTCGCTGCACAGCCGGGCAGAGCCAACAGCAGCAAGAGAAGCAACCAGTCTCTCATGGGTGAAACCCTCCTTGGCACTGCTGCGAACCGGGGCTTGCGGGTTCTTGACGCCCGTCCAGCCGCAGTGCTCTTGCTCCAGTCACGGGTGCAGAATGGCGGCGTTTGCGTTTCGGATCGAATTTGGCGAGTGTGCCGAATCTGGCGGTTGCATCGCCGGGTGGGGAATTCGCGTCGCAAACAGTGACGCGAAACACGCCGTCCGCCGCCTCTGCCCTCCCTGGATGTGTCTGTTCCCTTTTCTATTTCGGACGGAACCAAGGCGTTCTTTGGCCTTTGCCCAGGTTGCCGCCAGCGTCGCGGAACTGCAGCCACTTTACCTGCCACGAACGGTCTATCTTCCGGCGCGTTTTAGCATCGTTCGAGAAACAACTGTCCAGCGTTTCGTGCTGATCATCCCACGGAGAGTGATGGCTACTCTGACAAGGCGACAGTTATTTCTCGAACGATGCTCACTTCACCAGGCCGTTGGGACGCGACCACTTGACCCGTCCCAGCCAGACGGTGCCATCGGCGCCGCGGGGATGGGGCTGGTTGCCGAACGCGAACTCGGCGTCCGTCACCCACGACTCGTGCGGCGTGACGGCGGCGGCGCCGAAGTTGCCCAGCATCACGCCGCGTTCCGGCAGCAGGGCCTTTTCGGTCCTGCGGATCACCTGCAACTTCAGCGGATCGACTTGAGCGATGAAGATGGGCGCCCGGTTCCGCGCGATGTGGTCGTTGTTCGCTCCGCGCCGGGTGTAGGTCAGGAACAGGCCGTCGCGGTGGACCAGCCAGTGCGTCTGGGTATTGTAGCTGCCGAGTTCCTGGCCGTCGTCGAAGGTCCACGCCCGGATCGGCTCGAAGTGCAGCCCGTCCGGGCTCGCGGTGACGTAACCCCGCGCGTCGTTGCGCAGCGTCAGGTAGTACTTGCCCTGGAAAAACGCCAACGAAGGCTCGCACAGGCCCCGGCCGCCTTGCAGCGCCAGTTCGTCGCCGTGCTTGACGTACTTCATCTCTCGGCCGTCAAACGAGCAGTGGAGCACCGTGCTCCGGTAATCCGAGCCCGTGGGGCCTCTGAAGTACACGGGCACCAGCAGCGTGCCGTCCGGCTGGACCAGCCATTGCACGCAGCCCGGCGCGACCAGGAAGAACTTGCCGTCGGTCTCCGGCATCGCCAGCATTTTCCACGCCGTCCAACGGTTCGTTGGCGGGTCGAACGTGGCGTAGGCGCATTCGTGCGAGCGGGGCTGGTCGAGCAGCTGTCCGCCCTGGGGGCTGTAGCGGAGTTTGACGCCCACGGCGATCAACTTGCCGGTCGGGGCGTGCCAGCCGGGCGTGACGTCGCAGACCGCGATCGTTTCGTTGTTCGGCCCCGGCCGCCAGGCCAATTCGGGAATCTCCGTCGGGCCGGTCCAGGTCTTGCCCAGATCGTCGGTGCGGAGGAAGTACATGCCGGAGTAGTAATCGCTGACGACCAGGTGTTTTTGGATCGTCATGATCACCGCCGGCTGTCCGTCGCGGCCGAAACCGGGCAGAGCGGCGACGCGTGGATGGAACCAGCAGAAGTCCGGGGCCAAGTGCCGATGCGCGACATCGGCCCGGGCCTCGAAGGAGAGCGCCAGCGACTGGCCCGCTGCGTTCTCGGCGCCGCCGACCGACGCCCCACAGAGAGCGCAAAGAAAAGCGGCCCAGGCAACGATCAGGCCGTTTGCCGGGAGCGGTGTTTGGGGACGACGATTCATGACTGCATCCTTTTTCTGGTCAGATGGCCTTTTCCTGGTCAGATGTCGTTCAACAGGGCTTTCAGTTTCAACTCTGGCAATCCGCGCTCCCACTGGCCGATGGTCTTGGCCGCGTTGGCCTCGGCCATGATCGCCCCGGCGGAACCGGCATGAATCAGCTTCAATTGAGCGGTCAACTCCTGAGCCCAGCGTTGGTACCGGGCCGCGGCTTCCACGTCCTGCGGCAGCGAGGCCAGCGACTGCTGGAGCTCCGCCTGTTTCTGCGGCAGCGGCCAGTTGGCCAGGCTTGGATCGGTGAACGCAAACGCCGCCAGTTCCTGCCGCAGACGCTCGGCCCGTCCCCGCAACGCGGCCTTCGCCGCCTCGTTCTTCTGGCCGGCATAGTCGAAGAAGACAAAACGGAAATCCCGCCGGTCGGGCTTCAAGGTCAGCACCGTGTCGATGCCGTAGCTGGCCACGGTGAAGCCGGCCTTTTCGGTCTGGTCCGGGACCCACAGCATCGCGCACGGCCCGGCGCCGCGGTGCGTGGCGCTGATCGTCCCGGCGTCGTAGATGCGGTCGTAGTACAAGGTCCACCACTCCTTGGCGACGTCCAGTTCCGCACGCTGGCCCTGGGCGAGGTCCCGCCGAGGCGTCAGCACATGCCGCTCGGCGTCGCTCACAAACGCCGAAGGATAACAGCGGACCGAGACGCGCACGGACTGGATCGCCATCTTGGGCTCCAGCAACGCTTGCGCGTACAGGCAATCCCCGCCCGCCAGCGCGACGAAGCGGACGCGGACCACGGCCTGTGCAGTATCGAAGACGAAATCCGCGGTGCCGCGAGACGCGGAACCGCGCCCGGTCAGCGAATGGACCAGCGTCCTGCCGATGCTCTGCCCGTTGAGCTGGACGTCGAAGAACCCGCCGCCGTACCAGTTGCAGGAGACGGGCTGAGTCATGCCGATGTAGCCCTCGCCGGGAATGGCCGCCAGCGGGTTCTGCGGGTCCCGTGCGACCACATAACGCACGCCGTACGTGACGGCGCCGGTGTCCAGCGTGATGGCCTGACGATGACCTTGCAGGCCGATGGTGTGCCGGGGCGCTCCCGGACCGATCGTGACGGTCTCCACGCCGGAGTCGCTGACCAGCACCTGCGGCGACTCCTGGGCCAGCGACGCGTGGCCCAGGATGCCCGCCAGACACGAGACGGCGGCTAGTCGAAACAGCTTCATGGGAACGCCCTCTGCAAACTCTGGAAACTCGAAACGGCGGGCAAGGAGAGTGGCCCCGGTCACCGCACTTCAAACCGCGACGTGGCCGTGGTCCCGGTGTACAACTCGGTCACGTGGACGGTCCATGTCCCCTGCGGGTCGTTGTACGCCACGGGCACATTCACGACAACGCCCTGCTGGTCCGCGACCGCCACCGTGTCCACCCAATCCGCGGCGCTGCCGTCCGGCAGTCGGACTTGAACTTTGACCGCTTGCCGGCCCTCCGGCAAGGTCGCACGTACGGTCACCTGGTGAGCGCTTCCCGCCGACGCGGACGGCGCCGCGTTCAACGCCACGGCCTTCAGCGGCTGCGGCGACAGCGCGTAGAACATCGCCCGGTAGGGCGTGACCGTCAAGCTCACCGCTGGCTGCCGGCCAAGATCCTGGCGGGCCTTCAGGTCGTAAGCGTACATCGGCTGCGGCAACTCCAGCTTCGCGGCCTCGGACAATCCCTGATGGCGGAACACCGAAACGATCTGCACTGGCCCGTTCAACCAGCGGGTGAGCTCGACATTCCGCACACGCTGGCCGTCGGCGCCGGACAAATTTAGCGGTGCGGCGACTCCCGCCTGGCCCAGCGTGTGCCGCAGCAATCGAGCCGCTGTTTCCGGCGTGCTTTCCGCCGTCAACGCCGGAAAGCTGGCCATCGCCAGGTTCAGCAGCAGTGTCCGCCCCTTGCCGAAACAGTGGCTCAAGAACAGGGGCGTCTGGCCGGCGGAGCCTGCCGCCGTGGCCTGTGCGGCCTGGACTCCGGCATCCGCTCGCACCGTCGTCACGTTCAGCGGCTCCGTTTTGCCGCCCGCTGCGGGCGTCTCGATCGCGCCGTCGCTGCTGACCGCCGGGGGGGAGCCCGTCCGCCGCACTCCGAACACGTCGTCCAACTGTCCGGCCGCCAGCGGCTTGACGTGGCCGTCGTAGATCGCCGGACGCACGTCGGCGATCAGCATCCCGCCGTCGCGGACGTAGGCGCGGAGCATTTCCGCCTCCTGCCCGCCCAGCGCTTGGGTCATCGGCAGGATGATCAGTTTGAATTCGTTCAGGTTCACTTCGCCCCGCCGCATCTGCCGGTCGGTGAAGTACAGGAAGTTCAGTCCCAACTCCCGCAGGGCTCTGTGGAAAGCCGTATGGCTGCCCTCGTAGCTGCCGAACGAGGGCGCGGCCTGCACCTTGGCCGCGTATCCGGAGGCCTGCGAGTACAGGATGCCGACGCCGTCGGTCTGCATCGTGGAGGCGAGCAGCAGGTCGCCCAGGCCGTCGCGCACGATTTGCGTGTCCCGCAGGATTTCCTGGACCGCGGGATACGGGTCCAAGCTGGGCGAGAGCCAGCCGTGGAAGCGGCCCAACGCATCCCACCGCCACCACCATACGCTGTCGCAGCCGCGGGTGATCATCCGCCAGTACTTTTCCAGCAGCGAATCGGCGTCCTTGGTGTAACCCATCCAGTTGGAACGCGGAAAATCGCGCGGGGCAAGCGAACGGACCACTTCGTCGGCCGTGCCCGGATAGGGCGACCAGAACGTGTTGTGACGCACAAAGCCGTCCAGGTCGTCGGCGCGGCCAAAGGTCCCCGCTCCTTCGAACCCGCAACGGCTGTCCGGATCGATGCGGCGGAAGCTGTCGCCGAACCGCGCGCAGAGTTGGCAGAAGTTGTGCGACTGGTACGCTTGGCGGTCGAACCAGCGGGGGAAGTTGCCGGATTGCAGCGCCTCGCCCTCGTCGTTGTCGTCGGGCTTGCCCAGTTGCACCTGGTCGAAGCTCGCGTAGCTGCTGCCCCACGAGGCATTCAGGGCCGCGATGTCCGCGTACTGGTGCTGGAGGTACTGGCGATAGGCGGCCAGGCACGCGGGACTCAGACACGAGCCGCGCACGGCGATCTCATCGCCCAGCGAATACGCGAACACCCCGTGCTGGCGGGCCGGGAGGTGCTTTTCAGCGATGCCGTCTGCGTGGGCCTGGACCTGGGCCTCGTCGGCCCAGCAGACGGGCTTGCAGGCGGCGCTGAGGTGCGTCGTGTAGGGAATCCAGGCCATCTCGTAAGCGGCCAGCTGCGGCGGCGGCGAGCCGTGTGCCAGGTGGACGGTCACCCCGGTGTCGGCCAAGGCTTGTTCCGCCCAGGGCGCGAGCGTCCCGTGCGGCGTGTCCCACATGACGAAATTGAACCGGCCGCGACGACGCTTGACGACACGGGCGAACTGCCAATCCGAGGCGACGTCCGCGGTTCCGGCCAGAAGCGTGGCGCGGACGGTCAACAGCATGGGAAACCACGGCTGGACGGCGAAGTGGAACGCTTGTCGGGCCGCGTCGGCCGGGCCCGTCTGCCGGGCGATTTCGCGTCCTCGCCGGTCCAGCAGACTGACGACCAAACGCTGGTTCGCCCCGCCCTCTCCCGCCAACTGCACCTTGCCCGAAAGCGTCTGGCCGATCTCGGCCCAGTCCCGATCCAGCGTCAGTTTTGGCTCGCCGCGGTCACTCGCCACGGCGAAACGCACATTCCCGAACCCCGCCACGCGGTCCCCGTCGCGGGCGATCACATCCAAATCGTACCGGCCGGAACGCACCAGCGGAATGTTCAGGTCCAGCGTGCCCTGGGCCTGGTTCAGCGGTTGCCTGGTCGCGTGGACAATTTCCCCGTCGTCGCAGCGAAGCCGGACGTCCGCGACGCTGCCGGGCGCCGCGCCTTGCCATTGCAGCGTCGCCGCGGCGGCCGGCAGCGCCGCGCGCGCGATTTCCTTGCGCTTGGTTTGCAGGGTCAGGCTCAGCGTTGGCTCCTTGCCCGCGGCCCACAGAATCGCCTTGCCCGCGCGCATCGCCCACTGGTCATAGTCCACGTACCAGCCGGGTCGATACGCGATGCCGGGACGTTTGGGCAGCCGCACGCCCCGCCCCTGCCGGATCGCAAAGGCCGCCGCGCCGTCGACGTCGCGGAGCAGCGGGGGCAGGTCCGGAAAGCGGTTCTTGTCCTTCAGCACGCGGCGATCGTCGCTGCCGATCAGCACCAGTCCGGCGCCGTCGGCCACGGCCTTGAGCAACGTGTACTGCTGCTCCACCGGCAGCATGTCCGGCGCGACATCCCGCACGCCGGGCGGCTCCGGCGACAGGAACACGAAGGCGTCCCATTTCTGAGTCAGCAGCCGCGCCATGCGTTGGATGCCCCGTTCGTCGCCGTGCCAAATCTCCTGGGTATGGTCGATGATCCGCGTCCAGAACACCATCTGGGGCTCGAGGTCGAACCGCTGTGCCAATTCGATGACTTCGCGAGGTTCCGTATCGCGGCCGCGGAGGAAGAACAACACGCGGGTTTTGCCCCGCGCGTAAGGCACGGCCCAATCGGTGTGCGGCGTCGCGAACTCGGCTCGCACGTTGTGATCGACTTCGAGTTCGGCCAAATCCTGGCCCAGACACGTCCCGCCCAAGAGCGCGAGAGCCAACAGCTGAGAACGACAACGCATCACGGCAACTCCTTTCCTCCTCCTTCTTCTTCTTCTTCTCGGCCCCAGGCGGCGCACCCGAAACTGAGCCTGGGAACACGGAATCGGGCCATCGTAGCGGGAACGCGCCCGCCTCGACTGCGTCCAGCAGTATATCTTGTTTGCGGACCGTCTGTGCAATTGACAGAGGCCGCCCCCAGTCCTTATTTTGCCGGCTGCGGATATTGGACGCCGCCCCCCTGGACTAAAATGGGCCTTTCGTTTCCTTGCCTTCCGTCGCTCTGCCCTGGAGGATTTGCCATGCGTTCTCTTTCTCGCCGCACATTCCTGAAGAAGTCGGTCGCCGCACTCGGAACGGCCGCCGTGGCGCCCTACGTCGTTCCCGCCTCGGTGTTCGGAGCCCACGCGCCGAGCAACCGGATCGCGGTGGGCTTCATCGGCAACGGCAACCAGAGCACGATCGACCTGCCGGCTTTCCTGCAACAGGAGGACGTGCAGGTCGTCGCCGTGTGCGACGTGAACACCGCCAGCTACGGCTACAAGACGCCGCAGCAATTCCTGGGGCGCAAGCCGGCACAGGACAAGGTCAACGCGTTCTATGCGGAGAAGCAGGGGGCTGGCCAGTACCGGGGCTGCGACGCCTATACCGATTTCCGCGACGTGCTCGCGCGCCGCGACATCGACGCCGTCGCCATTGTCGTTCCCGACCACTGGCACGGCTTGATGGTCGTCATGGCCGCCGAGGCCGGCAAGGACATGTACTGCGAAAAGCCCCTGTCGCTCACCGTGCGCCAAGGCCAGGCGATGGTCAAAGCCGTGCGCAAGCACCAACGGATTCTGCAGACCGGCAGCCACTACCGGTCCAGCCCCGCCAATCGGTTCGCGTGCGAACTGGTCCGCAACGGCCGGATCGGCAAGGTCGAGCGGATCATCACCCAGGTGGCCGAGAACAACGCGGTGGATCCGGGTCCGGGCTGGCAGCCGATGCCCGTGCCGGAAGGGTTCGACTATGAAATGTGGCTGGGACCGGCCCCGCAGGCGCCCTACCATCTCGATCGCTGCCTGTACCGGTTCCGCTTTATCCTGGACTATTCCGGCGGCCAGACTACGAACTTCGGCTGCCACTCGAACGACATCGCCCAATGGGGACTGGGCATGGACCGCAGCGGGCCGGTCGAATTCGAGGACACGGGCGCCGAGTGGCCGGCGCCGGGCGGGCTGTTCACCACGGCCACCAAGGTCAGCTTCCGCGCCCGCTATGCCAACGGCACGGAACTGATCTGCCAGACGGCCAAGCCCGGTTTCGGCACTCGGTTCGAAGGCACCGAGGGCTGGGTGGAATTCGGCTATCGGGGCGTCAAGACATCGCCCGAATCGCTCCAGACCACCCGGATCGGTCCCCGCGAAATCCACTTGCCGGTCAGTAACCCGGCGCGGCAAGAGGACTCGTCGCGAAACTATATCCCGGATCACGTGCGGAACTTTATCGACGGTGTCAAGAGCCGCCAGGATCCGATCGAGTCGGTCGAAGTCGGCCACAGCACGGCGACGCTGTGCCACGTGGCCAACATCGCCATGAAGCTGCGCCGCAAGCTGCGCTGGGACCCCGCGGCCGAACAGTTCGTCGGCGACGACGAGGCCAACGCCCTGCTGGGGCGGCCGATGCGCGAACCGTGGACGCTGTAGCAGCGAGTGGGGAAAGAATCTGGCGTTTTCGTCCACCGGCTGGGGTCAGGCTTACAGATTTCAATTTTCGCGGTCGCAGGCGTTTTCCAAGTGTTAAGTCCTGCCCCGCGAAAATTGAAATCTGTAAGCCTGACCCCTTGCCCTGCCGAAACCGGAATGTTATTTCGGTCACCGTTGCTGGGAGAGGTCTGAAGGATGCGGGATGCAAGCGAGTTAGAGGGGAGCAACACGATGCAGAAGACCCGTTCACAACAGGGGCACTGGTTGGGCCTTGTCGTAGCTTTCGTTATCGTCTGGTCGGCGTCGTTCGCCGTGGCGGGCGATGCCGGGGCGATCACCACGAAATCGCTGCTGGCCGAGATGACGGACCTGGCCGGCATGGCCCGGTTTCCCGCGCCGGCCTACACCTGCCGCCAGTTCTCGTCGTACGACCGGGCGGCAGTATCGCCGAAGGAAAACTGGTTCGCCAACGCCGACTACGGCCAGTTCCTCCGCGTCGAGGAGCGGGACGGCCGCAAAGAGCACGTCATGATGGACGCAGACGGTCCCGGCGCGATCGTCCGCATCTGGTCGGCCAACCCGGCGGGAACGCTGCGGATCTACATCGACGGCGCCCCGCGACCCGCGCTGGAAGCCGAAATGGCCGTCCTGCTGGGCGGCAACTATCCCGGCCTGCCTCGTCCGATCGCGGGCGAGTACAGCAAGGGCTGGAACCTGTACTTCCCGATTCCCTACGCCAGGCACTGCAAAGTGACCAGCGACCAGCCCAAGTTCTACTATCACGTCAACTACCGGACCTATCCCCAGGGCACGCCGGTCGCGTCGTTTGCCGCCGACCAGATCGCGACTTGGAAGTCGGACCTCGAGGCGACCATCGCGCGGCTGGACTCGCCGGGCCAGGCGGCGGACAAGGCGGGGACGGAGACCAAGCCGTTCGAGGTCCAGGTCCCGCCCGGAGGAACCGCCGAACTGGCGCGTCTGGCTGGTCCGCGGGCGATCAGTCGCCTGCGCGTCCAGTGGACGGCGTCCGAGGACCGCGACCAACCCGCGCTGCGGTCCACGGTCCTGGAGATGGACTTCGACGGCCAGACCACGGTCGCGGCCCCGCTGGGCGATTTCTTCGGGACCGCGCCGGGACTCAACCCTTACGAGTCGCTGCCGCTGAGCGTGACGAAGGACGGCCGGCTGGAATCCCGCTGGTTCATGCCGTTCCAGACCGCGGCCGACGTCCGCGTCCGCAACCACGGCGGCCAGCCCGTAACCGTGCGGGGCGAGATCGCCAGCCAACCGCACGCCTGGACGGACGCCACGATGCTGTTCCACGCCAAATGGCGGGCCGAGTTTCACGTGCCGACGGAACCGAAGATCGACTGGAACTACCTGACCGCCCGGGGCCAGGGCGTGTTCGCGGGCGTGGCCTTTGCGATCGACAACCCGGTCAAAGCCTGGTGGGGCGAGGGCGACGAGAAGATCTACGTCGACGGCGAGACGTTTCCCAGCCACTTCGGCACGGGCACCGAGGATTACTACGGCTACGCCTGGTGCTTCCCCGGCCTGTTCACCCACGCCTACCACAATCAATCGCGATGCGACGGGCCGGGCAACTTCGGCCGGACCAGCGTCAACCGCTGGCACATCCTGGACCGCATCCCGTTTACTCAGGACTTCCGTTTCGACATGGAACTGTGGCACTGGAAGAAGTGCCTGGTGAACCTGTTTGTGATCGATTACTGGTACGCCAGGCCGGGCGGCCAGGACACGTTCCAGCCGCTGCAGCCGGCCGACCTCGCCGTGCGCCCGCTGGAGGCGTACCAGGCGCCCCGAGTGGCGGGCGCGATCGAGGGCGAATCCCTGAAGATCTTGCGGAAGACCGGCAAGGTGGAACCGCAGGAATGGGACGGGACCAGCGGCGGCTATCACCTGTGGTGGAAGGGCGGCCAGAAACCGGGAGAGACGCTGACGCTGGGATTCCCGGTCGAAAAGGCGGGCAAGTACAAGGTCACCGCCCAGTTCCTGAAAGCGGTCGACTACGGCATCGCCCAGGTCGCGATCAACGGGGCCGCAGCAGGCGAGCCGATCGACTTCTTCAACAAACGGGTGATCGTGACGGGCCCGGTTGCGTTGGGAACGTTCGACCTGCAGGCGGGCGAGAACACGATCGCCTTCACGATCACCGGGGCCAACGCCCAGGCCGTCCGTTCGTACATGGTGGGCTTGGATTACCTGCGGTTGGACGCGGCAAAGTAGCCTTGCGCGAGCCTTCGCCCGCGCCGGGGCCGACGTCGCCCGGTGCGGTTTTCGTGTTACTTCACCCGACCTTCGCGTCTGTGTGGACGGCAGATGGCAAACGAAACTGAAAACGCTTGGGAAGCCAAATACCAAACCGGCGACACGCCGTGGGAAATGGCCGGCGAGTGCGACCGTCTGGCCGGGCTGGTTCAGGCGGGCCTGATCCGCCCCTGCCACGCCCTGGAATTGGGCTGTGGCAGCGGCGCCGTGGCCGTCCACATGGCCCAGTTAGGGTTCCAGGTCACGGCCTTGGACATCGCGCCTACCGCCATCGAACAAGCGCGGCGACTGGCTGCCAACAGCGGCCTGGAGGTGAACTTCGTCTGCGCCGACGTCACCCAGTGGCCGGGCGAGGGCGAGCCCTTTGATTTCGTCTACGACCGCGGTTGCTACCACGTCATCCGCCGCGACAGCGGGGCGGGCTATCTGGCCACCCTTGTTCGAGTTACCAGGCCCGGATCGCAAGTGCTGCTGCTGGCTGGCAACGCGGCTGAACCATCGGGCATCCGGGGCGGTCCGCCGGGAGTGACGGAGGACGAGATCCGCACCGACTTCGCCCCCTGGTTCGACATCGTAACTTTGGAGCCCTTTCACCTCCAAGGCCGCCAGGGCCAACAGGGCCCGTTATTCTGGTCCTGCCGGATGGTGCGCGTCTGCCGTTGACTCGCTTGCCGCGAACGGCCAACGAGGCCCGGTTCGCTCCGCCCCGCCCCAGTGTCTTGCCCGCGTGGGAAACGGTCTGATTGGTCCAGCCGGCGCAATGAAAAAACCCCCTATTTTCGCCAGGATTCCTTGCATCGGCGATTTCGGGCCCTAAGCTACCTTTGAGTAGCTTTCGGACACGCTTCAATCGGAACTCAGCCGAGTTTGAGGAGGGATCTGCCAAGACCCTTCGCCCGTTGCCTGCAGAAGACGCCGGGGCGTTTTCCAACCTAGACCTTCGGAACATCCGGAGAGCACTCGCCCCGGTTTTAGCCGCAAAAAATGGGGCTATCGCCCTCCGGCCGATTGGTTCCAGCCCAGTTTTACGGATGACAACGCACTCAGCCCAAGGATGGCACACGGACGCTGTCGAGATGTTCAGGCGGCGTCGATGGCGGCTGTCCGAGTGACTACGACAGCAACTGTGCCACTTGCCGCTCGACCAACAGTCCACGTTGGCAAACCCTGCCAATTTACTCTCCTAGGCTGATTCCACCGCCAGATTCGGTGCCCAATCCTAGGAATGACAGAGAATGTGAAAAGGGGGAAAAGTCGAAAACTGTAGAAGTCAGAGAGTTCAGGAATCACGGCTACCATTACTCAGGCCTGCCAGAGTCTTTCCTCGATCTTTCGACCTGTTAGCCTTTTGACTTATTGACCCATTGACTTGTCGACCACTGACCACCGTTCACCAATCGAGATGTTGACCATGACCAGCCGTAAGAACATGCTGACGTTGCGGCACAGAAACCAGTCGAGGAAGTTGCGCAGCCGCAAACTGCGGCTTGAACCGTTGGAGGATCGGCGACTGCTGGCCGCCGACCTGAGTTCGCTGCCGTACGAACCGTTTCCGAACTCGGACGACGGGCTTTCCTCCGATCCCGTGCTCATCGCCGACGGATGTTGCGCCGCGTTGTTCGGCGATCTTGGCAGTCTGGCCTTCGAAGCGGATAACATCACGGGCGATGTCTTCCTTGTTTCGCTCAGCAGTGCGACCACGGGCGTGTCGGTCGTCGGAGACGATTTGCTCATCGCCGACAGCAGCGGGGGCGACACCGACAACCAGTTCAAGCTGTCCACCGACGGCACGTCCCTGTTCGTTCACGATGCGAACAATCTCCTTACGACGGCGATTCTCGGCGCCGACGGGAACGGCACGAACACCGTCACGATTCCCCTGACGGCGTTTTCCGGTGGGATTGTGGTCAACGCGCTGGCGGGCAACGACACGTTGACGGTGGACTTCAGCGGCGGCAATCCGATCCCCCAAGGCGGGCTGAGTTTTCATGGCGGCAATCCGACGAGCGGGCCGCCGGGTGACGCCCTGGTCCTGGACACGGGGACCTGGAGCGGTTCGTTCCACACGATCACGCACACGTTCCTGAACGAGAGCGACGGCGGCATCAGCCTGGACCTTGACGGCTCCGACGGGGACCCGGCCTCGACGATCAGCTACACGGGCCTGGAACCGGTCGGCGACAATCTGGACGCCGCTCACCGCGTCTTCACTTTCAACGTCGGGGCCGAAACGATTACGCTGCAGGACATCGTGGACGCGGGCGGAAACCAGATGCAGATCGATTCGAGTGTGGGCGGCGAGACGGTCCAGTTCGCCAACCCCAGCGGGTCGCTGACGATCAACGCCGGATCGGGCAACGACGTCGTGGTGGTGGCGAGCGTCGATTCGGCCTACGGCGCGTCGCTGATCATCAACGGCGACGGCGGCAACGATGCGGTGAACCTGAATGCTGACATCACGTTCGCCAGCGGGAATTTCTTGGACGTCGACCTGGCAAACGACGCCTCGGCGGGAGA
>JAAYYU010000076.1 GCA_012515235.1 Candidatus Anammoximicrobium sp.
ATCCCACAGCGGGCCCTTCATCCCACAGCGGGCCCTTCATCCCACAGCGGGCCCTTAGTTCCACAGCCAATGCCGGGGCCGCATTCGCAGCCAACCCGATCAGTTGCTGTTGCCAGCCAGAGCACGGCGAATATTCGCCTCCATGGTCTTATGAACAACCGTCGTCCCACGGAGATTTCGCCTGCGCTTTTTCGATATACGGGTCTGCAAGTGGCTAGTTCCCGCATGTCGATGCTTCACATGCCCCTTGGCCGTGAGGCGAAAACGTTTCTTGGTCCCTTTGTGCGTCTTTTGCTTCGGCATAGCGATTCAAGCCTTGGCGGGCGGCAGGTGCCCGCTCCTTGAGGTCTGAGAAACCGGGCTTTTCGCAAGCTCCTGGCTTCTACGCGTCGGAAACTGCAGTTTTTGACTTCTGGAAACCGCAAAGTCTAATTGTTGTCGGCCGAGCTTGAAAGGGGGATTAGGGAAAATCGAAGGGTGAGCCAGCGGACTAGGCACCGCCTGTCGGCCCACGAAGCGGCCCGTCACCCGGATTGCCAGCGATTTTTCGGAGGGTTACGTTGTGCGGAACATGCTTGTCGTAGTCGGAGGCTTCCTTCGGCTCCGGACACACGGAAGAGGCGGCAGAGGCGGGGGGGCGATGACAAAACGCGAAGTCATTCGGCGGGTGTTGGATGGCAAGCAGCCCGCCTACGTGCCGTGGAACTTCGGTTTTACCAAGGAAGCTCGCCAGAAATTGGAGCAGCATTTCGGAACGGCCGAACTGGAGCCGATCCTGCAAAACCACCTGCTCGGCCTGGGCGCGGAGATCGGATTCTTTGAGGACCTTGGCGACGAGTGCGTGCGCGATGTGTTCGGCGTCGTGTGGGACCGCAGCGTGGACAAGGATATCGGCATCGTCAAGGGCTGCGTGTTGGCGGAACCGACGCTGCGCGGCTACGAGTTCCCGAACCCTCGCGATCAGCGGTTCTTTGCCGACATTCCGGACAAACTGGCGCGCGAAGGCGATTCCTGGCGAGTGTACCAAATCGGTTTTTCGCTGTACGAGCGTGCGTGGACGTTGCGCGGCATGGAAAACCTGCTGATCGATTTTTTGGATCATCCGGCGTTTGTCCGCGAACTGCTGAACGCGATCGCCGACTACAATCTCGAACAGATCAGCGAGGCCCTGCAGTACGACATCGACGCCGTTTATTTCGGCGACGATTGGGGCCAACAGCGGGGCCTGCAATTCTCGGCCGCTCTGTGGCGCGAGTTCATCCTGCCCGTGCTGCGGCGACTGTACGGCTTCTGCCACGCGCACGGCAAGTACGTGATGATCCACTCCTGCGGCGACGTCGACGAATTGTTCGACGACCTGGTCGCCGCCGGAGTCAACTGCTTCAACCCCTTTCAGCCGGAAGTGATGGACGTATTTTCGCTGTTGGAACGTTACCGTGGCCGCCTGGCCTTCCTGGGCGGCTTGTCCACGCAGAGGACGCTGCCGTTTGGCACGCCAGACGACGTCCGGCGCGAATCCGAACGCCTGCTGGCCGCGGGCTGCGCCGGCGGCTATCTCTTTGCCCCGGCGCACGCGGTCGAAGGCGACGTGCCGCTGGAGAACATGCTGGCATTCATCGACGCGGCCCAGCGTCAGCCGGGAGCACCGCCGGGCCGTTAGCAACGTTCGAAAAAAACGACTGCGGAAAAAGGGCGCTCCGAGCGGCGTTGGAACAACGATGGGAAAAACGACTACCACGAGGTGCCCGCGAGGTGCCTGTCCCTGTTTCACTTGTTTCGTTTGTTGCGACAGGCGCGTCTTTTTTTCAACAGGCGGATACCTGTCCAGCGTCTGTTGCTGATCATTTGCACGGAGTGTGATGGCTGCTTTGATGAGGCGACCATCGTGTCTCGAAGGATGCTTCGCTGCGGCTCCTGGCGGCGCGTGTCCGTCAACGCCATTGTCGCTCGTCGCGACGAACGCGGCATCGACGTTTTCCCTGCACGGCAGCGGGCCGGTGCCGATCACCGGAGCTGACGGCAGGACTCAGGAAACGCACTTGGGCGGCGCGCGGAAGCTGACCGCTCGGCCCGGCGCCGCCGGATAACAGCGGCCGCGGGGCGGGCGGTTGGCCGCAGGGCGGGATGGGCCTGGGAGCCCGCCGCGTTACGCGACGGCTTCGGAAATCGCAAATTGGTCGCGCGCTCAGTTCTGTCCCGGTCCGTCGCTGGTAGAACCGCCCTTCAGGTGCCGGCGCAGATAATTGGCGCGCTCGATGTCGCGTTCGATGGTATCCAGTTCCATGCCGCGCAGTTTCTGCAGATGGGCCCGCTGGGTGTGGATGAACAGCTGGTTGACGGTGGGAATCGCGACGTCGCGGATCAGCCCCAGATTGACGCCCATCCGCACGCTGGACAACAACTGCATCGTCTCTTCGCTGCTGATCGTTTGGGCCGTGCACAGCAGGCCGTACGCACGGCTCACCCGGTCGTGCAACTCGCGGCGACTTTCGTCCACCAAGTACTGGCGGGCCTTGCGTTCGTACTCGATTAACGCCGGTGCCACTTCGCTGACCTGCTGGATCAACTCGGCTTCCGTCTTGCCCAGCGTGATCTGATTGCTGACTTGGTAAAAGTCCCCCATCGCTTGCGAGCCTTCGCCGTACAGGCCCCGCACGGCCAGACTGATCTTGTGCAAGCTGCGGAAGACTTTTTCGATTTGCCGCGTGAGGACCAGCGCGGGCAAGTGCAGCATCACGCTGACCCGCATCCCCGTGCCCACGTTGGTCGGGCACGCCGTCAAGTAGCCCAGACGTTCGTGAAAGGCGTAATAGACGTGCTCCTCCATGACGTCGTCGATGCGATTGATCTGCTCCCAGGCGCTGGGCAGGTCCAAGCCGCTGTGCATGACTTGGATCCGCAGATGGTCCTCCTCGTTGACCATCAGGCTGAACTGCTCGTTCGGGTCAATCACGACGCCGCGGGCGCCGTCCGCATCGGCATGCTCGCGGCTGATCAGCTGCCGCTCGACCAGGAACTGCCGGTCGACGTCCGGCAAGCCGTTGACGTCCCAGTAGGCGACGTCGCGAAAGCCGGGGATCTGCGCGAACTTGTCGCGCAGCGTCTTTTCAATCGCCGCCCGATCCAGTCCGGTGCATTTCCGGATAAACGGATAGTCCGCCAGGTTGCGTGCCAGGCGAATGCGGCTGCTGACGACGATATCCGACTCCGGCCCGGAACCACGCAGCCACTCGCCACACTTCCCAGCGAGTTCTTCAAGTCTCACGACCTAGCTACCTTCGTCTTCAAGTTCTCGAATCTGATCCCGCAGCACCGAGGCACGTTCGTAATCCTCGGCATGTACGGCGTCCCGCATGTCGCGGCGCAAACGGATCAACTGCGTCTGCTTGTCCAGCATGCACGTGGATTTCTTGGGCCGCTTTCCTGTGTGAACCGTCGCGCCGTGGATGTTCTCCACCAATTGCTCCAGCTGTTCCTGGAAACAAAGGTAGTCGTTGGGGCAGCCGAGGCGGCCGTGGTGGCGGAATTCGTAGAAGGTGATTCCGCACACGGGGCAAGTCTTCTTATCCAACTTGCTCAACTCTTCGGCCGTCTGCCCGATCTTCAGGTGCTGCAGCAGGGCACTGGCCAACGATTCCGATTCCTGGGGCTCGCTCGACCGGCTGAGGTATTCGCGCGCGCAGTCCTCGCACAGGTGCAATTCTTCCCACTGCTCCTTGCCTCCAACGCGTTCCGTGATGTGGAACGTCGCGGGCTTCTCACACTTATTGCATTTCATCTTGGAGCAAGTTCTTATAGGACAAGGACTAAGTGAATGCTAGGATTCTAGCAACCGCCCGGAGCGTGTCAAGGTTGCTCGCGGCACCTCGCCGTTGGCCAACTGCGGCCAACCGGCGGCGATCCGGCTGCCTGTCGGCCCTTGGAATCGGCGAGACGTCTTTGATAATCGAAGGCGGGCACTGGCCGCCAGCCAACTTGATCGTAAGGTTTGTCAATGACGCTCGCGAGCAGGGAAGTTACGCAGGAAGGCATCCCATCGCGGCACCGCGGGACCGACAGAATTCCGATTGCCCCCTCGCTTGGACGAGAAACTCATGAAAGCTGCTTACGTCGAACGCACCGGTCCGCCGGAGAGCATCGTTTACGGCGAACTTCCCCAGCCGTCGCTGAAAGGCGCGGAAGTGTTGGTCAAAGTCGCCGCCGTTGCGGTCAATCCGATCGACACCTACATCCGCAGCGGAACGGTGGCCGCCTGGCCGCTGCCCCAGCCGTTCATCGTGGGTTGTGACGTGGCCGGGGTCGTCGAGGAACTCGGTCCAGGGGCGACTCGCTTTCAGATCGGCGACCGCGTGTGGGGCAGCAATCAGGGCCTGTTGGGACGCCAGGGGACCTTCGCCGAATACTGCGCCATCGACGAATGCTGGTTGTACCCGACGCCCAATTCCGTTTCCGACGAAACGGCAGCCGGTTCGGCGCTGGTCGGCATCACCGCCCACTTGGGCTTGTTCCGGGAAGCGAAGATCCGGCCCGGTGAGACCCTTTTTGTGCCGGGCGGCACGGGCGGCGTCGGCTCGATGGTGATCCAGATGGCCAAGGCGGCGGGGGCCCGCGTGCTGACCACCGGCGGTTCCGACGAGAAGGTGAAACGGTGCCTGGAATTGGGGGCCGATGCCGCGGTGAACTACACGACCGAGGATATCGGCGCGGCGGTCAAGCGATTCGCGCCCCACGGGGTCAACGTTTTTTGGGAAACGCGGCGCGAACCGGACTTTGACACGATCGTCTCTTGCCTGGCCCCGCGCGGCCGGATCATCCTGATGGCCGGACGCGACGCGCGGCCTCCGTTTCCCGTCGGCCCGTTCTACGTCAACGAATGCTCGCTGCACGGATTCGCGATGTTCAAGGCCAGTCCGGAAGCGTTGAACGCCTGTGCGGCCGACATGAACCGCTGGTTCGCCGACGGCCGCTTGCAGGCCCAAATCGGCTGCATCCTGCCGCTGTCGCAAACCGCCGAAGCGCATCGAATGCAGGAACAGAACACGTTGCAGAAGGCCGGCACTTTGGCGGGCAAAATCGTCCTCAAGCCGGACGGCCGGTAGCGCGCCGTCAGCCCCGCTTCTTCTTTCCACCCGCCCGAGTCTTCGTCGCCTGTTTTCGTCCGCCCCGCGACTGCAGTCCCGACGGCTTTTTCCGCGGCCGCTTCGGGCCGGCGGATGAGAGCTCCGTCGGCGGGCCGGATGTCTTGCCGCCGGAAGCCGCTGCTCCCGCGGAACCAGGCGACGATCGGGACGTGGGGCGCGCCGTCTCGCTGGCCTGCTTGAAACCCTGCTGGCCGGAATCGCCCAATAAGTCGCCTAGCTTGGCTTGAACCTCCGGGAGGTCCCGCCAGGGCATGGGAGACTTCTCCAGCAGCCTGTCGGCCTGGACGGCCAAGTCGGTCAGTTCCAGCTTGGGATCATGCAGGCGGTCCACCCGCAACCTCTCCAGCCGGTCGATCAGCTCTCTTGGCGACAGCGGCTGCCATGAAACTGCGTCCGGTTCGCGGCATTCGTGGTCCAGGCGGTAACTGGGGTCACCATAAGCTTGATAGGCGCCCCACGTATTCCAGTCCGGGTATTGCCGGTAGTTTGCCTTGCGGGCTTCCCAAACGGCGTCGCCGAACGGTCTGCCTTGGGCGACCATCCCCTGAAAGAAATCCTCGGCGAACCTGCAAGCCGCCGCATCGTTGACCGCCCAGCCCGCTGCGACGACGCAGCGCACTCCCATTTCGATCAGTTCGCGGGCCAGGCTGTAGGCCAGTTGGTTGCGGGCCAGCGGCGGGGTACCAAGTTCGCCCAGGTGGCAACCGTTGAGGAACACGAGGTCGGGGACGACTTCCATCAGGGCCACTTCGGCCGCCGTCAGCAGAATCCCGTCGGACAGCACCACGCCGGTGCGGGCCAGGCCGTCGCGCGCCGGAGCGTTGACCAAGCCGTGGGCCGCGATCGCGAGAATGCGGTAAGGCCCGTCGAAAAGTCCGTTCAACACGGCGACCGCCTTGCTGTCCGGCGGAAGGAAGGTGACCTGGTAGCCGGCTTTTTCCAGCGTCCCACAGATGGTCTCGGCCTCGTCGCGAGCCGCCGTCAGCGGCTCCAACCGCGTCTGGCCGGGTGACGAGCGAGGGAGGTCAAAGCGGTCGAAGAAGCCCTCCGTCGAGGGATCCCCCAGGACAAACGCGGTCTTGGCCGCGACACTCCGCACGAACTGCCGGCGGCGGGTCGAAACGAACTGCCGCACCAGCGCGGTCCGCAACACCAGCGGCTCGTCGTCGGCCTGCAACATCTCCCACGGCAGGTCGGCCGTGTAACTGTCGAGGGCCAACAGCAGCCGCTCGGTCTGTCGCACGGCGCCCTTCAAGTCGAGCGGGAGCATCAGTTGGAACAGCGTCCGGGAAATGTCGCGATGGAAGCTGCCGTCCGCGACCGCGTCCCGGATCAGCGACTCGATCAGTCCCGGCTGACGCTGCTGTACGACGGCTTCGGCACGGGCTCGCTCAGACAGCAGGACGTACTTCAGACGCCTGGCCGGCACCGTGTCAGCGGGCGGCGGCGGACTGGCCTCATCGTTGCGGTCAGGGTCCGTGACGATAAGCCGTGGCCAATAGCCAAACGGATTGCTGACCTGCAGACGCGGTCGCACGCCGTCGCCCTCCCGCAACTCCCCGGCCGCCTCGATCCGCGTGCCAAGTCCCTTTAATTCGTGCTCCAAATGCCGCGGCAAAGACCGCACGGCACTCGCGGCCGTGATCGCGGCGTCCAGGAAAAGTTCCAGGAACTCCAACTGGCCGATCCACAGCCTTGCTCCCATTGCCTCCTCGAACTGCCGGTTCGCCGCGCACACGCCGCGCACGATGGCTTCGACCGACCCTTCGACGCTGATGTTCGTCGTCGAATTGTAGCCGATCAAGAGGCTGGCCAGCGCAAGTTCCGATCCCTGGCTGCCCGCGGTCGCCGCGCGGCCCCCCTCGCAGTCCAGGCTCGCCAGGAGGTATTGCACCACACCGGCCCGCACCGTCTCCGTCACCTCGCGGGCTGACAGCTTGCCCCACTCTCCCAACCCCACAATCACTGCGCCCTTGCCAGTCCCACGCCGGACATCTTTCTCCGTTCTCGGAATCAGCACCACCGCACTGGTCCCGATTTCGCCGGCGTACGCGCCGAGTCGCTCGCGACGCCGCAAGGCGCCTTGGACCAGCGATCGATCGATCTGCGATTCGGCGCCGGCGATCGCATCGCCGCTGTAATGGCCGCACAAGATGGGGCAGTGGGCGAAACGCAAATCCATCGCGGCCACCCCCACACGCAGCAAGCGAGTTGGGGCGGACGAGTGACTCGACACCGGCGTCGAATCGGGCTTCGTCAGATCGGACATCGGGATTCCCCCGTTTCTCTCTGGGTGTCAGGGCTTTGAGAATCCGTGAGTCTGGGCAGAGGAGGTCGTCAACTACCACTATACTACGGAAAGCTCGCGCGTACACCGGAAAAGAGACCGCACCGGAAAAGGCGGCACAAAAAGGCGAACAGCGGCGGCGCAGAAAAGCCAGTTCCATTCGGCCGGAAGGGATTCACGTACCGTCGCACCCGGCCTGGCTGACGTCCACGGCCTCGATCTTCGCGTGGCCGGTCGGACTGTCCGAGGCGAAACGGACTTGGCCGCTTTCGTATTCGACCAGCTTGGGATCAACCAGCAGCCAGCCAGCCCCGGACTCGAGCGGCTGGGAGCCGGCCTGACGGTAGGCTTCCAGCTTGACTCCCTCCACTTTGCCCGATTTGCTGAACGCGATGTTGCCCACCGCCTCGGAGATCGCTTCCGGCCGCGTGATCCGGATCGCGCCGCCGGCGACCACGACGTTCTTCTCCAGCCGGTAGTCGGACGATCGCGGGAACGTCAGCGTGGCGTCACCGTCGCAAACAAAGATATTGCCCCGTAGCGTGTTGTTCCGCGCCATGTGGTTGTGCGAGGGCCGCGCGACACGCAGGCTCAAGTTGCCTTCGACCAGGCAGTCTTCGGCTTGCTCGTCCAGATAGTAGGCCGAGGCGCCGTAGCCGCCCGTGTCGTCGATGTCGTGGATGAAGTTGCCGCGGACGACGACGCGTTTGCAGAAGGTGATGTAGATCCCGGCGCCGTCGTGCAACACTTGCATCGCCCGAGAAATGCGATTGTGTTCAATGCGGTGGCCCTCCCCGCCGCAGGCGATGGCGGTGTACGGCGTATCGTGGATCGTGTTCCGCTCGATCGTGCATGGCTGGCCGCTGCCCCCGCCGCCCCACACGGCGATCGCGCTGGGATAGATCCGGCCGACGTGGTGGACGAAGTTTTTGCGGACCAGACACTCGCCGCCGAACTTCAGGCCACAGGCACCCGTGTCATGGACGTGGCAGCCCTCGATCTCGCACGACTTCAGATTTCCGGCCCGCACACCTTGCCCCGCGACGTTCTTGATTTCCAGGTCGGCGAGCCGGCAATTCTCGGCGTGGGTCAGTTCGACAGCGCCTGGGAAGTTGCCGGCCCCGAATCCGCCGGCCACCAGCGGCGTGTTCGCGACAGCCAGCGTCAACCCGCGGACCGTCACGTCGCGGACAGGCTTACCGGCCTGCCCGCGGATTCGCAGGATCGACTCGACCGCAGGTGCGACCACCGCGACGTTGGCCATGTCCTCGCCCGGCAGCGGCCAATAGACGACTTTGCCGGCCGTGCGGTCCAGATACCATTGTCCCGGCTCCGTCAGTCCTTCGCGGACATTCCACGTGACGTACTTCTTCACTCCGAAGGCACCGGGCGGATGTCCGCCGGGGTTGGAAAACGTCAGCACCTGATGCTCGGTGTCATTCCGAGCAATCCCGACCACGGACTCGTCCCACATGTGATAGACGGTGACCTCGGCGTTCTTGACATCGAGCCACGGCCCCAGATCCTCCAGGCGGTATTTCATCGTGGTCAACTCTTCCGCCGTCGGCTTCCGCTGCCAGCCGCCCCCGGTCGTGCTCATCCAGGGGACGTTGAATTCACTGAGATGCGAGAAGGTCCCCTCCTTGGGCAACCGCGCACGGGGACACAAACGATCGGCGACCGCGAGCATGCGAAAGTCCCACTTGCCCGACTTCACCTCCGGCAGGTCCGCCGCCCACAGCTGCTGGCCGTCGCGGCGCCATCCGCTGATCCGCCGCCCGCCGTACAGCACGGCCCGGGCGTCCTTGGCTGCCTCGATGGTCAGGCCCGAACCCGCCGGCCCCAAATCCACTGGCCGCTCAAGGTAGTATCCGCCCGGTTGAAGCACGATTCGCCGAGGTTGCCCCACCGCTTGCTGGCGCAACGACTCAACCGCTTTGTGCAGGGAGGCCAGTGGTCCGTCCGCTCCGTCGGCAGCGGGCGTCGCCACACGCCCGGACCACGCGTCGTTGCCCTGCGGCGACACGAACAACACGGTTTCCGCACTGGCAGACGGGGCCACGGCGGAAAAGGCCAGCGAAACGGCGATCAGAATTTTTATGCGCACAGTCCACCTCTTAACGCGGCCGCGGGCCGGAACCAAAGGGCTCAGACGTACAGAATTCAAAATTGGCGGCGTCTGGTCGTTGCTGCCGTCGAAGCGTGTACCCCGCCAATTTTGAATTCTGTACGTCTGAGCCCGTGATGTACGCACGGCGCGCATGATACGAACCAAGACTCTACGATGACGCGGCGACGAGCGTTTGCCTGTCGCTGAACGCCCAGGCCGCGAAAAATCAAATTTGAAGGACACGTCCTGGTGCGTCAAGGGTGAATTGCCCAGAAACTGGACACGCTCCTGCCTTTACGCTACAAACTTTCGACGTCACCCGGTGATCGAGGAACTGCAATGGCAACTGAATTGGCACGAGGATTGGCGGTCTGGTTCACGTTGGCTTGTGCGGCGCTCGCTGCGGAAGACCCGCAGGACGGAATCCAGGTGTGGACGGACGCCAGCGGACGGTTCAGCGTCCAGGCTGAGTTCGTTCGAGCGGAGTACAGCCAAGACAAAAAGTCTTTGCTCGTCTACGCAAGACGTACGTGGTCGTCGAGCCGTCGGT
Source organism: Candidatus Anammoximicrobium sp. (assembly GCA_012515235.1). Lineage (GTDB taxonomy): Bacteria > Planctomycetota > Planctomycetia > Pirellulales > Pirellulaceae > Anammoximicrobium. Next base: position 10,089 of record JAAYYU010000076.1, read on the forward strand.
TGGAAACGAGGCGTATCCGATTGTCACGCTTCGATAGCCGTTTCGCGGCGCGCGGGCACGGGCGCAGAAGCCGGTTCTGGGAGCAGGATGCCACAGCGACGCTTCGGCGCAAATCACGCTCCCTGGTGCCTGTGGCCTGAAACCTGTGGGATCAGACGGAACTCGGCTGTCCGGCGGCTCCGGGATTCGTGCGTGCAGATTGTGCGGGCGAGCCGTGGGAGGAGCGGGAAGGCGTCAATCGCTGCCAGTTGCGTTTGCGGATTTCCCGAAGGCGCTCGCTCGCGTCGAGCCAGAAGAAAAGCACGACCACCGCCCCGGCAACGAACGGCAGGCTAACCATCATGTTGTGTGTCGCTAGATGAACCGCTGCCGCTAGCACGAGCAGGACACCCATGAGAATTAACCGGGTGCGCCGCCAGCGCAGAACCAGATCCGCAAGACGTTCGTTGTAACGATGGGCCGCGTTTTTCCTTGCCTCAGCCGATCTCATCACTCTGCCTCCATTCGTTCGCCCAAATCCGAGAGCACGCAATCGCGACGAGCCTTGGCCAGAAGAACGGCAACCTCCAACAGCTTCAAGGTCTCTTCTGGAGTGAATTCAGCCTCGTACATCCAATTGACCGTCGCACAGCGGAACTGCTCGTCACAGTCCACGGTTCTTGGTGCCGACGCGTCCAGGGGTGACTACTGGGACAATCCCTGAATGCGACGGCGAAACTCCAGCGGCTCGCCGCCGTTGCGCGTAAAGGCCGCTTTGAGTTGCTTCGGGTCGACGAAAGTCTCCTCCAGGACGTGCGGGGCCCCGTCGCAGAAGACGGACCACGAGCTGCCAGGGACGTGGCCGCCGAGACCTTTCGCCGGATCGGCCCGGTCGAACGTCCAATCCTCGGGCTTGGTCCAAACGACGGCATGTTTGTCGTCCACCTCGACGATCATGACCGTAGCGCTCGTGCCGTCGGTGATGTCGCGGAAGGCGATCGGCTGGCGGGCCGGACACGACGTCGATTCGCCCACGGGACGGACGTAGCAGGTTCGTCCTTCCCGCGCCACCTGCGAGCCGGGGAGCGCATAGACTTGCGGCATCTCTGGGATCAGCGACCGGTTGTGCTCGCTGTCCCACGGTTCGTCGAGGCGGAACCGGCGATACAGCGTGGTGGCTTCGTCGCCCAGGAAGGGTAACAGATGTACGCGCCAACTTAGTAATGGTCTGTCGCTCCCATCGTAGTTCGCCTGCGCGGGGAACTGCTTGTTGGTGTCGTGCCAATTGTGCATCGCAAAGGCAAGTTGTTGGAGTTGCTGTGTCACGTAGTGCCCGATCACCATCTGGGCGACAGGCCGCGTGGCGAGGAAATCCTCTAAGGCGGCGAGTCCTTTTCCTGGCTGATCCAGAGTCAGCACAAGTCGCTGGCCGTTTACGTCCGGCACCAGACGCTCGATCTGGCCGGCGAACTGGCTGCCAGTAGGCTGGCTGGCGACACGTGATTGCCCTGACGGCAGCACCAATCCGGCCAGGAGCTTCGTCCAGTGCAGCTGCAGGGCCTCGGCCGCCGGCGGATCGGCGGACTCGGCGATCAATTGGATTGACCGCTTGGGCGTCACGTCAATACCGCAGGACGCCCAGCGCAGGCCGCGGGTCAAGACGGTGCTGGGACCGCTTCCGAATCGTTCGGGAAGCGTCGGGAACAACTCTTCGACGACGCGCCGATCGTCGTCGGTCGGCAGGAACAGGATCCGAATCGGGGCCCCCTCGACGGCTCGCCAAGACGCCGCAAGCTCCGGCCGGGACGGGAACGGGGCGTGCGTCAGACGTTTGAGAGTCTCTTCCAGCCCGATGAACAACATCGGCCCCGTGTCATCGCGGTCGATCCGCCGCACGGTTTGGGCCTCGGCTCGGCCGAGCCAGACGGGCCATTTGCGGTGCAGTTGAGCAAACAACGCTGCCGGCTCCAAGTCCGGCGGACACGGAGCCAGAAGGAACCAGGGTTGCTGCGGCAGTTCCGCCAGGCTGACGAGCACGTAGACATCCTTGATCTTGGCCGCCAACAAGGTTGTTCGCAAACGCTGCAGATCGGCTCCGACCGACGTTCCGTCCGGCAGTGACGGCACCAGCATGCGCAGCATCACAGACACGTCGATGCGTGACAGATCGACGGAGATGACGACGCGTGTGGAATCGTCAACGTAGGGAGCCACTTTCGCCAAACCACCGGTCGGCATCGCCGGCTCCGCGGCCCCCGCAACCGTGATCGCGTTGGCCGAAGTAACGAGCGCCAGCAAGGTCAAAAACGTTCGCATGCTTTATCTCCCACTCTCGCAAAACTGACCCAGGGACTAACGGCTGCCCTCCGGCCGGAACCGGATTTCGTACCGCAAGGGCCGGCCGACGTGGCGTGGACCGCCGAGCCGGGCCACGTCACCTTCGAGCTGGTATTCGAACGGCTGGCCGGTGACGGGATCGACGGGGATCGGCACTTCGGCGATCTCTTCCAGCCGCGCAGGCAGCCGGCCTGCATGCGCGGCCCCGTACAGCCGCAGCGCCTCGATGACCCGCAACATGGCGATCTGGCGATCAATGCGGACGAATGCCGCCGCAGCGGCCTGGTGGGCGGGAAAGAATGCCATCACCGGGAGCGCTGCACCCCAGTCACGGTCGGCGTGATCCGACTTCCTCCCGGCCTCCTCCAAACCCTTGGCAGCGGTCCAATACGGTTCCTCTGTCCACTTAAGATGCTCATCACGGCACGCGGCGAACTGCTGAGCGGATTCGAGCAACAGGACTTGCCCCACGGGCATGGCGTGTACTTCCGCAGGCGACATCCCGCCGGCAATCAGCGCCCGCTTGGCCAGCGGATAACCTCGCAGCATTCGCAGTGCCATCATCGTCCGGAACCGGGCAACGTCCTCCTCCGAGTTGCCAAGTTGTTCTTCGAACACCTGAAACGTGGTTTGCAATTGACTCCGCCAGTGCTCCGTGGATTTGACGGCAGAATCAACGTGCTGCAACTGAGGCAATTGGTAGCCGATGCACAGCATTTCGCCTTCAAACGCTCGCCGCACGTCGAAGAACGGGTGCGGCAAGTACGTCAGGGCCCAGTACAGATTCGGCGCCCCCGGCTGTTGAACGAGTTCCAGCACCCCATCGGACATCCAGCCGGTGACCGAGACCCCGACGAGCCCAGGCGTGATGATGGGCGCGTCTGCCGTGTGGCGTGCCAGTGCATAGCCGACCTTGAGCGTTTGGACGGCCTGATCGAACTCGCCGAGGGCGAGGTGCTTTCGTGCCCCCGCGTTCAAGAGCCTGGCGTACCTCCGGCTTTCGGTCACATCGGGCACAAGCGTCTCGAAGCCGTCTTCGGCCAGCGGGTATTGCCAGTCGCAACTCGCGCATTGCCCCGCCCGCTCCAAGTCCTTGAGCACCCAGGGCTCATAGGTCAAGAGACCTTCCATGCTGCGCACTTCTTCCAACGGCGCGTCCTGGGCCCGCTCGATCTTGTCCCAGAGTTCTTGGTTCGTGAAAAACGAGGTGCGCTCGGCTTTGACCCGGCCGTAGAAGACCGCGGCGTTTCCGGGCCGGCGCTCGTACATCGTCGGCAACAGTTGGTACTTCAGCGCGGGCACGGGCGGAGGTGCAGGGGAGAGGAGCAGGCGAATCGCCGGTTCCTCTCCGCCCAAAGCAGACTCGCCGCCGTAGGCAACGGTCGTCGCCACGATCAGGAAAACCAAAACAAATGAAGCAGAGACACCAGACCTCATGTTTCACGCCCCCGATGGATTGCGATTTGCGGACGGGACTTCGGCACCGTATGGCGGACGCGTCCATTCCTGCAGCAGCATGCTGCGGTACTGAAAGCAGGTCAGACGCTGGAATTGGTCGAGTTGCCTGCGCAGCTCGGCCGTTGAACCCGCCATTGGCTGATTGGGGAAAGCCGGCCGCGAGTCCGAAGCCGGCTCGGAGTCGAGCCGTCCCAGCCTCCGAGCCAGTTCGTCTGGCCGACGAAAACGGAAAGGCCGGGCATCCAGGCCAGGCGATTGCGCGACGGTCGGGCGGCGCGACGGCTCTGCCTCCGCGGGTGATACTTCGCGGGGCTTGTGCAGCTCCGGGTGCCCGCTGGGCTCGGGCCTGGGCTGCTCTGCCGCGAGCGCGGGCAGGGACTGCTGGCCAACGGGAGATGGCCGCAACCGGTTCGCCTGACTCTGAATCACCAGGGCGACCAGCAGACTCGCCGCCACCGCCGTCATGCCCCAGAACGCGCCTGTCCAAAGACGTCGGCCAAAGGACCCTGCGCCCGCGAACCCGCGCTCGCCTTCGACCGTCGTGCGACCCGCCAGGTACATCAGCCGGTCTCGGTCCAAGCGGCTGGGGCCGGGACGGAATCGCTGCAACTGGGATTCGAGTTCGGCCAACTCCGGATCTACGGTGCGTTTTTCTGGATACATGCTGGATGCCCTATCTTCTCCCGAAGCCGCGCCAGGGCCTCCTGATAGCGGCGATAGGCCGTGCTCTCGGAGGTCCCCGTGACTTGGCCGATTTCAGAAAACGTCAATTCTCCCCAAAGTCGAGCCACCACGACCTCACGCTCGCTGTCCGGCAGCGACGCGATGGCGGCCGCCAGGTCCTCCGGCGGCAGCGATTCGTCCGGCGGCGCGACGAGGACCATGGACCGGCTCCGGGCCGCCTCCGCCTCGTGATGTTCCCGGCGGCGGCGCGACCGGCCCGCATTGATCGCCCGATAGCGGACGGCACGAAAGAGCCAAGCCAGCAAGTTCTCCGGCGACTTGCGCGTCCGGACCAATTCCAACAGGACCTCCTGCAACACATCCTCCGGGCAATCGCACCACTGGGCGGCATAGAGTTCGAGCGCCGCCGCATGCCGATCGAGCAGCCGGCCCAAGAGTTCCGGTCCCACGGGATGGGGCGTGTCAGCCGCGTTCTGACTCATCACAAGAAAACCACCGCTGCGGGACGATTCTTCCGGAATTCGCTGCCGCCCGCTCGCGTAGGGCCCTAGCTGGCGGGATGCGCGCATCCTGGGCTCAGACGTACAGAATTCAATTTTGCCGGGGTAACCCGTCAACCACGTGGTAAAGTCCAACTCCGGCAAAATTGAATTCTGTACGTCTGAGCCCTTTGGTTTCGGCCACAAGGCCGCGTTAAGAGTGCGGTGATGCATCCCCGCACTCCAAGTTCACGCCGCTTCCTGGGCCGCTTCGTACATCGCCAGCACGTTTTCGGGCGGCACGTCGGCCAGGATGTTGTGGACCTGCTGGAACACGAAACCGCCGCCTGGTTTGAGGACGGCGATCTGCTCTTGGACGTGTCGGCGGATTTCATCCGGCGTGCCGGTGGGCAGGACCTTGTGGGTGTCGCAGCCGCCACCCCAGAACGTAATCCGGTCGCCGAAGTCGGCTTTCAAACCGCGGGCGTCCATGCCGCGGCAACTGATCTGGACCGGATTGATCGCGTCTAAGCCGGCTTCGATCAAGTCGTCGAGCAACTCCCGCACGCCGCCGCAGCAGTGCAGCATGACTTTGACCGGCGCCAGTTCCTTGGCCCGATGCCACAGCAGCGAATGCCGGGGCTTGAACAACTCGCGGTACATCTGCGGCGAAATCTGCGGGCCGTTCTGCATGCCCAAGTCGTCGCCAAACAGGATGATGTCGATGTACGGCCCGACGGCGGACAGGAACTTCTCCAAGTTCTGCAGGTGGAGGGCCACGAGCCGGTCGAGGAATTCCACGGCCCGTTTCGGGTCGCCGGCCAGGAGCATGTAGAACCCGTCGTTGCGATACAGGAACTGGCCGGTTTCCAGCAGGTTGCCGCCGAACAAGCCGATGATGGCCCGATCCGTCCGCTCGCGCAGCCGCTTGGCCCCCTCGGCCAAACGCTGCAGGCCGCCGGCGCCTTCGATCAGCGGTCCGGGGGGCGATTTGACTTGGCACCACATGTTCTCGGTGAGCGCCGTTTCGAGTTTCTCCAGGTCGTCCACTTCCAGATACGGCCAATAGCATTGTTCGAAGTACAGCGCCCCGTCAGGCATTTGGGCCAGGATGCGGCCGCTGGGCGAACGCATGATCCAGCGGCCTTCCTCGCGCTCCGGCAGCGCCCAAGCGGGCATCTGGCAGGGCGAGCCGTCGGGCAGCGTCCAGTCGGCCCAGTGTTCGTCCTCCAGCGCGAACCCGCGCCCCATTTCGATCGTGTCCACGCCGAACCGCTGCAGTACGTCCTCGTCGACAATCGCCAACTGCTGCACCGGATCGTAGACGCGGATCGTGCGCTCCGGCAGGCCCATCGCGGCTCGCAGCTTGCGGTACGCAATCGCGGCGATACCCGACGAGCGATGGCCGCTCAAGTCGATCGGCACTCGGTCCGGTGGTTCGTGATTCAACGCTGCGAGCACGCGCTGGCGAGGAGTCATAATGCTAATCCCTTTCCGCTTGGTTCGAGCACTTGGATGCCGGTCATTCTAGCCGCGTGCCCCCGTGTTCGAGAAGATCCCGGTTACCTGGGAAGTGCGATTCTGGTAGGATAGCGTCTTGCTAGGAGCGTGAGTGAAAATCGGAGCCACTCGCTTGCGCGTCGTGCTCGTATCATGCTGGCCTGCGGCTGAACGAATGTTTTCCCGCCCTGACTGCGCCGAATTACCTGTCCTCGCTTGGAGATTCTGCCATGAAGACCCGCCACATGTCATCTTTGCTTCCGGGACGCTTGCTCGCCTTCACGCTGTCGGCGTCGCTGCTCGCTCTGATTCCATCATCGCTGTCTGCCGCCGAAACGGGAGCGGCGTCCGACCCCGCGGAGAACATCGCGTTGGGCAAGAGCTACACGCTGCACCCACAGCCGAGCTACGGGCTCTGCACCGACCCGGGCGATCGGGAACAACTGACCGATGGCAAGACGACCGCGGCCTACTTCTGGACGCAGCCCGGCACGGTCGGCTGGCAATCGATCCGCTACGCGTCGGTCACGATCGACTTGGGCGAAGTGCAGCCGGTCTCCGGCGTGTCGATGACCACGGCGGCCGGCGTGGCCGGGGTCACCTGGCCGCTGGCCGTGTACGTGTTGGTGAGCGACGACGGCCGGGCGTTCTACAACGCGGGCGATCTGGTGGCCCTGGACCGTAAGCAAAACGGCCCATGGCCGGAAAAGTACGCCATTCGGCGGCTGGTGACGCGCGAGTTGCGGACCTGGGGGCGTTACGTCCAGTTGATGATCGTCCCGCTGCCCGGCGGGCCGTACACCTTTACCGACGAAGTGGAAGTGTTTCGCGGGGCTCAGACGCTGATCGACCCGCAGCGTGGACGCGGCGAATCGACCAACGCCCAGGCGCTGTTCGAGCAGGGCCGCATTCTCCGCGCGGTGACGCAACGTCTGGACCTGGACGGCGCGGCTCTGAAGAAGCAGATTTTGGCAGCCGACATCGACGGCGCGGTTCGATCCCAGCTCGCGGCCCAATTGGCAACCGCCGCGGCGCCGCCTGAGCGTCTGGCTGTGGATGCGTCGTTCCGAGCCGTACTGCCGCTGACGCCGAACCACGCCGCGCTGTTTCGAGTCCAGGCAGAATTGTGGAGAAACTTGGGACACGCTCCGCTGTCCGCCTGGGTTCCCGTGCTCTGGGATCCGCTCGAACCGATCGCGCTCCCGGAGCGTGAGCCGTCCCGGCCGGTCGAAGTCCACGCGATGCGGGGCGAGTACCGCGCGGCGGCGTTGAACCTGGCCAACAGCACGGACGCGCCGCTGGAAGTGCGGCTCCGTTTACGCGACTTGCCGCAATCGCCGCTGCCGCCGTACGTGACCGTGCATGAAGTCCAGTGGACGGACACGTCGCAAGGCGTGCCGGTGGCCGCCGCGCTGCCCGAAGCGCGCCGCGCCGGCGACGGCTGGACCGTGACCGTACTGCCAGGACTGGTCCGACAGGTGTGGATGACGTGGCACGTGACGGACGTGCCGGCCGGCGAGTATGCGGGGTCGGTGGTGGCCGAAACGCCGGGCCAGCCGCCGCTGACGGTCCCAGTCCGGGTGAACGTCTGGCCGTTCGAGTTCCCGCAACAGACCACGCTCTGCCTGGGCGGCTGGAGTTATACGAACCACGGCGGCGGCCGCGGCATCACGCCGCAGAACCGCGCCGCCTTCGTCGAGCACCTGCGGCAGCGGTTCGTCAACGCGCCCTGGGCGACCGGCAGCGTCCTGCGCTCATTCGAGTTCGATCGCACCGACCCGAACGTGATCCGCTTGGACACGAAGGCTTTGGACGATTGGATCGCGCTCTGGCCGCAGGCCAAGCGATATATGGTGTTCCTGGCCGTAGCGGATTACGGCGGCGGGATTCAGAGTTCGCTGGGTGGTGCGGCGTTGGGTTCTCCCGAATTCGGCCAGCGGGTGGGCACGTGGATCAAAGCTTGGGTCGCCCACCTGCGGAGCAAGGGCATCCGGCCGGACCAATTGGGCCTGCTGATTCACGACGAGCCGCATGAGGGCTCGGAAATCGGTCCGCTACTGTCGTGGGCGCGGGCCATCCGGGCCGCCGAGCCGGAGGTGCTGATCTGGGAGGACCCCACGTATCGCGACCCGGCCAAGGCGCCGGCCGAGTTGTTCGAGGCGTGCAGCGTCCTCTGCCCCAATCGCCCCATGTGGCTGCAAGGCGGTAAAGCCTTCGCCCAGTTCTACGACCGGCAGCGAGCGGCCGGGCGTGAGTTGCAGTTCTACTCCTGCTCCGGCCCCGCGCGGCTGCTCGACCCCTACGCCTACCACCGTTTGCAGGCATGGCAGTGCTGGCAGGAGGGCGCCACGGGCTCGTTCTTCTGGGCGTTCAGCGACAATTGCGGCGCGTCTTCGTGGAACGAATACTTCGCCGCGGCGGGGCCGTTTACGCCGTTGTTCCTGGACGATACGTCGGTCACCGCCGGCAAGCACATGGAGGCGATCCGGGAGAGCGCCGAGGACTATGAGTACTGGGTGATGCTCCGCGCCGCGGTGGCCCGCGCGAAAGCCGCCGGGCGCTCGGACGCCGCGGTCGTCGCGGCAGAAAAGCTGCTGGCCGGCGGGGCTCGCCAAGTGTTGTCCGCCGGGGGCGTAAACGAGCTGCGCTGGGCAGACCCCAAGGACCGGACCCTGGCCGACGCGATGCGCGTCAAAATTCTGGAAACGCTGCGCGGGCTGAAGTAGCGCGCGGCGGAAAGGTCCGTCGGACTCGGTCGTTCGTGGGTAGACGCGGCCCTCGTGGAGCCGCGTCTACAAACCCAGCACCTGCTGCACGGTGCGGGCGAAGGAATCGCCCTGCAGTGGTTTCGCGATGTACGCGTCCATGCCGGCGGCCAGGCACTCTTCGGGACCGGAACTGGAAGTCACCGCGACGATGGCCGTGTGTCCGCCCTGCCTGCTCTCCCGCTCACGGATGACGCTGGTCGCGGCCAGGCCGTCCATCACGGGCATGTCGACATCCATGAGCACCAGATCAAACCGTTGGCTCTCCAGCAAATCGACCGCTTCTTTGCCGTTCTGACTGACGGTAACGAAGTGGCCTTGGCGCCGCAGGAGACTTGTCGCCAGTTTCTGGTGGACCACTGCATCTTCCACGAGCAAGACGCGGAGCGGGTCTCGTCGCCGGAGCGCGGAAGAGGGCGCGTTCATGTCGCTTTCTCCGGGACGGTGAGGTTGGAAAAACCAGGGGCAGAAGGCGGGAATCTGGTGCTTCGTACGCAGGTGCCCCCGAGTCCAAAACGCCCGCGACGGTCTTTCCGCCGCGAGCGGAACATCCACGGTGTCCATTCCTAAGAACGCTCGCCGGCGAAAAAGGAGCGCTGGAAACCTGCAAGATTTCTTCAGCCGTTGCCCAAATGGACTGGCCGACAAGAACTTGCGCACGAAAAAAACTTGGCGGGCCGTTTCGTATCCGGCCCGGCATTTCGCCCATTTTGACCTTCAGCGGACTCGGCGCGGCATCCAGAGCGGCCGTCATTTGGACCGAATTGACTCGCGAAAACGAGCCCGGTCCATGTTATGATAGGATCGTACCAGAGACCTTGAAACGCGAACGAACGCGGCTTGTCCGGTAGCCCTCGCCGGACATTTGGGGATCGCCCTCTTGCGACAAGTTCACTTATGTCCAGTCTCTCTGCTTCACAATCCAAAGAACGCCGGGTGGTCCTTCTGACACTGATCGCGGCCAGCGGAGTCTGTCTGTCGCTGCTGGCCTATGGGGCGCTGCGGGCGAAGGACGAGCGACTGGTCCGCGCGCGGCTGGAAGCGGACGCCTCGCAGCGGGTGCGGCTCATCGAACAGCGACTCCAGAGCGACGTCGTCACCATCTACCGGCTATCGTCGTTCGTCCGGCAGGGGCAGCCCGGCAGCCGCGAGGATTTCCGCGAAGTGGCCGAGCGCTTGCTGGCCGCCAATCCCGACGTGCGCGCCGTGTACTGGATTCCGCACTTTCGGCCCGACGAGCGGTCCTTGTACGAAGAGGCGGCGCGCACGACGGGGATTCCCGACTACGAGATCAAAAACCTGTCCGCCGACGGCCAATTGCGTAAGACGCCGAACGCCTCCGACCGCGATCTGATGCCGATCTACTTTGCCGAGCCGATGCCCCAGCAACAGGCCGTGCTGGGGCTCGATTTGGCGAGCGTTCCCGATCTTCAGGAATCGATCGTCCGGGCGATCGAGGAAGGCCGGCCGACGGTCACGGCCGCCTTGGACTGGCCGGACGATCCGGACGGCGCCAAGATCTTGTTCAATTTCCGCGCCGTGTACGCCGAACGCATTTCGGGCGATGGAGCGGACGTTCGGCAGCAGCGACGTCAACAACTCGTCGGCCTGCTGGCCGTGCTCATTCGCTGCGACGAGATGCTGGCCGGATCGCTGAACCTGTTCCCGCCCGGCATCGACGTGCGGATGTTCGACCACAGGCCGGCGAGCGGCCGCCGCCTGATGTGCGTCTATCACAGCCAGACGCGGGACACCGAGTTTTCTTCGGCCGTCGAGTCTCTGCCGAGGCTCTCGGTGACGTCCGAAGCCGTCAGTCTGAATGTGCCCGGACATGCCTGGTCGATCGAATGCGTGCCCACCGTCGAGTACCTGGCCGAGCAGGCCGGGGTTCTGCCGGTCATCAGTCTGTGCTTTGGACTGCTGCTGACCGCGCTGCTGACGACGTACGCCAACACGCTGTTGGGCCGCGCGGAGAAAGTCCAGCAGTTGGTTGTCCGCCGCACCGCCGAGCTGGACTACGAACGGTTCTTGCTGGAAACGCTGCTCGAACACTCCCCCGACTATATCTACTTCAAGGACCGCGCGAGCCGGTTTCTCCGCCTCAGCCGCGCCCTGGCCGCTTATCTCGGCCTGGACGATCCCGCCGCCGCCGTCGGGAAGAGCGACTCCGACTTCTTCGACGCCCGGCGGGCGGAACAGTATCGGGCGGACGAGGAACAGGTGATGACGACGGGCCAACCGATCATCGCCAAGGAAGAAAGCGGATCGTCTCCGCACGGCCCGGCGGCCTACCTGTCGACCACCAAAGTGCCGCTGCGCAACCACCGGGGAGAAATCATCGGCACCTTCGGCATTTCCCGCGACATCACTGAACGCAAGCGCGTCGAAGACGAAGCGGAAACCGAGCGGTACCTGCTGCACAGCCTGATGGACAGTGTCCCCGACAGCATCTACTTCAAGGACGCCGCAGGCCGCTATCTCCGCGTCAACCGGGCCAAGGCGATCCGCTCTGGGCTGAGCGATCCGGCCGAGGCGATCGGCAAGACGGACGCCGACGTATTTCCCGCCGAGCACGCGCGGCAGACGCTCGCGGACGAAGCCGAAGTGATCCGCACCGGCCAACCGCTGATCGGCAAGGAAGAGTATTTGACGTGGCCCGACGGCCGCCGCGTCTGGGTCTCGACGACCAAATTGCCCCTCCGCGACCGCGACGGCCGGATCGTCGGCACCTTCGGCATCTCGCACGACATCACCGGCCAGAAGCAGGCCGCCGAGCAGGAGCGGATCGCCAAAGAAGCCGCGGAAGCCGCCAGCCGCGCCAAAGGCGACTTCCTGGCCAACATGAGCCACGAAATCCGCACGCCGCTGAACGCCATCATCGGCATGACCGAACTGGTGCTGGACACCGAATTGATGGCGTCCCAACGCGAGTACCTGAAGCTGGTCTTGGAGTCCGGCGAATCCCTGCTGTCGGTGATCAACGACATTCTGGATTTCTCCAAGATCGAAGCCGGCAAATTGAGTCTGGAGTCCTGCGACTTCGAACTCCGCGAAAGCCTGGGCGACGCCCTCAAGTCGTTGGCCTTCCGCGCCCACCGCAAGGGCTTGGAACTGGCCTGCGAGATCCACCCCGACGTGCCCGAACGCCTGATCGGTGATCTGGGGCGTCTGCGACAGATTATGGTCAACCTGGTCGGCAACGCGATCAAATTCACGGAAACCGGCGAAGTCGTCGTCGAAGTCAGCTGCCGCTCTCGGACGGAGCGCGAGGCCGAGTTGGCCATCTCCGTCCGCGACACGGGAATCGGCATCCCCGCGGACAAGTTGAACGCGATCTTCGAGGCGTTCGAGCAGGTCGACACGTCAACCACGCGGAAGTTCGGCGGGACGGGGCTGGGCCTGGCCATCTGCTCGCGGTTGGTGACGCTGATGGGAGGCCGAATCGGGGTGGACAGCGAGGTGGGCCGGGGCAGCATGTTCCATTTCACCGCGCGTTTCGGCCTGGCGCAGGGCAAGCCGCTGCCCAAGCCGTCCGTCGCCGTCCAACACACGCGCGTCTTGATCGTCGACGACAACGCGACCAATCGCCAGATCCTGGAGGCAATTCTTCGCAACTGGGACATGCGTCCGCGCTCCGCAGGCAGCGCCCGGCATGCCGTCCAGACGCTCCGCGAGGCCTTTCGCGCCGGAGAGCCGTTTCCGCTGGTCCTGACCGACGCCAATATGCCGGACCTGGACGGCTTTGCGCTGGCCGAGCAAATCCGGCAAGACCCTGAACTCGGCAGCACCCTGATCATGATGCTGACCTCCGGCGACCGCCCAGGGGAAATCGCCCGTTGCGAAGAACTCGGCATCGCCGCCTATCTGCTGAAGCCGATCAAGCAATCCGAGTTGTTTGACGCCATCGTCCTGGCCTTGGGCGTCAACGCGGTAGACGAGGAAACGCCGGCGGAGCCGACGTCGCCCGCGCCGCCTCCCGGCGGACGGCTGTTGCGCATCCTGTTGGCAGAGGACAGCCCTGTCAACCAGAAGCTGGCCATCGGCTTGTTGGAGAAACACGGCCACCGAGTCACGCTGGCCAACCACGGCCGGGAAGCCCTGGCGGCCCTGGACACGCAGGAGTTCGATCTGATCCTGATGGACGTACAGATGCCGGAGATGGACGGCTACGAAGCGACCGCCGCCATCCGCGCCCGCGAACGGGAGACCGGACGGCATATCCCGATCGTCGCCATGACCGCCCACGCCATGAAAGGCGACCGCGAACGCTGTCTGGAGGCCGGCATGGACGCCTATGTCGCCAAACCCATCCGCGTTCAACAGATCTTCGAGGCCATCAACCAGGTCCTGGACTGCACTCCCAGCTGAACTCGAAGCTTGAGGATCAACGGGCACGGCTGTGCACATCTCGCGGCACCTCGTGCATCTCGTTCCCAGGCTCCGCCTGGGAACGCATTGTCTTTTTGGCTCTGCCGACCGGATGCGAGGCAGTGCCTCGCGGACAGTGGGTTACGAGGCAGAGCCTCGTAACCAGGGACTGCGTCCGAAATGGCCCGGACGACAAATTCCGCGTAAGAAGGCCTTTCCGCCCCGCCGCGGCGCGTGTCTTTACGCGGCCCGGCACCGGCCTGATCTGCAGAAAGTTCTCATCCCGACGCAAAACGCATCCCCACCACGGCACCGCACACAAAGGCGACAAACGACCATTGGACCCAACTCAGTTTCTCGCCGCAGATCCACCATGCCAGGATGGACGACGCGACCATCGTGGTGCCGAGCACGGCAGCCACCACCGCCAGCGGGCCGGTCGCCACGGCCAGCGCATAGCAGCCGGTGCCCACCGCGCCGGGGATGCAGTACAGCAGAATCCAGCCGCAAGCACGCCGCGACGGCAGGCTCGCGATCCGTCCCCAGACCGACCGGCGGGCGAACAAGACCGTCGCTCCCAGCAAAGTGATCGTGGACTCCCAGCAACATCCGGCCAGCAGCGGGTCGATCGAGCGAGAGACGCGCGTGATGATCGTGAATCCGACCCCCAAGGTCAGCCCGAAAATGACGCCAAACATCAATCCCTTCGACACCGAGGCTTGCCCCAACGCGTTCGGCGGGCTTTTGGCAGCGCCCAGTCCAAACACGCCGACGAAAATCAAGGCCATCCATGCGATCTGGCTGAGCGCCAGCGGTTCGCCGAGCAGTTGGACGCTGAGCAGCGCCGAGACGAGCGTCGAAAGACTCATGTTCAGCGCCGTGGCGATTCCGATCGGCAGGTGGCGCAGCGAATTGGCGGCTGCCCAGTTGCCCAGCAAGGCCGTGGCCGAGGCAGCCAGAATCCAGGCCAGCTGACTGCGGGCAGCGGCCACTCCCTCCGCGCCGGAGATCAGCAGTCCCGGCAACATCGCCAGACTGATTCCACAACCGCGGATCGTCACTACGGCCAACTGGTCGTACCGGCGATAGTAGGGAGCCATCCACACGCCGTGCAGCGCATAGGCGGCCATCGAAATGACGGCAAACACGAAAAACACGAAGACCTCCGGAGAGAACGGCCTGCTTCGGATCGCGGACGATCGGCTCTTGTCCCGCCTGGGCTTTGCCCACAAGCGGCGGATTTTACTACAGAGTCTCTTGGCCGGCAGGGGGACGACGCCAGCCAGCGGACCTGCACGCCTGGGGGGCTTAATCCAGATTGATCTTGTCTGGCATCGCCAGTTTTTCTAGACTTCCACGCCCGTTAGAACGCAATTACGGAGTGGGCAGACGATATGTCGAAGCAACAAGATCGAGGGCTGGTCAGGACCGGCATCCACGGTGGGATCATCCTGGCCGTTGCGTCCGTGGTGCTGTTTTCCAATCTGGGAGGCAGCCGGCTGTGGGACCGCGACGAGCCGCGAAACGCCGGCTGTGCGCTGGAAATGATGCAACGCGGCGACTGGGGAGTGCCCGTCTTCAATGCGGAGTTGCGCGCCCACAAGCCGGTCCTGCTGTACTGGCTGATCATGTCCTCCTACCACGTGTTCGGGGTGAACGAATTCGCGGCCCGGTTCTGGTCCGCCGCGTTGGCGGTTGGGACGGCTCTGGCCACCTACGGGATCGGCCGCAGACTGTTCGATGCGCGAATCGGTCTGTGGGCCGCAATAATTTTGGCCAGCAGCTTGATGTTCGCGATGGCGGGCCGGATCGCCACGCCGGACTCGACGTTGATCTTTTTGTCCACGGCGGCCCTGTTGGTCTATGTGCTCGGCGCGTTTCCTGCGGACGGGACGTACTTCCCGCGACACTGGGCGAACGTCGCGGCGATGTACGGCGTGATGGGCCTGGCGGTCCTGGCCAAAGGGCCCGTGGGCGCGGTCCTGCCGACCGCCGTGATCGGAATGTTTATGCTGATCGTGCGGCTGCCTGAAAGCGACCGGCCAATCGGCCAGTCGGTCTGGCGCTGGCGGCTGGTGTGTTGCCTGCGTCCGCTTGGCCCGCTGCATTTCCTCCGCACCTGCTGGTCGATGCGGCCGCTGATGGCTGTTTTCATCGTGCTGGCCGTCGCTGGTCCATGGTACGCCTGGGTCGGCTGGCAGACGGACGGCGAGTTCCTGCGGGTCTTCTTTTGGGATCACAACTTGGGCCGTGCCGCGCAACCGATGGAAGGCCACGGCGGCGGGCCGTGGTTCTATCCCGTCGCGATCCTGGTCGGTTTCTTCCCGTGGTCCGTGTTCGCAGCGCCGGTCGTCGCGGAGGTAGCAGCGCGAATTCGCCGCCGCAAGTCCTGGGCGACGGGCTACGTGTTTGCGGTTTGCTGGATCGGAGTTTACGTGGGCCTGTTTTCGCTGGCCCAGACCAAGCTGCCCAGCTACGTCACGCCGTGTTACCCGGCGTTGGCCTTGTTGACCGCTTGTTTCATCCGGCACTGGACGCGCGGCCTTGCGGCCGGCTGGCCTCGCTGGCCCGCAACGGCCATCCTGACCCTGGGTCTGGTCGGCCTGACGATCGCCGTCGTCATGCCGTTTGCCGCCCGGAAGCACTTGCCCGGCGAGACGTGGCTGGGAGCCATCGGACTGATCCCCTTGGCCGGAGCCGTCGTGGCGTTTTTCTTGCAGCGCGGGCAGCGGTTCCCGCAGGCCGCCTGGGCGGTGGCCGTCACCGCAGTGACTTTCACCACCGCGTTGTTCGGCTGGGCGGCGGCACGCGTGGACCGTCACCAGCAAAACCACCTCTTGCTGGCCGCGATCGAACGTGCGGGCGGCAATCCGCGTGTGGGCGCGTTCGGTCGTCTGGAACCTACGTGGATTTTCTACGGCGGCAGGCCCATCGACGAATTGACGCTGGACGCAGGCGACGGCGAGGAAGCCGGTGCGAGCCCCTGGAAACCGAAACCTCGCCCGCTGGCGGCTGAATTCTTCGGGCAGGGCCAAGACCGCTTCATCATCACCACGGACCGCCGCTGGAATCAGCTGCAAGCAGCATTACCGCCGCAGGCCGCCATCGTCGCCGAATGCCCGCTGTTCTTGCGCCGGGAGACCCTGCTGCTCGTCGGCGTTGCGCCTCGCGTGACGCGAAGGGCCGGCAGCGATCGCGAAGGTGCGATCCGGCCTCATTGACGAATCCACTAGAACGGATTGCGTCCGACGGCGCGACCAGCGGCAAGATTCACGCATCAACCAGTTGCGGAGTTATGGTACGTCAGTTTCCTGCCCGACAAATTGCCGCGGACCGAGCGCGGGAGGCTCTCATGCGTTGGCTATCGTTCGTGCTGCTGTGCTTGTGCCCTGTTGGGCGACTGGCTGCGACGGAGGGCGTGAATGCGTCTGTACGCATTCCCGTGATCTACTCGACCGACTTGCTCCATCCGCACGACGATCCGGACGACCACTACGACTTGGCGACGCTGTTCTCGCTGCCCGAGCTGGACGTGCGCGGCATCGTGCTGGACCTAGGCGAGCGGCAGCAGCAGCGGATGGGGAGGCCGCCGGTCGAGCAGATCCTGAAGATCGCCGGCCGCCGTGTGCCGTACGCGATCGGTATCCATCGAAGGCTCAGCACAGGCGACGACCAAGCGGCCGACGTGCCGCTGGAGTTTCAGGGCGGCATCGAGTTGATCCTGTCGGTGCTGCGGCAATCCCAGGAGAAAGCGATCCTCTTCACCACGGGCAGCCTGCGGGACGTGGCAGCGGCGTACAACCGCGAGCCGGAGTTGCTGAGGGACAAGGTGCGGGCGCTCTACTTCAACGCCGGCAACGGTCCCGGCGGGCCGCAGAAGGAGTGGAACGTCACGCTCGATCCGACGGCGTATCTGCGCATCTTCGAGTCCGGATTGCCGCTGTACTGGTGTCCCTGCTATGGCGAACAGGGCTGTCAGACCTATTTCGACGCGGATCAGACCGCGGTGGTCGGCGCGTGTACGCCGGCGGTCCAGAACTTCTTCGTGTACTGCCTGGACAAATCGCCGGAAGACCCGGTGGCTTTTCTGCGTTCGGGTCCGCATCCGCTGCCCACGGGCCCGCGAAAGATGTGGTGTACGGGCCCGCTGTACCACGCCGCCGGACGCGGCGTCTACGAACGTGGAACAGGCGATTTCGTCGCTTTGACGCCCGACCAGGCCCGTCAAGCGGGACTGGCCGAAAACCGCCTGACCGCGTTTCAATTCTCGCCGGTGCGAGTGACCGTTGAGGAATCGCCGCGCCTGGAGCCGGCGAAGCTGAGCGAACCTGCGTTGGGCCAACTGGCGGCGACGTTTCTGGGCCAGGCGGCTGACCGCGTCGGCACTCGCGAGGTGACGCCGGACGGCAAACCCGATTGCCACGTGCGATTGCTGGGAGTCAGGGCCGACAAAAAGGTGCAGAACGTGATCCTGACAGGGCCCCGAGAAGGCCGTTGGGAAGCTGTCAAAACAGGACGCTGGTGGCGGGTGATGTGCGCGGGTCAAGGCCGGCAGTTGGACGTCTTTTTTCAGTTCTGGGCCGGCGGTGAGCATCGGGTGGAAATCGTCTTCGAAGGCAAGACCACCCAAGCGGCAACGTTTGTGGTTCCGGAGCCGGCCTCCGCCACGCTGCGCACGGAGCGTAACGCCCAGCAGCCAAATTGCTTTCTGTTTCAGCAGACGGAATCGCGTTACCGCCAAATTCTGGCAAGCTGCCTGAAAAACACGCTGGCCGGACTGGGAAGAGACTAGCACTAACCGTAAGAGGCTGCTTTCGGCGCTGGGGTGGGGCTTACAGAATTCAATTTTGGCCGAGCAGGCCCGTACCATTTGGCAGACGCGACCATCGGCCAAAATTGAATTCTGTAAGCCTGACCCCATTCGCCGATGTCGCGGCGGGGCTTCCGCAACGTGCGGGCAAAGGCACGATCAAGGCCAGCAGCGCGAAAGGCCCCATGATCTTCCCTCGCTGATTCTGCCAGTCGTGGCTTTATCCTGACGGTTCTGTCCAGCCGTCGCGGCGGAGGCCGCCGTTGACGGGGACTACTTGGCCGGTGACGAATCCGGCGGCAGGCGAGGCGAGAAAGCAAGCGACGTGAGCCACGTCGTCCGGCGTACCCCAGCGTTGCAGCAGCGATTCGCGCCCGGCTCGCTCCTGCCAGGATTCGGAAGCGTGTTCGCCCCACGCCGTCTTGATCCAGCCAGGCGCCAGGCAATTGACGCGGACGTTGGGGGCCAGCGAGCAAGCGAGGCTTCGCGTGAACGCCATCACCGCGCCTTTGACCGCAGCGAACATCTCGCCGCTGTCGCCGCCCATGCCGTACTCGGCCTGGTCCCAGCCCAGGTTCAGGATTGCGGCTTGACCGGGCCGCGCTGTCTGCTGTTTCAGGCGTGCCCCGGCCAATCGGGACAATCGCATCGTGCCGACGACGTCGACCTGCCACAGACGTTCCAGTTTCCGCTCGAAGGACCAGTCCGCCGCCTCGCCGGTCAAAACGTCCGCCCCGGCGTTGTTCACCCACACGTCGACGACGCCCTGCCAACCCCACGCGGCATCGACCAGCGTCGGGTGCGAGGCAGGGTCGGCCAGGTCTGCAAGCCGCACCGTCGCTTGGCGGCCCAACGCTCGAACCTCGTCGGCAACCGCCTGTGCGGCGGCAACACTGGCTCGCGCGTGAATCAGTACATCGGCGCCGGCCGCCGCTAGTTGGATCGCGATCGCCCGCCCGATTCCGCTGGACGCTCCCGTCACCACCGCCGTTTTGCCGAGCAATCCCCAGTCCGACGCAAGTGCCATCTGCAGGAACCTCCAAGCCGCATCAGAACCATGCCCCAGGTGTCTTCAGGATCTTTTCCATCGTACGCCAGAAGCGGCCGGACGGCGACACCGGCAGACAGAAGAAGGCGGCGACAAGGACGGCGCCACCGAGGCCTGTCTCGTCCAGGTTCCGGTCTCAAGCAGCCGGCTCGGCGAGCCCCGGCAGCCGACATCTTCGCTACGGATTCGCTGACCGGCATTCTTCGCGCCCAATCTGCCGGGACCCCGAGTTTGAACCAAAGCCGAGGCGGCCGGTATTCCGACAGACAGCGATGCGCGACGAGCAGCCAATTGCCGGCCAAACGCCGTCGAAAGGTCCGTGTTTCTTTGCCGAGAATAGGGGTCCGCAACGACCACCAACGACATGCCGCGGCAAGACCTTCGATCACTGGGCAACTTCCTGTGGGCCTTGGGGGCCTGGCCGCTCCGCTGCGCGCGGAAACAACTGCCGGCTCGTCTCCGCGCTCCGTCCGGTTTCGCCGTCAGCCTGATCATGCACGCTGCGCTGCTGGTCTTGCTGAACCTGATCGGAGTCTGGCGCGACGCCGAGCACGGCACGCACGGAGTCGTGTTGCTGCCGTTTGTTGAGGATTTCGGCCCGGAACCGTTTGTCGAGGAGATCGCCGCGATCGTCACCGTGCTGCCTGCCGAAGTGCTCGGTGCCCAAAGCGGGGAACCGGTGGAAACGCAATTGCCGGACGCGCCGAACATTCTCGCGCCGCTGCCCAGCCTGCTGGCCGGACTCGGCCAGCAGGAAACCGCTTCCGGTCCGCAGCAGTTCACGTCGTCGAACTTGTTGGCGGCGGCCGACGCGCCGGGCGGCGGCGGTTTCGAGGGCCGGACGCCCACCGCCCGCGCCCGTTTGCTCGGCCAGCGCGGGGGCACGCCGGCCAGCGAAGATGCCGTCGCGCGCGGACTGGCTTGGATCGCCGCCCATCAGCGTCCCAACGGCAGTTGGTGGTTTGACCACCGCGACGGCCCCTGCGGCGGCCAATGCCGCGACCCGGGCACCGTCGGCTCGACAACGGCCGCGACCGGACTGGCCCTGCTGCCGTTCCTGGGCGCCGGCGAAATCGGCGCCGGCAGTCAGTACGAGAAGGTCGTCGACGACGGTCTGTATTATCTTCGCAGCCGGATCCTGATCACTGCGCTGGGCGGCGATCTGCAGGAAGGCACCATGTACGCACAGGGCATTGCGGCGATCACGTTGTGCGAGGCGTACGCAATGACCGGGGACGAGAGTCTGCGATCCGCGGCCCAGTTGGCGATCGACTTTATTTGCCGCGCCCAGCACGAGGCGGGCGGATGGCGGTACTATCCCGGCCAACCCGGCGACACGACCGTCTTCGGTTGGCAGCTGATGGCCCTGAAAAGCGCCCGGCTGGCGGGGCTGGAAGTCCCTTCCGAGACGTTCGCCCGCGCCGAGCGGTTCCTGGACAGCGTGCAGAACGACGACGGGGCGGTGTACGGCTACCAGAAGCCCGACAAATCGCCGACGCCGACCGCCGTGGGGCTGCTGTCGCGGATGTACTTGGGCTGGCGGCGTTCCGATTCGCGTCTTGGCCGCGGCGTGTCCTACTTGGAGAAACTGGGACCGTCACGCACCGACATGTACTTCAATTATTACGCCACCCAGGTCCTGCACCACTACGAAAGCCCTGGCTGGGACCGCTGGAACACGGCCTTGCGCGACCGACTGGTGGCCACCCAGTCGCGCCGCGGCCACGAGCATGGCAGCTGGTACTTTCACGACCCGCACGGCAAATCCGGCGGCCGACTGTACACCACCGCGATCTGCGTGATGATCCTGGAAGTGTACTACCGCCACATGCCGCTGTACGGAAAACGTGCCGTGGAAGCGGATCTGTAGACTTCGTCGTCCAGCCGAAACCGGGCACCCCAGGACCCGAAGCCCCAAACGGCAGCGGCGACGGGAACGGACGGTAAGGCGGGCAACATGGCGGCAAATCGGCAGCAGTACGGCAGCAAATCCGCGCAGAACGTGGCGGGAAGCTGCGGACCCAAGACGGGCATTTCCGCAGCGGCGGCCGAAAATGGCAATGAACCTAACACCTTGTCCTACGTGACTTTAAGCGACAAACGGCGAAAAGCTGCGGGGAAAAGCAAAGCGGATGGGGAGGGATTCGA
>JAAYYU010000077.1 GCA_012515235.1 Candidatus Anammoximicrobium sp.
AACACCGCTCCACGCTGGCGAGCAGCGTGGTGGCGAAGAGGCCGATTTCGTGGAGATATCTGGTCTTGAACACCGCTCCACGCTGGCGAGCAGCGTGGTGGCGAAGCGGCCGATTTCGTGGAGATATCTGGTCTTTCTGGTCTTGAACACCGCTTCACGCTGGCGAGCAGCGTGGTGGCGAAGGGGCCGATTTCGTGGAGATATCTGGTCTTGAACACCGCTCCACGCTGGCGAGCAGCGTGGTGGCGAAGGGGCCGATTTCGTGGAGATATCTGGTCTTGAACACCGCTCCACGCTGGCGAGCAGCGTGGTGGCGAAGAGGCCGATTTCGTGGAGATATCTGGTCTTGAACACCGCTCCACGCTGGCGAGCAGCGTGGTGGCGAAGAGGAGCCGGTCCCCCGAAAGTCGCTGTGGACTGCACTTTGCGAGTCAGCGAGTGCCTTGGCTTGCTGCGGGGATTTGTTAAAAAGGGGAACTTGTTTCGGCATCCGTTGCCACGGAGTGCGATGGCGACTTTGACGAGGCGACAGTTATTTGTTGCCGATCATCCCAGCAACGGTGGCCGAAATAACTTCCGGGATTTTGGCCACTACGCTGCTTGCCAGCGGCACCGCGTGCCGCGGCGCGGCCGGCTTCCGCCAAGGTTCACCAGCGGAAGAAGCGATAGGGATCGTCCCACTCCTGCGGTTCGTCCAGGTACAGGCCGCTGGTCCAGCGGCCCTGGGACGGCGGATCGCAGGGGGCCATCCGGACGTCGGCAATCCATAGCGTTCCCGGCTGGCCGTGCCAGATCTGGAAGCGGGTCTTGGACGGGGCCGTGGCGTTCGCCTGGACCAGGAAGGCGAACTCCTTCCACGTCTCGCCGGGCGCGAAACGCTGGTACTCGAACAGCGATCGCCACGTCACCGTGTTCTGCAGCGCGAGAGTGACGCCGCCGCGTCCCAGCCCTGCAGACCTGGCCCTCAGCGAGATGCGGTACCACTGTCCAGCCTCGACCGGAACGTCTTGCTGGGCCAGCATGACGCTGCCTCGGCCTTTCTCGCCGAACCCCGGACAGTGGATGCGGAGACACGGCCGTGGATCGTCCGGGGCGGTAGTTTCGAGCGTGCAAGTCGCTTCCTTCACGTCGCAACTGAATTGCCAGCCCTCAGGCATTTCGGCGCCCTCTTGGGCCTGGCGGAAGTCGCCGTTGCGGGTCACCGGTTCCTTGGCCGCGCCGCTGACTGGCGTGGCGAATCGCGACAGCAGGGGGGTCTCGCCGCGGACGCCCAGGTTGGCCAGCAGTCGCGTGACCAGGAACGAGGCCCGGCGGTACGTCCGCCGCAGGTTGTGCTGCTCCGTGGGCCAGTTGAAGAACCACGGCTCCGTGCCGGTCTCGAAACTGGGGTTGGTCAGCAAGTTTTGGCCCGTCTGGCTGCTCGCGCCCGCTGCGTTGGGCTGGCCGGCGACATAGTCGCCTTCGGCCAGTCGGAACAGATCGGCCCGTAGCCGGCCGCCTTCCCGGTCGCAGTGCAGGTACGCTTGCCAACCCTCGGGATACGGCTTGTCCACTTGGAACGTAACGTGCAGCTCGGTCCACTTATCTGGGCCAATCTCGGTGTCCTCGCCGCGCACGGCCCGGTCCCAGGGACTGCCGGCGCGTTCGGCTTCCAGGCGCACGCGAACCGGTTCGCCGAGAGCTTTGACGAAGGCGGACAGGGTGTACGTCTTGCCGACCTGCCCGGCGGGCGCCTTTTGGCCGAACTGGGCGTAGGGCACGGTGCCCAGCGTGATGAGGACGCTGTGCTTGCCGTCGCAGGCATCTTCCTCGTCGACGGACCGCGAAGGCGAAGCACCCTGCGCACGACTGACGCGGTAGGGCGCAAGCTGACAGAAGACGACGTTGCCGCCTTCCGCTTGGGCCAGCACGCCGTTGCCGAGGGCGCGGGCCCCGCCCGTGACAAGCGGCAGTTCGCGCGGAACGCGGTTGTGAACGTCCGCGGGTCCGACGCCGGCCAACAGCGATCTTGCCTCTGGCGGCTGGAAGCAAGCGGCGATGTGTTCCTGCCTGGTCGTGCGCACCGGCGCCGGGAGGAACTTGTTCGCCTCGTCGGCATCGAGTTCCAGTGCGAGCAGGTGACCGCCGGCCTTCAGCCACCGCGTTACGGACGGCGCGTGCTTCGCCAACTCGGCTCCCCCGCCCGGGGCGACGACGAGGACTTGATCGGCCGTCAGATCGCCGCCCTGGTAGGTTTCCAGTTTCACCCCGGCGCGTTCGAGGTGAGTCCGCCCACGCGGATCGCCGACGTACAACGCGTGGCGGCTGGGGGCGGGCTTCCATGACGAAACGTAGCCCAGGAGATTGCGGAGCAGTCGGTCTGCGGCCGGATCGGCCTCTGTGCGGCCGGTCACATCCATTTGGCAGAAGAGCACCATCCCGCGGCCTTCGCGGTACTCCATCAGCGGACTGAATTGCAGGCTGTATCCGCCATCCACGATCGGCAGGAAATCCCCGCGGGCGGGCTTCTCGATCAAGACGGAAGCGACGTTTCCACGGTTGCCACAGCGCCACAGCCGGGGAACTTCCAGGCCGCACCAGCGGACCACCGGCGCGCCGTTGTACCGGTCGCTCGGCTCGTAGGCCAGCCGCGGCGGGACGATGGTCGCTTCGCCGCGCCAGTCGCGAAGATGATCGTCGTTCAGGCCCGCCAGCACGGGATGACCGGCGACGCGTCGAAAGACGTTCCGCAGGCCGTATTCCTGGACGCGGAAGCCCAGCCGCTTTTCCAACGCCTCGGCCGTCTGTTCAAAGACCAACACCTTCAGTCCGTCGGGAACGCCGCGGACGTCGGGCGCGGGGCCGTCGGCCGTCAGCGCCGCCTTGCCGATGATCAGCAGGTCGTACCCGCCCAGGTCCGCGCCGGCCTCGACGGATTGGCAGCGCACGCCCAGGGCCGCCAGCAGCTTACTCGTTTCGCCCTGGGGATCGAAGATCGCGATCTTGGCGCCGATCACCGGGGCGGCCGGCGACGGCAAGACGTGGATCACGAAGCGGTCCTCTTGCGTCTCGCCCGCTTCTTTGCCAGCGGTCTCTTCCGGACGAAAGCGGGCCGTCATGGTCAGCTCGTACGAACCGGGCGGCACGTCGCCAGGGAGCGGCATGCTCAGCCGGATCCGTTCCTGCTGGCCGGGGGCGACGCGAATTTGTTTGGCGTCGTTGGAGCCTGGAGGACGGCCTTTCCTGGCCGTTCCGACGGCCAGGAAAGGCCGTTTTCCAGGCGTTTTTGCTTCCTCCTGACGTTCGATCGCCGCAGGCACGGCCAACGGAGTAGGCCGTGCCACATCGGCCGGCAGATGGTCTCCTTCCTGCCGTCCGACCGCCGCGGGCAGTGTTATCGACCACGCGCAATCGCACGTCACCGGCACGCGCGAGTTGTTGATGACGATGATCTGCTTCTCGACGGTTTCGCCCGGCAGGAAGTTATGGTCCTGGCTGGTGAAGTGGGCCGGCTTGCCGCCGAGGTATGCCAGCAACGGCCGGTTATTTCGATACATGGCTTCGGCCCCCGGCGTGGCGACCCAGTCGGTCCGCTCGTAAGCCAGGTCCATGCGTTCGTAGCGTTCTTCCAGGTAGTCGGGGCTGAACCCCGGCCGCTGCAGACGGTCCCAGTCGGTCGCCAGATCGACGCGGCGGTTGCGGTCCAGGCCGGGTCGTATCTTCCACAGCACGTGATGCTCCCACGGCGAGATCGCGGACACGGCCCAGGTGCGGAACGCGCGCCAGTTGTCCGTGAGGTACTTGGCCAACACAGGATACCGTTCGTCAAAGTCGCTCGAGCCCAACTGGTGCGGATAGTCCCAGCGGTGCCAAAGCCGGCCGCTGCGAAACCGCTCGGCCTCCCAGCGCAGGTTGCGTTGCTCCTGACTGCTGATGCGAAACGCCGCATCGCCCAGGAACTGGGCGTTCCATTCCGCCAGGCAGAACTCCCACGGGACGACGGCGCTGCCGAACTCGCGATGCCCCTTGAACCACCCCCGGTACATGGCGCAGTCCCAGGTGAACGGGGCTCCGTATTCGCACGTAAAGAACGGCTTGACGCCCTTCGTGGCCCAGTGCTCGAACCAGTCCGACAACTCCTGGATCGGGACGAAGTTGGGGTAGAAGTTGCTCGTGTGCATCGAACTCAGATTGCCCGACGAGTGATGGTAGATGACGCGGCTGGGGTCCAGACGATGGACGATGGCCTCGGCGCGCAGCGCCCGCCGCACGTTGTTCATGGCCCACTCGTTCCGCTCGTTGTAGAGGCCGTCGATCAAGTCCGGGTTCATGTCCTCGTTGTATCCGGTGGCGTTGTGGCTCATCGAATACATCACGACGGACGGATGCTGCTGGGCCACGCGCACGTAGAACTCGGCATGACTGGCATAGCCGTTGGTCTGGTCGGCCTCCGGCGACTGCCAGTCGTAATCGCCGAAATGGGGCTGCGACAGCGAGACCAGCATCCCCACGTCGTCGGCGGCCCGCAGGATTTCGGCAAAGCTCAAGTGGGAACCCGGCTGGCAGCTGTAGTTGTGGGTGTACACGAAATTGATGCCGAAGCTCTGCAGCCGTTTCAGGCTCTCCCGCGCCCCGTCGTAACTGGCCAAGGCGGCGCCGATCTGGGCGTTGTCCAGCGGCACGGCGCTCAGGAAAATGCGGGTGCCGTTCAGGTAGAAGTCACGGCCGCTGATCCAGAACTCGCGGAATCCGAAGCGTGCCGCACTGGTGGTGTCCAGCGTTTCGCCGCGGGCGTCCCGCAGCGAGACGCTGAGGTCGTACAGGTTCTGCGGCGTGTGCGTGTCCCAGAGTTTTTCCGGCTGCCATTTCTCCGTGGCCGCGAACCGGCCGTCCCGGAGGTCGCTCGCGCGGAACGGCTTGCTCGTGAACGATTTGACGCTGTGGCCGTTTTCGCCCACGTCAGCCCGCAGCGTGTAGGACGCGTCCGGCGCGAGATCCAGCAGTGCGGCCTCGACCGTGATCTGTCCGTTGCGCACCGAGGTGTCCACCTTGACGTCAACGATGCGCGCTGCGGCGGGAGTGGCGGTCAGGTACACGTCGCCGCACAAGCCGCGGCGGGCCACGGACCCCTTCACCTGGCGGGCCGCGTTGCTGTCGTTGTACGAGAGTCGGACGCCCTTCAGCGGCATCGCGACCACAAGCATGCTCAACACGTGCGTCGCGGCGGGGCGGCATACCGGCGTCAGGTCCACTTCGCCCGCCGGAAAGCGGATCTCGCCCACACGCTTCCCGTCCAGGTACACCACGGCGTACGAATTCAAGTATTCCGCCTGGATCGCGATCCGCCGTCCGGTCCAGGAGGCTGGAATGGCGATCTGGCGTTGGTACCAGGCCGCCGCGACATCGCCCAGCCTTTGCTTCTGCCACCGCGGATGGGCGTGGACCGTTTGAAAATCCTTCTGCATATAGTCGGTGACTCCCGGCCAACACCCAGGGACCTTGAAATACCCCCAGTCGCTCTCCGGCACCCGGTCGCCTTTCGGCTCCGCCGGCTGCCACTGCCAGAGCCCGTTGAGGCAGACGCGCTGGCGCGTGGGCGTCGTTTCGTGATCGGCTTTCTCCAGGTCCCAGACCGCCCGGACGCCCGGCGGCAGGCCCGCGGCGGTTTGTGCGTGACCGTCCGTTTCGTCCATTCCGAAGGCGGAGGCGATCGCCACGACGATCCCGATTTGCCAGTGTCTGTTCATGATGTGCTCCAGAGTCGTTCGTCCTTGCTTGGGTGCTGAGCATCATACCATTGGCAAGGCGGCGACGCGCCTCCACGTTGGTGTCTTGGAAACAAGGGGGCACATGATATAATGTCGCTCGGACTCCGGTTTTGGGAAGGCCACGGCGCACGTCCCGATGGGCGTCCGGATGTCTGGTGAGGAAGTCCGGATCTTGGCCGAAGCGGAGGCGATGTCGGGCGGGGACCTGCTGCCCGCTTTTTCACTGCCGCTGGCGAGTCCCTTCGCACGCGCGGCCGCGTCCCCGTTGCCGTAACGGCCAGGTTGGTGAATGACAACCAGCGAGTTGAGGCTTGGGAAGCAGGGGAACTGCACGCGTCTCAAGGCTTGGCTCCCTGGCATGCACTCCACTTGACGTTTAACGCCCGGCGCTATAGTTTGGTCACGTGATCAGAAGCTTTCGCGACCGAGACGCCGAGTTGCTTTTCGACCGTGAGCGTTCGCCCAGGCTGCCGCAGCACGTTCAGCAAGTTGCGCTCCGAAAGCTGCGAATGCTCCACCGATCGCAATCTCTGCACGACCTGCGTGTACCGCCGGCGAATCGGCTCGAGAAACTGGCCGGGGACCGTGCGGGCCAGTACAGCATCCGCATCAATGACCAGTGGCGCGTCTGTTTTGTCTGGCAAGACGGCGATGCCTATGACGTCGAAATCGTCGATTATCACTAGCAGGTAGTCCTATGGCGAAAAACAAGCTGCCGCCGCTCCATCCTGGAGAAGTGTTGCTGGAGGAGTTCCTCAAGCCGATGGGGATCAGCCAAAACCGGTTGGCGCTCGACCTTCGTGTGCCGGCGCGGCGGATCAACGAGATTGTGCTCGGGAAACGCCGCCTGACCCCGGACACCGCACTACGGCTCGCACGCTACTTTGGCATGTCTCCGCACTTCTGGCTGGGACTGCAATCGGATTTCGATCTCGACCTCGCCGCCGACGAGGTGGGTTCCCAGATTGAACGCGAAGTCCACGTGCGGGCGGCATCTTGACCACGTCTATTGAGGAAACCACGGAGCGAATTGGATTGCGAGGCCATGCGATGAAGGTGCATCCACTGGGAGTTGTATCCCTTGGTTCGCGGACCCTGACTGTCTGCTCGCGGAGCGAGCAGTCTACGATGGGATCCCTTGTTTTGAAGCGGCTGGCGGCGGTCGTGGCGGTTGCGGTGGGGTTGGCTGCCGCGGACGTCGGCGCCGGGGAGCGCGTGGTCGTGTCGCTGGACGGTACGTGGCAAATCGCCGAGGGCTCGCTGGGTCAGCCGCCGGCGGAGTTCGCGCACACGGCGCCGGTGCCGGGGCTGGCCGATCTGGCGACGCCGCCGTTCGAGTTGCCCGGGGCCACGGTCTCGCTGGACGATCGCGGCAAGCCCTGGTTGAAGCCCGCCGACCCGCGCCGCGAGGCGTTCTGGTACCGGCGGACGTTCCAGGTGGATCGGCCGTTGCCGGCAGTCGCGCTGCTCAAGGTACACAAGGCCCGCTACGGGACCAAAGTGCTGTTGAACGGTCAAGCGGTGGGCGAGCACGAACCGTGCTTTACGCCCGGCTGGTTGGATGTGCGGGCGCATCTCAAACCGGCGGGCGCCGAGAACGAGTTGCTGATCCGCGTCGGCGCTTCGCTGGCCCAAGTGCCGCCGAATCTGACCGACGGCTGGGACAACGAGAAGAGCCGCTACATTCCGGGGATCTACGATTCGGTCGAATTGGTCCTGTGCGGGACGCCGCACGTGGTCAACATCCAAACGGTGCCCGATGTCGAGCAGCGGTCGGTCCGGGCCGTGATTGAACTGGCCAACGCGGGCGCGGCGGCCGGGCCCATAAGACTGAAGGGCACGGTTCGCGAGGCGAAGTCCGGCCGCGTGGCAGGGAATGCTGAATTGGACGCCTCGGCGCCGTCAGCCGGGACGACGGCCAAGGTGGAACTGACCATCCCGATCCGCGACGCGCATCTGTGGACTCCGGAAGATCCGTTCCTGTACGAACTGGAGATCGGCACGGGCGCGGATGTGGCCCGGACTCGCTTCGGGTTGCGGACCTTTGCGACCGATCCGGCGACAGGCCGTGTGATACTGAACGGGCGGCCGTACTACCTCCGCGGTTCCAACGTCTGCATCTACCGTTTCTTCGAGGACGCCGAGCGGGGCACGCTGCCGTGGGACCGGGAATGGGTGCGCAAACTGCACCGGCGCTTCAAGGCGATGCACTGGAACAGCTTGCGGTACTGCATCGGGTTTCCGCCCGAACTGTGGTACGAAATCGCGGACGAGGAGGGCATTCTGATCCAGGACGAGTTCCCGATCTGGTACAGCCGGGCCAAGGACGGCTGGCCGGAGGCGATTACGCCTGCCGACCTGGCCGTGGAGTTCACCGAATGGATGCGGGAACGCTGGAACCATCCGTGCGTCGTCATTTGGGACGCCCAGAACGAGACGTCCAACGATCGCGTGATTGCCGCGGCGATTCAGCAGGTGCGCGGGCTGGATCTCTCACGGCGCCCCTGGGACAACGGCTGGGGGACGCCGCAGCAACCCGGCGACATTTCCGAAGGCCATCCGTACCGGTCGAGCCGGCCGGGGTTCCGCCTGGGCAACCTGGCTCGCGAGACGGGCATCCCCGACAACGGACCGCGCCGGAACGCCGGCCCGCCGTACCTGATCAACGAGTACGGCTGGCTGTGGATCAACCGCGACGGCTCGCTGCCGACGCTGACGGTCGACGTGTACAAGCGGCTGTTGGGCGAAAACGCTTCCGTCGAGGACCGCCGCCGGTACTACGCTCGGACGCTGGCGGCCAAGACCGAATTCTGGCGAGTCCGCCGCCAGTGCGCGGGCGTGCTGCACTTCTGCGGGCTGGGCTACTCGCGGCCCGACGGGCAGACCAGCGACAACTTTACGGACGTCAAGACGTTGGAATTCGAGCCGAATTTCTTTCGGTACGTGCGCGACGCCTTCGCCCCGGTCGGCGTGGTGATCGACTTCTGGGAGGACCGCCTGGCGAAAGGTGCGACCGCGAGCATTCCCGTGCGCGTGGTCAACGACCTGGAGGCGGACTGGTCGGGACAAGTCGTGCTGCGGCTGATGCGGGACGGGCAAGCGATCTTTGAACAGCAGAAGGACGTCCGGGCTGCGGGCCAGGAGCTGGGGTCCGCTGAGTTTGAGTTGTCGTTTCCCACCGAGGAAGCGACGCTGGAGTTGACCGCCGAAATCCGCGGTTCCGACGGGCAGCCGATCCGCAGCGTGCGCGACTTGCGCGTGGCGGACCTGCCGAAAAACCACGCCTTGGGTGCGCGGGTCAAGGCGTCGTCCGAAGTCCGCAATGCGCAGGGCTTCTTTCCGGCGGCGCTGGCCGTCGACGGGCGCGAGGAGACCCGCTGGTCGTCCGAATTTGCCGACGATCAGTGGTTGGAAGTCGATTTGGGCCGGGCCGTGCCGGTCTCGCGCGTGACGATGGCGTGGGAGCATGCCTGCGGCCGGGCGTATGCGATCGAGGTTTCGCAAGACGGCTCCGCGTGGCGGGAAGTCTGGCGCACGGAGTCGGGCAAAGGCGGCATGGACGAGATCCGCTTTGCCCCGGTCGAAGCCCGCTATGTCCGTTTCCGAGGCGACCGCCGCGCCACCCCGCACGGGTTTTCTTTGTGGGAACTGCAGGTGTTCGAGCGGTGAAAGGTCCGTGCTGGCAAGGTCGTGAAGCGCACGGCTGGCAGAGCCGGGATAGACAGGAACGAGCGCCCTTGACGCCGCGGCGGAAGAGCCGAAAATAGCTCGCCAACGCACCGCCATAAGCGACAGGGAGCGTTGCTTCCCGGCTCCGACCGTCTCACTACCAGGCATCATCTTCCCGCCGATGAACTCGTCCGATCTGCCCGTCACGGAATCCGCTTCCGAGCCGTCGTTCCTCGATTGCTGGTTTCTGACCGGCGCCACGGCCAGCGGGAAGACCGGGGTGGGCATTGAACTGGCGCAACAGTTGGATGCGGAAATCATCTCGTTGGACTCGATGGCCCTGTACCGCGAGATGGACATCGGCACCGCCAAGCCGACCGCGCAGGAGCGGGCGAGCGTTCCCCATCACCTGCTGGACATCCTTTCGCCGCGCGACGAGTTCAGCGTTTCCAACTACCTGGAGGCGGCCCGGCGGACGATGATCGAGATCCGCGGCCGGGGGCGGGAAGTGCTGTTTGTCGGCGGCACGCCGCTGTACTTGAAGGCCCTGTTGCGCGGCATCTTCCAAGGCCCGCCGGCGGATTGGGAGTTCCGCCGCGCGGTCGAGGAGGAACTCCAGCAAGCCGGCCTGCCGGCGCTGTACGCACGGTTGCAGCAAGTCGACCCGCTGTCCGCCGCCAAGCTGCACCCGCACGACAAGCGGCGGATCATCCGCGCGCTGGAGGTCTACCGCGCCACCGGGCGGCCGATCAGCCATCTGCAAACGCAGTTCGACGAAGGCCGCCCGGCGGAGAGCTGCCGCGTGTTCGCGCTGCTCTGGTCGCGGGACGTGCTCCACCGGCGGATCAACCAGCGCGTGGACGCCATGTTCGCCGCCGGTTTTGTCGAGGAAGTGCGGGGCTTGATGCAGCGGCACGGCGCTCTGAGCCGCACGGCACTGCAGGCGGTCGGCTATCGCGAAGTCATGGCTCACTTGCAGGCCCAGGCCGATTTGCCTGCGACGATCGAAGCCGTCAAAGCCCGCACCCGGCAATTCGCCCGGCACCAGGAGACTTGGTTTCGCAGCCTGAGCGAGTGCCGCCTCGTGCCGTTGCAGCAAGGCGCGACGGACCAGGAAGTGGCCCGGCAGATCCTGCAACTGGATCACGTTCCCGACTCGTGCTCGCCCCAGCCTGAGAACCAGGATGGCCGCGACTGACGGGCAGCGCAGAATCGCGACTGCCCCGGCAAACGGTCGCGGAAGGGGGCGGCGAACTCGAAAAGCGAGCTCAGGGCCCCGGGCTCAGGGTCGCGGGGTCGGCGCAGCGCTGGCGACGGCCGGGGCGCCGGCGGTTTCCAGCAGCACGCGGAAGCCGACGTTGTGTACCGGCTTGTACGGCTCGTAGCGCCAGCGGGAGGCCGACGTGGCGTATCTGAGCGAGTCGTTCCAGGAGCCGCCGCGGACGACTTTTTTTCCCGGACGATGGGCGTCGTCGCGGCCGTCGTCCGCGCGGTACGGGTAGGGCTGGTAGGTTGTCAGGCACCATTCGGCCACATTGCCGTGCAGGTCGTGCAGGCCCCAGGCATTGGCCGGGAAGCGGCCGCCGGGGCCGGAGAAGGCGACGCCGTCCTGGTAGTCGGGTTCCGCCCGGCCGTGGTTCCATCTCTGGATCGTGCCGTCGGCGACGTTCGCAAACGGCGTCCGCGGCTTGGCATCATCGCCCGCCGCGAACGGGGTGGCGGTGCCGGCGCGGCAGGCCCATTCCCACTGGGCTTCGGTGGGCAGCGTACAGCGGGCGCCGGACCGCGCGGACAGCCATTCGCAGAAGGCCAACGCCTGGTGCCAGGAGATGCGCACGACCGGCTGGTCCGGCGCGTTGATCGGCGTGCCGCGCCGGCTGCGGTCCTTCCACCGTTCGTTAATCACGCCGTTGTCGTGGCGCGGGTCGAAACGTGCATACTGGGCATTGGTCACTTCGAATTGTCCGAGGTAGAAAGGCCGTTCGATCCGCACGACGGCTTGGGCGCACTCGTCGTCAAAGCCGCGCACGTCGCCCATCACGAACTCGCCGGCCGGCACCAACTGGAACCGCATCGTCACGCCGTCGCCCAGATCCAATTCGCGTTGGACCGGTCCCGTCGCCCGTTGGCGCTGTTGTGCCTCGTCCGCCGCGAACGGCCAGCCGGCCAGGGCCAGCGGCTGCTGGGGCCGTGGCGGAACGGCGGCCGGCGGCTCGAACGGTGCGAGCGGCGGCAGCGGCAGGGGCTCTTCGTCGCGGTCGTCGATCTTTGCGAATTGTTTCTTGTAGACCACGCGCCGTTCCACTTGGCTGTCCTGCGGCGGCCGGTGGCTTTCCCGCCAGTTGGCCGGGTAGGGGACGTTGAAGTCGATCCAGGCGTACAGCCGCGACCACTCGTCGCCCGTCAGTTGCACGCCGTAGTGGCCCTTCTTCAGCATCTGCACCAGGACGCTGGTATCGGCTTCGTATTCCGCCGGCTTGGGCATGTGGTAATCCGACTCGTAGCCGGGGCGGCGGACGTAGCGCTGCAGGGCGACGTAGGCGGGGCTGTACGGGCCGTCGAAGTCCGCGTGCAAGCGTTTGGCGCGCAGATCGATCGTGGTTTGCGTTTCGTCGCCGACGCGGCTCGGCTGGCCGTTGTGGCAGCCCACGCAGCGGCGGTCCAGCACCGGCTGCACTTCGCGATCGAAGCTGAATCCGCGCGGCGGCCCGAACCAGGGCTCGATCTCCGCCGGCCGCCGCCCCACGGCCGCCGCGGAATACTTGGCGGGCGGCCCGCTGTTCTGCTGCTCGTGGCAACCCACGCAGGAGAGGACTTCGCCGGGCATGGCCGTGAACCAGCTCCGCATGACCTGCTGCGATTTGCCTTCCGCATCCAGCGGCTGGACGAAGATCGGCGTGTTGGCCGGCACGCGGAACAGGGCGGAGCCGTCTTCCAGCACGGGCACGGTGCCCAGGATCTTCTTCACGTCCCAGCCGCCTTCCAGCGACGAAGCGGCCGTGTCGCCGTTGCCGGCGTAGCGGTAGTGGTGCGAGCCGACCCGCAACTGCTTGATCGAGCCGCGCGGGAAGCCTTGCAAGCCCGGACCTTGGTAGACGTCGGCCATGTAGACCGTGGCCTCGGTCCGGTTCAGGTCGACGTGCGAGGCCAGGACAGGCGGCTGGGGACGCGGCTGGACGGGAATGGGCGTGATATAACCGCCGCGCAGAATCGGCGTGACGTTGTCGAACACGTCCACCAGGCAGACGTCCCATTTGGAGAACGGGTCCTTCTGGACGCCCACCAGGAAGTACTTGCCTGCGCCGCGGTGGGTGTCGGGTTCGGCCAGCGGCCAGGGCGCGGCGAACTTGGGCCACGAATCAAGCACCAGTTGGTCCATCGTGATCGCCTGGACCGGCTTGCCCCAGCCGGGAATCCGCTGCACCGCCCCCGCCGCTTCGTGACGGCCCTGGGCCGGGTCCAGCAACAGCAGTTCGCCCGCGCGGGACACCCCGTGGTGGCCGGACACGACGCAGCAGACCATCGTCGGGTGGCCCGGAATCGGCCGCGGCCAGTACATGGCGTTGGGCCAGTACGAATTGCTGCCGTAGTATTCCATCTGTCCGCTGCCGTCCGGGTTCATGCGGAACAGCAGCCGGCTGAAGTAGTGCGGCGTGTCGGTGTATTCCCAGCGGGTGTACAGCACGCGGCCGTCGTGCATCACGGTGGGATTCCAGTCGTGGTCCTGGTCGAAGGTCACTCGGCGTTCGTTCTTGCCGTCGGCGTCCAGCACGTGCAGGTTGCCCACGTCCGCGCCGCCCGTGCAGGGGACGGCCTGTTCGCAGGCGTTCGAGACGCACGCGATGCGGCCGTCGGGCAGATAGCAGGCGTCGTAGTGGCTGACCGGCGGCTCGGTCGCAGAGACCTGCCGCAGTCCGCTGCCGTCGATCTGCATCTCCCAGATATTCCTGCCGTCGCAGAACAACAGCCGCCGGGCGTCCCAGTGCAGGTCCATGTCGCTGACGCTGCCGCGGTAGACGGTGGTCAGCTGGCCATCGGGCCGGACAGGCGAAAGGACGCAAATCTCCTGGCCCAGCCGGTTGGCGCTACCCCAGTTGGTATTGAAGCCGGGATTCCCTTTGACGACCAGCAGCTTGTCGAATCGCAGGATCGGGTTGGCCAGCAAGATGTCCGCGGCCGCTTGCTCGATCTCGGCCTGGCTGGCGAGCAGCTCTTGCAGCGGGTCGCCGGTGGTGGTGAAGATCCGCTCGCACAGGGCGGCCGACTGGCGGGCGACCGCGTCGGCCTTCGCCAGTTGTTGGGCCGCTTGCGGGTAAGCCTCGCCCCAGGTCTCGCGCTGGTCCTCGACGGCGCGGCGGATCGCCGGCACGCGGGCCGCCAGCGCGGCGGACTCGTCGAGTGCCGCTGCGCGGTACAGCCAGCCGCGCAACGGCTCGACGCTCCGTTCGGTTTTCAGCACGCCGTCTGCTTGCTCCGTCCATTTCCTCAGCCGGCCGGCAGCCTCGTCCGCTTCATGGGCGTCGCCGGACAGAGTTTCGCGGAGCTTGGCCAGCCGCTGGCGGACCGCCGCCGCCAGGCTTGACGCCAGCGTTTCCTCGGCCCGGCCCGGCAGCCAGTCGTTCAGCTGTCTGGCGTCGCTGGTCCAGAGTCCGGCAGCGCGTTCGACGCGCATCTGGGCGACGTCCAGCGGCGACGCGAACTCGCGCTCCACCTGCTCCAGCGCCCGGTTGCGGCGGCCCGCCCGGCCGTTGTCGTCGCCGGCGCCCGGCCGGAACTGGCGCGGTTGGGCCGCGAACCAGAACTCGCGTTTGCCGTTCCTGCCCGCCGTCAGCCGGACCAGCAGCTGGTGGCTGCCCGCCGGACCCTCGAATCGCCAGCGGCGGGCGTTGGGCGCCAGCGGGCCGCGGTCGTCGACGCGGACATCCTCCGGCAGCAGCCGAACTCGTCCGTCGCTGGCAGACAGCCGCACGGGCAGCAGCTCGCCCTGGAGATCCTGTTGGAAGCTCACTTCGCGGCACAGGTACACCACGTCGGCCGGGGCGGCGTCCGCGTCGCCCGTCAAGTCGATCAGCTGTCCGTCCTGCAGGTCGTCGCGGCGTTGCCAGCCCACCGGTTGCCCGTCCCGGCCCGCCAGGCGGGCGGCCAGGTCGACTTGCTTTTCCCGGTCCAGTTGCTGCACGGTCGGGCTGTTCGGCGGCAGCGGACCCAGCACGTGCCACGGCCCCAGCGTGACCGGCGCGGTGTATATCGCCAGCCGGTCTTGTTCCGCCTCCCACTGGACGATCGCCTCCCGCGTGGCGATCAGCGACGCGCGCCAGTCGGACTGCTTGATCAGGCCCGGCGGCGGCGGCGCTCGGCGGACCGCTTCCTGGTAGGCGATTTCGGCCGGTGACGGCGGCGTGACTTCATGCGCTTCGCCCAGAACCTCGACCTCGATATACGCCGACCAGCCGCCCATCACCGACTGCTTGGCCGGCTCCCCGGCGCGGATTCCGTAGCAGCCCCAGATGCGAATTTCGATCCAATCGGCTTTCTCCGCGACGAGCCGACCGCCGGCCGAATCGACAAAACAGCTGTGAAACCCACCCGCGTCCCGGCCAAGCACCGTGGCGCCTGTCGTCAGATCCGGCGCATCGCGGAACGTGGGCCGGACGCCGGGATGCGCCGCATTGTTGAAGAACCGCACTTCGTAGTCCTGGTTCGCGCGGCTATCTCCGTTGAACGTGTACAGGCCCACCTCCTTGAGCGTCTTCGGCTCGCCCAAGTACCACGTCAAGACCGTCGGCGCGCCGCTGATCGGGACGCGTCCCATCCCGGCCCGCTCGCCCCCTTGCCCGTCCGTCAGGAACGCCGATTCGAGCGGATCCAGGGTCTTTTCCATCACGAGTCTGACCCCGCCGCCGGCCAACAGATTCCAGGCATGCTTGGCGCGGATCTGATCTTCGCAGGCCACGAACCCTTGGTTGGAGTTGGGGAAGCTCTCTGTCTTCAGCACCGGTTGGGCCGCCGCCCGCGGCGTCGAACCCAAAGCGGTTGTCGCCGTCAGAATTGCAAAGAGCACGAGGGAGGTTCGTCGCATGGTTTCGTCCTTTACTGCGAGGCCAATTCGGCACGGCGACAGTTTAGCAATTCGGCGACGCCCACAGCAACCGGGCAGCCTCGGACCAGTCGCAGCCATCGGCGCCCCGGTCCTATCAAGACGTTCCCGCGGCGCTCCGCGACCATCCTCGTTATGAGGTCCTGGAGCGGCTGGGAGCGGGCCGGATGGGGACGGTTTTCAAAACCCGCCATCGGCTGATGGACCGCACGGTGGCGCTGAAAGTGATGAATCCGTGGCTGCTGACGGACCCCACGGCCGTCGGACGATTCGAGCGCGAGGTCAAGGCGGCGGCTCAACTGGCTCACCCGCACATCGTCACGGCCTACGATGCCGAACAGATCGGGGGCTTGCACTTCCTGGCCATGGAATACGTCGAAGTGATTTCGCGATCCGCCGCTGGGACGTGGACAGCGGCAAGAAAACCTGACGGAATCCCCAGGCGACTGCGGGACCAAGCGACAGCGCCGCCAGTGCCATTCGGGACAGGCACTTCGCGGTAGTCGTTTTTCCGTGGCGTCTTCCAACGCAGTTCGGAGCCAGTCCCTTTTTTTCAACAGGCTGCTAGGGCATCTCGCGCTGGGGCATCATCTGCTGCCGGAGCCAGACGAGCGTTTCGCGATACTGCTCCGCTTCGACGTCCGTCAGCGGCGTGTGGTGGTCGGCTTCAGCCAATCGCAACGCGCGTTGGGGGCCTTGGTAGGCGTCCAGAATCCGCTGTTGGCACGCCACGGGGACGACGCGGTCGCGCTGGGCGGACAGGAAGACTGCCGGGGCGCGGGCCGCGGCGGCGTTGCGGATCGCGTCCAGTTCCGGCGGGAGCTGCCGGGCGATCAGCCGGGCTCCGACGTACAGCGTCCGCCGGCCGAAGCGGGCCAGGATGACTTCCCGCAGCGGCGGCGGGTTGCGCAGGATCAGGCCGGCGACGGGCCGGCTGGCGGCCAGGTACAGCGCCGCGACGCAGCCCAGGCTGCTGCCCGTGAGGACCACTGGCCGTCCCGCCGTCTCGCGTTGGAGTTCTTCCCACGCGGCGTCCGCAAACGTCGCGATCTGGCGCAGACTGGCGGTCCCGCTGCTGCCGCCGTAGCCGGGCGGGTTCACCGACCACAACTCGACGCGCATCCCCGGCCAGGCGTCGGCGGGATGAGCGGTCGAACGTTCCGCGCGGCCGGCCGTTCCGGGAAACTTCAGTACGTATAGATCGGCGGTCACCGACGGTCCGTCGCCCACGCGTTGCGTCCAGATCTCCAACCGGCCGTCGCCGCAGGGAACCCAGCGCCGCGTCTTGTCGGTCGCCTCGATCGGCTGCCGCGTCGGGCACAGGATCAGGCGGTCGGTCAACCAGCTGAGAAACGTTCGGCGCATGTTTAATGCACGCGTTGGCCCGGCTGGGCGCCTTCGTCCACGCGGAGCAGAAAGACCTCTTGGCCGCCCGGACCGACGGCGGTGACCATGCCTTCGCTGAGGCCGAACTTCATTTTGCGGGGGGCCAGGTTCGCGACGACAATGGCCAGTTTGCCGACCAGGTCTTCGGGCCGATAGGCCTCTTTGATGCCCGCGAACAACGTCCGCTGGACATCGCCGCCCAGGCTGACGGTCAGCTTGAGCAGTTTTTTCGCCTCCGGCACGTCTTCCGCTGCGACGACGCGCGCCACGCGCAGGTCGATCTTGGCGAAATCCTCGATCGTACACATTTCCGCCAGCGGTTCGTTCTTCAGCGGTTCGTCGCTGTCCTGCCACTGCGGCGCGCTGGCCGGCTCGGCGATTTCAGGTTCTTTGCTGTCTTCGATCATCGCATCTACGTCCTTCTTCTCGACACGTTTCAGCATGTGTTGGAAAGCCGCCACGGCGACGCCCGTCAGCGGCGTTTTGGATTCGTCCCAGTGGCGGATGGGCGTATGGAGCAGCTGGCCGGTCTGCTCCGCCAGTCGCGGCAGGACCGGCGCGAGGTAGATGGCTAGTTGCCGGAACAGGTTCAGCGCCACCGTACAGACGTCTTGCAGCGATTTCGTCTTGCTCGGATCCTTCCGCAGGTTCCACGGCTCCGCCGCCTCGACGTACGGGTTGGCCCGGTCCGCCAACTCCATCACCAGCCGCATGGCCCGGTTGAAATCGCACTCTTGGTACGCGGCGGCGATCTCGTCGCCGACACCAGCCGCGTGCGCGAACAGGCCGCCGTCGTCGGGATATTCCGCCGCCAGGCCGAGGTCCTGGACGAACCGGGCGGAGCGGCTGGCCAGATTCACCACCTTGCCGACCAGGTCGGCGTTCACCTTGGCCACGAACTCGTCCAGGTTCAGGTCGAGGTCGTCCAATCGCGGACCCAGTTTCGACGCATAGTAGTACCGCAGGTAAGCCGGGTTCAAGTGCTTCAGGTACGTATCCGCGCGGATGAACGTCCCTTTGCTCTTGGACATCTTCTCGCCGCCCACGGTCAGAAAGCCGTGGATGTGGACTTTGGCGGGCAGGCTGAATCCGGCGACGTGCAACATGCCGGGCCAGAACAAGGTATGGAAATAGGTGATGTCCTTGCCGATGAAGTGGTGGATCTCCGTCTGGTCGCTGCGCCACCAATCCGCGTGCTGCTCGCCGAAACGGTCGCACCATTGCTGGGTCGAAGCGATGTAGCCGATGGGGGCGTCGAACCAGACGTACCAGTAATTGCCGGGACTGTCGGGAATCTCAAAGCCGAAGTACGGCGCCGGCCGCGAAATGTCCCAGTCCCGCAAGGGTTCGTGCAGGAAGTGGCCTCGCAGGTAGTTGACCACCTCCGGCTGCAGATGATCGCCGGACTGGGTCCACTCGTCCAGAAAGCGGTGCAGCTTTTCCAGTTGGACGAACAAGTGCTTGGCTTCGCGGATTTCGGGCTTGGCGCCCGATAGGATGCTGACGGGATCGACCAGGTCCACGGGCGTGTAGGTCGCTCCGCATTGGCAACTGTCGCCGGGTTGGTCCGCCCGGCCACAGCTGGGACACGTACCGCGGACGAACCGATCGGCCAGAAAAGTGCCGGCTTGCGGATCGTACAACTGCGAGACGCTGCGTTCGACCACCAGGTCCGCCTGTCGCAGGCTCCGCCAGATTTCTTCGCAAAAGCGGCGATTCTCCGGGCTGTTGGTGCTGCCGTAGTTGTCGAACGCGATGTCGAAACCGGCGAAATCCCGTTCGTGGGCGCGCTGCATTTCGGCGATCAATTCTTCCTCGCAGCGGCCTTCCTGCCGGGCGCGGATCATGATCG
The DNA here is from genome assembly GCA_012515235.1 of Candidatus Anammoximicrobium sp. Lineage (GTDB taxonomy): Bacteria > Planctomycetota > Planctomycetia > Pirellulales > Pirellulaceae > Anammoximicrobium. The sequence continues at coordinate 18,752 of JAAYYU010000077.1, forward strand.
CCGTGCCGTGCGTGTCGTCCGCACAGACATACACGCAACGGCGGCCCCGCAGTTTCTGGAACCGCACCCAGATGTCGGTCTGGATGTACTCCACCAAGTGCCCCAAATGGATCGGCCCATTGGCATAGGGCAAGGCCGATGTAACGAGAATCCTGCGCTGGCTCATGATCGCTCCGTGGACGGGAACCTGGACGTCGTGTTTCCTGAAGGCAGGGAGCCGTCCAGTCCGGCCCAGGTTCGCCTGCTGCAAGAAACCAACGGCGTATTGTAGTCGAGACCGGCGGGGGACGGGAGGGCAGGTAGGTTGCGGGCCAAAGCGGGATCGCGATGGGGACAACCTCAGGCGACATCACCCCTGTGAATCCCCCGAGGCTGGCAAGCGGACCGAACGTGCCAGCGTATTCAAGGCCGCCCAGTCTCGTGGCGAATTGCCCCGTTCTCCCGCCACGCCCCACACCCGCTGCCAAACGAACGGTGCGCCAACGCTTCCACAGCGCTAATACCTCGGCGAGCGAGTAGACGTTCGGCGACGCTAGAAGATCGCGAGCGCTGCTGAGCTCCACGTCGCCGACCCGGCGGCGACTGGCGTTGTACGTGGCTTCTCCGTCCGGATACGCTGCGCGCTCCGATTGCCTCCGGCAGGCCTTGGAACGGATACCTCGATATGCTTCCCGGCAAACTATTGAGTCGGAGCGTGTAGAATAACCGGGGCAAAATCGGGAAGTCATTTCGGCTACTGTTGCTTGGATCGCTATCGGCCGGTCTTCGAGCAAGGGCCGGGGGCCGGTGGCTTCCCCGTATCTTTCCGTAGTCCCCTATACTCCCTGACGCCCGCCCCCAAGTCGCTGTTTTCGGCATAGCCCTGCGTTCGAGATCGTGGTATAATCCGCCCCTTCTGTTTTGCCTCTCGTCCAGGATGGGGCAGTAAACGTGGTCCTGACGCGGAACCATTCTCGACGTGTTTCGCTGGGCGATCCGGTTCCCAGCGACCCGCACTAAAGCCAGTAATCTGTCCTTGACCGGCGGACGAGATCAGGAGGCGACCGTCGTGTTTCGCCATGTGCTTTGTGTCTATCCTTATCCTCGCACAAGGTCTTCGCGGACGTCTTTCCCGCCGCTGGGCTTGGAGTATGTCGCCGCTGCGTTGCGCCCGTATGCCGAACGGATCGAGTTGATCAACTTTCGGCACGAGCGGACGCCCAGCACGCTGCCGTTTCTCCGGCCGGAGACGGACCTGGTCTGCTATTCCATCAACTGGCGGCAGAATCTGGAGTTGATCCGCGACGATATCAACGCCTTGCCGCCCGGAATCACGACTATTCTGGGCGGGCGGACGGCGACGGAGGATCCGCGTTACTGGCTGGAGGCCTGTCCTCGCGTTGACGCGGTGGTGTGTGGCGATGGCGAGCGGGCGATTACCGAAATCGCCGAGGGGCGCGCGTGGCCGGAGGTCGCCGGTTTAGCCTACCGCGGGGACGACGGCCGTATTGCTTTCAATCCGCCGCGGGCCAATGCGCCGCTTGAGGAAGAACTGCTCCCCGCGCGCGATTTGCGCCGGAAGCCGTATTACCTGACGAGCAAGGGGGTTAGCACGGGGGTCAAGATCGATAAAGTCGCCGGGTCGCGCGGCTGTCCGTTCAACTGCAAGTTCTGCAGCTTTGCGCTCAACCCGTGGGGCGTGCGGAGGCCCTGGACGCCCCGCTCGCCGGCGTCGATTGTGCGCGAAATCGAGCAGATCGACGCCGACCTGATCTTCTTTGTGGACGACGTGTTCACGAACCAGCCGGACCGCGTGCTGGAAATCTGCGACTTGCTGATCGCCAAAAAGATCCGCAAGCACTACGTCGTCAACGCCCGCCTGGAAATCGCCAAGCGGCCGGACGTGCTCCGCAAGATGGAACAGGCCGGGTTTCTCGCCCTGTTGATCGGCGTCGAGTCGACTCAGGACGCGACGCTCAAGTCGATGGGCAAAGGCTTCACGGTGGAGCAGATCCGCGAGCGGTTCGCTGTGCTCCGCCAGTACCGCATGTTGCTCAATGCGTATTTCATTGTCGGCAACCTCGGCGAAACCGAAGAACAGATGCTGTCTGTGGCGCCGTTCGCCCGGTCGTTGGGCGTGGACCTGATCCACGTCTCGCGGCTGCGGAGCGATCCGCACACGGGGCTGAACGATCTGATCGCGCAGACGCCGGGCTATCATTTGGATTCCGCGGGCTTTGTCTACAGCGACGAGTACTCGGCTCAATATATCGCCAACCTGCGGAAGACGATCGATCGCCAGTTCTACCGTCCGCGGCAGGTGGCGGGCGTGGTGTTCAAGTTGTCGCGGATCCTGCACTGGCCCATCCTGGCTCGCGGAATGCTGACGATCCCCGTGTTTCTGGCCGTGCTGCTGGCCACCCAGGCGCGCCGGAAGATCGGCCGCTGGATGAGCTCGACGCCGGCTCCGCGGCCATCGGACCGGCTCGACGCTTCCGACGGTTGCGCGCCGTACTTGTGCGAGCCGCACGACGGGGCATGATCGCACCGCGGGAGGCTTGGCATCGAGCGCGGCTTGCGGACGCGGCGACGCCCGGCCGGGCGAGGATCGGGCCGCGCACCGTCAGGAACTCTCGAGGGGCTGGCTGACGCACCGGCACGAGGTTAGAATCGCTGCCGGGCGCGAGTCGGCCGGGCAAGCCGTGCGGACCGGCCGGCCGCCGCGTCAGATTCTCGCCGCGACGCAGGAGAACGCATCATGGATTGCAGCCGCTTTGTGGTCTTGCTTGCCGCCGTCTGTTCGAGCTGGACGTCCGCGTTTGCGGGGGAGCCGGTCCAGAATCTGCTGAAGAATCCCGGCTTCGAGGATTCGTTGGAGCCGGTCTGGGAGAAACGCACGCCGGACGACGCCGACCGCAAGCTGTACCGCGACGCCGCGGCCGGGCGGAGCGGCGCTGCGGCCGTCTTGGAGAACGCCCAACCGGCTTTTACACGGCTGCGGCAAGGACACGACCGCTCGATCGCCATCGCGCCGGGCAGTCTGGTCGAGTTGGCCGCGTGGATCAAATCGGAGCTGAGCGACGAGGGCGAAGCGCAGTTGCAGATCTACTGCATGGACGAGCAGGGCGGCATTCTGGCCCAACCGATTTCGCGCTCCATGCCGGGCCCGTGCGACTGGACCCGCACCCAAGTCCGGACCGCGATTCCCGAACGCACGGCCTACGTCATGGCCTACCTGCAGACCCGCGGCGGCGTCGGGCGGGTGCTGTTCGACGACGTGGAACTCGTCGTGAGACGGCCGCCCGTGCCGAAGCAGCCGGCTCCGAAGATCGGGTTGTTGACCGACCTGGCCGAAGACCACCCGTGCGTGAAGGAGTTGAAAATCCTGTTCGAGGAAGGACTGCAGCCGGTGGCGGGCGATGCTGCGCGCGACCTGCAAACCTGCGTTGGCGCGATCGTGTTGTGGGAGGCGGACATGCCGGAGAGCGTCCTGCAGACGGTGGCCGATTTCGCGCGCGGGGGCGGCCGCGTGTTCATGGACATCCGCAACTTTGCCCAGTCGCAAAAGACAACCGCCGTGGCGGCCGCGGTGCAAACGCCCATCCCGGCGGCGGAACCAGCGGCGGCAGCAACGGCTCCGGCAGCGACGGCGTTGCAGAAGCAAATGGCCGCGGGATTGAGGGTGGTCCAGGCGGCGGAGGCCACGGCGGGCTTCCAGACCGGGCAGATCATGCCGCGCGCCAGTTGGCCCGACGGCAAGCTGTTCGTCCTGCCCGCCGGTTTCTCGCGGCCGGGCCTGGAGGTGCTGGCCGTGGCGCCGGGCGGGGAATCGGGGCTGGTTCAGCTGCCGGTTGGAAAAGGGTCCGTGACGGCCTGCGACGTGCTGTCGCTGCGCGAGCCGTTTTACCGCCACGTGGATGCCTACTACAAATACGCTCCGCTCAGCGGCACGCTGACCAACCCGGTCCGCTTCGGTCAGTACTATCCCCACAAGTTCACTTACGCACAGTTCGTCGACCAGATGAAGCGTCTGGCCGCGGAGTTCCCCGCCATTCGCTTTCAAGAGGAAGGGCCGGCTTCGGAGGATTATCGCCTGTACAGCCTCAATCTCGGCCGGCCCGGCGGGCCGCTCTACTTCCTGTACGCCGCCGCGCACGGCAGCGAGTGGGAACCGGGCTACGGCCTGTTGACCTTCGCCCGCCGACTGGCCGAAGGCCGTTTGCAGGACGTCATCGATCTGGAGGCGGTCGAGGTCAAGATCGTGCCGTTCCTGAATCCTTGGGGCTACGATCACATGCGCCGGCAGAACGCCCGCGGAGTGGATCTGAACCGGCAAGGCGACTGGGCCTGGGACGCCTTCCAGGGAACCGACAGCAATCAAGACGGCCAATGGTCGCCGGGCGATTACGACTGGAAGGGCAGCCGCCCCTTTTCCGAACCCGAAGCTCAGACCTACCAGCGGATTGCCGAACTGCCGAACCTGCACTGCGTGCTCGACTTCCACGGCAACACCAGCGCCACGAACAACAAGCTGGGCGTGCTCCCGGTCACCGCCCAGCCGGAGAACGATTTCCTGGCGATGGACCTCCAGCGCCTCGCCAACGATCGCCTCCGCGGCCGGCACCTGATGCGCCAGAACGACGAGGAAACCGTTTCCCAGTATTTGCTGGATCGCGTCTATGTCGGCGGACACCGGCCCATGCTGATGAACACCAGCATGCGCGGCAGGTTCGGGTTGTTGATCGAGTTGACCGCCGGATACGGCTCGACGTACGGCACCGTTGTGCAGACCGACGTCGTGTGCGAGTTGTGCCGGGCGCTGTTTATCACGTATCCGCCTCCCAAACCCCGGCCGCAATAAGGCCGCGGATTGGAACGTGGAGGGCATTCTCCGAGTTGCACGGTTGACACACAACCTGTTGGGTTCATTTCTTCCAATCCATCCGGTAGATCCGCGTCACACCGGCCGGAAGCTGCTCCTCCATCACGGTTTGAACCTCTCCCAAGTCCCGGCCGGTCACGAGTTCGCGCACGGCTGCGGCGCCGGGCAGGACGATCTGCTTGCGGCCGGGGTGGAGCGTGTGCAGCATGGCATAGCCGGCGTTGACGGACACAGCGTCGAACGTGTCGGAGTAGACGTGGACGCCGGCGTGCCGGCACAGGCCCAGCAAAATCTCGCGTTTCAGCGGCAGCAGGGAGTACACGCAGCGGCGGCCTGCGTGTTCTTTCACGGCCAGCGAGGGGCGTCCGGCGGTGGTGGCTAGGACCGTGGCTGACGGATCGTCAATCACAAACACCGGGCTGACGTCCCATCGCTCCGACCAGGTCTGCGGCGCCGCGCGGGTGATCGGGTGCGTCTGGGGGGCAAGCGTCATTTCGGCCGGGACGCGCTCGTCCAGGACCCGCACGGAAAGGCCCGTCAGGCGGGCGATTTCCGCGGGGTCGAAGCCGGACTCCTGCACGTATCCCGGCGCGTAGACCCAGACTGCCGTCCGGCCCTCTCGCTCTACCTTCTCCCGGATGGCCTGGCGCAGACGCTCGTCGACGTGAAAGGAATTGAGGAAGATGTACAGCTTGTAATCGGGCAAACGCGGGTTGGCGATATCCGGCAGCAGGTACATGTCGTACGGCGCGCCCATGCACTCCAGTTCGTCCAAGCTGTCCCGCAGCAGGGCGCGGCGGAAGGGCGTCTGGCCCGGCGCGACGTGCATGTTGTCCTCGTCGGCAAACACCGCTACCTCGCTGACCGGATCGCGGCGGCGCTCTAACGACTCCTCGCACGCCTCTCGCCAGCGGGCGATCGTGTCCATCACCTCGGCCTGGTGGAACGTCGCGTTGCCGGCCAGCAGGAACCACCACAGACTCGTGCCCTTGGTCAGCGAGTAGCCTGCGGCCCGTTGCAGGACCGCCAACGTCTCGTCCAACGTATCGGTCCGGTATTCGATTTGGTTCGGATACAAATGCGTGCGGGTATCGACTTCGTCCCAGTACAGCTTGTTGTGCAGACGGTAGGACGCGGTGTACGCCGAGATGAACCCGCCGACCTCGCCGCCGCGCCGGCGGTCGTAAGCCGTGGGGGCGGCCAGGAAATCCACGTGGGGCGAGTTCAGCACCGCCTCCAGCCCCTGAAAGCCGTCCATGTTGTGACAGTACATCGAATAGCCGTAGAACACCCCGGCAATTTTTCGTCCGCCCGTCTCCTCTTTGACGATGCGGCAACTGCGGATGATGTTGCCGCTGACCATCGCGCTCAGGAAGCGGCGGTAATCCATGACCCGGCGTCCTTGGACCGGGTGGCGGAAGACGCCGTGGTGCCGGGCGGCGGCGTCGGCCGGCAAGGTGGGCTCGGCCGTCTGGAACGTGGCCGCCGAATCGCCCCACGCGCGGCGCAGGGCCTCCACGTCTCCGTGGTAACGCTCGGTCAGCCAGTCCCGCCAGCGCCGGACCGCTGCGGGAGAGAAATCATGGACGTCCGCGGCCGTGCCGGCCGATCCCCACCAGAACCACTCGCTGGAGCCGCCGCCCGCCGGATGGTAGCCGACGATATGCGGCGCATAGTCGGCGGCCTCCATGTGCCGGATCACGTCCCGCAGCATCCGCTCGTACGCGTCGGCCCACGCGGGGGAGGCCAACGACGCCTGCCGCGCCCGCCGGCCGTCCGCCTCGACGGTGATCTCGTCCGGATGCGTTTGCAGCCACCAGTCGGGCGGGTTGAGTTTCAGCCGGGGAAAGAGGAACGCTCGGGGATTGGCCCGAACGATCGCCCGGATGCGGCGGTCGATCCGCTCGAAGTCGTATTCGCCCTCAGCCCGCCACCAGCCGTGGCAGCCGTCCTGCGGCGTCATCCAAGTCCAGAAGATTTCGCTGTACAGGTCCACTCCGGCGGCGGCGAAGTCCCGGCAGGACTGCGTGACCCACTCGTCGCCCACGTACGGCTCCGGCATCATGGCCATGCCGTACAGCGGGCGGCCGTTGACGTGCAGCATCGCCGCGCCGCCGTGGTCCCGCACCAGCGATTCGACCGACCCCGTGCGGGCCGGAATTTCGCCCAGGCGGCGCTCGTACTCCGCCACCAGCGGCAGCTTTGTCTTGAACTCGGGATCGTAGCCCTCGGGCAACGGCCGTTCGAGCGCCAACGGTCCGGCCGGCTTGCCCGCCCGCTCGTGCTCGTACAGCCGGCACAGCGTTTCGGCGGACAACGCCCGGTCGTACAGCCGGACCTGGCTCAACAGGCCGGTGAAGACCATCGCGCTGTGGCCGCTCTGCGACTGTCCCTGGCCGATCAGCACAGGATGGGCATTGGGGACGAGACGTTCCGCGCCGGCGAGGCCCGACAGAGTGACTTTGCCGTTCAGGTACAGCGACACGTGGCCGCGTTGGAAGGTTGCCGCGACGTGGCTCCAGCGGCCGGCCGGAGCCGCAGGCACATCCGCCAGGGGCACGGGCCGGGCACCGCTGATGATGAAGCCGTCGGCGTTGCGCAGGATGCCCTTCCAGACGCCCCGTTCGTCCAGAAACTTGAACTCCGGGCGGCCGTCGAACAGCGACAGGAAGAAATGGATCTGCTGGTCGTCCGGACTTTGCCGCCGGCCTTTGTAGACGATGGTCTCGTACGATTGGGGCTGCCCGGCGGGAGCGATCCACGCGGAGACCGTCAGTTCGTCCGTGACGTCGCCCAGGTCGATGTCCGGAACGGACAGCCGGGTGAACTGGCTGGCGAGCACGCTCCCGTCCTGCAGCTGCGGTTTGCCTGCGGCCTCGCACACCATGCCCGTCGCGGGGTCCAGAAACTTGCCATCCACGCAGCGCTCGAAGGGCAGCCACAACCGGCGTCCTTCGCGGAACGGATCCTCCTGGGCACAAACGCTGACGGCCAGCAGCGTCCCGGCGACAAACGGCGCAATCGCGAATCTCATGGTGTTTCCCTTCCTCAGCAGACAACAGTCAGCCGGCCTTCGGGCCGCGGCCCCGGCTGCTATTCAGTGCGCTTGCTGGGCGGGGAGTCGCGGTACGGTCGGCGGTTGCGGTAGTGTTCGAGTTGTTGGCGAAGTCTCGGACCGGGGAACTCAGCGGGTGATTGTACCAGCCGCAAGGCGATGCTGGCTACCGCCACGGCCTCGGGATAGTTGCCCCGTTCGGCATGCGCGGCTGCCAGCGTGCCGAGCAGTACGGGATCGCGGCGAGCGGTCACTGCACAGGCGCGGTTCGCCAGTTCCAGCGATCGGGCTCCGTCGCGGACCTCCGCCTGCGGACAAACCGCCAGGAGCCAAGCGAGGTCGTTCACGGCCCTCAAGTGGTTCGGATTGGCGGTGACCGCCGCCTGGAGCTGAGCAACGGCCGAGGCGAACTTTCCCTGGGCCGCCAGCGCTTGGGCGAGCATCCGGCGGGCGTCCCCGGACCGGGGATCCAGTTCCACGGCTTTTTCGAGATGCCCGGCCGCTTCCTCCGGCATCCCGCCCGCCAGAAGAAGGCTGGCCAGGTGGAAGCGGTTGCGCGGGTCTTTCGGCTCCAGTTGCACTGCTTGGCGGAGGTGCTCCAGGGCCTGGCTGGGCAACGCCTGTTCCAGCAAGGCCAGGGCCAGGTTGGCATGGCCCTCTGCATAGTTGGGGTTGTATTCCAGGGCCTTCTTGAAGTGGGCGACCGCTTCCTCCAGTTTCCCCTGCCGCGCCAAAGCGATCCCCACGTTGCCGTGTGCGTCCCAGCGGTTCGGATTCCGAGTCAAGACCCGGTTCAGCCGCGTGAGAGCCTCCTCGGTGAGGCCTTTGTCCAGGAGCACAACCGCCGCATTGACGTGGCCTTCCAGGTAGTCCGGATTGGCTTGGACCGCCCGCTCGAACTCCTCCATCGCTTCCTCCAACCGCCCCTGCTTGGCCAGTTGAACGCCGTGCAAGCCGTGCTTGAGATAATCCAGCGCCGGCACAGCCAAACTCTGCAGTTGGTCGTAAGAGACGTTGACAAACTCGGGGATGTTCACCGCCCGGTTGGCCGCCGTGGAATTCGGAATCAAGATGGCCGGACTGTCGTTCCCTTGCGGGTCGATGTGTGTCAGGAACATCTCCGTGTAGGGCGTGTTGGCTTTGGAGGCGAACACCAGCCAGCGGCCGTTGGGGGAAAAACTGTGCCAGGAGTTCATCCGCCACGTGTTGCAGCGCATCAGGCGTGCCGTGCCGCCGGCCGCCGGGACGATCCACAGCTTGCCGTCCGGCCGCATCAGTTGTCCGTTGCGGCACTTGACAAACACGATCCATTTCCCGTCCGGGGAGATCTTGGGAAATGTGTTGCTCAGGCCGTTGTCCGAAGCCCCTTCGATTGGCTCCGGCTCGCCACCGCGGCCGCTGCGAAACGGAATCCGGTACAGATCGTACTGGATCTGCGTCTCGGCGGCGTCGTTGGGATAGGCGGCCAGCGTGCCGTTTTTCGCGTAGGGATCCTTCGCTTCGGCGCGGGCGAACACCAGGTAACTGCCGTCGGGGCTCCAGACGGCGTCGCAGTGGACGCAACGGGGGTCGTCGGCGCCAGGCAGCGATTTGATCTCGCCGGACGTTCGGGAGTAGTACCCCAAGATGCCGCGCGTCGGATAGAAGACTTGCAGGAACCGGTAATCCAAAAAGTTGGAAACGTACAGCGCTTCGTTCAGAGTGGTCACGACGTACTGGCCGTCGGGCGAGACTTGCGAAAGAAAGCCGATGGTCTTGTGGCCTTGCGGTCTTCCGGCGAAGGAATTCCAGCTGATCACGTCCCGCTCGGCGACGGAGATCTGCCTGGCGACCGGGGTGATGACATAAGCGCCCTTGTCGCCCTGCGGCCCGTCCAGGTCCATGCCCATCGTCTTTCCATCCAAGGAGAACGAATGGCAATTCGTACAGGCCGGCACGCCGGTCAAGAGCAGCCGGCTGTGAGGCTGGGAGATGTCGCGCAGCCGCCAGGCGATCAGCGTCACCGCTTCCTCGCCCAACGGCTTGATCACGCCCTCTTGGGTCGTTGACGGCGCCAGCGGCACATCGCGGTAGAAGATCGGCGTTTCCAGCGGGTCCGTGGAAGTCGTGATGCTGACGCAACCGCGGGAGACGGCCGCGTGGGGGGCGGCGCTGCTGAAGCCGAAGATCGTGATCCGAGCCGTCCTGCCGGCCGAACGCTGCTTGATCGCGGTCCATATCGCCTGGCTGGGCGTCCAACTTCGGGCGGAAGCCTGGTAGGGAGTCGGCTGATAGACTTCGTTGTTGTCGGCGATGCAGTCCGGGTCGATCAGCCCGGCAGGAGGCGGCACGCCGGGCGCCAGCACATACACGGGCCGCGCATCGTCCTCAAACCGCGTTTCGATCAGCCACGTGTCCGCGGGCGGGGCGGGGTCGTGCCAGAGGAAGGTTGGAGCGAGGAACTCCGCAGGAAAGACCGACTCATCTTGCGGATAGTCGACAACCAAAGGAGCCAACGGGCCGCCGTCCCGGCGGTCCTGGACAACTGTCCGAATCACGTCGGCCAGTTCGGAGCAAGCCGTCGAGCGCAGTTCGCCGTCGCCTTCCAGCAGCACCGCTTCGGGAGCGTCCCGCAAGAGCGGATGGACTGTTCCCGGCACCGCTTCGGGATCGCCCCGCCGCACCCGCCCAGGGTGCGGATCGGCTTTGGGCTGCCGCCGCAGCAGGCCAGGCCCGTTGCCCCCGTTCCACAGGCACACGCCCGCCAGCAGGACGACAAAGACGCCTGTGATACCCCACCCGGTCGCCTTGCGCAACGCTGCCGTGCTCCTTGAGCGGTCTGTTGAACTGCTTCAGAACTGCCCCACGGGCTCGTAGTCATGGATGTAGCACAAGCGGAGCAGCGTCAGGTAATCGATGCTGTCACTGAGGAAGTGCGTCGAAGCGTCCACGAACACGAACTGGGCGCCGCCCGGATGCTTGCTGCCGAACACCCACGCGTAGGTCTTGCCATCGGCGCGGCCTTGCCACGGGGAGTTGATGTTCCAATTCCCGTAGAAGTTGCCGTCCGCGGGGTTCGTTTGAAGCGAGTCCACCGCCGTGGTGCTCAGCGACACGACGCGGCCGTGGCAGCAGGTGTGCGTTCCCGTCATTCCCCAGGGGCCATAGTTGCCGTCCGTTTTGAAACTGCCGCCCCAGGCTTCGCCTACCGCGATCGAGTTGGCCGTCCCGTCCGTGACGGCGGCGAAATTCGCAGCCCCGTCGTTGCCGAACGCGCCGCGCCGAATGTCGGCGCCGTTGGCGTCCCAGGCAGAATTGTAATCGGTAAAGACCCCGGTGGAGAACACGTACGTCGTCCGGTAAGCGTTGCGGCGGGAGTAGAACGAGGCGGGATTGCCTGCGTCCGCGGTGGAGGTCTGTCGGGCGTCCGGAAAGGACGGGCATACCAGGGCGCTGAGGTAAGCGTTGTACACCCCGTCGTTGACCAGGTCGGTGTTGAAAGGCGCCGGCGGGTTCGGAATCCCGTACGGCGAAGATACGGACGAAGGCGCACCAAATTCGTATTGCTGGTACAGCGTGGATTGCTCCAGATAGGGCAGCAGCATGGCCCAACCTGTCGTATTCTTCACGCCGCCGCGGGCAGCGTGATAGGCCGTGCTGTTATACCGTCCGCAAGCCAACAAGGCCGGCGGAAACACTTTGTGCGTGTCGCTGTAATTGTGCAGCGCCACCCCAATTTGCTTCAGCTTGTTCACGCATTCCGTGCGCCGGGCCGCTTCGCGGGCGGCTTGAATCGCGGGCAACAACAGGGCTACCAAGATGCCGATGATCGCGATAACGACTAAGAGCTCGACCAACGTGAAACCGAAATACCTTCTTCTGCGGAGCATAACGCCCACCTCCTCTTGAGACGAGAAACCGAGACAAGAAACGACGACGGAACAGACTGTTGAGACGACAAACCGCCGGCACCCCCCCCCAAAAAACTCCGCCTGCCGACGGCGTGTGCAGGGATCGACTTTACCGACAAGGCCACCCGGACGTCAGGGCACGGAATTCATCCCCCGTGGCCCGATTCCGCGGCCTTCATCATCTCCTGCTGGTCCTGCAAATCTTGCTTCACCTCCTCCTCGGTTGGCTGCTCGATCTGCTGCTGTCCGCACCCGATGCACAGGCACGACAGCGCGCCTACCAAGAAAACACACCACAACGGCTTCATGGCGTTCTCACTTTCTCCCCTTGAGGAATCGGCAAAGACTCAAGCCTTCGGACCTGAGAAATCTCGCGAATCTGAGGAATCTCGAAACTAGGTCAAAGAGGAAAGACAAAGATGAGCGTTCCGTCTATTTGATTGAAAGGCGATCCAAATGGCAAGCAAGAAGAGCCAAAAAATCGCCGTTGGCCCCAAAAAAAACCGCCAAGTGACGCGACACAGGAGGTAAATGTCCGCGAAGTTCGCTTCGTCGCCACCACGCTGCTTGCCAGCGTGGAGCGGTGTTC
>JAAYYU010000078.1 GCA_012515235.1 Candidatus Anammoximicrobium sp.
ACTCCCACTGGGCCTCGCTAGGCAGATACGACTTGTCCCCTTCCTTCTCCGACAACCAGGCACAGAACGCCGACGCGTCGCTCCAAGACACGTTCACCACGGGATGCTCGTCCGTCTGCTCGAACCCCAAATCCGCATTCCAGACGAAGCGGGGATCTTGTTGGCGCTGGCCGTCGAGAAATCCAAAGCCTCCTTTGCCATCCCGCTCGGCTTCGGTCCGGTAACCGCTGTCTTCCACAAAGCGGCGGAACTGGCGGCGGGTGACTTCGTGACGGCCGAGCCAGAACGGCCGGGTGATGCGGACGCGGTGCTGAGGTACTTCCGCCGACAGACGGCTGATATGGTCCGCGTCCAGTGCTTTCGCGGCTTTCGCCTGCTCTAGCTCCTTGGCGGCCTCCGCGTCCGTCGATCCCATGTCGAACTCGCCCGGCGGAATCAACATGAATTTCATGCCGATCGAGTTCTCGATTTCGACCGGCACGCCCAGGTGCTTGGCCCAGGCTGCTTGATGCGCCTTGGCTCCCGCGGCATCGAACGGGGCGATGGCGGGCGGTGGAGCGTCGGGCGGGAGGTTCCAAGGCCCCTGACCCTCGCCAAGTCCCGTCCGGCGGCCGGGACCTACTTTTTCAGCCGGAGTACCGGGGCGAGGGGAGATCGGTTCCGGCTCCTGCGTCACGCTGCCGCCTTCGGGCAGGCGAACGCGCCCGACTTCCCGGCCCTGCTTGTCGCGGATGACGACCCAGACGGCCAGCCAGATCAACAGCAAACCGCTGGCACCGGTCGCCGCCAGCTTGCGCCCGTCGCGCCACCACGACCGACGGTTCTCCGAGAGTGTGGCACGGCTTGGTACTCCCAGCCGTGGTGTGGCTTGATCGCCCGCCCGGACACTGCTGGGAGTACCAAGCAATGCCACACCGAGTTGGGGCAGCAACGGCTCCAACTCGGCGATCAACTCGGCCATCGTCTGATAACGCTCCTCCGGCCGCTTGGCGACCATGCGGCGGAAGACGGCCTCCAGGCGGGCGGGCAGGGACGGCAAGACGCCGGACAGGGACGGAATCGGTTCGGTCTGGTGCGCCAGGAGTTTCTCGACCGTCGTCCGCCCGGCGTACATGCTTTGGCCGGTCAGCAGGTAGTGCAGCGTGGCGCCCAAGCTGTAGATGTCGGCTCGCCCATCGACGCGGTGGGCATCGATCGCTTGCTCCGGCGCCATGAAGTCCATGGTGCCCATGACCTGCCCGGCGCCGGTCAGTTCGTCTTCTCTGGCGTCGGCCGAGTCGAGGTGCGCAAGACCCATGTCGAGGATCTTGACGGTGATCGGTGATCGGTGATCGGTGATCGGTGGAGCGTGGTCCGTGGTCTGCTGCCACTGACAACTGGCCACTGACCACTGACAACACCAAATTCGCCGGTTTGATGTCGCGATGCACGACGCCGTGCTCGTGGGCGTAATGCAGGCCGCGGGCCGTTTGTAGGATGCAGTCCACCGCCATCTCGACAGGCAGCGGCCCCTGTTGTCGAACGAGCGTCGCCAGGTCGAAGCCGTCCACGTACTCCATCACCAGGAAGGGCCCGCCGTCTGCTTCGTCGGCGTCGTGGGCGATCACGATATTCGGGTGCGAGAGCCGCGCGGCGGCCTTGACCTCCTGCTGGAAGCGCCGCAGCGAATCGGGCGTCCCCACGAGTTCGGGCGTCAGCGTTTTCAGGGCCACGATCCGGTCCATGCGGCGATGGACGGCTTTGAATACGTGCCCCATGCCGCCATGCCCCAGGCGGTCCAGGATCACATAGTTGCCCAAGACGAGCGGATCGTCTCGGCCTTGACACAGCGTCTGGGCTTGATACGCCGTCAGTTTGCCCAGCTGCACCAGCCGCCGCGCCAGGTCCAGCCCGCCCGCCGGCCGCTCCTCGTCGGGCAGTCTCGCCAAGCACTGCTCTACTGCCTCGGCCGTCATCAACCCGACCGCGGTCAACCGCGAGACGAATTGTTTGCAGCGAACCGGCTCCGCCAGTCCGGCCACCGTTTCGGACAGTTCCCCGTGGGCACGGTCCGTGTCCGGGACGATGGCAGTCGTCTCGCGGAGGGCCTGTTGTTCAAGCTCGGCCAGATCGATCCGACCCGCGATGTGGGGAAACCGCTGCTCCAACTCTGCCCGCTGAACCGGCCGGTCAAACCCCGCGCGGGTCAGGCATTCGGCGGCCAGCAATTCGGCCAAGATCTCGTCGCCACGCCCCAATTCCGGCCACTGGTCGAGGTAGTGCTCGACCAGCGGCCGCTGACCGGCCCGCCAGCGGTACTCCTGGTCGATCTTGATCAAGGCCAGCAGCACGCGCCGCCGACCGGGATCCGCCGCGGCGGGCAGGAAGTCCGCAATCGTCGCGTCACCCTGCGTCTGCCACGCCGTTTCGAATCGCTCGACGACCGCACTGTACGCGGACCAAGCGGCGTCGTCCAGTTCGGCCACACACTCGGGCAGGCGATCAGCCATCGCGGGCTCCCTAACGCAGCCAAAATTTGAAATCCGAAGCATGAAATCCGAAACAAATCCAAAATCCAAATCTCGAAGTTCCAAACGCAATTCAACCGCCCGCCCTGTGGTCTCCCTGCCTCTGTGTTTTCAACTCCGTGATGGCGCGCTTCGGTGGAGGAATCAAACACGGAGGCACAAAGAACACGGAGAAACGGATGCGAGTCACCCCTTGGCGTGCCAACGGCTGGCACGGTCCCTCAATAATAACAATGCCCAAACGCCCTCCGTTCTGTGCAAAAAAATGTCCAAATTTCGGATTTTATTGCCGGTTCTCTATTCTGGCGTGCAAGCGGTGCATGGTCCGATTCAGAACCTGTCGGACCGTGTATCGCGAGCGGTGGACCCGCTGGGCGATGTCGGCAATGCTCTGGCCCGCCAAAAACGCATGGACGATCTCGGCTTGCCACGGAGCAAATCCCACGAGCAGATGTTCCAGTTCGTCCAGCAAAGCGACCAGCTCTTCCTGAGAAGGGACGTTCGCCGCCAGCATAGCCGCGGACTCGTCCAGATCCACTTCCGCAGCGACGTCCCGCTTGGCGGCGTGATGCCGCCGGCGTGCCCGGCCAATCTTGCGCCGGGTGATGTGTGTCAGCAGTTCCCAGAGCGCGCCGGAATGCTGCACGGAATACTCGCCGCCAGCCGCCCGCCGAAAGAACGTGCGAAAGACCGACTGGATCACGTCGTCCGCGTCCTCACGGCGCCGCAGGCGTCCACCCAGCTGTTCTTCGGCCAGCTTGAGAAGCCGGCCCGCATAGCGCCGGTGCAATTCCGTGGCGGCTCCGGGTTCTCCCGTGCCGTAGCGTTGCAGCAACTCGCGAGCGGCAAGGCGATCTGCCATCAAACGCGTTCCTCAGACAAGGATGCAGATTGCGATTCTCCCTTTCGGCCAAGTCCAACCGGAACTCCGCCGACAGCCACGCACGACCGGAATCGAACTCTCGCGGTGACAGATCTTCAAAGTATCCGCCAAGCCGATCTTGATGTCTTGACTCTTAGGGCTGTCCCTAAGTCCTGTCAATAGCCGAGTCTGCTCTTGACCCTGCGGACGAGGCTTGGCCCTTCGTCACTCAGATGAGGATTGCGCCACGGCCCCCCCCACCCGCGGTTGCCAAGTCGGCGAACCAGGCGTCCAGTTCGCCCTGGAACTGCAGCAGCCGGCTCCGCCGCGGGACCTTGGCTTGCGTCGCCTCGTCGCTGGGCCGGATCGCCGCGCCAGCCAACAGGTCCCCGTTCTTGGAGGCTATCAGCGGCGTCGTGTCGTCGTCGCCCAACTCCGCGAACACGTCGTCCACGCGTGATGACGGATGAAGGATGAAGGACGAGGGATGAACGATCGAGGATGAAGCCCGCTGCGGCGACGCCGCCAATACCGGCGCCATCAGGCCGACGTCGCTGTGCGCGTAACCCAACAAATGACCCAGTTCGTGCATCACGACCGTCAGCAAATCCAAGGATGAAGGATGAGCGATGAAGGATGAACCCGAAATCGCTTCGTCCTTCGTCCTTCCGACTTCGTCCTTCCCTAACGCCCACCCCATCATCGCCGCGTCGTCATCGATGCGGATCGTGTTGGTCGCCGGGTTGGCCAACCCCAGGTACGCGCCGCCCAAGTCGGCCACGGCGTACTGGACGCCGGCCAGCGTCGCCGCTTGAGACGGCGTCAAGCCCGTCGCTGTCCACC
>JAAYYU010000079.1 GCA_012515235.1 Candidatus Anammoximicrobium sp.
CTCGCCTGGTCCAATTCCCAAATGCCGTTTCCCCCAACTGCCGCCAATCCTCGCCGGCAGTTGCGCAGCAAAGCCAAGGCGCAGGCGATCGCTTCCAGCGTCGGTTTCGGCGGCACGGAAAACAAACTTTGCAACGCCCGTGAACGTCTCGGCAATGCCAGAATGTCCTGGGCGGAAAACGCCCGTGCAGCACACGCGCGGTACAGCTGCCAGCGAACCCGCCATAACTCGACTGGTGACAGCCGGTCAAAGAGTCCCGTCCCGAGCAGGGCCGTATCCAGACAGGCCAGCGGCAGTTCGTCTCCCAGGCAGTGATCGAACAAGTCCGCCAGCAAGGGACGCAGTCGAGCGGGACTGGCCCCTGTCGTCAGCGCGTCGGTCACCGCCAACCGATATAGTTGGCCGACGGCCTCCGGCCCGATCTGGCCTGTCTTCAAGAGCGATTTGCCCCGTTCCAAGCAACGCTCCAGAACGGCCGTGCGCTTCCAGGCCGTCTCGCGCCGCAAACGGCCCGTGCGCCAGCGCTCGACCGCTCCCACGTCGTCGCCAAGCCGGCGGACGGCGTGACGAAAACTGGCATCCGCCAGCCCCGCGATGAAACCAAAATCGCGGGCCGGGCGGTCGTATGCCGACACGAGCGGTGCCAGGCGGTCCCAGGCAGCCTCCTCCCCCGTCCTGATTGGCGGCACGCAAAAACGCCACGCAGCCGTCAGGCAAGCCGAGACCGTCACCGCCAGAACGGCAGTCGGCAACCAGGGATCCTCCCCGGACAGCGCGTGCAACAGCACGCTGGCTGTCACGGCCCCAGCGGCCATCGTCCCGAGCATGGCCATCCAGCAGGCACGCGTCAGAAACGGGCCACACTGCGCCGGCGCGTAACCCAACTCGGCAGCGTCAATGTCCACGACGATTCGCGCCAGGGAGGTCCGTTTCACGGCGCGAGCCCGCGGCGAGTGCACGTTTCCCTCTGCATCGATCTCCACGGGGACGATCAGACAGTTCTCCAGGGGCAAAATCGGCGAACCGCACCCCGCACACGTCGCAATGCTCACCGTGACGATGACCGGCGATATTTGTGTCTCACCCTCAGGGCCAGCCGGCGTCACAGGGCCTACCTTGCTCGCCGACGGCGGAGTCGCGGCGGGCGCAGGATGCGGCGGCGGTTCAACCGGGGGGGCTGGTTCCGCCAGCGGTTCAACCACGGTGGTCCCCGCCCCAGAGCCTATCGTCGCCTCCGCCGCCCAGCGGCGCAACTGCTGGTCGTACTCCGTCTTGCCCGTGGAACTCGTCAGGCAGTGATACGCTGCCGACAAGTTGACCAACATCTGTTGCGCGTGGTCCGCATACGTCCCCACCTGGTACTTGCGCACGACCGAGACGCGTTGCTCGAAGGCCGCCTTAATTTTGTCGTGGGCCTCCTCAAATCTCGGCAAGCCGAGCAGCTGATAGTGGTCCGCCTCGGCCACCTGTCTCGAGATGCCCAGCCACGCTTGGTAAGGATCGTACTGCGGGTCTGTCATCATCGTCCCAACGGTCTACTCTGTCTGCCCGAACTGCAAACGCTGGCGGTTCCAGCCCAGGCGTTGGACGACGGCGGCGGGGAATTCCCAGTCGGCGGCTTCGGCGGGCTGCAGCAGCACGTCGGTGTTTTCGGCGGCCATCGCTACGGCTTGCGGGATGTCGAGATACCGCTGGACGTTCAGCAGGTACGGGCCGTCGCGATGCGAGCGCGGCAGCGCGTGCAACTCCAAGCGGCGGATGCCCGGCTCGAACAGCGCCGCGTACAGCGCGACGCCGGCCGCCGGGCCGCGGCCTTGCACGCTCAGCGGCGTCTTGCCGATGAGGTCGAGCGACCGCAGTGCCTGGACCGTTCGCCGCACGTCCCACACGCGCATCCCGTCCAGCGTTTGCCCCAGCAGGTAGAAGCGGCGCTGGTGCTGCGTCTGCTTCCGCTCGCTCTGGTCCCAGGCCGTCGGGCCTACGCCGCGAGGGGCGACGTAGGCCAGCACGAGCGGAGCGTTGCGGAGGGTTTCGGACGTCTTGCCGAACGCTGCCTCGTCGGGTGGCGGCAGCGACTCGCCCTGGAATTCGGCCTCGAAGGCCGGACGCATCGCGGCCAGGAAATCCGGCCAGGTCTGTTCGTCCAGGACGTTCAGCACGACGGATTCCGGTTTGTCCAAACCGGCCCGATGGACGACGTACAGCCGCAACCGGATGGCGTCCTGGCTGGTGAAATCGAACGCCTCGAAGTGCAGCCCCTGGCGTTCGGCCGACAGGGCCTGCGCGACGTCCAGGGCAGCGGGCGAAGCGGGCCAGGCGCGGAACGTTTTCTCGCGCAGGGCCGTTCGCCAGCCGTCGCGCATCGTTTGCCAGGCCGCCGCGTCCGGCGGCACTTGCGGAGCGTCGGCGGCGGGGACGAACGATTCGTGAATCTCCGTGTTCCGCTGGTCCGCCGGCAGCTGGTCGAAGACTTTCAACTGCTCGGGCTCGAAAAACTTGACCGCCGTCTTCTCGATCAGCGCGTCGTCGTTCTTCAGGTGGCGGTTCAGCCAGCGGAACGCGCCGGTCTGCAGCTCTTGCGTGTCCTTGTGCGGTCCCGACGTCATGTACAGTCCCAGTTTCTCGCCCGCGCCGTACAACTCGTAGATCCTGCGCGTCTTTTCATAGGTCCGGATCACGCCGTCCAACGGGAAGATGCGGTCGCGATCGGTGTTGCTCAGCAGCAGCGCCCGCGGCGCGATCAGGGCGGCCACCAGCGGATAATCCCAGCGGTACGTGTTGACCATGTACATGCAATCGCAGTGGCCTTCCACGCAGCCGTCCACGACGTGATTTTCCAAATCCGTGATCCCGGCCACGGGCACGGCGGCCTTGATCCGTTCGTCGATCGCCGCGATCCACCAGCTGTACGCGCCCCCGCCGCTGCGGCCCGTGACGCCCAGGCGGTCCGGATCGACCTCGGGCCGCGACTGCAGGTAGTCCAGCGCCCGCACGCAGTTCCACGCTTCGACTCCCGCGGGCGTGTAGCCCCGGTTCAGCCACCACCACATCTTGTAGCGATAGGTGCCGTGATGGATGCCTTCGATCTCGCCCAGTTGCAGCGTGTCGATGGTCAGGCAGACATAGCCGTTGCGGGCGAACCAGCCGCCGTGGTGCTGGTACGTGGCCTTGCTGCCGAAGCTGACGCCGTCCTTTTTCGACCCGCCGTGGCCGCACACGTACAAGACCGCGGGCAGGCGGCCCTCGACCTTCCGGGGCACGTACAGACTGGCGGTCACGTACAGCCCCGGCCGCGATTGAAAATGCAGTTTCTCGACGACGAACTCCTCGTGCTCAGCACGCCCGGTGACGGTCGCTTTCAGGTCCGTCCGCTCGGGCAGCGGGTCCAGGCCGAGCATTTCCAGCAGTTGCCGGCGATAGCCTTCTCGTTTGGCTTCCCAGTCCGCCAGGTCCTTGACGTCGGCCAGGCAGGCGTCCTGGAGCTGCTGCGTTTCCACGCGGAAATACTCGGCGATCATCTCGTCGCCGCGGTAGGTGTCCAGTTGGGGCGATTCGGCTGCGAACACCGGCGAGAACGCCAACACCGCTACCAGGCCGATCCATCCTTCAAGTTGTCGTCGCATCACCACCTCGCAAGTTTAACGGTACGGGTTCGAAATCCACTCTGCCAAGGCGCGATGATACCACGCACAGGCGGCGACAAGCAACCAACGCCAGTCCAGACGCCGCGTCTGCCGGCTTCCCCGTCCGAGCGGCCGCCGGGTTTCCTGAAATCCGACAAGCAGCGACTTACGTTGACACTCTGCTACTCAGTGGTATACTCGGCCTGGAAGGGAAACGCCGCCCCCCGTTTCCCCGAGGCGATCGAGCATGGCAACGAGGAAGAACAAGAGGCGCACACTGGCCTATCCGTCACATCGGCTGACCTGGGAAACTCCTGAACTTCATCAAGTTGAAGTGGTTTACTCGGGGGCGGAACGACCTGAGGCTGCCCGACGAGAAACTCGCGTCGCTACAGATCGCCATCCTGTGCAATCCCAAGGGCTCGCCAGTCATCGAGGGCACCAGCGGCTTGCGCAAGATGCGGTCTTCGCCAAACGCGTACTTGAGAACGGAGAGGGAGGCGTGTCACCGAGAAAAGGCGAGAAACTGGGGATTGCCGACAAACGGACCGAAGGCCTGGAGGAGTTCGCAGATTGCCTGGAAGCAGGCGAAGACATCGCTCAGCGTTTCAACGGTCACAAGGTCGTGCTCGATCTCGAGCCGACGCCCTACGGCCCCGAGTTGGTGAAGGACACGCGCGACACGCTGCGTGCCAGCCAAACGGTTTTTGCCCGGTTTCTGGGCGTTTCCGCACAGACCGTGCGAGCTTGGGAACAGGGGGCAGGAGTCGCGAGAGATGGCGTGCCGTTTCATGGACGAGATCCGAAGCAATTCCAAGTACTGGCAAAGGCTACGCCAACTCGTTAAGCCCAAGCGTGCGAGGCCGTGATGCACGGGAGAACAGGATCGGATCCGCAACGGAACTCGGACGCCCCGCAGCGGACGATTCCGGCCGCCCCGCGATACTCGTTCCTTGGCCAACCGGTGAACGGCCGCACGACGATGCAGATTGACAGGAGTGAGCCCCGATTTTGTTTGCCCCCATGAAGAGAGAGGAACCCTGACGATGACCAGATGCACCATGATGGTGGCAGTGATGTGGAGTCTGCTGGCGACGGCCGGCTCGCAAGCCGCGGAATCCGGCGCAGCGGATGACGGATTCGTCCCGCTGTTCGATGGCAAGACGCTCAACGGTTGGCAGACGACCGGCAATTGGATCGTGGAGGAGGGCGGCGTGGTCGCCTTGCGCCCGCGGCCGGGCGAGAGCGGTTGGCAGCGGTACGACGCCTACCTGACCACGACCCGCAAATACAAAGACTTCGTCCTGGACCTCGAATTCAAGATCGACAAAGGCGGCAACTCCGGTGTGTTCCTCCGCGTGGGCGACCGGATGAGCCAGGTTGCAACGGGCTTTGAGATTCAGATCCTCGACACGCACGGCCTGGCAAAACCCGGCAACCATGACTGCGGCGGCGTCATCAGCGCGGCCGCGCCGTCCAAGAACATGGCCAAGCCGGCGGGCCACTGGAACCGCTATGTAATCACGCTCCAGGGCAAGCGGTTGAAGGTCGAAATGAACGGCGAACAGATCCACGACCTGGAGTTGGACAAGTCCGCAATCAAGGACCGGCCCGACGAAGGCTTCCTCGGCTTCCAGGACGAAGCCAAGCCGGTCTGGTACCGCAACGTGCGGATCAAGGAGCTGAAGTGAGCTCGGCTTTTCTGGAAAAGGCGGCCTTCTTCGGTTGCGGGTTCGGGCGGCGTCAAGTAAGCTGCCTGTGATCCAACCTTTCCCTCCTTTCCTGACCTACCTGGGAGAAAAACAACATGCCAAACCGATTGCGTTTCCCGCGTCGTGACTTTCTGAAGGCTTCCGCTGCCGGACTTGCCGCGCTCTCCGGCGGCGTCTGGAGTCAGCTCGCCGCAGCCGAATCCAAATCCCCCAACGCCAAGCTGAACGTTGCCTGTGTGGGCACGGCCAATCGGGCTGCAGCGGACGTGGATGGGGTCAAGAACGAGAACATCGTGGCCCTGTGCGACGTGGACAAGAACTACCTGGACCGGGCCGCAACCCGGTTTCCGGGAGCCCGCACGTATGCCGACTATCGCGAGCTGATCGACAAGGAAACCGGCAAAGTCGACGCCATCGTGATCGGCACCGCCGACCACAATCACGCGCCTGCCGCCATCCGGGCAATCCGCGCGGGGATGCACGCCTATATCGAAAAGCCGCTGACGCACACGGTGCAAGAGGCCAGGCTGGTCGCCGAAGCCGCCAAGAAGCACGGCGTGGCGACGCAGATGGGCACGCAGATCCATGCGGGCGACAACTATCGCCGCGTGGTGGAGATCATCCAGTCCGGAGCGATCGGCGACGTGACGGAGGTTCACGTGTGGGTCGGCAAGGCCTGGGGTGGCGGCGAGCGGCCGGAGGGCGGCCAGGAACCGCCGGCAAATCTGAACTGGGATCTGTGGCTGGGCCCGGCGCCGGTTCGCCCCTTCTGGCCCGGCCGCTACCATCCGGCTCAATGGCGCCGCTGGTGGGACTTCGGCACGGGCACACTGGGCGACATGGCCTGCCATTACATGGACTTGCCGTTCTGGGCCCTGGAGCTGCGGCACCCGACGTCGTGCGAGGCGGAAGGCCCGGAAGTCCATCCGGAAACGTGTCCGCTGGGGCTGATCGTGCGCTACGAATTCCCCGCCCGCGAAGGCCTGTCGCCCGTGCGACTCACTTGGTACGACGGCAACTTGACCCCGCGCGAAGTCGCCGGCGAACGTGTGCCGGGCAGCGGTGTGATGTTCGTCGGCAGCAAGGGGAAGATGTACGCCGACTACGGCAACTACCGGCTGTTCCCGACGGACAAGTTCGCCAACTTCAAACCGCCCGCACAGACCATCCCGGCTTCGATCGGCCACCACGCCGAATGGATCAAGGCCTGCAAGGACGGCTCGCCGACGACCTGCAACTTCGATTACTCCGGGGCGCTGACCGAGGCGGTCCTGCTGGGGAATGTGGCCTACCGCGTGGGCAAGAAGCTGGAGTGGGATGCCCAGCAACTGCGGGCGACCAACTGCCCGGAGGCGGACAAGTTCATCAGCAAGGTGTATCGGCCCGGCTGGGAAGTCGCTTAGTGCGCTGTCCACCATGCGTTGAGAAATCGTGGGGCGGACTTCAGTCCGCCTTGGGGGGCGGAGTGAATTCCGCCCTGTCCATTCCGCGATGCTTGGCAAAGCATCCCCAGCGCGTGGATTCGAGCGGTTTAACCGCAGGCTCAAAGAACCGCGCGAAGCGGGCAGATCGGCGAGACACGCCCAGCTTCGCGCACGCGGACGGCGTTGCGGTTCAGCGAGCTGGCCGGTCTGCTGCGGGCCGCGCCTCATTCTCCCGGAATATACTGCAGCTGAATCTCCGTGTTGGGCAGCTTCTTCTTCAGCTGCTCCACGCCCGCCGCCGTCACCGCGGTACGGGTCACCTTCAGGTCCTTGAGCGCCGTCAGCGACTCCAGCTGATGCATGCCTGCGTCGGAGACGGCCGTGGACCCCAGGTGCAGAAACGTCAACTGCGTCATGCCTTTCAACGATTCCAGGCCCGCGTCCGTCATCATGGTGTTGTCCACGTTCAGCCACTGCATGTTCGTCAGGCCCGCCAGGTGAGCCACGCCCGCGTCGCCGATCGGCACGCGCCACAGGTTCAGCCGCGCCAGCGTCTTCATGCCTGCCAGGTGGGCCAATCCGCTGTCCTCCAGCTGCGTGCATTCGCTCAGGTCCAGGTCTTCAAGTTCGGCCAGTTTTGCCAAGTGAGCCAGCCCTTCGCTGGTGACCTGCGTCTTGGAGATCCGCAACTTCTTCAGGTGAGGAAACTGGGCGAGGACGGCCAGCGACTGGTCGTCGATCAGCGTCTGCGCGAGATACAACTCCTCGAGATCTTTCAGCCCGCTGAGTTCCGCCAGACCCTTTTCACTGACCCAGAGGAAGTCCAAGGCCAAGACCTTGAGTTTGGTCAGCTTCGCCAAAGCCGCCAGTCCGTCGTCATCGACCGTCGTCGCGCCATTCTTGCCCGCCAATCGTAACGTGCGGAGGTTGGCCAGGCTTGTCAGATGGGCGATTCCTGCGTTGGTAATCTTGCACTCGCGCAAGTCCAGCGACTGCAGCGTGGGGACGGCGCCCAGCGTCTTCAACCCGGTGTCCGTGATCCCCGTTTCGGCCAGCACGACCGAGCGCACTCGCTGCAGTCCCGACAGATGCGCGAGGGCGCCGTCGTCGATCGTGGCTCCGCGGAAGTCGACTTCGATCACGCAGCCCTCGCCGTCGCGTTTCAGTCCTTTGGTCAACGCTTCCAGGGCGGCGACGGCCTGCGCGTCGTCCGTCTTGGCAACGCTGGGCTCGGCGCTGGTTTGGGTCTCGCCAGTAGCGGCAGGCGCTGGTTCCGGAGCTTTGTCCGGCGCACCGGTTTCGCCGCTCTGACACCCGGCCACCAGCAGCAGCCCCCCCACGCATTTCGTCCAGGACAATCTCATAGGTCGTTCCTTCTCCTTGGTTCAAATCTGCGTCCGATGTCCGGACGCGGTGAGGACAGATTCTGGGCAAAACGGCGAGGGATGTCTACTCCAGCGCCGGTCCGGCGATGCGTTCGCCGAGTTGCTGGCGGCGCTGATCCTCCGGATCGAACGTGCCGTAGAACAGCGCGTTGGCGTCCATCCAGGTCGTCAGACGCTCGAATTCCTCGCCGGACAGCTGGACGCCCTCGTGGCCCTTCCGCAGCAGTTGCATCAACTTGCTGGCCCGCGCGCCGAATCGGTCGGGGGGCGTCAGCGGTTCGAGGTTGGCCTGGGGCGAGCCCTTCCATTCGGAATACGGCACCCGCGGCGCCAAGGCGTTATACGAGACGGTGAACGCGCCGGCGGGCGTGCCCGTCAAGTCGACGCCGCCCTCGGCCCGCGCCGGTCCGTGACACGTGACGCAGTGCTTGTCCAGGATCGGCTGCACCAAAATCGCGTAGCTGAACGGCTTCGAGCCGTCGGGGCCGGGCGTGATCGGGGACGGTTCGCGCTGACCCGCCAGACTCACCGTGCGGGCGGTGGGCGCCCAGCTGCGATGTTCGTGACAGCCGACACAGCCGGTTTGCTCGCCGGGTTGCAGATAGGTGAGGCTGCGCATGGTCTGAATCGCCATGCCTTGTTCGTCCAAAGCCTGAAACGCGAGCGGGATGCCCGCCGGGGCGCGGAAGTAGGCCGAGCCGTCGGGCTCGACGGGCACCGTCCCCAAAACCTGCTTGCCGGGCGAGGCGTTGGCCAGTCCGACTTTCGGCGTGTTCGCGTGCGGCGTCGTCTTGGGCAGCACCTGCACGATCCGCAGACGCTTGACGGTGTCTTTCGCCTCGCCCAGCGTCGGCCAGCTCTCATACACGTTCTGCAGCAGGAAGGTGCCTTCCTTCGGCTGGTCGGCCGTGACCGGCGAGGGCAACGCGGGCGGCTTGGGACGAGCCCGCAACGGGATGGGCCACAGGCTGCCGATGCTCACGTCGCGATAGATCAGTTCCTTGTTGCCGAAACGGTCGCACAGATACAGGCCGAACATGTTGGCCCGGTTGGGCAGCGGCTCGCCGATCAGCGGTTCGTAGCTGTAGGCGGCCAGGAAACAGTCTTCCGACAGCGGATACGGCGTGCGGTAGCAATGGCCCGGCCAACGCTGCTCCTCCGGCGGCACGTCCGGAGCCGTCGGGACGCCGGCTCGATTGTGCCAATGCTGCACGGGGAACTCGCTTTCCGGGAACAAAGCGTCGGGGGTTAGCCGCGTGATCGGCTCCAGGCCGTCGATCCCCTGGGTGACATCCAGCAGGATGATCGAGCCGGCGGTCATGGCGTGATGCGCGGCGGCAGTGGCCATGACGCGGTTCGAGCCGGGGATGGGCCGGGCTTCCCACACGCCCACCGGGTTCAGCGTGTTGTTGCCGTAGAAAATCCGCACGTCGCAGCCGTCCGGCCGCGCCGACCACAGCTGCTGGTAGAACACCGCGTGCCGGTCCACGTAATCCCACCGCGTGTAGATGACGCGGCCGTCGTTCAGCACGGACGGGTCCCATTCGTGCGTTTCATGGAACGAGATCAGCCGCACGCCCGAACCGTCGAGATTGGCGACCGCCATCGCGTGGACGGGGCACGGGCCGCGGCCGCAACGGTGAAAACCGCCACGGCGCGTGGACAGGAACAGGAGCTTGCCGTCCGGCAAATACCGCGGCGAGAAATCGTCGTAGGATTCGTTGGTCAGCTGCCGCAGGCCGGAACCGTCGGCGTTGATTTCAAACAGGCGATAGAACTGGTTTTCGTTGGTGCGCCAACTCGTCGCGTCCGGGTCGGTCTGACAAAAGGCGAACAGCACCCGCTGGCCGTCGAAGGATACGTCGGGGGCCATGGTACAGCCCGGTGGCAGATCGGCGGCCAGCTGCCGACACCGCATCGAAACGCCGGGCGCTTCCAGCACAAACAGCCCGCCGCCCGGCCGGGCGCAGCGGCCGGAGTACTGCGTCAGCTGGTGGCTCATCGCGCTGGGCACCTATTTGACAAACACCAACGGACCGGTCTGGGCCAGCGGATTGTGGAACGCGATGCGTCGCCGCAGCGCGTGCGTCTGTTTCCAGACAGACTCCCACTCGGCCTCGCTCGCCGCGCTGGCCGCGGACAACGTTTGCCATTGCTTTCGCACGGCTTCCCATTGCCCCGCCAATTCGCCCAGGGACACGCCCGACGCGGCCAGGTACTCGATCAGCCGGTCGCCGCGTTCGAACAGCGTCGGCACCGCCTCGGCCCACGTCCGTCGCTGGCGAGGCGTGCCGATCCCATCCTGCATCCGCCAGTCCCATTCGGTCAATTCCTGCTCGAGCGACGGCCGCGGGTCGGGCAGCACGGGAGGCGGGATCGTCTCTGCGGCTTCCGGAAAGACCAGGGGAACGGGGAACACGTCGTCGCCTGCGGCATACCGCAGGTTGCTCCAGCGGACGCCCGTCTCGGCGTCCACGCCCCGCGTCGTCAGCACGATCTCGGCCTCGGCACCGGCGCTCACGGGGTCACTCGTCAGCACCGCCGCCTCGCCGCTGCGAACCGTGCGCGACACGCGTTTTCCGGCCAGCGACAATTCCACCTCCGCCTGCGCCAGGCCGACGCTGCGCGCGTCGGCCATGATCCGCAAAGTCGCCGTCACGTTTTTGAGGGGCATCGTCAAACGGACTTCTTCGCCGCGGTCGACGCTGACGGTCCATGTCCTGGCCGTTTCCATGACGGCCAGTTGCGGTCCTGTCGGGCGGGCGATCAGCGAGAAACCGCCCGCCGCGGGGCTCGCCGCGGGAGCCGCCTCGCCGTTTAACGAGATGACGCCGGCGCCGAAGAACGGCATCCGCGAATCGCGCACCAGGCTCGCCTCCGCCCAGTTCGCCATATCGCAGCCGATCCCGTCGCCCGCATCCGTGGCGATCAGCCGCAGTTCCCGCGCGCCGGCCACCGGCACGTCGACCTGCCGCGGCGGATCGCTGTCGGACATCGGCCCGGTCTCGAACTTCACTTCGCCGTCGACCGTCACGCGAAAGATCACGCTGCCTCGTTTGCCGCCTTGCCACTGCACGCCGACCCACGCGCGAAAGCGGCTGTACTGGCCGCGCAAGTCGACCACGATCTCGCCGTTGGCGTGGTGCCCCAGTCCCCGCGCGTACGTCTTATCGCCGATCTGCAGCGGCGAGCCGGCGCGGCCCGTCGCCGCCGCGGCCGTGTCGAAGCCAAAGTCGCCCCAGGCCTGGGTGTGCTGCAGCACGATTCCCGCGTTGCGGTCGCTGACGAAATCCGCGTCCTGGCCTCGAAGCCGGACGGTCGACGTCACGGCGACAACCCAAGTACACACGGCCCAGACGAAAATGCGCTGTTGCAGATGGCGACGGAGTGGCTCAGAAACGGCGATCAAGCGAAGTGTCTTACGCATGAGACGATATCATCCTTCTCGAAAGGGTGTCTGCCCGGCTCGCGCTCGTGGGATTCAACGCCGGGGGCAGTGGCTTGGTTCCTGTTGTTCAAGAGCGGCGTCTGAGAACGGGACACAGCCTGTGACGCTGCCATTATCCACGGGCACTTCTGCGCGTGCAACCGGAAACTCAACATTTGGCTGTCTCGACGGTTTGGCGTGGCTCTACGCCGGGGCCGCCCCGGACCACGACGCGGGGCTGGAACGGCGGAAGGACCCAAGTTTGGTACAGCGGATCACGGCCGATTTTGATGCTTGCGGCGTAGCAGAGCCAACGGATCGCCAAGCTGCACCAAGACGACGAACCGCGATCCGATCGTTGGGATCGATCCAAGCGGGCTGCTGCAACCTCAGCACCCACCCACCCGCCCGTCCGTCCGCTTTGTTTGAACCGTTGCGGGTCACCATGCTGCAATCACAAAGCACGAAACGGGGGCAGGTTCAGTGTCAGAAGACTGGATTGCCTCGCTTTCTCGCCGTTTGTTGATCAAGCCGTGTTCGGGAGAGGGGCATGACGTCCATTCAATGGAGATCAAAAGTTGACGCCAACGGAGTCTTGCACCTTTCCGTGCCCTTCGGAAAACGGGAGGCAGATCGAGAGGTTCGCGTGACGGTTGAGCCGTTAAACGAAGCCAGCGCACCGATGTCAGCCGACCAATGGAGGCGATTTGTTCACGAAATGGCCGGTTGCATCGATGATCCGACGTTTGCGCGTCAGTCCCAGGGAAATTTCGAGAAGCGGGAAGAACTCTCTCCGTGATTTATCTGCTCGACACGAACGTCTGCGTCAGGTACCTGCGTGGGAGGAACGGGGAGCAAATCGAAGCCCGACTCAACGCCGCGAACCCCGGAGACGTGGCATTGTGTTCGGTGGTCAAGGCGGAACTGCTCTATGGCGCGGCGTGGAGCCAGCAGCCGGACAAGATCTGGTCACACACAACACCGGCGAGTTCAGCCGTGTTCCGGACCTGCAGGTCGAAGACTGGCAACTCCGGTGAAGGCATTCAACGAAAGGTCCTCAGCGGACGCGGCGTGAGCGAAAGGAACGACAGGGAACGCCCCGTAGTGGCGGAGCCACCGGATCGCGAAGTTGCACCAAGACGCCCCAGCGTCTACTCAAACATTGCCGACGTTCCTAGCTGACGTAGGCACGAACGTAACAGTCCCGCGGGCGAGCCGTGGGCATTGGCAGGGCCGGGATGCCCACGGCTGGCCCAAAAGGAAAAAGGAAAACGGAAAAAGGAAGGAAAACGGAAAAAGGAAGGGAAAAGGGAAAAGGGAAAGGACAGGCATTCTTGACCTGTTTTTTTGTTCCAGGTGTTAGCTCCGAAGGTCCCATCGTTCGACTGTGCGTCGTCCTGCACCCAATGCTTGCCCCGGTGCGGTATCCGCCATCAACTGTTCCGATCCAGTCACGGTTCTTCCGACGGCTCGCAAAGTTCCTGGGAAATGCCGGAATATGCCTGTCCTTTCTTTCCCCCAGGTACGGGGTCTATCAGCCGGGCCGGAGCTTCTACTTCGGCACGGAACTGCAGTACGAAAGGCCGACGCCGTGCAGGGTCTGGACGGTTAGCAGCCTGTTGAAAAAGGGGGCAGGCGCCTGGCGGTGGTCGTTTTTTCTTGGGCCTCTCCGGCGCAGCTCACAGCCGAGCCCTCTTTTTCAATGGCCTGTTGGGCAGCTTGGCGAGGCCGCCCCACAGGCGGGTTGTCGCCTGCGGGCTGCTCCTCCGCCGTCACGGCCGTTTGGATTCCAGGTACCACGCAGGCGTGCCGAACCAGTCGTGCATCTCTTTCTCGAACGGGGCGACTACCTCAGCCGGCTCAGGCCATTGGCCCTGGTCGCCGGTTTCCGCAATCCACGTCTGCAAGGCGGCGCGGAGCCGAGTCAGGGCGGCGCGGTGCTCGGGCTCGGCCGAGTCCAGCAAATTGCGGATCTCGTGCGGATCGGCCTGCGTGTCGTACAACTCCTCGCACGGTCCGCGCAGGGCCATCAGCGATGCCGGCGGGCCGCTCAATTGGCCGCGCGCGTGCAACTGCCGCATCAGCGGGATGATCAGGAAACACTTCTCCTTGTAGCGGTTCAGCGAGGCGAACGTCGGGCCCGGCGTGAAGGTCCGGATGTAGTGGTATCGCTGGTCGTGTACGGAGCGGATCCGCGCGACGGTTTCGTCGATGCGGTCTCGAGCCGCAAAAGCGAACGTGCGCGGCGGGTCCGCCTGAGGTCCGAGGAAGATCCGGCTCTGCATCAGCGGCGGCCGCGGCACGCCCGCCATGCCTAACGTGGTGGCCGTGACGTCCAGCAGGCTGATCACGCGTTCGTCCACGCCGCCCGGCCGGTATGGGGGCGGGGGCGGGAAGTTCTTGGGCCAGCGGACGATCAGGGGCACGCGCAGTCCGCAGTCGTAGCACCAGTGGATGCCTCGCGGCTCCAGCCGCCCGTTGTCGGCAAAGAAGACCACGATCGTGTCGTCTGCCAGGCCGTCGGCCTGCAATTGCTCCAGCACCCAGCCGATGCGGAGATCCATCCCGGAGATTGAATTGAGGTAGCGCGCCCACTCCTGGCGGACCAGGGGATGTTCGGGGTAGTACGGCGGCGGCGCGACCTGCTCCGGCTTGGCATACGGCACGTGCTCGCGCTCGCCGACCCACGGGACGCGGTCTTTCGCGGCGCTCTGCCGGTCGTAGATGTCGTATTCCACTTCGTGCGAGCTGATCACGGCAAAAAACGGCTGGCGCGGTTTCAGGGCGTTCCAGTCGTCCGACTCGTAGATCGGTCCCTCGTTGACGAAGTTCAAATCGAGCTTGCCGGTGCCGACGCTCCGGCCGCCGATCGTCTTGATGTTGGCCGTGAAATAACCGGCGTCGCGGAGCCGGTGCGTGATGGGGCGCACGCCCGGCGGCAGGCGGAAATCGTCGTCGCGGTGCGAGCGCATCGGGTGCGTGTCGGTCGTGGTTTGATACATCCCCGTGAAGAACGCCGACCGGCTGGGCGCGCAGGTTGGGTTGGTGGCGAAGACGCGTGTGAATCGAAGTCCTTCCGCGGCCAGCCGATCCAGGTTCGGCGTGTGGACGTGGGGGGCGCCGTAGCAGCCCAGATCGTGCGCGATGTTCTCGCCAATCAGCCACACGATGTTGGGCCGCTTCCCCGCGCGGGCGGCCGACGTCCGGGCGTCCGCGGCCACGCCGAACAGAATTCCCGCCATCGCCAGGCTGGCCGCCGCAACCCTGTTGATCGTATGCGTCACCGGTGGGGTCTCCTTGCATGAGTTCTCGTTGCGGTCTTGGTCCCTGGGTTCCGCAACCTGGATTCCGCAAATTGTCGAACCCGTCTCTGGGGAGTCTCTGCGGGCGGCGAGCCGCGGATGGACTGTTCGGCAAGACCGGCATTCCTGGGGGGCGAAATCCAGGAACGCCCGCACCGTCCCGCGAGAGAGTTCTGCAGCCCTTCTTTTCCTAAATGGTCCATGGGGGGGCCACCTTGCGCCCGCGGTGAGCCGTTTCAAGGATCGGTTCGAAACGGACCTTCCTTCAGCACGGCTTGGGCGTGACGCGCGTAGTGGCCGCGGACGTCGCGCGTAGATTGCTCCAGGATCGCCTTGCCGAGGCCTTCGTGATCGCCCAGCCGGTACAGGACTCGGGCGAGCGTCAAATCGAGCTGGCCGGACTTGTCTCGGTCCTTCGCAGTCAGTCGGGCCGCGTCGGTCACGGCGCTGCCTTGCAGATCGAGTCGCTGCATGGCTTCGGCCAACGGTTTTGCGGCCGCCCCGTCGCGCAGCGTCTCGAAGGCGAGCGCCAGGGCGCGGGCATGGGACACGCGGCTGCCGCTATCCGGTCCGAGCAGCGCCAGTTTCTCCAGCAAGGGCTCCAGCGCTCGGGGATCGCGCGTGCGTCCCAGGGCGATGATGTAACTGTCGAGCCAGGTGACCCAGGGGAAGTACACGTCGATGCGTTCCTCGTCGAACTGCGCCGTGCCGCGGACTTTGGAGATCAGCGTGTCGCTGCCCGTCGCGTCGCCCATCATTCCCAGCACGTGGGCGCATCGCAGCTTGCCCTCGGCCGGCGTCGCCGGGTCGCGATACGCTTGCCGCAGCAGGGCGATCGCACGATCTTCGCCGGCCATGATCGCGCCCAGACTCGAGTAATCCTGCTGGGCCAGCTTTTGCACGGCGGCTTCGATCTGGGCGTCGGGCAAAGGAAAGGAGTCGACGTGTTCGAGCACCTCGGGGGTAAGGCAGCCGTGGGCGACGAGATGCTGCTGGAGACGCTTCAGGTCGATCCCGCGAGCGGGGACGCCGGTTTGGGCCGCCATGGCAGCGGCCACGCCCGCCGCGTAGCCCAGATTCTGGACGCCCGGCTGCATGCGGATCGACGGGATGGCGTCGCAATGAGCGCTGACCCCAAGCCCGATCACCAGGATGCCTTCCAGCCCCTTGGGCAGCAGGCAGCGGTACGGCGTGTAGGTCATCCCGCCGTGCCAGTTGTTGATCATGTAGAAGGGGTGGATCGTGTAACCGTGTTTGTCGAGTCGCCCGCCGTTGCTGATCCCGACAGTATCCGGAAAGGTGCGGCGGTTGACGATGTCCAGCGGCGTCAGGATGTAATCCCCCACAATCCGCCGCCGTTCGCGGGTGTCGATCAGCTGGCCCAGGTCGTAAGCCCCGCGGTATTTGTCCTTGGCCACGACGTAAGCGCTCCAGACGTCGATCATGTCCGACTCGTCGATGAACGTCCAGTCGGTGTTGATGTACGTGGCGCCCGGTTCGCTCTGCGGGAGGCCGGCGCCCTGCAAGGCGATGTGGTCGCTGCCGGTGTATAGGCACTCGGCGCCGGCCGCGGCCGCCACGTCGGCATGGCCGGTGCCGTCGATCACCGTCTGGCAGAGCACCACGCCGCGGCCTTCGGGCGTGGCGACGACCACGCCCCGGACGACGCCCTTTTCGACCAGCGCGCCGCAACCGATGGCGCCGAACCAGATCTCCCCGCCTGCCTTGCGGATCTCGCTGCGCCACCACTCCCGCTTGCCGATCACGTAAGACGGCGAGCCGATCTTCTTGATGCCCGCCTCGGTTTCCTCCGTGAATCCTTTGCGGTAGCCCGCGCAGTACAGGCCGATCAGGCCCGTCGTGCCCACTCCGCCGAGACCGTGCAGGTACTCGATCACGAGCGTCTTGGCGCCCTGCCGCGCGGCCGCGATACCGGCCGGCGCTCCGCCCGTGCCGCCCCCGACGACCACCACGTCGTAGTGGCCGAGGACCGGAAGGGCGCCGGCGTGCGCGGGGATCGTCGGGCCGGCCTGGGGCGTCGGCCGCAGGCCGGCCAGGGCTTCACCGATCTCGCCCGGCACCGCGCCGGACGGCGCCGCTCCAGGAAGGTGAACGCCGGCCGGTGCGGGCAGCGCCAGGGCCTCTTCCGCCGCGGTCCGACCGAGGCGGCGACCCAGGCGCATGAACTCCAAGGGGCGAAGCAACGCCGCCGCGGACGGACGAGACACATCGGCGCACGGGCCGAGCACGAGAAACCGGGGCACGCCTTGGGGGCGAAACGCCGCCAGATCCGCCTGCGCTGCGCCCGGCCACGGACCCGGCAGGCTCGACTTGCCCTCCATCGGGTCGGGGGGAACCTGGAACAGGACTTCGGACTCGTCGACCTGCCCTGGGTGAAACGTACGGTCGCGAGCCACGTGTTCGGCCTCGGCAAAGGAGGCGAACGAACCGTCCCGCATCGCCAGAGTCAGCGTGTACTCGATGATCTCGTGATGCGGTTCGGTCATGGGAACGTTGTGCCTTGTGGCCCAGCTTCCCGTGCCATAGGCGATGGGGGGCTTGCCGCCAATCGGGTTGCGGAGGCGAAGCCGGCGCGCCTGGACGCCCGAACCGCTGCGTTCGGAACCTCCCACCACCAGGCGTTGGAAAGTTTGCGGACCGGCCGGATAGGGCTTGAAAACAGCGCCGGCCAGGCGGGCGACCCAAGCGCGATCCGTCGCGTCGACTACCACCTTCGCCTTCACCGCCTGCCGGCCCGCACGGTTTGCCATCACGATCCCCGCCACTTGGCCTTGCTCGTCACGGAGCAGGTCGGTCGCGTAGCAGGTGTACAGGAACGGCACTTCGGCATCGAGCAACGCCTGGTCGAGCGTCCGTTTCACCTGCATCGGGGTCGTTCTACGCAGCCCTTGGGACGCCTCGTCCGGCGCGGGACCTTCCACCAGGATCTCGCCGATGAGCATCCGCTCGGCGCCGGCGGTTTTCTTCACCAGGCACTTCAGGTATCGCGCGCTGGCAGCCACCTCGCGAGAGAGGTGAATGGCGGATTCCACGAAGGACCCTTCGCCGAGCTTGTCGTTTTCGATCGTGCTCAGTGGCGTCCACGTCTGGCCGTCGTCGCTGGCGTGGAAGGTCAGGCTTTCGACTTCGTAGGCCCGCGGTCCCTGGAAGAACATCGCGTGCAGCTTGCGGATTTCCTGTCGCTTGCCCAGGTCGATCGAGATGGTCACGTCGGCGTTGTATTGGACGCTCTCGGTAAAGGCCGTGCCCCAGCGGCCGTCGGCCAGGATGCGCGGAGGCTGCGTATCCAGATGCTTGCCGCCGGTCGGCTGGTCGGCCTCGTAGGTGTACGGAATGCCCGACAGCGAGTCGGGAACCGTGAACAGTTCCTCGGCCAGCGGATCGTCCGGCACTTCGTCGGCTTCCAGCCACAGCCGGTAGGTGGCGCACAGGTCCTCGCCCAAGTAGGGCCTGCGGGCTGCCAGAAAGACCTTGGCCCCCTGCTCGGCTGCGGCGACCGCCGCGGCGACCGCTCCCGACGAACCGCCGACGACGACCACGTCGACGTCGTAGGCGATGGGGATGTCTCGTGGCGATTGGCTGGCCGTCTTCTCGGCGGCACCGGCGACGCGCGAGAGCAGGCAACACAAAAGGATGGCTGGCACGACAACTGGCCATGCCCGGCCGTTGAGCCGATTCGTCCGCAGGTCTTTATGAAGGGATGCGTTCATTTTCGTGCTGCCTCGTGGGGGTCTCAGAAGTCGCGAACTGGAGGCGTCGCCAGAATCCTGGTTAGCTGCCTGATAGTATCGCCCATTCCCCGGCAGCGGTCGAGGATGCCGTCGAGTTTCCGCTGCAGAAACTTCGAAGCCCTGCCCCTGGGCGTCGGCCCGCCCGCGGATTCAGGCCAGCCCGAAAACGGCAGCGGCCGGTGGGAGGCAAACGGCGATGGACATCACGAGCCCGGCGGACCGGGAGATCATTTTCTGCCGGCTGCCTCGCCTGTCTGGTCGTAGGCGCCGTCCCACGCCGGCCAGCAATCTGGGGACGAGTGCCGGCATGTCTTGGGAATTCGCGGCCGCGCACGCTTCTAGCGGAGGGACCACTTTCTCGCGGTGTTGTCGTTCCGTCCGCTGTTGGCCAGACCTCGTTGAGGCTAGAATAGGCGGGAATCATCGGTCAGCGGATCAGTCCCTGTTGCCCCGGCTGGAGAGCAAACCGCGCGGGCCGGGTTGGCGGACCTGTCTTGCCCGGCAACGGCGAGGCAACCGGGATCGTACCGCGCCCACAGCCACAGGGAGCCCGCGATGTCCAACGTCTTTCGCAACATTCCGTCGGTCAACGAACTTCTGGATAGCCCTCCCTTGCGGCAGTTGGTCGAACGGGCCAACCGGAACGCGGTCGTTTCCGGCGTGCGGCGATTTTTGGACAATCTGCGGAACGACCTTCAGACGGCTGCGGCCGACATCAAGGTTCCCCATCCCAGCGAGTTGGCGGAGCGGATCGCGCAGTGGATCGTCAGCGAGGAAACGCCGAATCTGCGGCCGGTGATCAACGCGACGGGAATCCTGTTGCACACGGGACTGGGCCGCGCTCCGCTGGCGGAGTCGGCCCTGCAGGCGGTCGCGGAGGTGGCCCGCGGCTATGCCAGCCTGGAGGTCGACGTGCCCACGGGCGAACGATCGCAGCGCGTGCGGGACGCCGAAACGTGGCTGAAGAAAATCACCGGCGCCGAAGCCGCGGCCGTCGTCAACAACAACGCCGGGGCGACTCTGTTGACGCTCGCCGCCCTGGCCCGAGGCCGGGAAGTGATCGTCTCGCGCGGGCAGTTGGTCGAGATCGGCGGCAGCTACCGGTTGCCGGAGGTCATGGAAGCCAGCGGGGCGAAGCTCCGTGAAGTGGGGACGACGAACAAGACGCGGATCGACGATTACCAAGCCGCAATCGGCGCCGATACCGGCGCGTTGATGCGGGTCCACGCGAGCAACTACGCCATCGTCGGGTTCACCGAGCAAGCCTCGCTCGCCGAACTGGTGGCCCTGGGCGCCAGGCATCATCTGCCGGTGATCGACGACATCGGTTCGGGAGCCGTGCAAGATCTCAGCAGCTACGGTGTCAGCGGCGAGCCGTTGGTTGGGGACAGCGTGCAAGCCGGGGCCGACGTGGTGCTGTTCAGCGGCGACAAACTGCTGGGCGGTCCCCAGTGCGGGATCATCCTGGGGCGCAAAGCGCTGATCCAGCAGATCCTCCAGCATCCGCTGACGCGGGCACTGCGCGTGGACAAGTTGAGACTGGCGGCGCTGCTGGAGACGTTGCGACTGCACCAGGACCGCGAGGCGGCCGAGCGGTCGCTGCCGCTGCTGTCCCTGTTGTCGACGTCCGCGGCCAATCTACAGCAGCGGGCTCAGCGGTTGGCGCCGCAATTGGCCGCTTGTCCGGCCGTCAAGAGTGCCGAGGTGGTCGAATCGCAGGGCTACTTGGGCGGTGGCAGCGTCCCGTCACAGAGCCTGCCTGGCTGGGCCGTGGCGTTGGAGCCGGCTCGCGGCAGCCTGGACGAACTGGCCCAGGCGTTGCGGATCGGGACCCCAGCCGTGTTTGGCCGCATCCACAAGGACCGTTTGCTGCTGGACCTGCGAGCCGTCTTCCCACGCGAGGATATGCGGATCGTCGAGGCGGTCCAGCAGATTCAGACCCATCCATCCGGAGAGGCGGTTCCGAATGCCGTCAGCGACGAGGCATCGTGACGGCCCCCCTTGCAACGCAAGCGAAAATCGGAAACTATTTGGCTTGTGTTCTGTCCAGCTTTGCCCATCGCGCGAGGCATGACGCAACACGAGCGGCCGTCAGACTGGTCGCCGCTGTCCCTTCTCTGGTAGCCTGTTAAAAAAAAGGAGACTGGCTCCGAACTGCGTCGGAGAAACCCAAGGGAAAACGACCATCGCGAGGTGCCTGCCCTCTTTTTCAACAGGCTGCTTAACAAACTTCGTGTTATTTAGGAAAGGATCTAATCATGGCCGTTCTCGTTACCCAGCCCGCTCCGGATTTCAAGGCAAACGCCGTGATGCCGGACGGTACCTTCAAAGAAGTGAAGTTGTCGGACTACCAGGGCAAGTATGTCGTACTGTTCTTCTATCCGTTGGACTTCACGTTCGTGTGCCCGACGGAGATCATCGCCTTTTCCGACAAGGCTGCCGAATTCGAGAAGCTCGGCGTTCAAGTGCTGGGAGTTTCCGTCGACAGCCATTATACGCACTTGGCTTGGCGAAATCTGCCGCGGACCGAAGGCGGTCTGGGGCAGATCGATTATCCGTTGATCGCAGATCTAAATAAAGAGATCAGTAAAGCCTATGACATATTACTGGCTGGGGGGATCGCTTTGCGGGGGCTATTCTTGATTGACAAGAGTGGCGTCGTGCGGCACCAGGTGGTCAACGATCTGCCGTTGGGGCGGAGCGTGGACGAAGCCTTGCGGATGGTCCAGGCGCTGCGGTTTGTCGAGGAACATGGCGAGGTCTGCCCGGCCAACTGGCATCAGGGATCGCGCACGATCAAACCGACGGTGAAGGAGAGCAAAGCGTTCTTTAGTGCCGAGTACGGCAAGAATTGAACGCATACAGGACCATCGGTCACTCAACCCACGATCAGGTCAGGCCTCGGATCGCGGAGCTTGACCTGATTCTGTTTTCTGCCCGGCGGCCTAAAATTCCCTCCGGGCAGGAGTACGAAACGCCTGTTCCGCGTGGTAAACTTGGGGAAGGTTCGTCTTTGCGTCTGTCCAGGAACGGCTTCGGCGGGCGAAATTCGCTCCGCTCCAGCGGGCGCGCTGTGGAGTTGATCCTGGACGGACGCTTGGCGACTTGGCGTCGTCTTTTTGCGGGGGTTCAGCACTGTGGCAACCGTGCTTATCGTCGATGACAACCCGATCGATCGCAGATTGGCGGCGGGGGTCGTGGAAAAGGTTGGCATGACGACGTGCTTTGCCAGGCACGGCAAAGAAGCCCTCGAGATCATTGAACGCGAACCGCCCGACGTCGTGCTGACGGATCTGCTGATGCCGGAGATGGACGGGCTGGAATTGGTCGAACGGATCAAGAAGGATTACTCGACCATCCCGGTCATCCTGATGACCGCGCACGGCAGCGAGGAGATTGCCGTCAAGGCGTTGCACACCGGCGCGGCGAACTACGTTCCCAAGGCGAATTTGACGCGCGACCTGGTGCACACGATTCGCGAAGTGCTGACGGCGGCCAGCATGAAGCGGGACGAACAGCGCGCGTTGGCTTGCATGAATGACGCGAAGCTGCACTTTGACTTGGGCGTTCAAGCTGGCGATCACGAGCCGCTGGTCGGTTACCTGCAGGAACAACTGCGAACCTGGAAACTGTGCGGCGACGCCGATCTGATCCGGATCGGGACGGCGTTGCACGAGGCTTTTGTGAACGCCGTCGAGCACGGCAACCTGGAACTTGATTCCGGCTTGCGAAACGATCCCGACGGAGCGTACCAGCGGTTGGGCAATCAGCGGCGGCGGCAGAAGCCGTACTGCACTCGCCGGGTGCAGGTTCTGGCGCACCTGACGCGCGAGCAGGTCACGATCACGATTCGCGATCAGGGACCGGGCTTCGACCCCCGCCACCTGCCGGATCCCACCGTGCCGGAGAACATCGGCAAAATCAGCGGCCGCGGTTTGCTGCTGATCCGGACCTTTATGGACGACGTCCGTTTCAACGAGACGGGAAACGAGATCACGTTGATCAAGAAGAAATCGCTCTAACAGCCTGTTGAAAAAAGGGGACTGGCTCCGAGCTGCGTCGGAGAAACCCAAGGAAAACCGGCGACCGCGAGGTGCCAGTCCCCTTTTTTCAACAGGCTGCTGGGCCGCTGGGGCATGAGAAACGACAATCCGCTCGGC
This sequence comes from Candidatus Anammoximicrobium sp., assembly GCA_012515235.1. GTDB lineage: Bacteria > Planctomycetota > Planctomycetia > Pirellulales > Pirellulaceae > Anammoximicrobium. The sequence goes on from JAAYYU010000079.1 coordinate 22,786, forward strand.
GTGACGCAGATGGTGTAACTCGCATGAAGAGTCCTGCGGCGACGACACTGCTGGTGACCCTCTCGGCTGCCGCGGCAGTGGGGGCCGATCTGGTCTCCGGCGAAGCGCTGGCCGGAGCGGGGCTGTATGCGTTCGCCGTGCTGGTTTCTTCCTTCCTGCCTTATCGCCGGTTCATCCTGCTTGCCGCCGGCGCTTGTTCGGGCCTCGTTTTGCTGGCAGCCATCCTGCAGTGGCACGTGTTGCACGTTCCGCCGACGTGGCAGGCACTCTTCAACCGCGGGATGACGCTGGCCGTGGTCTGGCTGGTGGCTTGGCTGAGCAAGGTCGTCCCTGGGCTGCGGGATCAAGCGGCCGGGCTTAAATCACAGTTGGCGGACACGCAGCGTCAGAGGTCGCTTGCCGAAGCGCGGGTGGCGGAGGCGGAGCAAGAGCGTGCGGCGAGCGGACAGCGCTGGAAGCTGGCCGAGCAGGAATTGGCGGCGGCTGCGGACAAGCTGGCCCATGCCGAGGCACGGCTGCAGCAGCAGGTGGAAAAGTGCGGCGTCGAAATGCGGCAGGTCAACGAAGAGCTGCAGGCGCAGATCGCTCAACGCCACCGGGCGGATCGGGCTTCGCGCGACTGGCAAGGCCAGTACATCTCGCTGATCGACAGCCTGCCCGTCCATGTGATCCGCAAAGACCGCCACGGCCGTTTCACGTTTGCTAGCCGCTCGTTCTGCGACTTGGTGGGCAAGCCGCTGGAAGAAATCCGCGGCAAGACGGACTTGGAGCTGTACGACCGGCAGCTGGCCGAGAAGTACCGGCAAGACGATTTGCGCGTGATGGAGTCCAGGACCAAGTTCGAGGCGGTGGAAGCGCACGATCCGCCCACGGGCCGGCGGATCTACGTCCAGGTCATCAAGAGCCCCATTCTGGATTCGAAGGGAAACGTCAGCGGCGTGCAGATCCTCTTCTGGGACGTGACCGCCCGAGAGATGGCCGAGATCGAACTCCGCCAGAGCGAAACCCGCAAGCGGGCGATCTTCGAGGCCGCCATGGACTGCATCGTGTTCACGGATGAAGCGGGCAAGATCGTGGAACTGAACCGGGCCGCCGAAGTGACGTTTGGCTATCTGCGGCAGGAAGTGATCGGCAAGGACTTGACGGATGTGTTTGTCCCTCCCGACCTCCGCGACCGGCATCGTCAGAACCTGGCGCGCTACATGGGCGCCGGCGAATTGGGCTCCATGCTCGGACGTCGCCTGGAGACGGCGATGATCCGCAAGAGCGGCGAGCAGTTCCCCGCGGAACTGACCACGCAACCCATCCCGCTGCCTCAAGGCATCGCCGGCTTTGCCGTGTTCGTGCGGGACATCACCGTCATGAAGCAGGCCGAAGCGGAACTGGTCCGGGCCAAGGAGGCGGCGGAAAGCGCCAACCGCGCCAAGGGCGCGTTCCTGGCCGCCATGAGCCACGAGATCCGGACCCCCATGAACGCCATCATCGGCATGACGGAATTGGTGCTGGAATCGAATCTCGACAGCGAGCAGCGGGACTACCTGCAAACCGTGCTGGAGTCCAGCAACTCGCTGCTGAGCCTGTTGAACGACGTGCTCGACTTCTCCAAGATCGAGTCCGGCAAAGTCGATCTGGAAGACATCGATTTCAGTCTGCGGCAAGTCGTCGAAGACAGCGTTCGTTCCGTCCTGTACGGCGCCAGGCAGAAGAAGTTGGCGTTGAGCTACGACATCTCGCCCGATACGTACGACGGGTTCACCGGCGATCCGCTGCGGTTGCGGCAGGTGCTGGTCAACCTGGTCAGCAACGCCATCAAGTTCACCGACCAGGGCAGCGTCTGCGTGGGCGTCCAGACCGTCTCGACGATCGAGAACACGGCCGTGCTGCGGTTCGAGGTGACGGACACGGGAATCGGAATTCCCGCCGACAAATGCCGGAAGATCTTCGAGGAGTTCGAGCAGGCCGACAGCTCTACCAAACGGCGCTTCGGCGGCACGGGGTTGGGGTTGGCCATCTGCTCGCGACTGGTCCACTTGATGCAAGGCGAGATCGGCGTCGACAGCGTGGAAGGCCAGGGCAGCACGTTTTACTTCACGGCCACCCTGGGCTTGTCGTCGGCGCGTCCCCGCGCCGGCGAAACGTTTGTCGCGGGGGCCTCCCTGTTGACCGCGCCGGGGCCGCCCAGCGGACAGACCGGCGCACCGTCGGGCTTGCGCATCCTGTTGGCGGAAGACAGTCCCGTCAATCAGAAGTTGGCCATCGGGTTGCTCAGTAAACGCGGCCATCAAGTGGCGGTCGCCAACAACGGCAAGGAAGCGTACGAGGCCTTTCTCAGGCAACCCTTTGACCTGATCCTGATGGATGTCCAGATGCCGGAAATGGACGGCTTTGAAACGACCTCGGCGATCCGCGCCGCGGAGCGCGATTCTCACGTGCCGATCATCGCGATGACGGCACGGGTGATGAAAGGCGACGAGCAGCATTGCCTGGAAGCCGGGATGGACGCTTATATCGCCAAGCCGATTCGGGCCCAAACGCTGTTTGAACTCGTCAACCGCTACGCGCGTCCGCCGCAAGCGTTGGACGCTCCCGGCAGTTGAGCGACGAAACCGCGGCCGGTTCGATCGTCCCGCCCTGCACGTGCGGAAACCACTCTGGCAGCTCGAGCTGCGCCGTCCGGCAAGCCTTCGGAAAGCACGCGAAAACCTGCGAAATCCCCGCTTTCGCGAAGAATTCCAGAAAAATCGGCGAACCTTTTGCAAACGGCCGCGTCGAGTATAGAATGACGCCGGTGGTCTCCCGCGAGGTCGGCCCTTTTTTGGTTCATCGCCACAATTCGGATCGCCCGGCGGGGGATTAGACGGTAAGATTTGGTGCGGCCTGCCGAAAACAAGAGGGAAGCTGGGTTCCCGATCGGCTGGCCGCCACGGCGGTCAGCTGGATACGGCTGGCCACGTCGGGCGGAAAAGCCCGACCGTCTTGTTCTTCAGTGTCACTCTCTGACTGCGTGGGAAGGCCGCAGAGGAGGCTTACGATGCGTAGCTTTATTTATGCCAGCACAGCGATGAACGTTGTCACCGGGCGTCAAGGTCGCACCGGCGTGGTCGGCATGAATCTGCTGCGCAACGAAGATTCCCTGTCCCCACGCTTGCCTTGCGGAGCGGCTTCAGAACAGCCGCGATGCCGGCTCGGCATAGACTCGCGTTGCCTTAGAGCCGCGAGGATGTCGAGTTGTCAGCCCACGCGGCATGGTGAGCAGAAACACCATCCGCGTTGGTTGCCCGCGCCATCCGGCGTGTCCGGTTCCGCAGTTGGTGCGTAACGGATTCAGCTCGCTCGAATCCGTGCGCGCACTCTTGAGCGGTTCGACCGGAATCCAGCCCGGATGCCAGGCGTCTGGTTGGCTGCTGCGCCCCCGTTGGCCGCAGCCTGCCTGCCAGCACGACCGGTTGGTTCCGCCGTTCAGCCACAGGCTAATTTTCCGAGAGTGACAAAACATGGCCACTTTGATTCGAGATCTGAAGACGGCTTCCGTGACGCAACTGGTGCTGGAAGCACAGGCCGGCCAGCGGGACGCGTTCGGCGAACTGTTCGAACGCTTTCAGCAAAACGTGCAGGCCCTCGCCCTGCGCCGGCTGGGCGACTGGAATGAGGCCCAGGAGCTGTGCCAGGAAGTGTTCCTGCAGGCGATGCAGAAGATCCAGCAACTGCGCGAGCCGGAGTGCTTCGCGGCCTGGCTGCGTGCGATCACCAACCGCATGGTCATCAACCGCGCGGTGCGGCGCGGCCCGGAGTCGCTGGCCGAGCCGGAGACGCTGGACGCGGCCTGTGCCGAGGACGACACGCCGTTGACCATCATCCTGACGGCGGAACGGCAAGCTGAGGTGCGGGCCGGCTTGGACCAGCTCCGCGACTTGGATCGCCGGACGCTGCAGGCGTTCTACGTGGACGGCCGCTCGTTGTTGGAGATGAGCGACCAGTTCGATGCGCCGCTGGGCACGATCAAGCGGCGTCTGCACACGGCGCGAAAGCGGTTGGCCAAGCAGATGGAATCGCTGGTCGCCGTGTGAGCGCTGGGCGTTCGCCGGACGAGGCCCGACGCGCCCGCGAGGCAAAGGCTTCACTTTTCCCGCGGGCGCTTCGCAGCTCCGGTGTTTCGGACCCGTGGGGCGTCGTTGGAGCGGGAAAACGAAAAGGCCCGCAGCGGTGGTCCGCTGCGGGCCTCTTTCGTACGACAGAATAAACAAGTTCGTACGAAACAATGAAGCGTCAGCAGGATGAAATCAGCATGGATTGGGGGCCTACTTCTCGTCGAGTGGAAGCCGCAATCTCTCCATAAAGCTTGGCTTCGAAGGTCTGTTCCGCCCCAAAACATACGGCACTCTACTGATGATCCTCTCCCTTCATTCAACCCGCTCCATCCTCGCTGTCAAGCGGTGGACTGTCAAAAAACTGTTCCGAAATCCGCCGCAGGACAATCTGCCCAAGTTCGTCGGCGCTGCGGCGCTGCCCCACAGAATGCCAAGGGGCGACCCCTTTCAGCTCCGGCATCATTTCGATCAACTGGTCAACCATCCGCCTTGCCAGTCTGGCGATCTGCGTCGTCGGAGCCGACTCTAGCAGGGCCGCCGCCGTCTTCATCAGACGGACCATCTTGGCTCGTTCCAGGACCGGTCGGGAAAGCGGTCGTTCCGATTCAACGAGCAGCTCTTCCAACGGTACGTCCAAGGCCGCCTGCCAGCGGTACAGGTCGCTCAAACGCAGATCCGCAGACTCGTTTTCCTGATCCCGAATCTCTCGGACATTAGTACCCAAATGGCGTGCAGCAGTCCGAAGCGAGATGCCCTGCTGGCGTCGCACCGTTCGAATGCGGTGCAAGCGGCGAAGAACATGGTCCGTAGCCGGTTTGCCCCCATTCTTATTGCTCGGAGGGCTCGCCGCCCGGCACCCGTTGAATTGCTGCGCAGCCATCGCCCACGCATCTCCCCTGTTCGCGACTACCCAGAAGAGCGCAAATCGAGGTGGCCTTCTGTCCTCGGCCTTCTGTCCTGGACACATTGACGCCTGCCCGCTGCTAAGAGTTCCGCCAATACCGATGTTGCGGCGTCTTGACCCTCACTTGACCCTCGTTAGCTCACCCGCTAGTCTCAATTCAGACTTGGATTGCGAGATCTTTCGGAGGTTCAACATGTGGCGAGTTGCGAAACACGTGTCGGCGGGTTGTGTTTTGGGGTTGGCGATCGTCTATTCCGTCGCCGGCCCGGCTCGCGCTGCTGCCGCAGCTGAGCCGGCGAAAGCCACGGTGGCGATGGTGATCGACTACGACGATGGCGTGGAAAAGCACTTCCAGTTGGCGTGGAAACCGGGCCTGACCGTCCTGGACGTGCTGCAGGCCGCCCAACGACATCCGCGTGGCATTCAGTTTGTGTACCGCGGGGAGCGGGACACGGCCTTTCTGACCCAGATTGACGATCTGAAGAACGAAGGTCGCGGCCGCAACTGGCTCTTCTCTGTCAACGGGCAGTTGGGCCAGCGGGGTTTCGCCGTGACCGAAGTGAAAGCGAGCGACCGCGTGCGGTGGCAGTTCACCCGGTACAAGTGAGAGCCGACGGCTTGCCGGCGGATAGAAATTTTTTGACAGACTCGGTTCGGTAGTACCAACCGGCTGGCGGTTCTGATATGCTAACGCGGCTCAATCGCGTAACATCAACCTCGACCAGGGAGAAGACTCAGGTGAAGCGACAAAACTATGTGGAAGGCGTGCTGTTCGTGGTGTTGGTGTTGGTTGGCGCCTTGGTGCGGATCGGTCTGCAGGACCTGCCCAACTTTGCGCCGGTGGCGGCGGTGGCCCTGTTTGCCGGCTATTTCTTCCGGTCGTGGTTTCTGGCGTTGTGCCTGCCGTTGAGCATCATGACGATCAGCGACTTGGCGATCGGCGGCTATGACTGGCGGATGATGGCGGTGGTCTATGGCATGTTGGCCCTTCCGGTCGCGTTTCGTTCCTTGCTTCGGCGGCATCTGAATCTGGACCAAGCCGGTCTGCGATCGGCGTCGCTGGCCGCAACAGGCCTGATCGGTTGCAGCCTGGCGTCGTCGGTCCTGTTCTTCCTGGCGACCAACTTCGGGTCGTGGCTATGGTTCAGCATGTACGAGCACTCGCTTTCGGGCCTGATGCAGTGCTACGCGATGGCCATCCCCTTTTTCCGTTACACGCTGTGCGGGGACATGTTCTTTGCCGTCGCGTTGTTCACCGGATACGCCGTCGCGGCGCAGGTCCGGTTGGCCATCCAAGCCCGCAGCGTCCCGGCCGTGGAATAAGCAGCGGATCGGCAAACGACCATCTTCGACGAGCCGGCGTTCCGCCACGGCGGGGCCGGCTTGTGTTGTTTTTGCGTTCAGCGCCGGGCCGCTGCGCCGGCCAGGCGTCCCACCACTTGCGCGTGGATGCTTAGCTTACGGCGCTCCGCCGGTCCCGCTGCCGCCACCCTGCGTCGCCGGGCCGAACAGTCGCTGCAGGCCGCGGTTGACTTCGTCTTGCAGGACTCCGCGCGCCGCACCGCCGATCATGCGGGTGCTGAGTTCCCGCAACATGCGATTGTCCAGACGCGGTTTCGACAACGTACCTTGCAGCGGGATCTGGATGGTGGTGCCGCGCAGCGACGAGAGGTACTTCTTGTTGCTTACCCATTCGTCCCGAATGGGCACTTCGGCCATGATTGCCAAGGACTCGTCCAAGCCCACGGAACCGCTGGTGCGAATCAGCACGTCGCCCGAGGTCATGGTCAACCCCTGATGGTGCACGCGGCCGTCCTGCACGTCTACACGGACGGTCTGTTCCGGAATCATCAGCCAGTTTGCCAGGGCGTTTTGGCTCGCGGACGCGGGGCGGTTGTCCAGGATCGTCTTGACCTGTTGAGAAAGCGTAAGGAATTCCTGGGCCAACGGACCTGGACCGACCTGCGCGGAATGGATTGTCAGCTGGCCGTGCACGTCGCTCTTGGCGGTGTCGGTCAGCGGCACCTTGGCACCGTCCAGCATCACCGAAAACCGGCCTTCGGCGCGGGTGGCGTCGGCCAACAGCGGGGCGACGTACTTCAGCCAGGTATGGCACAGTTCCGGCGAGATGCGGACGTTGTCGACCAACTGTCCCTGATCTACCAACAGCCGCATCGGTGCGGCGTTCAATTCGATCCGCGAGACGGCCTGGAAACGGCCTTCGCTGACGGGAACCTGCAACGGAGCGAATCGCAGGACGCCCTGCTCCAAGGCGGCTTTTAACTCGCCTTTGCCGAGCAGCAATCCGTACAAGCTGCCCGACTCCCAACCCAAGCGCCCGCTGCCGGCCAGCGCAGGCGGAACCAGGACGCCGCTCGCCGCGGAGGTTCCGGTGGCCGCGACGAGTCGGAACTCGGCCCTCGGCGGTTGCGAGAAGGAGCCTGTCGCCGAGTCGCCAGTCAGCGGAGCTCCTCCCACTTTCGCAGCCGACTCGCGCAACGGTCCCCGCAGCGCAAAGCGGCCTTTGTCTTGGCCCGTGATTTGGACGTCCTTCCCCAGAAACCCGCTCAGCTTCTTGCTCACATCAGTCCAATCGTAGTCGACTTCGCCACTCAATTCGGCCAGTTGTCGGCCCCGGAACTCCTCGATCCGTCCCGCGGCAACCAGCCGAAACACGCTGGCCGTCGCGGACAATTCCTGGACCTCCAAGACATCACGCTGATGGTCGTAACGCTCGCGGCTGATTAACTTTACGCTCGGTTCTCGCCACAGTTCCTCCCAGACGCTCGACGCGGCGGCTAACGTGGGACCGGCAGACGATCGGTTGACCTTGCGGGTAGCGAAGACCATGTTTTCGGCATCGCTGGTCCAGCTGACCTGTGTCATCCCGGCTTCGTGGTTCGCTTCCAACGTTCCGGTGACGGAACCGCTCAACTGCTGGTCGGCCGCCTGTCCCGGCTTCTGCAGCCATTGCCCGATCCGGCCCAAGTCCGCGCGGTAGCTCAGCTTGCCACTGACGGCAGGACCTGCGGTGGGCATTTGCAGGACAACCTGTTGAGCCCGAAAGGCGACGGTCGAACTGGTCATCGTGACGTCCTGCGCCGTCACGCGGCCCTGTGCGGCGTCCCACGACGCCTTGGCATCCACTCGGATCGTCGGCTCGTCGATGGCCAGATCCCACTCGCGCGACTGGAATTGGTCGATCTGCAGCTTGACGGCCTCGGCGGTAAGACTCTGGGCCGACACGCGGGCCGTCGCGTCCAGATTCAGCACGCCTCCCAGTTGGCGGTCGCCCACCGGAACAAAGGGTGACAAACGCGGCAGCCACGTCGCAAGGTTTCCGCGCGCTTTCAGTCTCAACGGCCACGGCTCGGCATCGCCGACGGCGACGACCGGCTGCAGCAGGTCGGTCCTCAGCTCGTCGCTCCCCGAATGCACCCGCAGCGAAGCGGATAGGACGCGGTTGATCCGGCCGCTCGTCAGCTCTGCGGTGGCGGCCAGATCCACGGTCAACTCTTTCTCTCGCCATGGCGGCTGGCCGCTGGAACTCAATTCAAAATCGTTCAGCTTCAACCGGCCGTCGGCAGCCACCTGATCGGTCTGGGGATGTTGCCAGCGGACGTTGCCGTCGACGCGGCCGGCCATCTGGTAGCCGGTCAAGTCGATGAACCGGCCGGCATCGGTAGCCAACTGGTGCAGATCGCCGCGGACGGCGGCGGTCCCTTGGCTCAACGTGCCCTTGGCCGAAACATCCAGGAAGCTGGACCGGCAGATCAGTTCGTCGATCACCGGGCCGTCCGGCGAGCGGCGCAAGTTGGCGGTCACCAGGATCGGCTTTTCCCACGTGAATTCCTGTCCGTTTTCGATTGCCGCCAGGTCCGTCGCTTCCAGTCGCGCCGCCAAGCGTGGCGGATTGCCGGCTTTGCTCTCCAGCGACAAGTTCAACAGCCCCGACTTGACCTGCGTCGTCTCGCGCAGGTTCAACGTCGTCGGCAGCATTCCGGCCAGCTTGGCCACATCGACGCGGCCTTCCAACTTGAGATCCACGTCCGGCACCTGGCTGACGAATTGGGCCCAGTCCGCCATCGACGTGATGTCGTTGGCCTGCAGCACGCCTTGCGCCGAGAGGCGGGCGAATTCGGAATCCACCGTCAGTCTTTCGACATTCCAGGCGGTCCCGGCGGACTCCAATTGAGCGCTGCCGCGCAGATAATCGGTTCGCAAGACATCGGAGCCGAGCCACGCCGGGGCGCGCACGACCAGGGGCCCCGTTTCCAGCCGGTCGATTTGCATCCGTTGCCGCTGGCCGCCGTCTGTCCACTGCCACAACGCATCGCAGTCCGCCGTCCCTTGAGCCTGGATATCGCCGAGGAAACGCTGGGCCAGGGAAGAGAAGGCGGCCAGGGGGAGTGACTGGCCGCGGAGTGTGAGTTGCCCGTTGCCATAGTACGTGGCGTCCGTATCTCCCGGTTTCCAGGCCCAGTCCACCGACACCGGTCCCGACTGCCTGCCGCCGCCGCCGATCAAACCGGCAGCTCGGACTTTGATCGGCAGGGGTGCCGCGTCGTCCCACTGCATGGCAAGCCGCAAATCGTCCCATTGCCATGGAGTCTCGGAAGCCGCGTCGCGGACTTCGAGCGTGCCGCCTTCGATCTGGACCGTGAACTTCTGCACCGCCGCGCCCTGCGAGGGCTCGGAGAGCAGCTTGGCCAGAGCGTCCTCCCAGTTGCTCCCGTCGGGACGCAAGACCAACTGCACCTTCGGCTCTTCCACGCGGAACACGCCGGGCTGGGACGGGTCGGACAGCAGTCCCAGCAGTGATTTCTCGCTCCGCAGCGATTTGACATGCCCCAACGGCTGACCGCGCCCGTCACGGGCTTCGATGTCGTGCGCCAGCAGCGGCGACAGCCAGCCCAGGGAGGCCGAGCCGATCGTCACGCTCCCCTCGAAATCCGACAAGGCGGCCGATACAATCGACTGCCGCAGGCTGGTCTTGGCCACAATGACAGGCACGGACCACAGGAGCACGATCGTTCCCACCGCCAGCAAGGGAAGGCCGATCAGCCAGCGCCGCAGTCGGCGAAGACGGGGCGATTGTGATTCGTAAGGTTCCGTGTTTCTGCGTCGTTTTGCCTTCATTTTCGTCCTCGCCAGAAAGAGCCGCCGTCGATGATTGGATCGAAAGGAAACCTGGGCCGGGACAGAATTTTAGGCAGAATCGCTTTCCGGTCCTAGATCGACTTATTGCGCCGCTGCCGCGCCGAGGTTGCTAGCAATGCCCGAATACCCGCAGATCTTCCGCCTGCGGCAGTCCTTTGAACGGCCACGCGTGGCCGAAGTGGCTGCCGAGGTCGACGTCCGACTAGCCCAGCTGTCCTTGGGAGAGAAGATCTGGCCGGGGCACTCCGTGGCCATCACGGCGGGCAGCCGCGGGATCGCCAACCTGCCTGCGATCGTCAAGGCGATCGTGGACCATTTGCGGAAGTTGGGAGCCCGACCGTTCATCGTGCCAGCCATGGGCAGCCATGCCGGCGGCACGGCCGACGGCCAGCGGAAGCTGATTGAAGAGTACGGGGTTACCGAGGAGTACTGCGGTTGTCCGATCCGTTCGAGCATGGACACCGTCGTCGTGTGCCAGGCCCGTGAAGGATTTCCGGTTCATTTCGATCGCTTCGCGGCTGAGGCAGATCACGTCGTGGTCTGTGGACGCGTGAAGCCCCACACTTCCTTCGCCGGAGATGTGGAAAGCGGTCTGCTGAAAATGATGCTGATCGGCCTGGGCAAGCACCACGGGGCCAAGATCTACCATCGCGCCATCATGGACTACAGCTTCGCGCAAATCATCCGGAGTGTCGCTCGCGAGGTGTTGAGCCGTTGCCGCATCGTGGCGGGGGTGGCCATAGTCGAAAACAGCTACGACGAAACGGCCCTCATCGCCGCCGTTCGGCCGGAGGAATTTGAATCGCGCGAGAAGGAACTGCTTGTGCTGGCCAAGCGGTGGCTGCCTCGCCTGCCGTTCGACAGCGCCGACCTCTTGCTCATCGACGAATTGGGCAAGGACGTCAGCGGCACGGGCATGGACACCAACGTCGTGGGGCGCAAGTTTGGGTACCACGAACCGGGGCCGACCGAGAAACCGGCAATCCGCTACATTGCCGTGCGCGGTCTGACCGCCAAGACGCATGGCAACGCGACTGGGTTGGGGCTGGCCGAATTCTGCCGCAGTCGCGTACTTCGAGAGCGGGACGTGAATGTGACGCGGATCAACAGCTGTACGGGCGGCGACGTATGCGCCGCAATGACGCCGCTGGACTACGAAACGGACCACGAAATCCTGGATGCCGTGCTGCCGCTGATCGGCCTCACCGAGCCGCGCGACGCAAAGCTGCTGTGGATTCGCAACACGTTGCAGGTCGCCGAATTAGCCTGTTCTGCGGCGTATCTGGCGGAGGCCCGCCGACGGCCTGACTTGGAGATTCTCTCGTCGCCGTCCCCGCTGCCGTGGGATGCCGCAGGGAATCTGCCCGATCGAGTGACCGACTGGCTCTAAAATCGCCGAACGGCGGCCTGAAAGATCGAGTTGTGCTGGCTAACCGGATTCTGCCGCCGGTGCGGATTCTTCCGGCTTTTTTGTCTGTTTCGCTGAAGTCAATTGGACCTGCCACCGATTTGATTAGGCAGTGGGCGATGGCGGCGTTTCGGGGGTCGAGACCGAACGGCGGCAATTCGCAGATCAGCCGGCGTGACTGGACGTCCGAGCGAGGCGGCTGAAGGAGTGGCTCAAACCAAAGGAATATGGATATGGAGTGGACGAAACGACTTCGAGGATTGCTCGTCGCTACGGCGTCAGTCAGCATGCTGCTTCCCCAGTTCGCGTATGCTGCCTCGTCAGGTCCCCTGAGCAATCCCAGTTCGGCGGCGATTCGGGACGTCGCCCTGCGGGACGGCGGAGTCCTGACAGGGCAGGTCCTGGACACCGAAGGCATTCCGGTCGCAGCTACGCCCGTCGCGGTGATGGACCGGGAGCGAGCGGTCGCCACGGCGTTGACCGACAAAGACGGCCGTTTCGCAATGGCCGGCGTCAAGGCTGGCGTGTATCAGGTCGCCACGGCCAAGGGCGTCACGGTCTGCCGGCTGTGGGCGCCGCGAACGGCCCCGCCGGCCGCCCAACCGGACGCTTTGGTGGTCAATGGAAACACGCTGATCCGCGGTGCCGATGGTTGCGGTAGCGGCGTGATCTCTTGCCTCTCCAATCCGTGGGTCCTCGGCGCGATCGTGGCAGCGGCGATCGCCATTCCCTTGGCCCTGGATGACGACGATGGGAGCTGAATCGCCTTCTGCAGAAACCGACAAGACCCTTTCGCCGGAACGGCCCGCAGCCTGCTCCGCTGGAAGGGTCTTGTCCGCTTTTCGCCACTCCCCACTCGGTGCGTTGGTCAGCACCCCGGCCTTTCCGGCCAGGTCGGGCTTCGAAACGTCATCCGATGCCAGGATCGCCGTTCCGGGGCAGGGGATTTTTTGCTACTGTTCCAGGCAGGAGTTTTCATGTCGATGCTGGCACGGTGGCCCCACGCATGACTGTTCGCGGGATCTCTTGGCTCTGCTCGCTTCTGTTGCTGGCAGCGCTGGCAGGATGTCGATCCGCCCCGCTGGCTGCCGGGCCGCACCTCGATCCACTTTCGCTTCTGCCGTGGGCTCACCGCGCGGAGGAAGTTGCCTGGGAGAACTGGGCGGCAAGGCATCTGGAAAGCGGCGATCTGCTGTTTGTGCGCGGCGACAGCCGCATCCTTTTCGGGTTGGTGAATTTCTCGCAGCTGTGCACGGACCTTGCCGACAGTCGCTTTTCTCACGTTGGCTTGGCCTCGCAGGAGAGCGACGGTCTCTTTGTGTACGACGTGGTGGTCGGTGGCCCGCGCCGGGTTCCTTTTGGCAAGTTCGCCACCGACCGAAATATCTCCCTGCTGGCCGTCAAGCGATTGCAGCCTCAGTACCGCGGTTGCGTACCGGCAGCCATCGAGTATTGCCGCCAAATCAGCGTCCACAGCGGCAAGTTCGACACGGAACTCAGGCTGGACAACGACCACTACTACTGCTCGGAGATGATCGAACTGGCTTTTCGCCACGCGGGCTTGCCCCTGTCACAGCCGATCCGCATTGACCAACTGCCCCGCATCGACCGCTTGCCCGCACCGACCAAAATCCTGATTGACACGTTGACCACGATCGAGATGCAGCAGGAAATCTTCGTGCCCGGCAACGATCGCATCGGCATCTGGTCTTGTCCTTGCCTCGATCTGGTCATCGATGCCACGCCCACAGCGCGACCGCCGTCAGATCCGGCGATGCCCCCCGGCGTGGTCAGGGGCTCAGATATCGCACGAAGTTCCGGACCGGCTGATTCGGTACGTACAGCTTGGGCTGGCCAAGAACTCCGCGCCCCAGATAGTACTGACCGGGCGCCGGAATCACGGGAAGCAGCGGCCGGTAGGTAATGACGGGCGCGGCCGGCGCTGCAACCACCGGCCCCGCGGGCGCAGCAACCACCGGCGTGTGCCAGGCTGACGGAGGCGGCGGGAGGCACAAGGGGGCGGAGCCGTCAGCGTTGTACATCACGGTCGGAACACCGGCTGCCGGTCCCACGGCGTGCAACTGCACCAGACCCTGATCCGCGCAAGCCGTTGGCAGGCCGATCATGACCGTCACCAAGCCCATCAATCTGGCAACCCTGTTCATCCTCGATGCTCCTTGTTCCGAACGGACTGCAAACGCACGCGAACCGCGCCGAGAGCCGATCTGGGGTGGGCACGGCAAAGGAATTGTTGCGCCGAACCGAAACAAGGCAAGCCCCGCGAGAGGATCGCGTTGCGAAGCTCAAGGCATTCTGTGGCCGCAAACCGTTGACAGGCTGGCGTTTGTCCCAGCTAGCAGCGTGGCGGCAACGCCGGGCGCAACAACAAGGCACCAAGACCGGCCTTCCGACCGAACGTTAGCAGCGTCCGAGAAACAAGTGGCCACCGAGAAAACAGACCGTGATTCCTCGAACGGTGCGAAACGGGTTCCGGCAACAGATTGCCTCCGCCCCCCAGCGGCCTTTGCCCGGCCTCGTCCAACAACTGCCCCTACGGCCGCGGTTTCAGCTGCAGGATTTATGCAACTACGGGATAGACGTTCAGGCAGTTTTCGATCAAACTGTACCGCTTTCAAGATGAGCGGATTAGCGAAAATGACCACCACCTGCCCCCCAAGGTACGGACGCTGACGGATGAAGTACGCGATCATCATTCCCGATGGCTGTGCGGACGAGCCGCAAGCGTCGCTTGATGGCAAGACGCCTCTCCAGGCGGCTTGCACCCCGGCGATGGATGCAATCGTTGCCGCCGGGGCCATTGGCCGGGCGAGCCACGTGCCGGCGCATCTGCCGCCGGGCTCGGAGGTGGCCAACATGAGTCTGCTGGGCTACGATCCGACTGCCGTCTTCACCGGCCGAGCGCCGATCGAAGCGGCGGCCCAAGGCATCGAACTGGGGCCGAACGACTGGGCGATCCGCTGCAATCTGGTCACGATCGAAAACCAGGTCATGCGGGACTTCACCGCCGGCCATATCTCGACGCCGGAAGCCGCCGAGTTGCTGAAATCGGTCCAGGCGGAATTGGTGGGCGACCTGCCCGTGCAGTTCTTGCCTGGCGTCAGCTATCGGAACCTGATGATCTATCGCGGGGCTCGGCAATCGCCGCCCTTTACGAGCGACACGCGGGCCACGCCGCCCCACGACTTGACGGACAAATCGGTGATCGATGATTATCCGCGCGGCGGCGGCAGCGACCTGTTGAACGATTTGATGAGCCGCAGCGTCGAGCTGTTCGCCGAGCATCCCGTGAATGAGACGCGCCGCCAGACCGGCCGCTTGCCGGCCACCAATGTCTGGCTGTGGGGGCTGGGCAAGCGGCCGAACTTGACGGCGTTTCGCGACGTGCATGCCAAGACCGGCAAGATGATCACGGCCGTCGATTTGCTGCGCGGCCTGGCGGCCCTCATCGGTTGGGACCGCATCGAAGCGCCCGGCGCCACTGGGTATCTGGATACGGACTACGCCTCCAAAGGACGCTGCGCCGTCGAGGCGTTGCCGGACACCGACATCATCTGTGTCCACATCGAGGCGCCGGACGAAGCCTCCCACGAAGGCGACGCGGCGGCCAAGATCCGAGCCCTGGAAGCGATCGATCAGCACATTGTCGGGCCGGTCTGGAAAGCGCTGCAGGCTTGCGGCGACTATCGCATCTTGGTCACGCCGGACCACCCCACGCCGATCCGGACCAAGACGCACAGTCACGGCTTTGTTCCGTTTGCGATGGCGGGCGCGGGAGTGGCCCCCGATGGCGCGACGACTTACGACGAGCCGGCGGCGACTCGGTCGCAGCTTGTGTTTGAGCAGGGCTGGAAACTGATGGGATACTTCTTGAACACGTAACGCCGTCCGCCGCCGTCGCGAGCCATGCCCGCTCCTGAAAAAAGCCGGGCTCCCGAAACGGCCCCGTGGACTTGGACGTAGGTTGCTTCCCTTTCGGACCCCTTACCTTTTTCAACGGAACTCCTGGGACTATGCCTCTGATCGTACAGAAATTCGGCGGCAGCAGCGTGGCGGACGCGCAGAAGATTTTGGCGGCCGCCCGCAAGGCGATTCGCACTCAACAACAAGGCAATCAAGTGGTGATGGTCGTCAGCGCCATGGGCGACACGACCGACGAGCTGATCGAGTTGGCGGGCAAGGTCTGCGAGCGGCCGCCGGCACGGGAAATGGACATGTTGTTGTCCACCGGCGAGCAGATCAGTGTGGCTTTGATGGCCATGGCCATTCACAAACTGGGCCACAAGGCCGTCAGTTTGACCGGCGCCCAGATCGGCATCAAGACGGATGCCACGCACACCAAGGCGCGGATCAAGTCGATTTCGACCGAACGCGTGCAGCGGCTCTTGAACGAGGGCCACATCGTCATCGCCGCAGGCTTTCAAGGCATCGACGACAATTTCGACATCACCACGCTGGGCCGCGGCGGCAGCGACACGACGGCGGTCGCGCTGGCGGCCGTGCTCGGCGCCGAAGCCTGCGAGATCTATACCGATGTGGACGGCGTCTACACGACGGATCCGCGTCTGCTGCCGGAAGCGCGGCACGTGGACCGGATCAGTTACGACGAGATGCTGGAATTGGCCAGCCTGGGCGCGGGCGTGATGCACAATCGGTCGATCGAGTTTGCCAAGAAGTTCAGCACTGCAATTCATGTCCGCAGCAGCTTCAGCGACTCGCCCGGGTCGCTGATCGTCGCCCAGCCGGAGTTTGCCGATCGCCCCGTGTGCGGCGCGGCGGTCATCCGCGACGAAGCCCGCGTTTCCGTCCTGGGCGTGCCCGACGAACCGGGCGTCAGTTCACGAATCTTCTCGCCGATCGCCGCCAAGAACATCAACGTCGACATGATCGTCCAGAACGTGGGCGAGCAGGGATTGGCGGACATCTCGTTCACGGTGCCGCGGAACGAACTGGCGGTGACGCTGGAGTCAGTCCTGCAAGCCGTCCAGGAATTGGGGTCCGGCAAGGTCGCGCACGATGAAAACGTGGCCAAGGTCTCGGTCGTCGGGCTGGGCATGGCCCGGCAGTCGGGGGTGGCGGAGAAGATGTTCGCCGCGCTGGCCGCCGAAAACGTGAACATCCAGATGATCACCACCAGCGAGATCAAGATCTCGGTGCTGGTGGAACGCGACGCGGCCCAGACAGCCCTCCGCGCCGTGCATCGCGCGTTCGAGTTGGACAGGCCGTCGCCCGGCGGCGTGACGCCGTTGACCGCCGCGCCGGCCAAGGCCAATCCCGCCGACGTGGCCTCGCGACTGCACGGCGCGAACATGGAGGAGCTGTTCATCGACGACATCTCGTTGGACGAGACGCAGGGGCGCGTCACCATCAGCGGGGTGCCCGATCAGCCCGGCATCGCCGCACAGGTGTTCCGCGAAATCGCGGCGGGGGCCGTGTTCGTGGACATGATCGTGCAGAGCCACGGAAGCCACGCCGACCGGGCCAGCCTCAGCTTTACCGTCCCGCGAGGCCAAGTCGAAAAGGCTTCCGAAATCGGCCGGCGACTGGTCAAGCAACTGAACTGTAAAGGCGTCAGCAGTTGCCCGCACATCGCCAAGTTGTCGGTCAGTGGCGTGGGCCTCCGCAGCCACACCGGCGTGGCCGTTCGCATGTTCCGCGCCCTGGCCGACGCGGGGGTCAACGTGGACATGGTCAGCACCAGCGAAGTGCGCGTGAACGTGGTGGTCGACGGCCGGAACGGCGACACGGCACTGAACAGTCTGCGGGCGACGTTTGCCGACGCGCTGGGCTAGTGCAGCGTCGAAAAGCGGCCGGCCGGCGGGCGCGCCTAGCAACTCGGCTTTTGCAGAAAGCCGGGCTTCCGGAACGGTTGTTTCTTTCTGCCGACCGCCCAAACCCTGCCTGGAACCGCGGAAAAACCGGTTTTTTCGCAAATTTCGCCGGTTTTTCCCGTGTTTCCCGTTGAAAAACGCCCAACACTGTTTCTAATCATCGCCATCCGCGCTGCGGATTGGAATCTCCCTAACTCACAATTTTCCTGTTCACATGGAGGGCTGTAGACAATGCCGAAGCAAGCAGGTAAGCCGCTCAGCAAGACCGAGTTGTATGCCAAGATCGCCGAAGCCACCGAGTTGACCAAGAAGCAGGTCGAAGCGGTTTTTGAGGCGTTCAAGAAGGAGATCGAAGAAGCGGTCTCGCCCAAGGGCCCCGGCGTAATCCAGTTGCCGGGACTGGTCAAGATCATGCGCGTCGTCCGTCCCGCCACGAAGCGGCGCCAGGTGCGCAATCCCGCCACGGGCGAAATGGTGTGGGCCGAGGCCAAGCCGGCCAAGACGGTGCCCAAGGCCCGCGTCCTGAAAGGCCTGAAGGACATGGTCAGCTGAGTGCCGTGCTCCGCCGATCCGCGCGATGCCCGCCGCCCAGTCCACACGCCATGGTTGGGCGGTTTTTTTGCGCGCGGTCTACCGGCGTTTGGGCGGCGGCGAAGCGAGGGGCGGCGCGGGGCGGATGGTCAGCCGGACAGCTGCCGCCCGAACCGGCTGGTCCAGCACGATCGCCAGCCGCGTCGGCGGGGGCCCGCCGCGGTCTTCCTGGATTTCCTCGGCGTGGACGGTCAAGGCGAGGCCGCCCGTATCGATCTCCACCTCGACAGCGGCCTGCTGATCGCCGATCAGCAGTTTGCTGGCCGTCACCTGAGTCCACTTGCCGAAAGTAACCAGCGCGGTTTCGAAGCTCTTCGGCTGGGCCAACTGCACCTCGTCCAGGACTTCCAACTGGCCCCGGCCGTCGCGCGAAAAGCGAAACGTCCGCTGCAACTTCTCCAAGCCCTCGACGGCATACGCGGAGCGGAGGTCGAGCACCAGCGTGTCCGTGGTCCCGGTCCATTCGGTGTGCAGGACGCCGGCCGCCGCCTTGCGGCCCGTCCGCTGCAATTGCCCGGCGATGCGCGGCACAGGATGGCCGAACGAATTCAGTAACTTGCTCTCGTAGCGGCGGCCGCTGAACGTGCGGGCCGTGTAGACCTCGCCACCCGGATCGACCAGCGGCAGGCTGCGGTCCAGAGCCACGACGAACGTGCCGACGTCGTTGTGGTTGTGATGCTCGGCATTGTGGCCGCCCTTGAGCGCGGCTCCCAGTCCCCCCTGGGCCGCCGGCCGGCCCACGAGGATGCCGGCGTCGGCAAACCAGTCGCGCGGCGACTGCGGTGTAGCCTCGGCGGCGGCTGGCCGGGCCGAGGCCGAATTGGGAAAGGCATACAAGCCCAGCTCGAACAGGCTGCTGCTCGGCCCAGCGGCCGCCAGCAAACCGCGCCGTTCTTCGTCCTTCAGGCCCCAATTAAAGCGGCGGCTCAAGAAAGCCATCAGCACCGTGTCGGGCCTGGCGTTGACGTGACAGTCGGCGAAAGCCGGATAAATGCCGGGCAGGATTTCCAGCCGCCGCCCGAAGGCGGCGATCGGGGCGATCCGCTGCTCGGCCAGCCAGTCGATCTGTCCGCCGGTCGCCTGGTGCAGTGTCTCGGCCAGCGAGACGTAGTGGCCAAATCCGTAGTTCCAGTAGCCCATGCCTTCGGAGCAATAACCGTCCGGTGTGAAGCCTTTCAGGAAGTACTCGGCAGAATGTTCCGCGGCAGCCACGTAGAACGCCCGCCGCGAGGCCGGTTCAAGCGCCGCCAGCGCGGCACCCGTCACGCCAGCCATGCACACGGCGTTCCAGTTGCTCGTGCCGGTGGCCCACCACAACGGCGGCTGGCCCGTGTTGACGTAACTCTCGAACGGCTGAAAGGTCCGCCGCTGCAACTGCTCGGCAATCAGCGTCCGGACGTCCGCGCTCAGTTTGTCTCCTAGCCAGTACGAAAGGGTGGCCAGGTTCCAAGACGTGGCCGCGGACACCAGGTCGATCTCCACGGTTTCGCCGTGGAAGTTCATCAACGCGCGGTCATGCGCCGGCAGCAGCCAGCTCTTTTCCTCGCACGTAGCGCGAATCGTGGCCTCGATCGCCGGCAGGAACCGGCCGCGGTTCTCCAGGCATTCCGCCAGGACCAACGACGACAACCGGCCCCGCCGCTGGCTAAGCACCCGCTGGTAGTTCGTGCGATTTCCCGTGCGCGAGAATTCGAGATACAGTTCATCCGTGGGATCCGGAATCGCTTGCGGCAGCAACTGTTCCGCCTTGGCAACGGCGTCGCGGAACTCGCGGGCCTGGACCAGGCGGTCCCAAGCCGCACGATCCGTCAGCGGGCGCCCCACCCCCGCCGGCGTCTTGGGCAACATCGCCGTCAACTCGGCAATCCGTTTGGCGTCCAGCGGCGTGGCAGCCCAAACCGGGTCCGAAACAAATCCCAACATCAGACAGAGAACGAGTCGTTTCATGGTCCATCTCATCGTCGAGTACTCCCCCAAGCGTTTTGCTGAATCGTAGCCCGCGATGCGGCTTCGATCAACGTGACGTGGGCAGAAAGGACGCAGCGGGACGTCCACGTTCACCCGATCGCTGCCAAGGCAAGGGCGAACGCCCACGGTTGCTTCACGGCGGCCAACGGCCGGCCGCCTCGCCAAGCGCGTCGAGCAGCAACTGGACCGCGCCGTCGCTGTGCCGATAGCTCAGGCTCACGCGCAGCAGGCATTCGTCTTTGGGCACGGAGGGGGGCCGGATGCCCGGAACAAAAAGTCCGCGATCCTGAAGGGCCTGAGCCAAGCGCATCGTCCGCTCCGCAGTCCCCAGAATCACGGGCACGATCTGACTCTCGGAACGGCCCGTGTTCCATCCTTGACGTTGCAACGCGGCGCGGAGCCGGGCAGCCTTTTGGAGCAGCTCGGTGCGGCGGAATGGTTCGCTGGCCACCGTCCGCAGCGTCTCCAACGCATAGGCGGCCATCGCTTCCGGCGGGGCTGTCGAGAAGACGTACGATCTCGCCCGATTCGCCAGCCAGTCGATCAACGGGGCCGACCCGGCCACAAAGCCGCCCATCGAGCCCAGGGCCTTGCTCAAAGTCCCCACCCGCACGTGGACGCCGTGTTCCACCCCCAACTGCTCGCAGACCCCCCGTCCCGACGTCCCAAAAACGCCCGTGGCATGGGCTTCGTCCACCATCAGCATCGCGTCATGACGCTCGGCGATTTCCGCCAGATCGGGCAAGGGCGCCAGATCGCCGTCCATGCTGAACAAGGCGTCTGTCACGATCAGGCGGCGACGGAGGTCGCGACGCCGCTGAAGACGGGTCTGGAGGAAGCTCACGTCGCCGTGGGGATAGACCTCCAGCCGCGCGCCGGACAGGCGGCAACCGTCGATGATGCTGGCATGGTTCTTGGCGTCCAGGTAGACGGCATCGCCGCGGCCGACAAGCGCGGCGATGGTTCCTAAATTGGCGGCGTAGCCGGAGGAGAACAGCAACGCTGATTCCGTGCCTTCGAATTGGGCCAGGGCACGCTCCAAGGCGACATGGATGGTTCCTCGGCCCGTGACCAACGGGCTGGCCCCGCTGCCCCATCCCACCTGCTCGATCGCCCGGACGACCGCCTGCCATGGTCCTTCAGCTGCTAGCCCCAGGTAGTCGTTCGAACCGAAATTGACCAACTGACGTTTGCCCAGTCGAATCGCTGCGGCCCGTTGCGAACCCGCGCGGCACGTCAAGCTGCGCCGCAGGCCCGCCGCCTCGAGGGCGGCCAGTTCATCGTCCAACCAGCGGAGTGGATCCAGGGTCATCGCCGCTTCCCGCGTGAGACGCTTGCCCGTCCCCCGTCGTCTTCTTCTCCCTGACCGGGGCTGCCCTCCCGCGTCAGGCACGGGGCAACTGGCCGAAGACCAGGCGGCCGGAGTTGACGGTGGCGACGACTTCGACCTCGCCCACAGCCGTTGCCTGATCGGCGCCTTTCAAGTGAAACAGGACCAGGTCGGCGGGCTGGCCGACTTCCAGCCAAGGCCGTTGGCGGCCCAGCAGCGCGGCGGGGCGGGTACTGGCCATGTCCACGGCCGACCTCAGGTCTTCATCGGTGAACCGCAGGAGGTTGGGAATTCCGGCCGTGATGGGCACGGCGGCCCCGGCCAGAATCTGCGTCTGCCCGGCGATTACGGGCCGCCCGCTGGGCAGCAGTTCCACGGCGCCCAGGGCGGGCGTGTCATACCGCCCCGGCGGCAAGCCGCCCAGCGAGGTCACGTCGCTGATCAGGATACAGCGGGCTGCCGTCTTGGCCCGCACGAAGGTCTTGACGACGGCCGCTGGCAAGTGATGTCCGTCGACGATCAGGCTGGCCGTCAGCCGGTCGTCGGCCAATTGATCCCAGATATAGTTCGGGTGCCGGCGCAGCTGGCCGTGCGCGCCGTTGCCCAGGTGGGTGCTCAAGCGGGCTCCTGCGTCGACGGCGGCCCGGATTTGGTCCGACGTCGCGCTGGTGTGGCCGATCGCGACCACGACGCCGGCAGCGGCGGCGCGGGCGATCAAGGCCGGTGCGCCTTCGTATTCCGGCGACAAAGTCAAGATGCGAATCCGGCCCCCCGCGGCATCCTGCAAACGCAGGAACTCATCCGTGTCCGGCGGTCGCACGTGCTGGCGCGGGTGAGCCCCTCGTGCCCCGTCCTCGGGTGTGATGTACGGACCTTCCAAATGGAATCCGGGAATCCGGCTGGCCACCTCCGCCGACTGGTCGCACGCGCGGGCCAGTGTCGCCATGGTCCGAGACAACGCCTCGAAGCTGTCGGTCGTGGCCGTGGGGCAGTAGCTGGTGACACCGTAGCGATCGAAGATGCAGCTGACGCGGATGACTTCCTCGACGGTCAGCGCGGGATCGTTGAAGGCGCAGCGGTCGAATCCGTTCACCTGGACGTCGACAAATCCCGGCGCAAGCCAAGGAAGCGGCTCGCTCGTGGGGGCCTGGCTGCCCGCGGACACATTCGTAATCCGACCATCGTCGATGACCACGACGACCGGTTCGCGACTATCGTATCTTCGCCCGAGTACACGCATGGCAAAGGTCCCCCTGGTGGCCGAGTTAGAGAGTACGATTGTAGCCTGCGGTCACAACTCGCTCAAGTTCTTGACGCCCCGCGGAGACTTGTTCCTGTGCGTGTTGGACGGGACGTCAGAGGTAAGCGGGGCGGTTGGTCACGGCGGTGGGCGGCGGTTGGTCCGGTTTCTTCTTTGCGGCTTCCGGCTTTTCCTGGCCCTCGTCCGCCGGCTTCTCGGCCGCTTCCGTCGCCCCGGCTTCCACGCCTTCCCCACAATCTGCGGCCGGGGCGTACCAGCCGTGGCACGTCTTGCGGATGAACTCGAAGCCGAACCAGTACTGCGGCCGGTCGTCGTTCAGTGAGACGGTGGCGGAGTAGGTCAGGAACCAATGGTCGTCCCAGGGGCGGTTGAGTTCCAGTCGCAGCCGGAACGGTTCGGAGCGCGAATCCTCAACGTCCAGCCGATCGACTTCGGTCTGCATGATGAACTCGCCTTCGACGCTGGCGCGGGCGGAGACGACTCGGTTCAGCGGCAGGGCGACGCCGAACTCCCAAACCAGCGAGTCGCCCGGATCGACGACCACGCCGTCCCACGTCCGCTCCAGCCGCGCGCGGTAACCGCCGCCCCCGAACAGCGTCACGCCGCCATGGATGTCGGAACGGTACGTGCGGTGTCCCAGGACACGGGCGTCGATCTGCCAGAAGCCGCTGCCCAGATCGACGTAGTCCAACTGCGGCTCGTGGCGTCCGGTCGGAGCCACGAGGGCCACGTTGGCGATCCAGGTTGGCTTCTCCTCCTTCGCGTCGCGGCAGAGCAGAAACTTGCCGCCCAGGACGATGTCTCCAAAGCCGCCCGCCGACGTATCGATGATGCCGTCGGGCGCGGAGCGTTCGTAATGTCCGAACACGAGCGGGACCACGGCGTAGCAGTCCAACCGCGGCCAGATGCCCAGATTGAAGCCCAGCGGCAGCATCCACTCCCGCATCCGCTGCCGTTCAAAGGGATAGTCGATTTGCGGCGATCCCGGAGGAACGACATGCGGTCCGGGCAGCGCGACGACGTATTGCCAATCGCTCCAACGGTACGCGCCCCCAATCGAGAAATAGGACACGCCGGGTTCGCGCAACACGTAGTCGCGGAGCGTCACTTCGTTGGCGGTCAGGAACCAGGGCCCGGACGTGTCATAGCAGGCATCCATGTCCGCCAGGAG
This sequence comes from Candidatus Anammoximicrobium sp., assembly GCA_012515235.1. GTDB lineage: Bacteria > Planctomycetota > Planctomycetia > Pirellulales > Pirellulaceae > Anammoximicrobium. The sequence goes on from JAAYYU010000079.1 coordinate 46,516, forward strand.
GACTTCATTGTCCGGGCCGCTCTCGGGCAGGCCTTGCTCGCCGCTGCCGTTCTGCGGTCCGTTCAGTTCAGACACGGCGGCCGCGCCCGGCGCGGCTTCGGCCGGCGGCGTCTCTTCTGCGTTCATCCATCGGGCGACTTGGTTCATGTCGGGCCGGAATCCGTCCGGCAGGCGAGCGCGGCTCCAGTCAGGCGAGTAGGGTGCCGAGGCGCCGGAGTCGTGCGCGGACGAGGACGCCCAAACGGCGGACGGCTGCCTTGTCGAATCGGGGCGACGAGCCTCCGGCGGCAACATCCAGGAAGCATACGTGTAGGCAGATTCGGCCGGCCCAGCGGAATAACCGCCAGCCGGTGTCGAGGACGACGGCGCCTGCCCCAGCACTGGGCTGCAAAGAAGTAGCACGAGCAGCGGATGCATCCGAGCCTCCGTATCCTGCAACGACCCCCGCTGTGGCGCCAGGTGCGGCACCGCTGCGCCTGAGTTCTGTCATCGACAAGCCGCAACGGCCTTCGTCAGGCGAACCCCCACAGCCGACCACGCCGCGCACTCGACTCGGCCTACAGCTTGCAGAATCTGAATGACCGTTTGGACAGCCGTGACGCGACCGTGCCGGTCGTACGGAAAGAATGACCCGCCGGATGCTCAAAAGCTGGGACGGGATCCCAGGGTCGGTGCAACGCCAAAAAGGAAACGCCCTTCACCTGTCAAACAGCAGGAGAAGGGCGTTAGGTTGTTTACGCTCTGGGCAAAGCCACCAACGGACTTAGTAGCGCCGGCCGCCGCCGTAACCGCCACCGCCGCCGCGACGACCGCCGCCGCCGCCGCCGTAGCCGCCACGACCGCCGCCGCCGCCGCGATCTTCACGCGGCCGGGCTTCGTTGACGGTCAGCGACCGTCCACTGAAGTCCTGGCCGTTCAACGCGGAAATCGCCGCCTGAGCCGCCTCGCCAGTTTCCATTTCCACGAAGCCGAACCCTTTCGAGCGGCCCGTGTCCCGATCCACCACCACTTGCGCCGACTGAACCGCGCCGTGCGGCTCGAACAGTCTTTGCAGATCGCTGTCGGATACCGAATACGGCAGATTCCCGACGTACAACTTCTTACCCACGATGGGACTCCTCTACAGAACGCACCAAGCCGGAACAATTCGCCTCACAGCGGCCTGGTGCCACCGCATGTGAAGCCATCTACAGGACCCGGGGACTGGCGAAACAAGAGGCGAGAGACAACGGCGAGGTTATCCGGCCAAGAAACTTCGACAAGCTCCGAGGGTAAGTGCAAATTACCTAAAGGTACCGCCCGACGCAATCCCAGCTGGCAAAATTTTCTGAGCCTGTGCGGAAGTTCCCCGGCGGAACCCTAGAATAGGACAAAGGCCGATCAGGCCGGGGCGTCTGGCCATGAGTCTGCCTTCCAAGGGATTTCCCGGCAATTCCTGACTTTTTTAGCCGAATGCTTGATTGAGAGGTCGAAAAGAATGCTTTTTTGGGCGGCTTGGGATGTCTTGGTACAATTAGCCCCTTGGATGCTGTTGGGCACTGCAATCGCGGGATTGGTCCACGTGCTGTTGCCCCCCGGTTTCATTCACCGGCGGTTGCAGGGGCCCAGCGGGGTGCTGAAGGCGGTGGGCATCGGGGTGCCCTTGCCGCTGTGCTCCTGCGGGGTCATCCCGGCCGGCCTGGGCCTGAAACAGGATGGTGCCAGCAACGGGGCCTGCATCGGATTTTTGATCAGCACCCCACAGACAGGCGTTGACTCGATTCTGGTCAGCGGCTCCTTCCTGGGCTGGCCGTTCGCCTTGTTCAAAGTCGTCGTGGCGGCCTTGACCGGCCTCGTTGGCGGATGGCTCGCCGACGCGCTGACAGGCGACGGCAACGGCACGGCGGAAACGCCCGCTGCCGATGCCCCCGCAGCAGGTCGCCGAGGCGTACGAGAGTTGCTCGCGCACGGTCTGGAGATTATCCGTTCGGTCTGGCTGTGGCTCGCGTTTGGCATCGTGGCCTCGGCAGCGATCCAGGTGTTCGTCCCTCCGGAGTTGCTGAACGGACTGGGTTCGCTGGGGGTTCTGCCGTCGGCCCTGGCCGCGTTGGCTATCTCGATGCCGCTGTACGTCTGCGCCACGGCATCGGTGCCGATCGCGGCGGCCCTGGTGGCGGGCGGCTTGCCAGCCGGCGCGGCGTTGGTCTTCCTGATCGCCGGCCCGGCGACGAACGTCGCGACGATCGGCGCGGTGTACCGGCGGTTCGGCGGGCGCGTCCTGGCCGTCTACCTGGGGACGATCGTTGCCGGCAGCATCCTGGGCGCCGTAGCCTTCGAGACCCTGCTCTCGAACACGGTCCCCCACAGCACGACGGCGCACGAACACGGCCTGCCCCCCTGGTGGGCGCAGGCCAGCGGACTGCTTCTGTTGGGGCTGTTCGCCTCGTTTGCCATCGCCGACGCGCGTCACTGGTGGCGGCGCCGCACGGCAGGAACCGCGACTCCGCAATCGGAACTGCGGGTCGCCGTACAAGGCATGCGCTGTGCCAACTGTGTCGCCCGCGTCGAACGCGCACTGCAGAAACTGGCCGGCGTCCAATCCTGCGTCGTCCGCCTGGACCCCGGCGAAGCGGTCATCCACGGCGCGGTGGACGAAGCCCGCGTCCGCCAGACGATTCGCGACGCGGGCTATCAGACGGAAGGTTAGCGCGGTTTGTGTGGCGCGGCCCCCGCCTCGATGGCGGCCTCGCGCCGTTTCGCGCAAAAACCGGCGTGGCGGGACGCGTTGTCAGGCCCGTGGCACTTGAAACAAGCATCGGCCAGAATCGGCCGCACGTCGCGGTTGTACAGGATTGTCTCCGCAGCCGGCGAGGCCAAAGCGGTCCTCACAACGCTGAAGATCAAGAACCGCTTCCCTCGTCTTCTCCGTTTTTCGCGGTGGGGCGGAAACGGAAGTGCGCCGCGGCCGTTCCAGACCGCCACCGTAGTCCAGCAGGAGTCGAACGGCAGAACAGGATCGCAAGGCGTTTTGACAGATCCGAATCGCACATCTCTTGGCCTTGATGATAGACCGAGAACTTTGGGAAGCGAGGAACGCGACGTGACGACGCTCGAGCACGCGATGCGTGGCATCACGGGTGCGCTGGCGGCGGGGATGCTTGCGATGTGGAATTGGCCCGGCCGTTTACAGTCGATCTCGGCAGTCACGCGGGCCAGTGTCGTGGTCCAAGCGGGCCTCCGCGCTGCGGGGCGTTGAGCCCAGCGGCTGCCGTTACGGCGTGGAGGACGCTTCGAGCCGTTGGCGCAGATCGGGGATGATCTCCTGCGGCAAGAACCTCGCCAGCATCTCGTCGGTCGCCAACGGCGCGATCTCTTTGATCAACGAACTGGACACGTGCGAGTACTCTTCGTCCGCCATCAGGAACACGGTCTCGATGTCGGGGTCCAGTTGCTTGTTGGCCATCATCATCGTGAACTCCGCCGCGATGTCCGTCAGCGGGCGCACTCCGCGGATCATGGTCCGGGCACCGCATTGCCGGACGAATTCGACCGCCAGGCCGCTGAAGGTGCGGATTTCCACGTTGCTCAGCGGAACGCACACCCGGCGGACAAAACGCACCCGTTCGTCCGCAGTAAAAAGGGGCCTCTTCTTCGTATTGATCCCCACGCCGACGATCAGTCGCCCGAACAGACGAGCGCCTCGTTGAATGACATGCAGATGGCCCAGCGTGATCGGATCGAAGGTGCCGGTATAGACGGCGACGCCAGGTGGGGAGGGACTGTTCATCGTTGGGCTCAAGGATTGTCCAAGTATTGACCTACGACCGGCTTCTGAAGATACCACACCGCAACGCTGTAGAACACTAGCTTGGCCAAAACCCAGCCGATCGCCAACAGCAGGCCGGCCAGCATGGCAAGCCGTGAAAACCAGGCCAACCACTCCGCCATCTCCGCTGCCTGTTCCATCGAGGCCTCGATCATCTGCCCGAAGAACTGCATCGTGACGGACAGGACCTGGACCTGGATAACCGTCTGAACCGCGCCGCGAACCAACTCGAATACGATGGCCGACAGGCAGGCAGTCACCAGGAGTCTGCGGCCTGGACGGACTCGTCGCAAGGCCTGAATGCCGCCCGTCAACAGCAGTGTGGCGACGACCATGTGGGCCCCTGCCAGGACGAAGTTGGGGACCCAGAAGCGGTCCTGAACAGCCTGGATTTCCTGCTGCACTCGCTGCTGGGCTTCCTGCAGTTCCGGATTCAGACCGGGCTGAGCAGGCCCGGAAAAGGCGGCTTGAAGCTGTTTCCCGACGACCAGTCCGACGGCGCTCAGCAACGCCGCAACCCCTCCTGCTCCTCCCAAAACGATCGCCGCGATGCAAATGGCTTTGACACGCCCGAACCGCGGTCCCGAACTGCTTGACGGTACGATTTCCGCAGTCAGAGGCGGTGGCTCGTAGGCGTCAAAAGGGTGTGTTTTGTCGGCGGAACCGGAGACGTCTTGCGGCGTGATGTCGGACATGGCTGTCGCGGTTCCTTTCTAATGCATCGCCAGTCCGCCGCTGACGTCCACGGTCGCGCCGGTCATGTAGCTGGCGTGGCGGGAACAGAGAAACACCACGACGGCGGCAATCTCTTCCGTCCGGCCGATCCGCCCCAGCGGCACGCGCCGGTGGAACCGCTCCGGATCAGCGTCGATGGCTTTCGCGACCATTTCGGTGTGCATCAAACCCGGTGCCACGCAATTCACGTTGATCCCGTGCGGGGCTAACTCGCGGGCCAGCGAGACGGTGAAACCGATGATCGCCGCTTTGCTGGCGTCGTACGCCGTCTTGCCGGACTGCGAGCCGCGAAAGGCGGCCTGCGACGAGATGTTGACAATCTGGCCGCGGCGCGCCGCGGCCAACAGCCGGCGGACCAGTTCGCGGCTGGACAGGAACGTGCCGGTCACGTTCACCTGCAACGTCTGGCTGAAGTCCTCGACGGGCAACTCCGCCGTGGCGCCGACCGGACATACCGCGGCGTTGTTCACCAGCGCGTCGACTGGTCCCAACTGACGTTCGGCCTCGTCAAACATGGCGATCACGTCGGCCTCTCGGGACACGTCGCCGTAGACCGCCGCCGCCCGCCGCCCGAACTCCTCCCGCACGCCTCGCGCGATCGCTTCCGCCTCTTCGCGCCGGCTACGGTAGTTGACGGCGACCTGCGCGCCTTCTTCCGCCAGCATCCGGCAGATGGTCTTGCCCAGCCCTCGCGAGCCGCCAGTCACCAGGACGACTTTATCCGTCAAGCCGAGATCCACGCTGTTTCGCCTCCCAACTGGACGCGGATTGTTGCCGCTGGTAGCGCATCCTTGCGATTCGCAAAGGCGGACGCAAGGGGGGAGGGCACGAAGCCGCGACTCCAACTGCCGCCGCGGCGAACCGTTTGGGGCAGCTCCGCGAACGCCCCGGAGGCCCTCTCACTCGACCAGCAACTTCACCGCCTCGGGCAACCAGCCGCTGTCCCAGGCATGCGACCGCGTCGGACCATCGCGAAAGACGTGCGGGATTCGCAGTTCTTCCAGCAGCGACTCGACCGTCAAGTGCTGATCGCGGAAGTTGCCGTAACCCAGGTGGATCAGCCGTGGACCCGTCCGCAACGCTTCGGCCCGCTGTCTCAGCAGGCTGGTAATCTGGTATCGCCCGAAGTTCTCCTGCGTGGCAAAGATTCCGTCCATGCCAAAACGGTCGGGCTGGGCCATCGCCAGAGGGGCATCCCAGGCGGCCGCCTTGCCGAACCGGTCCGGATGCCGCAACAGCAGGCTGAAGGCGCCCCAACCCGATTTGCTGAAGCCCACCAGCAGGCGTCCCGAACCGTCCTGCCGCACGGGATAGTCACGTTCGACGAACGGCACCACCACGCGCAGGAAGTAACTCTCCTGACGAATCGCGGACCGCTGCGGATGATCCGCATACCACGGCAGGTGAGAGAACGTGGGATAGACGCATACCAAGCGGTACTGGTTGTGGAGATCGTGCCGGCGAATCTCCCGCTGTGCATCGCCCCAACGGCGACCGTCGCCGGCTTCGACCGGTAGCACGTACAGCGTCGCGTACGGCGGGCCGGATTGGGGACCGTCCGGAACGAGCACTCGAATCTCCGTTTCGCCCGCCTGAAACTCCGACTTGACCCTGTGTACCCGCCAGCCGTTGTCGTCCTGGCGGGCGGATGAGACTTGGCCGTCCACAGCGGGGCTCTCGCCGCCATCTGCTCCCACGAGCATGGAAGCCGGCCACGGCTTCAGAATGAGCAACATCGCGAGAGCGAATCGGAACCTGGGCCGACAGCGACACGTAATTGTCTGCCGCGCAGCCCGACGCTCGGAAATCGCAACATCGGCCGTCAACAACCGCGTTATCCCCCTCATGCGAGCGACGATCGTGAACGAAAGTGCTTGCCTGGAAACATGTTAAGCAAAGCCGCAGGCCGAGGCCGGCCGCCATCTGAAAGCAATTCTACCAAATCGCCGCGAGAAAAGTCCGGACGCTGAGGTGCTGGAGCTTGTTTCGGCGGAGGTCCTCGACTACACTCTGGCCGTTCTTGGCTCCGCATCCCGAAAGCCTGTCGCCCAACCCAGGCGGCTTGGTGTTTGACGTCCCGCTTCGTTCCTCAGGGTTCACCCAAGCAAAGGCCAACTCAACCATGCCGCGAAACTACGTTAGGTGGCTGGCAATCTTCTTGTCGATCATCGCCGGTACTTTCGCCTCCCAACTGGCATCGAAGTACTTCTCGGCAGAAGCCGAATTGATGATTTCTTCGTCTCCTTCCGGTCTCGATGGTTCCGGTTACGAGACAACGGTTGCGCTCAGCCGCCATCTGCCAACGCACGGCGAGAGCGCCCGGAACTGAACAGGATTTCGCAAAAGGGAACAAAGCCCTTTTGTGTGAAGCATCCTGACAGGCCGCTTTCGCAAAGCGGTCTTGCCCCCTTCTCGCGAAAGGCCAGTTGGCAGGCAGGCTTCACGGCGTCACGCGAGCTCGGACTTGAATGGCGACGTATCGCCTTCGGCCGAGATCAAGCCAGATCATCTCGTGGCCTGCTTCGCTTGATTCTCCGCCTGCTTGCGGATATCGTGATTGCTGGTCTCCTGGAGCAGCACCGTCATGGCCTCTGAAGCGACGCTCGTACCTCCCGTTCCGTTCCCCTTGGATCCGGCGCTCGAATCTCCGCCGCCGTTGCCGGACATCGTGCAAGACACGGTCGCGCCCGTCGGTGGCTGTCTCGATCGGGTCGGTATGTCCGGCATCGAGGTGGCCTTGCGCGTCCGCCACTCGGCGGACTGCCTGGTGTTGACCCCGGCGCGCGCCACGGCCCAAGTCAGCTTGGACGATCCGGACGCCAAAGGGATCCACATGTCGCGGCTGTTTCTCACGCTGCAGGAAACGCTGGAGGACGCGGAATTCAGTCTCCCTTTGATGGAACGGTTGCTGCAGGCATTCCTCGCCTCCCACACCGGACTCAGCCGGTCCAGCCTCCTGAAGTTCCAATTCGAGTATCTGGCGAAGCGAAATTCTCTGCTCAGCGACCATACCACGTGGCGCAGCTATCCGGTCTGGGTTGCTGGAGAACTGTCTGACAGCGGTTTTCGCCACACCTTGCAAGTCAGTGTGGCTTACTCCAGCACCTGTCCCTGCTCGGCGGCACTGGCGCGGCAACTGCTGCAACAACAGTTTATGGAGGACTTTGCGGATCATCGCTGGCTGAGCGTCTCGCAGGTGTTGCGTTGGCTGGGCAGCCAAGGAACGCTGGCCACGCCGCACAGCCAGCGAAGCCATGCGGTGGTCCAGGTGGTCTTGCATCCCGATTGCCGGGAGTATCCGTTGGTGACGCTGATCGACGCCGTGGAAACGGCAGTAGCCACGCCCGTTCAAGCGGTCGTCAAGCGGAGCGACGAGCAGGAGTTCGCACGCCTGAACGGCGAGAACCTGATGCTTTGCGAGGACTCGGCCCGCCGCATCCGCGCTTCCCTGGAGGCGACACCGGAATTCGCCGACTACCGAATCCAAGCGAGCCATCTGGAAAGCCTGCATCCTCACGACGCCGTGGCGATCGTCACCAAGGGCGTGCCCGGCGGACTGCGGCCCTAGCCGCCTGGAGGATGCGACGATACTGGACACTGCAGTCATCCGATTTGTTCAGGAGGTGCTCCCATGTTCGATCGTCGCCGTTTTCTCACCGTCGCGGGCGTCGTCGCCGGCTGGCACATCGTTCCTCGGTCCGTGCTGGGTGGCGCCGGCCAGACGCCGCCCGGTCAAAGGCTGAACATCGCCGGCATCGGGGTCGGAGGTCAGGGCGGAGGCGTGGTGCGGCAATTGGCCGCCCAAGAGCAGAACATCGCGGCCCTGTGCGACGTGGACGCAAAATACGCGGCGCGCACCTTCCAGGCATTTCCTCAAGCGGAAATCTTCCGCGATTATCGCGTGTTGCTGGACAAGCGGCGTGACGTGGATGCGGTCGTGATCGGCACGCCAGACCACCTGCACGGACCCGTGACGGTGGCGGCGCTGCGGGCCGGCAAGCACGTGTACGTGGAGAAGCCGATGGCCCACAGCATCGAGGAAGCACGCGTGATGACGCGCCTCGCTCAGGAGACGAAACGCGTCACGCAGGTCGGCAACGCGGGCCATGCGGGCGAAGGCTTGCGATTGACGCGGGAGTGGATTCAAGCCGGGGTGATCGGCAACGTTCGCGAAGTCCACTGCTGGAGCGATCGGCCCGGCAGGTTCTGGAAGCAGGACCTCGATCGCCCGACGGACGCGCCGCCTGTGCCGCCCGATCTGGATTGGAACCTCTGGTTGGGCGGCGCTCCCGAACGGCCCTATCACCCCGTCTACTGTCCGCGCGCCTGGCGCGGGTGGTTCGATTTCGGCACCGGAGCGATGGGCGACATGGCAGTTCACAACCTGGACCCGGCGTTCTATGCGTTGGACCTGGACGCCCCCGTCGCTGCCGAGGCGCAGACCAGCCAACCGCTGAAACCGGAATCCTACCCGGCCTGGTCGATCATCGCCTACGACTTCCCGGCCCGCGGCAAGCGGCCCGCTGTGAAGGTGACGTGGTACGACGGCGGCAAGCTGCCGCCGCGCCCGCCGGAGTTGGAAGCGGGCCGTCAGTTGGGCGACAACGGAATCTATTTCGTGGGCGAGCAGGGCACGATCCTCGCCGGTGGCTGGGCCGGCACACCGCGTCTGATTCCGGAGAGCCGGATGAAGGTCTTCCAAATGCCGCCCCGGACCATTCCCCGCTCGATCGGACATCACGCCGAGTGGATCCAAGCCTGCCAGGACGGCAAACCGGAAGACGCGCAGGCCGGCTTTGCCTACTCCGGTCCGTACACCGAGGCGCTGCTGGTGGGCAATCTCGCCTTGCGGCTGCAGAAACGGATCGAATGGGACAGTTCGGCCATGCAAGCCACCAATGCGCCGGAAGCAGAACCGCTGATTCGCAAGAGCTACCGCGCGGGCTTTGGCATCTGAACTCCCGGCTGCCACGACCGCTCGCCCCGCATGCCGCCTCCGTCCGGCAAGCATCATGCGGCTTGTCACAAGCGGCGGCACCCGTCAAGCGGCACTCCCGCGGTGCCGCCCCAGCAAGGCTTTCACGCAGGGCGGACGCGTGCGCGACGCCGGCCTGGCGGCCGAAGAATGCCGCTGGCTTGGGGCGAACTCGATCCGCGCTTCAAGCACGGCTGACCAAGTGAGTCGTGCCACGCCTGAATCAGATCACCTTCGTCGTGCCCGGCGCGGCGATCTCGTACAGTTCTTCCGTGACGTACCCGCCGTCGGGATGCGGCTTGACGGGCGCTTCGTCCTGGCAGGATTTCAGGCTGTCGAAGTCCGCCAGGGCGACGTGGGAATGGAGGGCCTCGTCCCACTTGACGACCTTGCCGGAGTAGGTCGCCAGACGGCCCAGGATCGCCGTCATGGTGCTGTGCGCTCCGCATTCGGCTTCAGTGTAGATCTCGCCTTTGCGCAACGCGGCGAACAGGTCGTAATGCTCTTCCTGATGCCCGCCGCCACCGCCTTTGCCGCTCCAGATCAGCTCGCCGCCCGCACTGTAGATCTTGGCGCCGCTGATGTCGGCGGAGCCCTTCGTGCCATGGGCATGTTCGGCCACGGCGTTCCAGCAGCCGCGGATGTGGCGGCACTGGCTGAACATCCTCACGCCGTTGGCGTACGTGAATTCGCAGCAGTGATGGTCGTAGATCTCGCCGTATTCCTTGCCCGTCCGCACTTGCCGGCCGCCCATGCCGTTGCACTCGACAGGATGATCCTTCATCAGCCAGTTGCCGACGTCCAAGTTGTGGATGTGCTGCTCGACGATGTGATCGCCGCCGATCCAGTTGAAGTAATACCAGTTCCGCAGCTGGTACTCGAGTTCCGCCTGACCTTCTTGCCGCGGCCGCACCCACACGCCGCCGCCGTTCCAATAGACGCGCAGACAAACGATGTCGCCGATCGCGCCGTCCCACAATCGCTGGATCGTCTCCCGGTACTTCTTCTCGTGATGCCGCTGCAGGCCGACGGCGACGAGCAGGTTCCGCCTCTTGGCCTCCTCATTGGCCGCCAGCAGACGCCGCACGCCCGGCGGGTCCGTCGCGACAGGCTTCTCCATGAACACGTGCTTGCCGGCCCCGACCGAGGCCTCGAAGTGCAGCGGGCGAAAACCGGGCGGCGTGGCCAGGATCACCAGATCCAGGTCGCATTCGAGGACTTTCCGGTAGGCGTCCAGGCCGCTGAATTGCCGTCCGGGCGGCACGTCGACCAACTCGCCGTGCTGGCTTCTGATCGAACGGTAGGCCGACTGGACCTTGTCCGGAAACACATCAGCCATCGCCACCAGCTTGACCGGGCCGTTTGGCGCGATGTCGGACTGCTGGACGGTATTCAACGCCTGCTGCGCCGCACCGGTGCCGCGGCCGCCGCAGCCGATCAGGCCGATTCGAATTTCGTCGCTGCCATAGGCGTGAGCCGCCCGCGCGACCGTCAAGCCGCCGGGGACCGCACGGCCGGCGACCAGCAAGGACGACGCCTTGATGAAGTCGCGACGCGAAGGTCCGTGGGTGGTCGGCAGGATTTGTTTGCGCATCGGCGAATCACCTCGGATGCTACGGGCGAGCACTCTTACCACAGCGTAACGTCTGGACGACGCGCTTTCAAGGATTCGGGGGCTGCCGAGCGCAGTTAATTTGGGGGCAAGGAGCCGCCGACCTCGTGTTTCTTCCAGTCGCGGGACTTGTGCAAGCGGGGTTTGTCGTCCTCGACGAGCACCATCAGGCAAGCGGCTCCACAGGTCCGCTCGATCAGGGCCAGGCCTTTTTCCGCCCCCAGCACGCTCGCCGCGGTCGCCAAGCCGTCGGCGGCCATCCCGTTGGGCGCGATCACCGTGACGCTGCTCCGCTGCGTCAGCCCGATGCCTGTCCGCGGATCGACGATATGGGAATAGCGGCAGCCGTCGATCTCCACGTATTGCCACGCATCGCCCGACGTCGAGACGCCGCAATGGGCCAATCGCAGAAAACGGCTGGGAGGCTGATTCGGCTCCAGCGGCGCGACGCCGATTCGCCAACCGGTTTCACCGGGCGGAGCCTCGCCGAGCGCTAGATCGCCGCTGCCATTGACCAGGACGCGCGTCAGGCCGTGCAGCTTCAGGACGGCCAGCGCTTCGTCCACGGCGAAACCGACGGCCACGGCGCCGAAATCCAGTCGCATGCCCGCTGCCGCCAGCCTTGCCTTCCGGCCCGCGGCGTCCAATTCCAGGTGCCGGTAGCCGACGCTTGCCAAGGTCTCCCGCAACCGCTCCGGCGCCGGCAACTGCCTCTGCCGCCGGGCACGCCGCCAGAGACGACTGACCGGTCCCACCGTGACATCGAACGCGCCGTCCGTCTGCCGACTCAACTGGATCGAGTAGTCGAGCACGGCACACATCTCGGCGCTGACCGGCACAGCTTGCGGCATCGGCGCCGCATGGCTCAGCCGGCAAGCCTCGCTGTCGGATTCGTAATCGCTAAAGACCTGATTCAGCTGCTCGATGCGGGCAAACGCCGCGTCCATGCCCCGCTTGGCGGTCTGCTTGTCGGGTGCGTAGGCGATGATCTCGAACGTCGAGCCCATGCCAGGACGCGATTCCCGATAACGTTCCAGGTGCTCGTCAGCACAAACAGCGGCCAACGCAACGGTGAGAAACAAACTGGTAAACAAATCTTCTCCCAAAACAGGGTCTGCCGCGGACGCGTTTTCCGTTTCCAGATCGCTTCGGTGCCCGGCGAACGGCGGACGTCAACCCAGCGGTTTCTACAAGGCTTGGCCGTCGGCGCTAAGAGAACCGGCGGGCTGACGCCCGCCGTTCGCCCGAAGTGAAACCGTCGAACTACCGACTCTCCTTCAGCTTCTTGATGGCCTCGGGCAGATCCCGGTCGACCAAGCCGCGGACGCCGCGACCTTCGTTCATGCGGTTGTTGACGCCCTCGCGGGTATCCTCGTCGTCGATGGCCCAGAACCGCTCCTTGGTTTCGCGCGTCGCGGGTTCGGCCAGCGGGCGGACGAGCCGGCAACCGATTCCTCGCGTCGGATCGCTGGTGAACCACCAGGGGCTGAGCGGCAGATTGGGATCTTCCGTCTTCCACTCGCTTTCCAGCGAGCCCAGGCGGGCGGCGCTGCGGCACGCCTCCGCATCGTCGTCCCAGTGCCCGCCCCGAATCGCGCGGGGCACCAGCGTCTTGGGCCAAACCAGGGCCTCCGCCGACTTCAGCGTCTTGCCGGCGAATGGCTTGTAGCCGTCCTCCAGGACCTGATCCAGCGTCCATTCGGCCACGTTGCCGTGCATGTCGTACAGGCCCCACGGATTCGGCTTCTTCTGGCCGACCTTGTGCGACTTGCTGTCCGAGTTCTCGAAGTACCAAGCGTAATCGCCCAACTGGTCCGCGTCGTCGCCGAAGGAATAGGCCGTTTGCGTTCCCGCCCGGCACGCGTACTCCCACTCCGCTTCCGTCGGCAGCCGATAAAAGTTGCCCGTGATCCCGCTCAGCCACTTGGAATACTGCCGCGCGGCGTATTGGGTCATGGTGACCGCCGGCATGTCCGGGTCCTCGCCGTGCTCGTAGGTGAAGCTCGGATCGTACAGTTCCGTCGGAGCGGTGATGGCGTCGATTTCGTTCTCGGACGTGACTTTGCGTTCGCCGCGCGAGGTGAACTCCTTGAAAATGCCGTACAGAGCGAGGTACTGGCGGTACTCAGCCCACGTGAGTTCGTACTTGCTCATCCAGAACGGACTGACCTCGACTTCGAACTGAGGTCCTTCGTTGTCTTCACGCCCTTCCTCGGCGTCGGGGCTCCCCATGTTGAACTTGCCGCCGGGGATCGGGACCATCTCGAACGTCACGCTCGTGCCGGGGATCGTCATCTTGTACTCGGTCATGTAGCCCTGGTCCGTCTTGATCGCGCGGCCCTCGCCAGGCGCCGTGTCCGACAGGCCCACAACAGCCTCTCCGGAAATCGCCGTCTGGACGGCCAGCAGCAACCACGCAGCACCACAAGTCAGGTGAAGAAATCGCATCAGTCCCTCGCTTGGCAAATTGTTCAAGTGAACTTCCCCTCTAACCTCCGGCCGACCCTCGATCGGAGACCAACGATTCGATGTAGTCCAGCAGTTCCGCCGCCACGTCCAGTTGCAGCGTCGCCGCCAGGGCTTTCCAGCCCGGCACTCCGTTCACCTCCAGCACGAACTCCCGGCCGTTCCGGTCGGGCAGGATATCCACACCGGCAAAGGGGGCTCCGATGGCTGCAGCGGCGCGGCGGGCAGTCTCGATCAACCGCTGGTCGGCGACCAGCGGCTCTGCGCGAGCCCCCCGGCTAACGTTGGTCCGCCAATCGTCGGGGTTGACGCGACGCATGGCAAACACCCGTTCGCCCAGGACCAGCAGGCGGATATCGAAACCGTTGTGAGGTATGTACTCCTGAAGATAAATGACGGACCGCAGTTGTGCTAGGGTGCTGAACACGCGCCAAGCCAGAGATTCGTCATGAACGCGGCAAATCCCCCGCCCTTCGCCGCCGAACACGGGTTTGACGACGACATCGCCACCCAGATCCCGGAATCCCTCCAGGGCGTCGCCGAGCGATTGGCAGACCCAAGTTCGCGGCGTCACCAAGCCGGCCGACTGTAACTTGTGTGATGCCAAGTACTTGTCTACAGCCGCTTCGATGGCCCGCGGCGGGTTGATGACCACCGTTCCCGCCTCGGCCAAGGATCCCAAGGCGTCCATTCGAAAGACGACCTGCTCCAGCGATCCCGGCGGCATCGTGCGGACCAGCACCGCGTCGCAGGCCCGCAAGTCGCACTCGGCCGCCTGCACCCGCCGCTGCCGGGTCGAGGAATCCAGCCCCGCAGTCAACCGCTCGAACGGCACGCAAAGCACCTCGTGGCGCGATCCGGCGGCACGCCGCAGATCGTTCAGGTACCAGCTGTCGGGCGCAGCGAGAACGGCCAGCCGCATGGGTCACCCATCCGCGGAAAAGGACCGCTGGACAACTTCCGGCCGAAGTTGCCCGAAGCCGTGTGCGCGGCCGCTGTTCAAGTTGACCAGCGTCACCTGCGCCGGGCTGAAAAGCCGCGGGTCGATGCGGTAAAAGTCGTGGTTGTACCGCTGGAAGATCTTGCCAAACGGCTCGCCATGATCGGGCGACGAACCGCTGGGGATTCCTGGCCCGAGTTCTTCCAATTGGCCATCGTCCGCGCGGACCCACAACGTGACCTCGCCGCCGTACAAGACCGCGTCATTCGTCCGGCCGATGCCCGCCAAATCGTCGGCGGCCACCGGCGGCAAAGGCGCCAGACCGTAGCCGCTCTGCACGCACCTCAAATCAAAACCCACTTCATGCAACTTGTGCAAACAAGTCTCCACGGTGCGGGCCACGACTTGCACCGTGCCCGCTAGACTGGCGGTCCGGGCGACCAACAACGTCAACTCGCCGGGCACCACCCCGCACGCTTCAGCGATTTCCGAGGCAACTTCCACGGGCGGCAACTTGGCCGCTTCCAAGACCCCCACCGCCCGCGTCACCGACTCCCGAAAGCCAAGCCTGGCAAACAGTTCCTCCCGACCGCACGCTGCCCGCATCGGACCGGAACCCATCGCATAGTACCCGCCGGACGAAATCCGCCAACCCGCATACTGCGAAGCCATACAGGCTGCCACGGGATGATCCGTCCAAACCTGGACGGCCGGCCCCGGCCACAGGTCGGCCCGCCCAGGCACAAGACGCACTTCGGCCAGATCCGCCAGACAGATCTCGGCCAGCGTCAGACCCGCTTGCAGTCCGCCCGCCGCCTCGACCCCGCAATCCACGATGCGGCCCCCGTGGGGCAAATGCCGACACGCCACGCGCAGGTCGGCGGCGGCTTCCAACAGCTGTTCACATCGCCGCCAAGCGCGGTCATTCAGGTTCATACGCCGCCTCACAAGGACCACCCGTTCCGGTACGGACGAAGCAGCTTCCGGTCGGCCTCCTCATGATTGACGATTCGGCACGCAACCGGGTCGAACTCCAAAGGTCCGTCCACCAAGGCGGCGACGTTGCCCAACAGGAGCAATTCGATCATCGGACCGGAGTGCTCAAAGTTCGACATCGCCGCCGGCCCGCCCTTGCAGGCGGCTACCCATTCCCGTTCGTGGCTCCCAGAGCGAGGCAGCCGCTGCGGCGGGCCGCCCGCATCGGGAAAGTCCTTTTCCGGCAGTAACTGGCACACGGAATTGTGGAAGTTGGTGAGCGCCTTGCCCTTGGTGCCCACGATCAGCAGAAAGGAGTGCGGCGACCAGCTGCCCTGAGCCCACTTCAGCGGCTGCCCGGCCGTCTTCTCCAACTCGGTCAAGACCCCTCGCCGCTTGATCTCCGTGTCCCAGGCGTTGCACCAGTGGATTTGCGCCGCAGGCTGCGAGCCGTGCGCCGGCAGCTCGAAATGGACCATCTGGCAGCGGGGAAAGTTCTCGGGACAACGCTCCGAGATCTCCGTCGTGACACGGATCGTCTTGCTTTCGCCGGCGCCGCCCCACAAGGCTTGCAGGTCCAGGGCCTTGAAGGCCAGATTCAGCGAGTGCGAACCCGCGCCCCCCAGGGCTCCGGCGCCGAAGTCGCGCCAGCGATTCCAGCCGATCAGCGCCGGACTCTCCGGCACTCCTCCCGCTCCGGGAAACTGCGGCGGAAGATAGCCCGGATGATAAGGCCGCATCGGCGCGGGACCGATCCACAGATCCCAATCGAGGCTGTCGGGCACCGGCTGCCCTGGCGGTCGCTCCAACGGCCCCGTCCCGCCCGACTCGAACAGGACGTGCGCCTCGCGGATCTCGCCGATCGCCCCGTCTTGAATCAGTTCCAGCGTGCGGCGAAACGAATCGGTGGCCATCCCCTGGCTGCCCATCTGCGTCGCCACCTTCTGGCGGCGGGCCAGGTCGCGCATCGCGCGGGCCTCGCGCACGTCGTGGGCAGTCGGCTTCTCGACGTAAACGTGCTTGCCAAGCTTCATGGCCGTCATGGCGATGACGGCGTGCGTGTGGACCGGCGTGACCACGACGACCGCATCGATCTGACGGTCCATCTCGTCGAACATCTTGCGGAAATCGCGGTAGGTCCGGGCCCCCGGGAACGCCTGGGCCGCTCCGTCCGTGTGCCGCCGGTTCACGTCGCACAGGGCCACAAGATTCTCACCGATGCGGGGAATCACGCCCAGGAAGTGCTTCCCCCGCGAGCCCAGGCCCACCAACGCGATGTCCAGTTTCCCGTTGGCCTGATAGCTCCTGGCCGACGCGCTGTTGCGCAAAATGAACAGCCCGGCTCCGCCCCCGGCGCCGCCGATAAACTGACGTCTGCTGATGTGTGTCTTCATCGCGCTTGGCTCCTGTAATCTCACTACCCCGTCACGCAACAAGCACCCGGCGACGCCCGTCGCCTGCGGAACGCTCACTTCAACTCCGGACGCTTCTCGCCAATCAGCGGCAGTCGAGGGTTGGAACTCTTCGGAAGCGGCGTCAAACCGCGGTTGACGAAGGCGTACAACCCGCCCCGGCCGGCGACCACGATGTCCAGACGGCCATCGGCGTTCAGATCGCCGACGGTGATCTTCATGCCCGTCCCACACGCGAACTGCGGCGGTTCGTTCACGTTCTCCCGGCCCGGATAGTGCTGAAGATGGTTAAACGAAATCACGTGACGCTCGAACTTGCCGCCTTGGATGTCGTACCAGAACAGGAACAGCGGGTCAAACTCGCTTTCGTCGCGCCCGTCATGCCCGAACAGTCGCTTGCCCGTCACCAGGTCCACTTTCCCGTCGCCGTTCACGTCCGTCAGAACCATCGTGTGAAAGTTGCCGTAGTGTTCCTCGATCACGTGTCGCCGAAACGTGCGTTTTTGCTGGGCGTCGAGTTGCTGTTCCAGCCAGTATAACCCGTATCCATGGCCGTTGCCCACGATGATGTCGTTCAGGCCGTCGCCGTTGACGTCGGTCACCAGCATGGGATGCGAAGCTCGGAACGGCAGATCGTAATCAGGATGCAAACGCCACTGGCCAGCGACCGGGTCCGGCGGCGCTTGGTACCAGCCATGCCGGGAGACGACGTCCAGGCGGCCGTCCCCGTCAAGATCGCCCACTCCGCAGCCGTGGTCTTCCGCTTCCGGAGCGATCGTCCGCGCGACAAGCCACGGTTCCCGGTCGATCGATTCCAGCCAGGCGACCGCTTCGACGTGAGCCACGGACCCTTCGCCCTCGGCCCCGCCGTACTTGCGAAAGTGATTCATCAGGATGTCCATCCGGCCATCGCCGTTGAGGTCGGCCAGCAGGATCCCTTCCATAAAGGGCGAGCTGTGGACGCGATGCACCTTCCATTGGCCTCCGCCTGGGCCTGGATTCTCGTGCCACCACACGCCGGCGATGTCCGGCTGATAGCCTGAGTTGACCACGTCCGTCAACCCGTCCCGGTTCACGTCCAAAGCCACCTCGCCGCAATGGCCGTGCAAAAAGTTGCGTGCCTCTGCACCCTCGAAATAGTGCGCGTGCTTCGTCCACTTCGGCGCTTCGTACCAGTTGACGCCGCAAGTAATATCGAGTCGGCCGTCGCCGTTGACATCCACCAGGGAACATGACTCGTTGAACGGACCGTACCAGTAGCTGCCGATGGCCGGATCGTGGACCGGACCGTCGATCTTGACGGGGATCAGGACAGGGATGGGCGATGTGGCCAGCGGGGCGGGAAGCGACGAGATGACTCCGTCGTCGGGAACCGCCTTCTGGGCCGTCCAGAGGATCGCGTTCAGCATCGCCTTGCGCAAATCCTCAATCTCCCAAATCGTGTGCTTGTGCCCGCCGATGAATCCAAAGCCGCGCCCGCCGTTCTCACGCTGCCAGGCCCAAGCCCACAGCGGATCGCCCGGCTGGCCGGGAAACGGCAGAATCGGTACGAACTGGGGTTCGTCCGAAAGCAGACGTTCCGGGGTCTTGTATTCGTCCTCCGGCATCTCGAACGGTTTCAGCCCGCGGCAAATCGGATGCTTCGCCTGCTTGGACCAGTCCTGCACCCGCCAGGGCTCGCCAATCGGACGCGGCGGATCCTCGTAGTCCTTGAAGCCGCCGATCCAGCGGAGGAACGTCTCGTTGCCGATCTTGGACGGCAAGTTAAGGGTCCAATGGATTGCGACCAGGCCACAGCCGCGTTGCATCTGCCGTTCCAAGACCGCCAAGTGGCCGCCCGACACAAGCGGATGCGCCTGGCCGCTGCTGCCGCCGTCGCTGAAGATCACGATCGTATCGGCATTGTCCAGCGTCGCTTCATCCTCAGGCCAGCCATTGGGATGCACCTCCACCGTCACCCCTTTGACGTTCAACGACGTGTCCAGGCAATGCCGCATCAGGTCCATGCCCTTTTCGTACTCATGTTCGCCGGGCAAATGGCTCTTCTTTCCGGCCAGCAAAACCACTTTGGTGTCCTTGGCCAGCCCGCCCAAAGGCCCAAACGCCGTGCAGCCAATCAGTCCCACTGCGCACAGAATTGCCCGATGCCTCATCCGTCGCCCCCCTACTTCTCCGGTGGTAGAAGCCCGCTTGATACTCGGTGATACAGGCGGATTTCAAACATCCTTGCAACGTCTGCCCGTTTGTCAACCATCCGGTGCCATTCAATCTTGTGCCGATTGGCCCTTGCGAAGGCAAAAACAACAAGTATAATTCTGCCGTGGTTCAGCACAGAACCGGGGCCGTAGCTCAATTGGTTAGAGTACCGGACTGTCGATCCGGTGGTTGCGGGTTCGATTCCCGTCGGCCTCGCTTGACGTAAATCCTGCCGAATTCACATCTTAGGTTACCTTCCGACGTTCGGAAGCGCGGCTTTTTCCCAGCGAGAAAAACGGTAAATACCGTTTTTCCGCCTCGCAAACGGGAGAACCGCACATGCCGAGACTCATTTCCAAAGCGCCGAAGTACCGCCACCACAAGGCCAGCGATCAGGCCGTCGTCACGATCCAGGGCAAGGACTACTACCTGGGACCGTGGAAGTCCAGGACCAGCCGCCAGGAATACGACCGCCTCATTGCCGAGTACTTGGCCAACGGCCGGATCGGGCGAGACGCCGCGAACCACCTTTGGGTGACCGTGGCTGAACTGATGGCGTCCTACGTCCGTTGGGCCAAGACGTACTACTGCAACTCCAGCGAACTCCCCGCCGTCGCCTATTCGTTCCGACCGCTCAAAGAACTGTACTCGAAAACTCCCGCTGCTGAGTTCGGCCCGATCAAGCTGAAGGCCGTCCGACAACGGATGATCGAAGCCGGCCTTTGCCGGACGGAGATCAACAAGCGTATTGGCCGCGTCAAGCGGCTATTCAAGTGGGGCGTGGAAAATGAACTGGTCCCGCCGTCCGTGTTTCACGGGCTGCAGGCCGTCCGTGGGCTCGCTCGTGGCCGATCCGAGGCTCGGGAATCGAAACCCGTCAAGCCCGTTCCCGAAGCGTTCGTCGATGCGATCAAGCCCAAGGTTGCCCCGCAGATCTGGACGATGATCGAATTGCAGCGGCTCACCGGGATGCGGCCTGGTGAAGTGACCGTCATGCGGACGTGCGACATCGACACCAGCGGCCGGGTCTGGATCTACACTCCTGCCAGTCACAAGACCGCCCGCTTTGGGCACCGACGCCAGATCTACCTGGGACCCCAAGCGCAGGCCGTGTTACGTTCCTGGCTCCGGACGGATTTGCAGGCATATCTGTTCCAACCGAAAGAGGCCGTCGAGTGGAAAAGACAGCAAAGGGGCCTCGCCCGCAAGACGCCGCTGAGTTGCGGGAATCGACCGGGCACGAACAAGCGTAGTCGGCCTCGCAAGGAACCCGGCGACCGATATGATGTCCGCGCGTACCACCGGGCGATTCCCCATTTCGTGCGCCGGCTCACGGGTCCAGAAGCAGACTGCCCGTTGCCGGCCGTTTCGGGTCGGTGTGCGAGGAGCCCGTCGATTGACTCAATTTAGCCCCCGTCGAATCGGTTTTCAACTAACCAGACAGTCAAGCTAATCCCAAAATGCCAGGTCACCACAGCCGCCGCCAAAATCGCCGTCGCTGACTCATCAAAGGTCGAAGACCTGCTGTCTTGGAGGCGGGGACTCCTTCAGTACCTTTCGCACGGTTTCGACGTCCAATGCCGGTTGTGGAAGTTGCTGTAGGGCCACCTCGGGGTCCTTCCACCAAGCCCGCACCACGCGCGCAAGGCATCTCCAGAGTTCATCAGCGCCCGTAAAATCGCTGGTAAGCAGCCGACGCACGTTTTCCTGAAGATGAGAACTTTGGTCTTGTACGAAGCGTGCCCGTGACTCACGGTCCAGATCCACCGCGCATTTTCCGTGCCGGCAGGCTTTTACTACCACTCGCAAGACTTGTGCAAGAGCGGGACGAGGAATCCCAGCGTGGAATAGGATCGTGCCGACATACACGTGGCCAACGTCTTCCGGCGCCTTGTAATCGAAACGTAGCAGTGCCCTGCGAAAGGAATCTCCCAAGACAGCCTGGAGGTGTGAGTTCGTGGCGAGTTCCGTCCAATGGCCCGTATTGTCTCTGATGGTTTCCGAAAGATTGTGCCAATATCCGTGCCCCTCGTCCCCGTAGTTTAGTGCCACCATTGTCATCGCGACCAGGACCTTCGCGAGAGTCTTGTCAGCGTCCCAACCTGCGGGGACTCTGTTTGTCACAATAGCGTCCAGAGTGCGCAGCGACAGAAGAAACGTCGCATCGTCCGTTGGAATTCTCGCGAGTCCCACGATGTCGGACTTACGATCCCGATCCCGAAACGCAGAAACCAAAGGCGATTCATGCTGCTTGTCACCCATGTCTTGGACCATCTTGCCCCCCTTGCTGAGAACAGGGGTTCTCTGTCTACCGGAAGAACAATCCGTTGACTGCGGGTGGTGCATAAAGCGACCACGATCCGACAAACCCGCTCATGCATCCCATAACGCGGCGACTTCAATGGCGGCACCGCTGCAATATGGCGTCCGCACCGCCAGGGGACGCTTGGGCGTGATTCCCATGATCACCAAACGAAAAAAGGGAGCGCGCCGAAGCGTCACCCCCTGGAAGCCCTGCGACAGGCTGCGAAGGTTGCAACGTCCAGCGGCTCCCCGAGCGGGGAGCCTGCCCTGGACGCCAAACCTTCGCTTGAAAATGTCGCAGTTTTCCAGTGGCGGCGGCAGGTAAAGGCCAATTCGTCAGTTGTTCGTGCTTGTCCTAGTTTCGGTCGATAGTCGCTCCTTTAGGGCAAAATCGGTTCGGAGTACTCCCTCCACAATAAGGGCGGCGAGTGGCGTTGTCAATTCGCGGGACACGCCGGCCCGGAAACCCGCCAGCATTTCCGCAGATTCGGAGCTGCCCAGCCAGCCCTTGCGGTAATGTCTTCCTGTCGGTCAGCGCCGTAGCTCTCTGGCTGCTTTGATCCGTGCCTGCTCCAGGTCATCCCGTGCCCGAATCCAGTCCTTGCGGGCCTCCGCCTTATCTTCCGCTGTCGCGTTCCGCAGGTACTGGTACGCCGCTTCAACTTCGGCCGCCAGTGCCTGCAAGTCGGCCTGGGTGCCTGGGGACAGCGTCGGCCTCGGTCTGGCCGCGCGTTTGGCGCGTTCTTGGGCCACTGCCGCGTTCCAGGGACTGGGCAGCGGCACGAACATCGACGGATTGGGCATTAACAGCCACGGTGCCCGGTAGCCGTTGCCGAACCACCGGGGATAGCCGTAGCCGTAATTGTGGACCGATCCGTCCGGCACCACAAAGGGTGCGCACGGCACCCCGCAGTTCCGTCAGCAACCGCCTGTCACGGCGGCTGCCAAGTTCAATACGCTCATGATCACGTCTTGCTCCTTCGATTCAGACAACGGCAGGCCGAGCCGAAGGACGCTGGCGGGAAAGGGGCGCAAGCGCCAACGTCCCCGGCTCGATTCACGCCCTGGGGCGTCGCATCAGTCGGTTTCGCTTTCGGATTCGCATATCGCTGCAACAGCCCGCTCGATGGCATCCTTCGGTTGTTCGTTGGCAAAGATGATGGAGCAGAACGCCGGAACGAATGCGTCAAGCATTATGACCGTGTGGACCATCATCCACTCGATCGCTTCTTCGCCCAGCGTGTCGTCAGTCATCTTTTGCGCCGTCACAAAATGCACTCGGCGAGTGTCCAAATCCAGGTCGAATCGGCCCGCCGGCAGCCTGCGATTGACTTGAATCACGGCTACGGTGATGGCTGAAAGGAAGTCTTCGGGTATCCGCACGGGCAGCCAGCCGATGATCTGAAAAAGCTCCCACTGTGGCTCGGCGTGCGCTCGCAGCCAGTAGTAGCCGGCCTCGCCTGCAACTGGCAACATAATTGACTGGTCCGTCTCGACCATGTACTGCATCTCGTTCTTGTCCAAGTAGCGGATGAATTCTTCGCAGACAGCGGGCATGGAAGGGACTTCTTCATCATCGCGGTCCTGCCCGGTGTTCACGCCGCTGAGGTCCACATCGCGAAGGTCCACGCCGCTGAGGTCCGCGTCACGCAGGTCTGCTCCGCGAAGATCCGCCCAACTGATATCTGCGCCGCGAAGGTTCGCCGTTCGCAGATCCGCCCCGCGAAGGTCTGCGCCACGGAGATTCGCTGTGCCAAGATCCGCCTCCGCCAGAATCGCACCGCTCAGGTCCGCCTTGCCCAAGTTCGCGCCGTGAAGAGTCACGTCGCTGAGGACCAACCGGCTGAGGTTCGCCCGACTAAGGTCCGCGCCGCTGAAGTTCGCCCGGCTCAGCTTGGCCGTGCTCAGATTCGTTCCGCTCAGGTTGGCATGACTGAGATCCGTCCCGTCGGGTTCCGTCCCGCTGAAGTCCGTTTCGCGCAGGTACGCACGCCGGAAATCCGCCCGCACAAGACTTGCGTCCCGAAGCTTCGCCTCGGCAAGGTTCGCGCCCAAGAGTTTCGCCTCATTCAACTTTGCACGGCACAAATCCGCGCCGCTGAGTTCCGCGCCGGTCAGGTCCGCGCCGGTGAGATCCGCCTCGTCAAGCATTGCACTGGTAAGGTTCGCACAAGTCAGATCTGCGCCAGTGAGGTCCGCGCCGCGCAGCGACAGTCCGACGAGGTTTGCCTCACCAAGGTTTGCTCCGCTCAGCTTGACCTGCGAAAGGATCGCGCGGCGGAGAGACGCTCGGCGGAGGTCCGCCCGGTTCAGAATCGCGTTGCTGAGATTCGCGCGATCGAGGTTCACGTCGCTCAGGTCTGCCCCCGTGAGGTCTGTGTTGCTGAGATCCGCGTTGCTCAGGTTCGCCTTACTCAGCTGCGCCTCCGCAAGGTTTGCCCCGCTGAGCTTGACACCGCTCAGATCCGCACCATCGAGAACCGCTCCCGCGAGATTCACGCCGCTGAGGTCCAGCTTCTTGAGATCTACGACACGGAAATCAACGCTGCCGAGATCGAGCCCCTGGAGGACCGTCCCGTCGAAATTCGCCCTACTGAGGTTCGCGCCGTTGACGCTTGCCTCGCCAAGATCGGCTTCGGTGAGATTTGCTCCGTCGAGGTTTGCCCGGCTCAAGTCGGTCCCGCTGAGATCTGCCCGGCTCAGGTCCGCCCCGCTGAGATCCGCCCAGCTCAGGTCAGCCCCACTGAGATCCGCCGACAACAGCTTGGCGCCACCAAGGTTGGCACCACGGAGATCTGCCTCACGCAGACAGGCCCCGTACAAGCTCGCATTGCTGAGGTCGAATCGCCGATGGGCATTCTTCTGTCGCCATCCGTGGATGGCCGCCGCGCCTTGCTTGACGATCTGTACGTGTTCAAAATTGGCCATTGCTCATGCTCCCTGAAAATCCCTTCTGAAATCGCACCGAAATCAGTTCCCTTCACCACAACCTGCCCCCAGCCACTGGGAAGCAACGGAGTCGTCGCGATTGCCGACAGCATTCTACTGGTTTCTCCGAAGGAACTGGTTGATGGCTTTCTCGGTCGTTTGGGAAATCGGGCCGTTGCGTCGCGTTCGCGCGTCGTAGAGTGCCCAAATGCTGTAATCGTGGCCGACGTGGTGTTCGCTGATTACCAGCGTCGCACGTTCGATTTGTCGTTCCGCGTCAGGCAGTATCCGGAAGATGTGGAGTTCGCGGTCGGCGACCCTGGGGATCAAATCGGCGATGCAGTTTGGCCCCATTTCCACCGCTTCGGCAAGGGCGGAAAGAGGGTCTTCGATGTGCTGAAATGCAGGATCGTCCGAGCCAAAGGGCGGTGGCGGAAAGTCACGGTCCAGCAAGCCGTTCACCTCGTACGGGTACAAGCCACCGAAGTGGCGACCGTAGATCCGCTGAAGCTGGGCTCTGGACCGGATACCCCGAACACGTAGACGCGGAAATCGGGCTTCGGCGTGTAATAACTGAGCCAGCATGTCCCAATCGCCCGTGCCAACTCGGAACTCATCGGGGGGCTGACTGCACAACTCGACCACGGCGCTGTTCTCGACACGCTCGAACGCCGCGTTGTTGCAGACGACTCGAACGGCGTCGCGCGTGATGTACGAGCAGTGCGGCAGTACCCGCCTGGCTCGCCGCCCAGCGGCATCGTCGGCCGTCAGCCGCCACTTGAGGGCATCGACAGCCGCGAAACTTGCCGCCGGAAGCCACAGACGCCGGAGAATCCCAGCGGTCCCACTTGGCCAATCCAGCTCGGCAGCGATGTCTCTTGCGTTCCCCCGTAGAAGTGGCGTCAGATACTCCGCTGCGCCGATCAAGTGCTTGCCGCACGCTCTGACGGCGCTGCGCAGCGCATCCGTGGCCAGACCGGGACAAGTCAGCACGAGTTGTCGAAATCGGGGAACCCGATCCGCCAAGAACAGAATGCGGGCGTGCAACGCGGGCGGATAGTGGGCAACCTGCGATGCCCATTCCGGCCCAATCGCGGCGAGCAACCGCGCGGCAGCGAGTTGGTCCGGCGGAACGATTGGCTGGCAGCCGAATAGCTGGCGGGCGGTCGCGATCAACTCCGACTCGATGCTCTTCTGGAGCCGGCTCTTGTCCTTGGCAAGGTACTTCCGAAGATCAAAACTCGTCGTCAGGCAGGGCTTCGGCTTGAGACGTTGAACGTCGTACAGCAGCACCTCGAAAGGTGGACCGACCTTGACGACCTGAATCCCATCCGGGTCGGTTTCCCGGAGTTCGCGTGCCTTGGCATCGAAATAGGATCGTATGCGTTTCTTCATGGCGTCCCCCCACGGCATTTCGCCCTACGACCAGAAATTGCGCCTCCCCAACGGCTCCTCGCGTTGGCAGAATCGGCCGTCCGATGGCCAACTCCGCTGAGCCGCAACTGCCCAGTTTCGCCGATCCGTGTGACACGGTTGGTCACAGAGTGTTCGGCCTGCTTCGGCGCCGCTCGCGAAACAGACGGCGGGCCGCTGTGCAGACGTGTGGTGGGGCCAACTTTGCGGACTCGCTGCGGTTCGCGAACTTGCTAGACGCGAACACGCTGGTTGAACTGCCGGCCCGGCTGTCCAGAGAACGGCAGTTTTTGTTCGTGGGGTGCCAAGAGTGCATTATGGACTTTTGGTGTCATCGTGATGGATCGTGATTTGGATTCTTGGTGTTTCGTGGCTGTCGTGGCCGCCTTTGTCGCTCTGGAAACGGCATTGGTCATCTACGGCTTGTCTTGACCCTTTGCGCCCCGTCGGTCTTCGGATCGGCGGGGCGTTTCCATGCGCTGATGGTCAGTTGTTCTTTCTGACCTTCTGCCTAAAGCGTTACGTTCCAACAGGTTGCAAGCCACGCTTAGGTCGGTGGTGGTTGCAGCAACCCGCGACGGGGCGA
The DNA here is from genome assembly GCA_012515235.1 of Candidatus Anammoximicrobium sp. GTDB lineage: Bacteria > Planctomycetota > Planctomycetia > Pirellulales > Pirellulaceae > Anammoximicrobium. The sequence goes on from JAAYYU010000079.1 coordinate 72,863, forward strand.
AACTCTGGTGGTGCCTCAATGTGAGGCACAGCCCCGGTCCGATCGCCCGGTAACCAGCAGCCACAATGCCCCTCATCTAGCCCCAGAAAAGCGCCGACGCGAAGACGGCTTTAGAAGTCGCGTTCACACGCCGCGATTTTCCTGGCGCAAACCTGGGGCCGCAACGGGACGTCTGCCGAAGTCTCGCTCGGCAGCATCCTCGCAACAAGAAAGGCCACCCTCGCGGACGGCCTTGTGCGGTTCGGGCTCGTCGGGTATGCGGTTCGCTTGCGACGGCGGCAAGCGGCGATTAAGGCCAGCAGTGGCGTGGATGTCACACCGCAACGGGACTGCTGACAAGCCGGTCGCGCTTCTGCCGCGCGGCGTTCCTGGGGCAATCGTGGGGCAGCAATCGGGCAACGGGCCGACGGGCAGGTGGCGCTGGCGGGACTCGTCAAAGCCCGTGGGATGGTTGAACCTGATCCGGACCGCCAGCTTCGACCACCGAGGCGGCCACGGCGGGCGGGACGCTGCAACCGGGCACGGCGGGCCGACAGTCGGTATCGCAAGGGCGTACTGATCTTGGAGGCTGCAAAGACCGGCGTACTGTTCGCATTCACGTTTCTTGCCAGAACGGTATTTACCGTTTTGCGTTTCGGCGGATCGTCCGACTACCGCATATTCGTTGGGATTCTTGCGTACGCACGAATACGTTTGACTAAGGCCGGTACTTTGGTAAAATACCCATGAAACATTGGGAAAAGGCCGAAAGAGATGGAGTTTTCGGCGCGACTGTCGATCCGGTGGTTGCGGGTTCGATTCCCGTCGGCCTCGCTTGACGCAAGTCTTTTCTCCAGTGCAACTTATCGTGCATTCCCCGATCGGGCAATGAGGCTGTTTGGTCCTTCGAAGAGTGGCGAGTTGGGCCACTTTCAGGACGAACCGGCAGATTCTTGCGGCGTCTGATCGCCAAAACTGCGGTCAATGGGATTCGGCGTCGATGCCGACGCCATTGACTGCGGCCATGCGGCCGCGTGCATGCCGGAAGCGATCTGGCCGCTTTGGCAACTCGTTGGTCCGCCTCCGCCGCTGATTTTGGCCGCGTATCGCTGGGGCATGGAGTGGGCGGAAGTTCAGGCCGAGTCGGGCAGCTAATAAGACGTCCGCTTCAACAGCAGCCCGATGATGCGGCTTGGCGGACAAATCGGTGGCGTGCGAGGGAAAGTATGGCAAACGCAACTCGCCGCACACGTGTGCTGATCCTGGCCCGTAAGCATCGTTCGAGAAGTGATTGTCGCCTCGTCAAAGCAGACATCACAGTCGGAGGCTGTGTAGAAAATGGGAGCGACTCCGAGCGAGCACCGCGCCAATTTCTGGAAAGACAGGGGTTGCGAGGCGTCTGTCCCGGTTCTTTCACCGCCTGTTCGTGGAAGGATCAGCGATAAACACGGGACCGTTATTGCTCGAACGATGCGACGCGCCGTCTGCGGCGGCGGACGTGGAGTCCGCCGACCGGACACGGTTGCCAAAGGCGGCCGGCTACGCGAGAATTCTTCTTCGTGTGACGGAGACGGCTCGAACGGTGCGAACAGTGAATCGGGAGCGAGATACCATGAAATGTTGGACAGGGTTCCTTCTTGTGCTGCTGGCACGAATCGCTTGGGCTCAGACGGTTCCGCCGATCTTGCCGGTCGGGGAGATCTCGCCGGCGAAGTATGAAGTGCTCGAGGAGCGGAACCAGAAAGCGCCGATGCGGGACGGGATGCGGCTGATGGTGGATGTGTTCCGTCCGCAGGCGGACGGCCGTTTTCCCGCGGTCTTGTGGCAGACCCCTTACAACAAGAACGGCGGGGCGGGGCGGGCCCGAAAGTTTGCCGCCCGCGGATACGTGGTCGTCAATGCCGATTCCCGTGGCCGCTTCGAGTCCGAAGGCGAGTGGGACCCGTTCTCGCCGCTGCACAAGAGCGACGGATACGATCTGGTCGAGTGGATTGCCAGGCAGTCGTGGTGCACCGGTCGCGTAGGCACCTATGGCCTGTCTTACATGGGCTGGCAGCAGTGGTGGACGGCATCCCAGTCGCCGCCGTCGCTCAAAGCAATCGTGCCCGAGGTGGCGCCGCCCGACCACTTGCAGAACTGTCCTTACCAGAATGGGATACTCGTCTGCTGGATGATGGATTGGGCCGGCATGATGTCCGGGCGGCGCCCGCACAGTGCCGGCCCCGGGCCGTACGGCGGTTTTGCCGTCAACCGCGAGGCCGCCTACCGCCGGTTGCCGTACATCGACTTCGACAAATCGCGCGGGCACCTGCCGACCGAGTGGTGGCGCAAGTGGATGCTGCAGAACACGGCCTCCGGCGAATATTGGCGAGCGATCGCTTATCAGACGCCCGAAAGCTACGCCCGCGTCAAGGTTCCTTCGCTGGCCATCAGCGGCTGGTTCGACGCAAACTTTCCCGGCACCCCCACGAACTACCTGGCGGTGAAGCAGCACGGCGGCTCGCCGGAAGCCCGCCGGCCGCGAATGATCGTCGGCCCCTGGGAGCACATTATCAACACGCGCCGGGAGGCCGCGGGCGTGGATTTCGGTCCCCAGGCCATCATCGACTGGGACGGCTACGTCTGCCGCTGGTTCGACTATCACCTGAAGGAAATCGACAACGGGGTCCTGGCCGATCCGCCGGTCCACGTCTTCGTCATGGGGCGGAACCAGTGGCGCGCGGCCAGCGACTGGCCGCTGCCCGAAGCCGTGCCCACCAAGTTCTACTTGCACAGCCAGGGACATGCGAATTCGTCCGCCGGCGACGGATTGCTAGATACCCAGCCGCCGGGCGAGGAACCGCCGGACGCGTACACGTACGACCCGGACAATCCCACGCCGTCGGCTGCGTTCGCCAACGGGCATATCGACGGCCCGCGGGACGTGAGCCAGGCCGCCTTGCGGCCGGACGTACTGATCTATTCGACCCCCGTCTTGGAACAGGACGTGGAAGTGATCGGTCCCCTCTCGGCCCGGTTGTTCGCCGCGACCAGCGCCGCCGACACCGACTGGATGGTCCGGCTGGTCGACGTGCATCCCGACGGCCGGGCGCTGTTCCTGGCGGAAGGCGTGATGCGCGCCCGGCATCGCGACGACCAGCGCAACGGCGGATTCAACCCGGAGCGGCTCAGCACGATCGAGCCGAACCGCGTCTATCCATACACGATCGACTTTTGGCGCCCGACCGGCAACCGGTTTGCCAAGGGACACCGCATTCGCGTCGAAATCTCCAGCAGTTACTACCCTTACTACCTGCGGAATCTGAACACGGGCGAAGACAATCTGGCGTTGGCCGTTCGGCCCGTCGTGGCTCGGCAGGTGATTCGGCATGACGCCGAACACCCGTCGCACATTGTCCTGCCGGTGATCCCGGCGACGGCTGCCGGTTCGGCTGCACAGGACTGAGTCTTCGCCGGACAGAGTTGTTCCCCAATCCGAACCGCCGTCTGGGCGTTGTGTTCTCCAGCGGCGCGCGTCGGCTGTCCCCTGTCGGCTGCCCCCGCTGGCACGACGGCTCGCCGGATGGCACACTGGGGATGACGGCGGGACGCCGGAAGAGCAAGAACGCCCGGCGGCGTGGTCGACAAAGTCGTCCCGCGCGGGATCGGGCAAATCCGGGGTCGAACCATCGGTCCCCAACTTGAAAGCCATCCATGCCGGATTTGAATTTGAAGGAACATCTGGTCAGTCGCATTCTGGCGCGGGTCGAAATGCCGGCGCAGTACATCGGCGGCGAACTGAACGCGGTCCGCAAGGATCCCCGCAGCGTGCGCGGGCGGCTGTGCCTGGCCTTTCCGGACGCGTACACGATCGGCATGAGCCATCACGGCTTGCAGGTGCTGTACTCGTTGATGAACGCCCGCCCGGACTGGTACTGCGAGCGGGCTTATACGCCCTGGCTGGACATGGAACAGCAGCTGCGCGGGGCCGGTCTGCCGCTGTACAGCCTGGAATCGTACACGCCGCTGGCCGACTTCGACGTGCTCGGCTTCTCGCTGCAATACGAGATCTGCTACACCAACATCCTGACGATGCTCGATCTGGGCGGCATTCCGTTGCGAGCCGAAGCGCGGACCATGCACCATCCGCTGGTGATCGCCGGCGGCCCCTGCGCGCAGAACCCGGAACCGCTGGCCCCGTTCATCGACGTGTTGGTGACCGGCGACGGCGAGCCAAGTCTGCCGCAAGTGTGCGACCTGTGGAAGGAGTTGCAGGAAGCTTGCGGCTCGCTGGGCGGGTTGGCGGTCGGAGTGGCCGGGCAACAACAGCGTGCCGAAGCGCTGGCCCAGCTGGCGGCCCAACTGCCGTTTGCCTACGTGCCGCGGTTCTACGAGCCGGAATACCGCGACGGGCGTTTCGCGGCCCTGAACCGCACGCGGCCGGACGTGCCGGAAACGATCCAGCCGTGCGTGGTCGCCGACTTGGAATCCATCCCGTTGGCGACCAGGCCGATCGTGCCGTTTGTGGAATGCGTTCACGACCGCATCGCCGTCGAGATCATGCGCGGCTGCCCCTGGCAGTGCCGGTTTTGCCAGAGCACAGTCATCAAACGTCCGCTGCGGTTCCGCTCGGTCAAGACGATTGTCGACGGGGCGCTGGAGAGCTACGGGAACACAGGCTTCAACGAGATCTCGCTGCTGTCGCTGTCCAGCAGCGACTATCCGCATTTCGAGGAGTTGGTCCGCGAGCTGAAACGCGTGTTCGGGCCGCTGGGCGTCAACATCTCCGTGCCCAGCCTGCGGGTGAACGAGCAGTTGCGGACCATCGCCGAGTTGATCGGGAACGAGCGGCGTTCGAGTCTGACGCTCGCGCCGGAAGTCGCCCGCGACGACATGCGGGAGCAGATCCGTAAGAAGATCAAGAACGAGGACTTGTACGAGGGCTGCCGCGTGGCGTTTCGCCACAACTACGAGAGCGTCAAGTTGTACTTTTTGTGCGGCTTGCCCGGCGAACGGCCGGCGGATTTGGACGGCATCCTGGAAATGGCTGAGACGATCGCCCGCCTCGGCAAGGAGGAGCGTGGCCGGTGGGCCAATGTGACCGCCAGCGTGTCGAATTTTGTGCCCAAGGCCCACACGCCGTACCAGTGGAACGCGATGCAGACCCGCGAGTACTTTGAAGCAGCCCATCGCCACTTGAGGAAACAGCTGCGGCGACGAAGCAGCGTGAGCGTCAAGTGCCACCACATCGAGACCAGTTTGGTCGAAGGCGTGCTGAGCCGCGGCGACCGCCGCGTGGCCGAGGCCGTCGAGCTGGTTTGGCGGCGCGGAGCCCGAATGGACAGCTGGCGCGAGCACTTCGACCCGCAGCGCTGGTGGCAGGCGCTGGCCGACGCGGGACTGGACGTCGATCAACTGCTGCACACACCCTACGACCTCGACGCCCGTCTGCCTTGGGACCATCTGAGCGTGAAATACGGCCGCGAATTCCTGGAAAAGGAACAAACCCGGTCCGCCGTCCAGTTGCAGGCGATGTCCGACGCCGGCTAGCGGCGGCAGGGGGGCAGACGCACGGGACTTGGCCTCCGCAGAGAATGCAGAGGGGCGAGCCCGAATTGTGCGGACTGGTTCCGGCCTGCGCACGAGTTTCCCCGTGGTTGACACAGGCGAACCGATCACACCAACAGGTCGCGGGCCACGTCGTAGCCGACCAGGAAAATGGCAGCGTCGACGACCAAGTGACTCAGCCAGGGGCCGGCGAGCGATCCGCTGCGCTCGTACAACCAGGCCCACACGGCTCCGCCCACCGCGACGGCCAGGGAGAAGGCATAGGTCCAGGGCGAGGACCAGCCAAAATAGGTCGCCAGCAGAATGACGTGGTGGGCCATGAACGCCAGACTGGAAATCGCCGTCGCCGACGCCGGCCGCAACCGGTGCCGCAACTGGCCGAAGACAAACCACCGCCAGTAGTACTCCTCCAGGCCCGAATGGCAGACGGCGTAGAAGATACCCACCGCCGCGTACGTCCACAGCCGGTCGATACCCAAGTCCACGAGTTTGCCGCGGATCTCCTGAGCGGCGCCGGCAAACAGCTCGCCGGTCTTCCAGAGCGCTTCGTACAGTCCGAACATGACGGCCAATACGAGCAGGCCGAAGCCGAGGCCCAGGACCAGAAATTGCGCGTTCCGCCGGAACCAGCGCGAGCGGGGACGGAGCCACTGGGCAAGCCGCAGCCGGCCCCGCTGCAGCTGCCGCCGCAGCACGTCCCTCAGGCCCCGCCGGCTGTGCGCGGCGGCGGGCGGCGTGCGACCCGCAGGACGGCGCACGAGCCAGACGCCGACGGCCAGGGCGGGGAAGGCAAACTGGACGATCTTCCCGGCCAGGTAGACGCCCTGCTGCAAGCCGGCCGGAAACCCCGCCAGCAGGACGAAATAAGCCAGCGTCAGCACCGTCGGGAAGACCATCGCCAACGCGACAGCAGCCCCGTGGACAACGGTCCCGTGCAAGGCGCGATGGGGTCGCAGCATGAGATTCCCGGTCGTGCGAGTCTTGCTGTTTCTCGAACGATGCTTACCTGCGCCAACGACGCCCCCGGCCGCGTCCGCCGCCGTTGGGGTTCTTGGCTCGCGATTCCATATTGGTGGCGATGATGGCCTCCATCGCCTGCTGCCACGTGGGGATCTTGCGGTGTTTCAGCTTCAGCCGTTCCCCGCCAGCTTCGTCGTCGTCGTCCTCGTCCTCGTCGAAGTGCCCCGCGCCTTCCAGGTCGTCGTCCTCGTCTTCGTCGTCGGCCACGGCGGCGTGCCGGTCGCGGGCGGGAGCGGCGCTGCGCGGCTCGACCGCGTCTTCCTCGCCGAACTCGTCCTCTTCGGCGGCCTCGTCCTCCTCGGCGGCCTCGTGGGCCTCGGGCTCGCTGGGCGTCTCCTCGCGGCGGACACTGCGGCGGCGGCGGCGCGGGCGGCGGCGGCGGCGAGCCGGTTTGTCCTCGTCCTCCGTCTCGGCCGCTTCTCCCGACTCAAACCGTTCGGCCACCGTTTCCGTGGCCGGTTCGTCGGCGGCTTCGTCCGGGAACAAGTCGTGCAGCGTCTTGGGCGCAAACCGATCGCGGCTCTCGAATTCGTCCTCGAACGGCTCCGACTGGCGCGGTTCCGCGATCGCTTTCGGTTCGGCAAACGCAGGTGGTTCGCTGTCGTCGAACACGGCATCCAAGACGCCGGGCGCGTCCAGCGCCAAATCGGGATCGTCAAAGATCGCAGGCTGACGCCGCTCGCGTCGCGAATTCGGCCGGCCTCGCCACCCGGTAGCAGACTCGCGTTCCATCGGCGGCGGCGTCACGGGCGGCGGCGTCACGGGCGGCGGCGTCACGGGCGGCGGGGGTTCCGGCGGTGCTGCAGGTGTACGCAGATCGATCGTCGCGGCCGGCTCGACCGCCGCGGCTTCTTCCGGCTCCTCCGGTTCGGGCTCGTTGATCTCAATGCCCAGCGTGCTGGCCAATTCTCGCCAATGATTGCGTGCCTTGGCTTTGGCCGCAGGAGCGCGCGGAGCGGCAGGTGGGGGCGCGGGCGGGGGAGCGAGGGCCTTGACTGGCGGACTGGGGGCGCTGGGCGTCGGCGACTGCCAGAAGGGAGTGGCGTCCTCCTCCGCGGCCTCCACAGCCGTCACGATCGATTCGGGTTGCGGTGCGGCGAGGTCCGTTGCCTCGGCTGACGCCTCGGCCGGTTCCCCGGGCTCGGGCGTGCTTGGTTCCTGTTCCGGCTCGTTGTCGGGTATCGCCCCCAGTTGTCGGGCCAGGAAATTCCAGTGGTCGATGGATTTGCCGTTCGTCATCTTTTCTGTCTGCCGCCTGGAACGCGATTACACCGCGTATTTGGCGGCTCCTCCTTAGTGTAAGTGTTTTGTGTGAATCGGCTTACAACAAGTGGGCGATACAGGAATCGAACCTGCGACTTCCGCCTTGCAGGGCAGTGTGGCACCGTTCAACGCCTTGACGGGACCAGGACTTCCGACCGCGCCGAGGCTGGTTTGTGCCGGCTGTTGCACCGTCGAGTGCGAAAACTGCCGCGACCAAGGCTCGCCCGATTAGCCCACCACAATAGCCGAATTACCCCAGAAAGGCAAGCATGAACAGGCCTTGGGAAACGCCTTGGGGCCTTCGTGCCGCTCCGTCCAGCTCCGTGCCGCGGATCGGTAACTCGGCCTGCCGCGCCGGATCGACGCGACGGCACGGCGATTGGACGGTACACTATCCGAGGTGCGGCTTTGCGCGGCGGCAACCGGCTGATCCGTGGCGACGCTCGCATGGCCCTTGGCGGGACAGCGGCGCCGGCCGCTGGTTGGATGCTGAAGACCAACGGAGGCGAGAGATGATTCGAGAAACGACAGTGCGTTGGGCTCTGATCCTGGCGGTGTTCGGTGCGGGGTTCGCTTCTGCCGGAGCCGCTGGTTTGGCGTTCCAGCCGGCACCGGCAAGCGCGGCTCCAGCGGGCGGACAGGCGGATCCGGCGGCGGAGTATTGGGTATCGCCCAGCGGGAATGACGCCAACGCCGGGACGCGCGATGCGCCATGGCAGACCCTGCGGAAGGCAGCAGCGGCAGTGGCGCCGGGGACCACCGTGTTTCTGGGCGCGGGGACCTACCGCGAGACGCTCCGTCCGGCAAGATCCGGCGAGGCGGGAAAGCCGATCCGGTTTGTCGCTGCGCCCGGGGAACGGCCGGTCCTGAGCGGCGCGGACGCGATTGCCGGGACTTGGCAGCCGCACCGGGGCGAGATTTTCAAGCTGCAGACGGATCTCAAGTTCATCCAGGTCTTTGTTGATGGCGTCATGCTGCCGGAGGCGCGGTGGCCGAACACGCCACCGGGCGATCTGATGACCTACCGCCGCGCCGCTGCCGGGGAGGGCACCGGTTATGAACTGCTCGCCGACGAGAACCTGCCCTCCGGCGACTGGAATGGCGGCATCGTCCTGTTCTGGCCCGGTTCGCGCTGGGTGAGCATGACCCGGCGGATCACCGGCTACCAGCCCGGCAAGTCCCTGCGGTTCGAGCCCACCACACAACGGAAGGTCAAGGACAAGTACCACACCAGCGACCCGTACCAGCCGCGGGCCGGCAATCCTTACCTGCTGCTGGGCGCGCTGGCCGGCCTGGATTGCCCCGGCGAGTGGTTCCTGGACGCAGACGCTGGCACGGTCTACCTGTGGACGCCCGACGGCAAGTCTCCCGCAGCGCACGCCGTGGAGGTCAAGCAGCGGGATTGCGCCGCCGATTTCAGCCGCTGCCGCTTCGTCGAACTCAAGGGCGTGGACATCCTGGGCGCGGGCGTGAACATGGCCGACGCGGAGGGCTGTGCGCTCGAGGACTGCCGTCTGCGTTACGTCGAGCACGTGCGGGACTGGCAAGGCGGGACACTGCCGCCGGCGTGCAACGTCATGACCGGCAAGGGCAACCAATGGCGGCGTTGCCTGATCTACGGCGCGGCGACCACCGGCCTGCGGATGGCCGGCGAAGGCAACCGCCTGATCAACTCGATCGTCCACGATGTGAACTACGTCGGTTCCGGGCGCGGAGGCCTGGATCTGGTCCACTCGGTCGGCGCGGTCGTCTCGCACTGTACACTTTCCCGCACGGGCCGCGACGGCATCCAGCACCACGGCAGCAAGCGGATTCGCATTGAATACTGCGACCTCTTCCAGGCCAACCTGCTGAACAACGATTCCGGCGCCATCTATGCCTGGGGCACGGACGGCGAAGGCGGCGTGATCGCTTACAACTGGGTGCACGATCACTTGGGCGACAGCACCGTCGGCATCTATCTCGACAATTTCGGCAAGAACTTCATCGTCCACCACAACCTGGTGTGGAACTGTACCGGCAGCGGCATCCGCATGAACAGCGATGCGCTCCAGCACCTGATCGCCAACAACACGATCCAGCAGGTGCGCGAGCCTTTCGGCACCTTCTGCTATGCCGGTTACACGCCCACGATGAAGGGCACGCGGATCCTCAACAACCTTGTCAACGAAGCGATGGATCCCCGCAGCCCGCGCGAATTCGTGCAGGGCGAACTCGGCCCGACCTGGTCGCACTGCGGACCCGCGGCGGTGGACCGGGACGGCTATCCCACGGAGGACTCCCTCGCCATCGACGCAGGGATCGAAATCGCCGGCATCACAGAGGGCTTTCGCGGCCGAGCCCCCGACCTGGGCGCGTACGAATTTGGCGGCCCGCGCTGGACCGCCGGCGCGGACTGGACCGCGCCCCAGACGCCGGCGTCTGGGGCCCGCAACCTCGCCTACACGCCCCAGCCCCCGATCAGCGAGAAGACCATGATTCGCAAGGGGCTGGCCGTCTGGCTGGACGCCGCCGATCGAGCCACGCTCGAAATCGCCGCGGACGGGGCGGTCACCGCGTGGCGGGACAAGTCTGCCGCCCAGCGGGTGGCTGTGCCGACGCGGCCCAACGGCCCGGTCACGTGGGTCGCGGACGGGATGCAGGGCAAGCCGACCGTGCGCGGCAACGGCGCCGGCAGTCTGCGAATCGAGGGATTCCGGGGCGAGCCCAAGCCGCTCACCGTGTTCGTAGTCTCGCAGTCGCTGCAACCCCGCGGGCCGGATTGGCAGCGGATCATCGCCAGCTTTACAGGCGTGGGGCAGGAGTGGGTGTTGCCCAACTGGATGATCGGCGCGCCGGGCGGCAAGACGCCGGCCACGTGGCCTCCCCGCCTGTTCCTGCTTCAGCAGCGCGGAGGTGCGGCCCTGGGGAAACTCACGGTCCTCGGCGCGTCGGCGAGCCAGGGCCAGGCGCTCGGCGGCGACATCTCCGAGGTGTTGATCTTCGACCGCTCTCTGCGTTTCGACGAGACGGAGGCCGTCAGCAACTACCTGCGCGACAAGTGGGGACTTGACTAGCCGGCGGCGAGCCTGGGGGCCGGAATCGCCCTCCGAAACCTGGCCTCCCGCGGCGTCCGGCCGGGGGGCGGAAAAGAGACGACGATCCAGACTTGAAGAGGCCTTTTGACAAACAGGAGCCATGACATGAGTTCCGACCGATCTCGCTTGACCCGACGCGTGTCGATCGTTGCTGGAGCCTTGACCATCGCCGTCGCCGGGGGCGTCGCGGTATGCGTAGGGCCGACGCGCGCGGCGGACGCCGAGCCGTTTGAAACCGACGCCTGCGGCGCCCCGCCGGCCGATTCGCCGCTGGTTGCTCCCTGGCGTACGATCACGCTCGATGCCCAGTACGGCGGTCACTGGGTGGTTGCCGGCGATGTGGATGGCGACGGCCAGATCGAGATCGTCTCGGCCCAGAACTTCAACCAGACGGACGACCACTTCACTTCGGCGGTGGCGGTTCAGAAACTCGATGGCAGCGTGCTCTGGCGGTGGGGACAGCCGAAACTTGGCCGCCGCCAGCTTCACCACGACGTGGCTTGCCAGATCCACGACCTGGACAACAACGGCACGAACGAGGTCATCGTGGCGGCGGACCGGCAACTGGTGATTCTGGACGGCCGTTCGGGGCAACCGGCCCGCGCCTTCCCCATCGCACAGCACGCCAGCGACTGTGTCGTTTTTGCCGATCTGTCCGGCACAGGGTGGCCCGCGGAGATCCTGGTCAAGACCCGCTACGGCCAGATTTGGGCGCACGCTGCCGACGGGCGGTTGCTGTGGACGGTCAAGGAACCGGGCGGCTACCCGACCGCGCATCAACCCTGGCCCGTCGATCTCGACGGCGATGGCCGCGATGAGATCCTGGCGGGCTACGCGGCATTGAATTCGGACGGCTCCGTCCGGTGGGTCTTCCAAGCCGAACAAGGGCGGCGGAACCGCGGGCACGCCGACTGCTGGCGCGTGGTCCGCGTGGCCCAGCGACCGGAAGACACGCGGCTTGTCATGACGATGTGCGGCGGTAATGCGCTGGTCATGACCGACGGCTCCGGCAAACTCATCTGGCGCGTCACCGGCCAGCACTACGAATCAGTGGACGTGGGCGAAATCCGCAACGACGTGCCCGGCTTGGAACTGGTCGTCGACGTCGACCATCTGTCGACTCCCTCCAAGCCGTTGTGCCTGTTCGATGAACGGGGGACTCCGCTCGGCCGGATCGACACGGACTACACGCGCCATCACATCCTGGTCGACTGGACCGGCGACGGCGTTGCGGAGATCGGGACAGCCCTTCCGCGAGCGCTGTTCGATGGCCGAGGCCGCCGCGTCTGCCGCTTTGCGATTGGGGAATCCGAACGCCCCAGTCTGATGGCCGACGTCGACCTCACGGGCGACGGTGGCCGCGACGTCCTGCTGACGACGGTGCGAGACGGCGAATCCAAGGTCTATCTGTACCGAAGCCGTCCCGCCGATCCTCCGGGGCGGAAGCGTCCTGCCGGGACCGGGCTGAATTACACCCTGTACTGACTCGGCTGTCGTGCGTAACCAACCGCCTGGGGAAATCGGGAACGTCCGGCTCTGCCCAGGGACGGGGTGACGCATTAGAATATCCGCATGAGTGAAAATGCCCGACAGGACGCTCTGCAACGCCTGGCGACGCCCATCCAGTTCGTCAAAGGCGTCGGCCCGCACCTGGCCCCGCTGCTGGAGCGGCTCGAGCTGCGCACGGCCAGCGACCTGTTGTTTTGTTTCCCCCGCGATTACCACGACGCCAGCCGGTTGCTGGCCATCCCCGAGCTGCGGGAGGACGAACCCGCCAGCGTCTGCGGCGTGGTGGAAGAGATCGACGTGCAGAACACGGGCACGGGGAAATCGCTGCTGGGCGTGCTGATCCGCCAGGATCGCTGGCACCTGCGGGCGCTGTGGTTCAACCAGCCTTACATGCGGGAGCGTTTCCGGCGGGGCGGCCGCGTGCTGCTGTCCGGCACGCCGCGTTTCAACGGCGGCCGTTGGGAAATGGTGCATCCGCGCGTGGAGCCGCTGGAGGGCGACCGCGAGCCGACCGGCGGCAGCATCCTGGCGCTGTATCCGCTGACCGAGGGCCTCAAGCAATCGCACTTGCGGCGGGCGATCCGCGCGGCGGTGGACGGCTATGCGGGGCTGCTGGAAGAGGTTTTTCCGGCCGCGTATCTCGACGCCCACGGGCTGTTGCCGATCCACGCGGCGGTGACGGAAATCCACGCCCCGCGCGACACGTCGAACTTGGAGCGGGCACGCCGCCGGTTCATCTATCAGGAGTTGCTGATTCTGCAATTGGCGCTGGCGCTGCGGAAACAGCAGCGGTCGGTGCGGAGCCAGACGCCGCCGCTGCCCGTCAACGCGAAGATCGATGCGCGGATTCGGCGTCTGTTCCCCTTTGAACTCACGCCGGCCCAGCAGCAGGCGCTGCAGGAGATCACGGCCGACCTGGCGCGGCCGACGCCCATGAACCGGCTGTTGCAGGGCGACGTGGGCAGCGGCAAGACGGTGGTGGCCGAGTACGCGATGCTGCTGGCGGTGGCGCACGGGTTCCAGGCGGCGCTGATGGCTCCCACGGAGATCCTGGCCCGGCAGCACGCGGCGACCTTGCAGCGGGACCTGCGCGAAAGCCGCGTGCGGATCCGGCTGCTGACGGGCTCGCTGTCCGCCGCCCAGCGGCGGCAGACGCTGGAGCAGATCGCGGCGGGCGATGCGGACTTGATCGTCGGCACCCACGCCTTGCTGCAGGAGAGCATCGATCTGGCCAAGTTGGCGCTGGTGGTCATCGACGAGCAGCACAAGTTCGGCGTCAACCAGCGGGCGGCCCTGCGCCGCGTCGGCGCGGACCCGCACTATCTGGTCATGACGGCGACGCCCATTCCGCGCACGATTTCGATGACCCTGTTCGGCGATTTGGACGTCTCGCTGCTGCGGGAAGGCCCGCCGGGACGCGCCGCGGTCCACACCTACCTGGGCTTGGAATCCGAGCGCGGCCGCTGGTGGGAGTTCTTCCGCAAGAAGCTTCGCGAGGGCCGGCAGGGTTACGTGATCGCGCCGCACGTCGAGTCGTCGGAGGACGAATCCGTGACCGGCGTTCGGCAGACGTTCGAGGCGTTGGCCCAGGGCGAACTGGCCGATTTCCGCCTGGCCCTGCTGCACGGCCGGCTGGGCGCGGACGAAAAGGAAGCCGTGATGGGCGACTTTCAACGCGGCAAGACCCAGGTGCTGGTGGCCACGTCGATCGTCGAAGTCGGCATCGACGTGCCCAACGCGACGCTGATGACCATCGAGGACGGCGAACGGTTCGGCCTGGCCCAACTGCACCAGATGCGGGGCCGCGTCAGCCGGGGCATGCATCCGGGGTTCGTGTGCGTGTTTGCCGAAGGGAAGACGGAGCAGTCGCGGCAGCGGTTGGAAGCCTTTTCCAAGCTGAACGACGGTTTCGAACTGGCCGAAACGGACTTCCGACTCCGCGGCCCCGGCAGCCTGTTCAGCTTTCAGCAACACGGCCTGGCCCCGTTCCGCATCGCCGATCTGGTGCGCGACGGGGACGTGCTGGCGGAAGCCCGGCACGACGCGCAGACGCTGGTCTTCGGCGGCTTGCTGGCACAGCCTGAATTCGTCCGGTTGCGGCAGATGGTCAACCGGCGATACGGCCAGGCGTTGGAATTGGCGGACGCAGGTTGAGACCGCGCGACTGCTCCGGAAATCGGGGGGTCCTGTGCCGCCCGCCGGCCGCGACGCCCGCCATCGCGACGCGCGTTGCCTTGGCGGCCCATGTCGAATATCATGCGTCTTTCGCCGCGACGGGTTGGGAGCGACGTCCGCACCCCGAGCGGGAGTGTTACAAGGGAAGAGGTTGCGATCATGAAATGGAACGCGGAGGATCTTTCGCAGCGGATTTTCGATCTCCGCCTGCTGGATCAACGGCAACTGGAAACCGTCTGGAGCGAACTGGGCTCGCGGGAGGTCAGCGCCGAGGATTTCTCGGCCCGCTTGCTGAACAAAGCGCTGCTCACCAATTTCCAGTTGGACAAGGTCTTGAGGGGAGATCGCGAGGGGTTCTTCTACGGCAACTACCGCGTGCTGTACATGGTCGGCGCCGGCACGTTCGCCCGCGTTTTTCGCGCCGTCCACGCGACGACCAAGAAGGTGGTGGCGCTCAAGGTCCTCCGCCGCCGCTACCGCACCGAGCCGGAACAGGTGGAGTTGTTCCTTCGCGAAGCGCACATGGGCGAGAAACTGGTGCATCCCAACATCGTGCGGATCTTCGACGTCAGCGACGACGTGCGGGCGCCGTACATGGTGATGGAATTCGTCGAAGGCCAAACGCTGCGGGAATTCCTCAAGGTCCGCAAGCGGCTGGACGTTCCCACCTCGATCAGCTTGATGATCGACATCGCCAGTGCCCTGGATTATGCCCGCAAGCTGGGGATCACGCACCGCGACATGAAGTTGTCCAACGTGATGGTGGCCTCCAACGGCAGGGCCAAGCTGGTGGACTTCGGCCTGGCCACCATGTCGGAGGCCAGCGAAGACAAGTTGTTGGCGGCGCCCAACGCCCGCTCCATCGACTACGTGGCCCTGGAACGCGGCACGGGCGTGAGGAAGAACGATCACCGCAGCGACATCTACTTCGCCGGCTGCGTGTTCTATCACATGATGACCGGCGTCGCCCCGTTGCTGGAGACGCGCGATCGGCTCACGCGGATGAACGTCTCGCGATTCGGGGAAGTCAAGCCGGCCAACAGCCTGGTTCCCGACATTCCCATCCCCGTCCTGACCGTCCTGGGCCACGCCATGTGCTTCAAACCGGAAGAACGGTACCAGGAGCCGGAGCAGTTCCTGGCCGATTTGAAGCGGGTCAAATTCGTGATGGACAAAGGCGATGCGGCAGCTGCGGAGGAAGAGCCGGAGGATGAAGGGACCGAAAGGACGCGCGTCGCCGAGCAGGCGGAGGGACTCGGCAAAACCGTGCTGGTGGTCGAATCCAACCACGACTTGCAGAATGTGCTCCGCGAGCAACTGAAGAAACGCGGCTATCGCGTGCTGATCACCAACGATCCGGACCGCGCGATTCGGCGGTTTGAGGACGAGATCCGCACCGCCGACTGCGCGGTCTTCTCGTCCCAGGATCTGGGGATGCGCGCCGTGGAAGCCTTCAACCAGCTGGGCGCGGGACAGACCACGTCCGACATCCCGGCCGTGCTGCTGGTCGACAAACGCGAGAAAGAACTGACCGCGGCCGCCAAGCCCGACGACCACCGCCTGCTGCTGCCCATGCCGTTGAAGATCAAGTCGCTGCGGGAAGCGCTGATCAAACTACTGAAAAAGAAAGCCTGACGCGGGCGCCGGCCGCAGCCAGCGCAGCGCGGCGACGGTGCGCACGCGCTGCGTGCCGCCTGCGAACCGGGCGCCGAGGCTCGCCGCACACAAAGCAAGGAGTTTCCGCATGACCGCTCACTGCCGTTTGCTGCTTGGCCTTTTGGCCGCCTGGTCCGCCTGCGGGCTGGAACGAGGGCTTGCCGTCGCTGCGGGCGAACCCGCTCCGCGCCGGAACGTCGTGCTGGTGCTCAGCGACGACCATCGCTTCGACTTCCTGGGCTTTCTGCCCAACGCCCCCAAGTTCCTGGAAACGCCGCACATGGACCGGATGGCGGCCGAGGGAGCGCACCTGGCCAACGCCTTCGTGAGCACGTCGCTGTGCTCGCCCAGCCGCGCCTCGATTCTCACCGGCCAGTACATGCACCGCCACCGCGTGGTGGACAACCAGCGGCCGGTGCCGGAGGGGACCGTCTACTTTCCCCACTGGCTCCGCGAGTCGGGTTATGCGACCGCCTTCGTGGGCAAGTGGCACATGGGCCACGACGACGATGCGCCGCAGCCGGGTTTCGACCACTGGGTCAGCTTCCGCGGCCAGGGCGAGTACTTCGACCCGGTGCTGAACATCAACGGCCGCCGCGAGACGATCGCCGGCTATACGGCCGATGTCCTGACCGACCAGGCTCTGCAGTGGCTGCAGCGCCAACGGGACACGGCCAAGCCGTTCTTCCTGTACTTGTCCCACAAGTCCGTCCACTATCCCTTCGTGCCCGCCCCGCGACACCGAGGCCGCTACGACAAAGAGCCGATCGATTATCCGGAAACGATGGCCAACACGGAGGGCAACTACCAGACCCAGTCGCGTTGGATCCGCGACCGCCGCTACAGCATCCACGGCATCGACCACATGGAGACGGGGGCTTTTGACAAGGACCCCGTGCCCGATTTCGACGACCTGTTCCACCGCTATTGCGAGACGCTGCACACGCTGGACGAGAATCTGGGCCGCGTCTTGAAATACCTGGACGAATCGGGCCTCAGCCGCAATACCCTGGTCCTGTACCTGGGCGACAACGGATTCGCCCTGGGGGAACACGGCTTCTACGACAAGCGGGACGCGTTCGAAGTCTCCATCCGCGTGCCGCTGCTGGCCTACGCCCCCGGCCTGATCGCCGCGGGCACGAAGGTCAGCCCGATGGTGCAGAACATCGACCTCGGCCCCACGATCCTGGAAGCCTGCGGCGTCGCCGTTCCCGCCACGGCGCGGCTGGACGGCCGCTCCTTCCTGCCGCTGTTGCTCGGCCGGCAAGTCCCGTGGCGCGACCACATCCTGTACGAGTACCACTGGGAATGGAATTTCCCGGCGACGCCGACGAACTTCGCGATCCGCACCGATCGCTACAAGTTCATCTTCTACCACGGGCTCTGGGACCGGAACGGCTTCTACGACCTGCAGACCGACCCCTGGGAACGCCACAACCTGATCGACGTCCCCGCCTACCAGGAGCAGATCACCGCCCTGCAGAAGCAACTGTTCGACGAACTGGACGCCTCCGGCGGTCTGCTCCTGCCCGTGCGCCGCCCGGAAGGCGAACGGCTGGACCAGCGAAAGAACTCTCGCTAGCGCGCCGTCCAATGGGCAGGTCTTGTTGCTGTTCATGACCGCACACTTGCGCGACAGGCCGCCGAGACCGTGAGGTCATCAACAACGCGAAACAGCAGCCTATGACCGTTCGCTGCTAGTCCCCCTTGCGTCGCGGTCCCATCACGCCGGAATGTGGTTCCGCTGTTTCGATCCGCCAAGCCTCTGCCCCAAGGAACACGTGAGGTGCTTGCGAACCCGCAACGGCAAAAACTTGTGGAGGGCGTTACAAGCCCGGACTAGATGTAGAACATCTGCTCGGCCGGCTCTCCGACGGCGGCGATAAGGTCGGCAAAGCTCGTCGCGTTGAGCCATTCGCGTTCGGCGGCGGCGGCGCGGTCCCATGTCTGCCGGAGCGCACGGGACAGCGGCGTCCCGGACGCACCATTTCTGTCCGCGCCGTGCAGCGGTCCGTCCATGACTTGCATCACTTCCCCCAGCGAAAGCTCGGCGGGATCCCGGACCAGGCGATATCCGCCCGACGCGCCGCGCGTGCTGGTGACCAGTCCGGCGGCCTTCAACTGCAGGAGAATCTGCATGAGGAATTGCGGCGGAATGCCGTGCGCGTCGGCGATCTGACGGACCCGCACCGGCTGGCAGGCCTCGTAGTGCAGGGCCAGCTCGAGCAAGGCGAGGCAGGCATACTCGGTGCGCGCGGAGACGTTCATTTGTCCTCGTCCAGCGTATGCAGCCCGCACTCGGTCTTGGCGAATCCGCTCCAGCGGCCCGCCCGCTCGTCCTCGCCGAACAGGACGGCCCGCGTGCATGGCCAGCAGCCCACGCTGGTATAACCCTGATCGTGCAGCGGATTGTAGGGGATGTCGTGATCCACGATCATCTTCCAGACGTCCTGCTTCGTCCAATTCGCCAGGGGGCTGACTTTGACCAGTCCGAATTTCTTGTCCCACCCCGCAATCGCCGCTCGGGCGCGGTCGGGACTCTGATCTCGGCGAATCCCGCTGATCCAAGCGTGCATGCCGCGCACCGCCTCGTGCAGCACGCGAATCTTCCGCTCTCCACAGCACTGGTCCGGCTTCGTTTTGTACAGCGGGCCGCCGTGCAGATGCTCGTATGCCTCCACGGACAACTCCGGCCGCTTGAACTCGACCTCGATCCCGTACCGCTGCTTGACCCGCTCCCGAAGCTCCAGCGTCTCCGGAAACTGGTACCCCGTGTCCAAGTTGAAAATGGGCGTATCGGGGGCCAACTCCGCAAACATGTGCAAGATGACCATCCCCTCCGGACCAAACGCCGTGGCCATGGTCAACCGCGGCGCGAAGCGACCAACAGCCCACTGCAAAACCTCACGGGGAGAGGCCGGCTCCAACTCCTCGCTCTTGCGGCGCAACTCGTCCAGCAACTCCGGCGTCGGCTCCAATCGTTCGGCAGACGTGACCGCGTTCCGCCGTTCCTCGGGTGACAACATGGAAACCACTCAAAAACCTTCTTCCCAGAAACGACCTGGATCCAATCTCTCAACTCGGGACGGTCGTGCAAACAACGCCGAAACGCCAAATCATAGAAATCATAATCATGATAGTCAACAATCGGTTCATTTTCTCGGTAGATACTCGCCTCAGGCCAAGCTGATCTCGCTCCGGTTCGTGCCCGCCGACCGACGGATGCTCGATGCGTTGAAACCCTACCAGCGATTGGCTCAGCAGATCGCAGGTTCGTCCAATGCGTGAGTGCCTTCGACAATCCACGCGAGGTATGGGAAGCGGATGCTGACCAGCCGCGTAGAGCAGGCGACGGAGATTGACCAACTCTTGCCGGTTCAACTGCAGGGCGTCGATCGTGGCACGGCCGACAGGCGTGAGACCGATGATGAGTTCGAAAGACTCGTCCCACGCGAAATGGTCACTTCACACATCTCGGCGGGGAAGGAAAAGTGGGACGAGTTGATTGGTCGCGGGATCAACGGATTGGGTGCGGTTGTATTTGTGATTGTTGCAGCCCTGACAGGCCAGCGCTAGGTTTTGCGACACAGTGAGGCCACCGCGGCTGCGCGGCGTGATGTGCTCCAGCGCGAACGTCTGCGTGGAGAAGCGTGCCTGACTGTGGCAGTACTCGCACCGGCCGTGCGCCCGCCGCTCGACTTCGTCGCGAAGGGTCATCTTCCCCCGTCGCTCCCTCTTGGCGGATCGATTTTCAGCTGCCGCAGCACATCGCTCAAGGTCACTCCGCGCAGCTGCGCCAATTTGGTGAGTGCTTCGATCCGCTGTACGTCGATCGCTTCGGCCTGCTGCGACAATTGAAGAAGCTCGGCGTGCTCCTCAGCGGTCAGTGTTTTTGCATCACGTTTGGCGATCAACTGGTCGTACCGTTGCTGACGCTCGATCGGCAAACGCCGGCTGATCCGCAACAGGCACTGAGCTTCGCTTTCCGAAACGCTGGACGCCGCCCGTTTGGCACTGATCGCCAGCACCTGGGAACGGAACCGTTGCAGGTCCGACGGGCTGAGTTGTTCCGTCGCCTTGACGAGCGTCCCCACGGAAATGTCGGCTTCGATGTTAATCGTGGGCATCGATCGCAAACCTCGCTGGGAGCCCGGGGGTATCCCAGAAAACACGCAGCGCGTGCGGCACGCGCAAGCCCCACAGCGGACTTCTCCGCTGCATTATACCAACCAGCCTTTCCGCAAGAAGCCGACAAGGTACGTGGAATGTGAGTTCCGAGGATTTTCCGGACAAACGAGGAAGGGCCGCGTGCGTAGCGAGAAACGGAACCATCCTCCGGGCAAGCCGGAGGCATTCGCCAGGTCCCGCGTTCCCGCCACCTTGAAAGCCACCGGGCAGACCGCGACAATCGGGCTTGCTTCGTTCTGTAATTGCACGCTGGGCCGAGGGCACCGTGAGTACGCGACCGGCGAAATCGACGCTCGCCGACTTGCCGCTGGAAACCGAGTACCGGTCGGACTGCCGCGACCTGATTCGGGACCTCTAATTTGCCGTGTCTTGAGCGGAGCACCCGATACCGTCGCGCGCTCGGGTACTCCATCATCCCACCCGGCGTTGCAGAACCTTGCTCTCGCAGAGTCGTTGCGGACTCCACACTGCGAATCGGCGAATATCTCGTCTTGCCGCCAAGTCCCGCCGAAACGGGAAGTTATTTCAGCCTCCGTTGCTACGGCTGGCGTCACAATCGGCTCAGATTGCAGTCTGTAAGCCTGACCCCATTTCGCTTGACCGTGCCATCACGGACGGCGTCTTTCGATGTCAGTTTCCCGCTTGCCGCCAGTCGCCGGTTCGGCAGCCGAACCGGCCGCGGTGGCGAACGTCTGGCCGCTCTCTGCGTTCGCCGACGGTGCGCAGTTTGCGGGACAAGCCGGTCGATGACGCCCGCCAACGCTCCCAGGTGCCCGAAACGGGCGGTTCGAAATCCGCAGGCTTGCTGCGCGGGTGATCTCGAATTATAACGATCCATACGACTCTTGTCTCGGATTACGATTGAACTCGAAAGGGGGGGGGCAGCGGCCTCCGTGGTGGCAAGCGTCATGTTGGTCGTCACGGTCAACAACATGGGACAGTCGGTCCGCATCCAGCACCGCGACGGGCCGCTGGAATTCGGGCGCCGGGAGACGCCGGAAAATCGCCGCGTGGTGATTCACGACCCCTTCGTTTCACGGGATCATCTGCGGATCCTGGAACGGGCGCACGGCCGCGTCCTGGTGGAGTGTCTTTCCAAGACGAAACCGGCTGCGCTGGCACATGGCGAGAGTCTGCAGCCGGGGGAGAGCCGGGAGTTGCTGCTGCCGACCTGGCTGCAGATCGGCTACACGAGGATCGAGTTGACGGAAGCCGCCGGGCAGCTCGAGGCCGACGCCGCTTCCTCGTTGACCGTGCTGGGCGAATCGGAGCAGTCGTCTTCGACCACGAGTCTGAATCAGTTGGGCGACGCGCCCGAGGCGGTGACGCTGGCCAAGTGGTTTGAAACCCTGTTGCGCGTGCAGCAGTCCGCGGCGGGCTCGAACGAGTTTTTTGCGGAGACCGCCCGCGCCGTGGTCGAATTGATCGGCTTGGACCGCGGTCTGGTGCTGCTGCTGCAGGACGGCGACTGGCGGATCGAGGCGGAGTATGGCAAGCGGAAGAGCGCCGCCGGCTTCAGTCGCACCGTTGTCCAGAGCGTGTTGCAGCGGCGGCAAAGCGTTTTGCTGACTCCGCAGGTGGAAGCCGAGGGTTCCAGTTTGTACGACGTCCAGGCGGTCATCGCAGCGCCGATTGTCGCCGGGAAGCAAGTCGTCGGCGTCGTTTACGGCTCGCGGAGCGGCCATTCTTCGGGGGGCCTGGCCCAGGTCACGCCGTTGGAGGCCCAAGTCGTCCAGTTGCTGGCGGCGATTGTCGGCACCGGTCTGGGGCGGTTGCGCAAGGAGTTGGAGGCGGCCGAAGCGCGGGCCCGGTTCGAACAATTCGCCTCGCCCGAACTGGCGCGGGAACTGCAACGGAATCCGCATCTGCTGGAGGGCGCCGACCGCGAGATCACCGTCTTGTTTGGCGATCTCCGCGAGTTCTCGCCACTTTCGGAGCGGCTGGGCGCGGGCCAGACGTATCGCTTGCTCGGCGACTTGATGGATCGCCTGACCGACTGCGTGTTCGCCCAGCACGGCGTGATCGTCGATTACTTTGGCGACGGGCTGTGCGCGATGTGGAACGCGCCGCTGGAACAGCCCGACCACGCCGATCGCGCTTGCCGGGCCGCCTTAAACATGCTCCGGAACCTGCCCGAACTGGATCGACATTGGCAGAGCGTGACGGGCGGCTCTCTCCGGCTGGGAATCGGCATCCACACCGGGGCGGCACTGGTGGGCAACGCCGGCAGCCGGCGGCGGATGAAGTACGGGCCTCGCGGTCACACCGTCAATTTGGCCAGCCGCGTCGAAGGCGTCACGAAGCAGATCGGGGTTTCGGCCGTCCTGACCGGCGCCACGCGGCGCAGCTTGCGCGCGGACTTCCCCTTGCGGCGCCTGTGCCGTGCGAGGTTGGCGGGGGTTGAGGAAGCGGTGGAGTTGTACGAACTGGCGGCTGGCGGCGAAACGGCGGACTGGCAGCAGTGCCGCGACGCCTACGAAGCCGCGCTGGGCCACTTTGAGCAAGGACGCTGGTTCGAAGCGCAGGCGGCCCTGGAGCCTGGGTGCCGGGACGGGGCCGCGCCGCGGGACGGTCCGTCCCAGTCGCTGCGGGAGCACATCCGATCGCTCGATCCGCAGCCGCGTGTGGGGTTCGATGGGATTTGGGCGTTCGAGCACAAATGATCGCCGGCAGTGAGTCTCGCGGCTGACAGGAAGCCCAGGCATGCGCAACGCCGGGCTGCGGCGGGCGAGTCGGCTGTCGAGGGATATTCTTCCGATCTGAGGGTTTCGTGATGTTTGAAGGGCTGTCGCTGCTCAAGGAATTGACCGAAGACGACGTCGCTTGGATTATCGAGGCGGGCAGGGAGCGCCGCGTGCCCGCCCAGGCGTCGATCACGGAGGAGGGGCTCCGGCCGGAAGCCTTGTACCTGGTGCTGCAGGGCTTGCTCCAGGTCGCCATCGCTTCGGGAGGCGACCGCCCGTTGGCTGTCCTGGGGCCCGGAGAACTAGTCGGCGAGATGTCGCTGCTGGAGAACCGCCCAGCCTCGGCGACGGTCAAGGCGGTGGAGCCGACGGTGCTGCTGGCCGTCCCCCACGAGGTGCTGGCGGCCAAGCTGAGCGCCGAGCCCCCGTTTGCGTCCCGTTGGTACCGGGCCTTTGCGTTGATTCTGGCACAACGGCTCCGGCAACGCGTGTTGACGCTTACGCGGGAACGGCGTCGAGCCGAGCCGCCGGAGGACCGTTATGCGGAGCTGTGGGCGCCGTTGGCCGAAGCCTTGGAAGAGTTGAAGTCGAGTCTCGCGGCGGCGGAGACCGAGGCGGTGAAAAGAGGCC
The DNA here is from genome assembly GCA_012515235.1 of Candidatus Anammoximicrobium sp. Lineage (GTDB taxonomy): Bacteria > Planctomycetota > Planctomycetia > Pirellulales > Pirellulaceae > Anammoximicrobium. Next base: position 96,591 of record JAAYYU010000079.1, read on the forward strand.
AGGTGCCGGCGGCCAGCGCAGCGGGAATCGAGCGGCAATTCAGCCGCTTCGCCGTGCTCCTGAACGAGCGGATCGGCGAACGGTCGGGGCTGGACGAACACGTGCGGGAGGAATTGGGCAGCCGGGTCCGGCTGCAGTTCATGCCCTACCTGCTGCTGACGGCTTCCGCCGAACGGATGTTCGTCAAGCCGCGCGGGTATGCCGGCGACTTCCTGAGCATCGAGGAGATCTACGAGAACCGGGGGCAGGGCAAGGGGCATCTGGGACCGGTCATCGACCGCTGCTTTCTGGACCTGTCGGGAGCCAAGGCGGTGCGGAATCGCCGCGGGTTGCTGGTCGAGGAGATCCGCCGCACGTGCCGGGGCGTCCCCGAAGGCCTGGTGCGTTTCACCAGTCTGGCCTGTGGTCCGGCCGAGGAAGTGTTCGACGTCCTGCAAGAGCCCGCGCTGGCTTCCCGTTTGCACGCCACGTTGATCGACATCGACGAACAGGCGTTGTCTTTTGTCCGAGAGCGAGCCGTGCAGCGGGGCCTTCGGGAGCGTCTGACGCTGGAACAGCAGAACCTGATCTACCTGGCCGTAGGGCGGCATCGCCTGGAGCTGCCGCCCCAGGATCTGGTTTACAGCGTGGGACTGATCGACTACTTCAACGACGCCTTCGTGCTGAAGTTGATGGACTACGCCCATGCTCTGCTGCGCCCCGGCGGCCGCTTGATCCTGGGCAACTTCCATCCGGTCAACTCGTCGCGCGCCATCATGGAACATGTGCTGGATTGGAAGCTGATCCATCGCACGGAAGACGAGATGCACCGCTTGTTCGCGGCGTCCAAGTTCGGCCGGCCCTGCACCAGGCTGCAGTTTGAGGCCGAAGGGGTCAACCTGTTCGCCGAATGCGTCAAGGCGTGAAAACGCAGGTCAGAACCTTGCCGAGCGACGTTTCGCACCCCGCCCTGCGCCGCGGCGTCAAGTCCCGAAAACGAAGGCCCGACCGCTCCGATCCCAGCCCGTGAATCGGGAATCCAGCAGCGCAGGCCCGCCTCACTCGCCTGTCGTCCCGCCCTTTTCCGCCCGGTACGGGTACATCGTGTATCCCACGTCGCGGCAAGCAGCGATTGTCTCCGGGTACGGCGTGTCGCAGATATCGAGAAAGCCGATCTGGTAGTTTTCGCCATCGCCGCGTCCGGTGGTCGCCTGGTCGCCGTACTGGAAAAAGTGCGTCCCGACGATCGCCGGATTCCGCAGCGCGCCTTGCACGTAGCTCTTGTACATCGCGGCCCGCTCCTGCTGGTTGGCTGTCTTCTGCAGCCCCGGATGGAACAGGCCGCGATCCAGCGCGCCGAAGTGGAATTCGCCCACGATCACCGGCTTGTCGATACCCGCCGGCAGGCGGAATCCGGCAATGTCGCGTTTGTACAGGTTATAGGCGATCACGTCGCAGTATTTCGCAGCAGCCAGGGCCGCGCGGTCGTTGACCCAGGCAAAGCGACAGCCCAAGTACAGCTGGTGCGGGGCCGCCCGGTGGACTTCCTCGCGGCACGTGCGGAAGTACTCTTCGGCCAGTCGCGTGTAGAACGCCTTCAAATCCTCGCCCGCCTTTTGCTTGTCGGGCGGGTCGGTGGCAACCGCCAGCGCGTCCCAGGAACCATGCTTCGTTCCCCACGCGGCGTTCAACGGTTCGATCGCGGCGTATTTCTTTTTCAGATCGCTCAGGAAGGCCTCTTTGGCAGGCTGACCGGGCGGCGACGCCAGCGCGGCGATGGCTAGGGAGGTTTCGTCGCCCCAGCCCAATTCGTTGTGGACGAAGAAGCCCAGACACCACGGATCGCCAGTTGCCTTGCCTTGCTCCTGATCCAGCGCCCGGCGCAAAGCAGCACGGAATCCCGGATCGAAGGGATCCGGGAACTTGCCCCAGTAACCCGTGCTGCCTTGGATCTGCCGCACGTCCCGGCCGCCGGGCGAACAGGTCGCCACGTAGGGCGTCTTCCGCAGCAGATAGATGTCCGGGTCGGACCAGTTGCCGATGGTGTTCATCCCCCAACTGCACAGCCGCACGTGCGCCAACTGGGCAAACGTCGCAGGCCAGGCGGGACCGTACTTGCGCAACAGATTCACGCCGGTGAAGTTGAACGTCTGAAAAGGCCGGCCTTGGAACCGCTGGTAGTATCCCTTGGGCGCCCAAGTCTGCTGGCCCAGAAACATCGCCTCCGGCGTGCCCGCCGCCGGGAACGGCTCGAAGTAATGCATCCGGTCCGCGAGCGGCGTGGTGCCGGACGACGAGCGGACACAGTCGATGCCGTGGGACCAGAACAGCGACCCGTCGGGATCGACCAGCCACCATCGTCCTTGGTGCTTTTCCACGCGGAAGAACCCGGTGCCCCGTAACTGCGGGCCGTCCATCCAGCCGCCGTAGGTGTCCCAGCCGCTCGGCCCCGCCTGGTCCTGCAAGTCCCTTCGCTCCGCTTCACGCTGCCGGCGCAGATCGTCCAGCGTCGCCGTCTTTCCCGGCCAATCACGGTGCCGGTACTGGCCGAACCGATCGATCATGGGGAACAGTCCGCCCGGCGACTTGAGCGCGGCGAGCACCTCGTCTTTGGGCGGATTGCCGCGCATCCCAAGGAAGACCAGCGGGGCGGGAAATTGGGACTGCTTCTCGCCCGCGACCGTCACGTCCAGGACGTCCGGGCGAATGCCCCAGGGCAGCGGATCGAACGCCAGCTTGGCGACCGCCCCATCCTGCGCCGCGATGAATTCTCCGGCGCAGACGGTGGTCCCGCCTTTGCGCAACGCCACCGGCTTGCCCGACCAGGCCTTCGGCCCCGTCACTTCGACGGTCACCGGCTGATCGGTCTTGTCGTGCAACGGGGGGCAGCGAACCTGCAGCCGATCCTCGCTGCTTGCGGCACTCAGCGCGGCCAAGACGACAAACGCGGCGGGGGCGCAAAGCTGGTAACGCATACGATTCTCCTTCGTTCGACGCCGGCAGAGACCATGCCGTGTTCAAGGCCTGACGGCTGTGCGGAAACCTCACGGGGCTGCGACGTTCATGCGAATTGCGTACAGGCCCTTGCGGGCGGTGATGAACAACGTCCGACGGTCCGCGCCGCCGAAACAAACGTTGGACGGCGATTCGGGAACCACGACTTCGGCAAGCTTCTGGCCGTCCGGGCGGTACACATGCACCACGCCTCGCGTCAGGTAAAGGTTGCCTCGTTCGTCCAGCGTCAGGCCATCGGAGCCGACGGGGGCGATCAGTTTCCGGTCGTGCAATGCGCCGTCCTCCCGGATGCGGTACACGTAGGTCTTGCCGTCGCCCGCATCGGCCACGTACAGCAGCTTGCCGTCGGCAGTCCCGACCACGCCGTTGGGCTTGACCAGGTTGTCGATCACGCGCCGCAAGGACTTGCGGCCGGGAGGCAGATAGTACACGTGGAATCCATCCTGCTCCACGCCCTCCTGGCTGCCGTAACGCGGATCGGAGAAGTAGACGCCGCCTTTCGGATCGACCCACAGGTCGTTCGGACTGTTCAGTTTCTTGCCGGCATAGCTGTCCGCCAACACGGTCGCCGTGCCGTCGGGCGCCAGGGACGTCACGCGACGTTGGCCGCCCTCGCAAACCACCAGATTCCCGGAGCCGTCGAAGAACAGGCCATTTGCCCCGCCGCTGTCCTCCCGAAACACGCTCAGCTTTCCGTCGGACGACCACTTGTGAATGCGCTGGTTGGGGATATCGGTGAAGTAGACGTTGCCCTGCGCGTCGCAGGCAGGGCCTTCCGTAAACGCAAAACCGTCTGCGAGCCGTTCCACCTTTGCCCCGGGGGCTATCAGGTCCGCGGCTGCCGACGCGGCACAAGCCGATAAAGCCAGGCCGAGCCATGACATCAGAAACACGCTGGAGAGGAGAGGTTTTCTCATCAGGGGCCTTTCATACTTGGAGTCTTCTTGTCACCGTGTCGTCTGGGGTGCTCGTGAGTTCGTCTTTTCGTGACGGTCACCGTGGCGGCGTGCGGGCCGCGGCCCAATCGCCGTTCCGCGCCGCGCGTTACCCAGCGCTGTCCTTCACGGCGCGGAACAGGGCGAGCAGGTTTTCGGTGGGCGTGGGGCCTTGGACGTTGTGGATCGAATTGAACACGAAACCGCCGTTCTCGTTGAAGATCTCGATCCGCTGACGCACTTCGTCGTACACCTGTTGCGGCGTGCCGAACGAGATCGTCTTCTGCGTGTCGACTCCGCCCCCCCAGAACACCACGTCCTTGCCGAATTCTCGCTTCAGCCGCACGGGGTCCATTTCGGCGGCCGAGCACTGGACCGGATTCAGGATGTCAAAGCCGGATTCGATGAAGTCCGGGATCAGCTGATACACCGAGCCGCAGGAATGGATGAAGGTCTTCCATGTCGTTCGCGAGTGGATCAGATCGTTGACGCGTTTGTGAAAGGGCTGGTACAAATCTCGATAGGCGGCCAGGGAAATGAACGGGCCCCGTTGGGTGCCGAAGTCGGTGCCGGTGATCATGGCCGCGTCGATCAGGTCGCCAAACAGCTCGATCAACGCGACGAGGTTCTGTTCGGCGATCTCACACTGCCGTTCAAACACCGTCCGCACGTAAGCTTTGCGAGTCACCGTCGAAACGTACCACTCTTCCACGTCCCGGATGCCCCGCGGGTGTTTCAGGAACGGAGCCGGAACGAGCGCGATATCGCCAAACGCCGTGCCGGGCACGCACAGCATGTGGCCGCAGTCCGGATGCTGCAGTAGCCCATCGCGCATCGTCCGGTAGTAGGCCAGATCTTCCTCGCTGAACAGCCCGAACTCCTCCAGGTTGTCCTCCGGGTCCAATCGCTCTTCGTCGATCGGGTCTTGGCGAATGACCGCGTCGAAGAAGTATCCTCCCGCCGGCATGCGGCCGCTGGCCGGCACCGAAGTGTCGCCTTCGGGATAGATGTACGTGTCGCCAGCTTCATCCTGGGTGACGTTGAAGTCGCCGGAAACGAGCACCGGAGTACCGTCGTTCAACGTCCAGGGCTTCCAATCGCCGGCCAGGGTGCCGAACAGCGTTTTGCGGCCGGGAACGCCAATCAGGTCGATGCCCAGGGCGGCCCGCAGTTCGTCGTCCACCTCGCCCAACATCTGGTACGGCTCGATCACTTTGACGCGGTAATCGCTTTGGCCGAGCACCGCCCGGCGGAGCCGGGTCACCGCGCTGACATGCATCCCGGTGACGGCCGTGGCGCCGAAATCCACACAGACTCGATCCGGCTGGCGGTGGCTCAGGGTGGCCTGCAGACGCTGACGGCTGGTCATTGACCCGGCGGTGGTAGCTGACATGACGGTACCCCTTGCTGGAAAAAAGCCGCGCCGGGTTCCGGCCCCGTGCCGCAAATGAAATCCTGGACCTGCCAGCAGTTTACCACACCGTCACCGGCGGCGAAAAGTCAGCCAATCACGCAGGTCCGGCTGGTCAAGCCGCCGGCTCAATGGTGTAGAATGCCTCCAAGATCTGCGGGCGACCAGCGAATTACAGGCGGTCTCGAGCCTGTCCCGGATTCTCGCGTCGGGGTTGGACGGCGCTGGCGGCCCTGGTGTTTCCACGCACGTCGTGACGAAAGTGAGGGAGTGTTCCATGAGTGTGCCGAGGTTTCTACGCACCGCTGTCTGCTGTTTGCTAACCGTGGTTCCCGCGGCGATGGCTGCGGCCGAAGACGTTCTCAAACTGGTCCCCGACAACGCCTTGGGCGTCGTCGTGGTGAATCGTGTTGGGGCGACGAACGAGAAGCTCAGATCGCTCGCCCTGCAGTTGAAGGTGCCCCCGCTGGATTTGCTGAGCACCGCGAAACTGACGCTGGGGCTGCGGGAAGGTCTGGATGAACAAGGCAACCTCGCGCTGGCAGCGGTGCCCAGCGTCCCCGACGGCGCTCCTGTCGTGGTGGCCTTCGTGCCTGCGGCGAATTACGCAGCCTTGCTCAAACAGATGAAGGCCGAAACCGGAACGGACGCCGTGGCCAGGGTTTCCGTCGGCGAAAGGCGGTTCGTCGCGTTGCCCAAGGACGGCTTCGCCGTGGTCGCCGAGGAAGCGAACCAGGCAACCCTGCAAGCCGTCGTCGCTGCGTCGAACGGCATCGCGGCCGCCGCGCCGGAGCTGGACGCATGGCGGGGCGAGAACGATGCCTATGCCGTCGCGCCCCCGGCCGGCATCAAGTTCGCCCAGCAGCAAATCCAGGCTGGTTTGAAGATCGCCAAAATGGAATTGGCCAAGCAGGGCGAGCAAGGCAAGGCAGCCCTGGCCAGTCTGGGCATGTACGATTCGCTGATTCAGTCGATGGACAAGGAACTCAGTCACTTTGCCGTCGGCCTGCGGATCGCCGACGACGGTGCGGTTCGTGTCGTCAGCCGCACGCTGCCGGTCAAGGGGGGGACGCTGGCCAGGATCGCCGCCCAAGCCAAACCGGCCACGGTCAGCCCGCTGGCCGGACTGCCCCAGTCGCCGTTCTTCGTGGCCGGCGGCGGCGTCTTCACGGCCGCGTCCATGAAGTCCTGGATAAAAATGTCGTTCGAGATGATGCGGTCCTACCCAGGCGGCGAAAAGCTGAGCGACGAGCAGCTCAAAAAGCTGTCGGAAATCTCGCTGAAGTCCATGCGGGGACTGCGATCCATGGCGCTGCTGATGGACGTCAGCAAAGCGGACGAACCGTTGTACGGCCGGCTCTTGCTGGCCGTGCAAACGAAGGACGCCAAGGCGTATTTGAAGGGCTACGAAGACTCGCTGACCGAGATGGTGAAGATCTTCCAAGAGGCCAACTCGTCGCTGTTCTCGTTCGAGTGCGAGCGGATCGAAATCGACGGGCTGCCGGTGCTGAAGTTGGCGATGAACATGGAGCCCTTTCTGGGCGAACAGGCACGGGCTCCCGAATCCAAGAAGATGATGGAACTGATGTTTGGCAGCGGCGGCAAGATGAACGTCTACATGGCGGCGGCCGACGAACACACCGTGATCGGTGTGTACATCACTCCTCAACAGTTGGGCCCGGCGGTCAAGGCGATACGGGACGGCAAGCCGCAGTTGGCGGACCACGCCGCAGTCGCCAAAACGGCGGCAATGCTGCCCGTTGGCGCCCAATGGCAGGGTTTTGTCAGTCCCCGCGGCGCGGCCGCGTACGTGTCTCGATTCCTCAAAACCGTGGCGCCGCCGGGAGGATCAGGGGTGCCCGAACTTCCGGAAATTCCTGAGACGCCGCCGATCGGCTTTGGCGTGCGACTCTCGACTGACGGCCTGGATATGGACGTCGTCCTCCCGGCCGCAGTGTTGGAGAAGGGTTCCGAGGCCGTCCGCAAGGCCATGGCCGACCGCAAAAAGCCGGCAGCGTGAACCCAGAAGATGTCTCGCGACGACGATCGCGATTGGACCTTGCAGAGGAAGCGATCCGAACCCGTCCACGACGGGTTCGGATTCCGTCTGGCTGGATTGCCTCCGGCTTCCAGCCCGGGCACAGCGCCCACGGGCGGGTCGCATCTGTGCGAACGATCGCTGATCCGGCTCGAAACCTTCTGCCCGTTAGCGTTTGGAGAACTGCACCCCGCGGCGAGCGCCACGCAGGCCGTACTTCTTCCGCTCTTTCATGCGCGAATCGCGGGTCAGGAAGCCGCCGTCACGCAGCACCGGAAACAGGCTGGAGTCGTAACTGATCAGCGCTCGAGCGATCCCCATCCGGCACGCGCCTGCCTGGCCCGCCGGTCCGCCGCCGCTGACGCGGATCGACACGTCCACGCTGTCGTTCCTGCCCGTCGCCTGCAACACGTCGTTCACGGCTCGCCGATCGCCGTCAACTAAGAAAAACTGATCGAGCGGCCGGTCGTTAATGGTCACTCGACCGCTTCCCGCGCGGACTCGCACTCGAGCCACCGCCGTCTTTCGCCGTCCCGTCCCCAAAGCGTCGCCCGTAATCTTGTCAGTCTTTACTGCTACCATACTTGCCTTGCGATCGAGTTGAAGAAGTCCTTGTGTGCTTGTTCATCGAAGACTGCGCTCAACGCGGCACGGGGCCGTTCACGCAGCCGCCTACTTAATTGCCAACTCCAACGGTTCCGGCTGCTGGGCCTGATGCTCGTGCTCCGGGCCCGTGTAGATTTTCAATTTGTCGAGCATGCGGCGGGCCAAATGGTTCTTAGGCAGCATGCGCCGCACCGCCTCGCGCAGAATCCGATCCGGGTGCTTCTTCAGCCTTTCGCCCGCTGTCTCCACGTGCAAGCCGGGATAGCCAGAATACCACGTGTATTTCTTGTCGGTCCACTTGTTACCCGTGAACACGACCTTCTCCGCGTTGATCACGATCACGTAGTCTCCCGTATCAACGTGAGGCGTGTAGGTCGGCCGGTGCTTTCCCATCAGGATCATGGCGATGTCGCTCGCCAGCCGGCCAACGACCTTGTCGGTCGCGTCCACCACCCACCACTTTTTGGTCAACTCGCCCGGTTTGGCCATGTACGTCTTCGTGCCGGTCAACTCTCGTCACCTCCGGGGCGTTCATCCACAGATGAGCCCAACTGCCATAGGTATTTGCATTTCCTGCGTTGTGCAAAAACGTAGTGTAGCGATGGAATCATCGTCCATCAAGGGTTGCTCACCACCAAGTTTCTGCTTGGACCCCAAAACTCCAGCCGTCCGTCTGTTCTTGGTAGGCAGGCGCACCCACCAAACCCCGAGCGCTGGAACTCCACCACGCATAGGTCGCGAAAAGCCTTAATTCAGGACGACTCCAGAAGTTAGGACGCGGGAATTCGTCGGGCTTGACCTTCCCCAGACTGGAAACAGTCCGAATGGTCGGCGCTACCGTGAACTTGGCACAGTAGGCGTTGTCTCCGCTCTTTGCCGTGTAACGAATCTCATCCACGTAGTCGATTCCCGTCTCGAATTGAAGGGCCAGCGTCTCCGTGAACATGAAGATCGGCCGCACGCCAGCCGAGTACAAGCGTCGCTTGGGCTGCGAAAACCCGTACCCGTAGGTCCCATCGTGACCTTGGCCGACATTCTCGTCGTCGAATGTAAACGCCACCATGTAGTGCAGCCAGTCATTCACGCTTTTGACAAACCAATTCGCCGCGAAAAACCGCTCCTGATCGCCGACCGCGCCGGGCGGCTTTCCAACAACTATGTAGGTATTAAAATCTGCAGCAGCGCCAAAGCCGTACATCACGAAGAGTTTATTGAAACCGCCCAGCAGATCGCGCTCGTCAACAATCCCGATCGCAAGTCCGGCTTCAGTCTCGAAACGGACCTCGTCATACGTGATCATCCGCAAATCGCCGCTCAAATCCTGATCGCCGACTCCGGTGACACTTCGATTGGCAATCCCGAAATCGGTGTAGTTTCCACCCGGAACCCAGGCAAAATCCAGCCACAGCATCGTTTTTCCTTTGAACGTTTCGATTCCTTTGATGCGCAGGTCCAGATGCTGTTCGGTCAAGGTTCCCACGCCGCCATAGTCTTTGAACTGGTCCCGCGTGCCGCCCAGGTAGGCCACCCACAGCTTGCCAAAGTCCAGGTCAACATCCCTCACGCCTCCACCCCAGCCGCTGTTGTCCAGGGCAAACAGGTCGGTGATGTGAATGTCGTGCCGGTCGTAGAATCGCTCGCCGATCCAGAACCCGACTTCCGGATGCCCCTCGAGCACCTTGGTCACTTCGACATACGTTTCGCGGACGAGGATGTCCGCGTCCTCGTCGACGCTATAGTTGGTCTTGTCGCTGCGGTACTTGAAGGCGAGGTCGGTCCAAACCAGAACCTGGGGTTTGTCGGGCTCCCGCTGGTTGAATCTCTGTTGGAACCAGAGTTCGCCGTACGTGTCCTTCTCGTTCCCCAGTCGCCAGACAATTTCAAAGAGATTATCGGGGACGGCGAATTCCTCGATTCCGCCGCCGCGCCCGTTCACGCCGTAGCCCGCACGCAGGTACATGCCCAGTTTGAAGCCTTCATTGAGCCAGTCAGGGAGGTTCTGCGTGACCCACGAAGGATCAAGCACTTTGTCGAGACTCTTCGATTTTTCGTCCAGTTTCTGTTCCAGTTCCGCCAGTTGCTTGGCCGTTCCGTCCAGTTGTTGATCGGCCTGTTTCAACTGCTGGTCGACTTGACCGAGGCCAGCATCCAATCCGGCAAAGCGTTGCTCTAAGGCCGAAATCTGGCCCTCGACCGCTTCCGAGCGAAGTTCCAGGGGTTGTAGTGCGCCCTGCAGATCGAGAGAACGCACGAGGGCAGAACCCGGCTCGCCGCTGCGGGCCTTGTTGGCGGACAGCGCGCGCTCAAGATCGCGAACACGGGAACTGAGTCGCTGCAATTCATCGCTGGCCGATTCGGGGTCCAGCGGAATGCGGCGGGGCGCAGCGGACGGCAGTTGCGGTACCGGCGGCAGGCGGCAGGGGGCGGAAAACGAGTCCAGGACGCCACGAGCTGGGGGGGGTAGCCGTTGCGATTCCACGACCGCGGACGCTGCGCGCTCGGCAGGAACAGGACTTGCCGCTAGGAGCGGCAAGCCGAACAGCAGTAGATAGGTGACTGGGCTCACCAGTCTGGACCGCGACATGTCGAAGGAAACTCGGAGTCTAAGGCGGACCTTGGGCCTGGGCCGGACTTTCCAGAACAATCCTTCGGTTCGACACTGCCGGAATATCCAGCATTCGCGTTGTTCGTGCGACAAGCCGCACAAACGCTACAATTCAACGGCCCCAACGAGTGCTAGCTTGGGTTTCTGAACGTCGTCCTCGCCGGTCAGGCAAACCTGGCTGCCTGGCGAAAAGCGAAAGGAAGCGTCGATCCGACGCTGGCAAGACGCCTGCAGGGGGGGAACGCAAGTGCCCCGCCCCGCCTGTTGCTCCACGCTTCACAGGCGAACGCCTGATGTCGGGAACTGTGAGAATCTGCGGTCGCCGGTCTTCGCGACGTGGCGGGACGCGAACCGGTCGCTCAATCGTGACGGTGCTTTTCCCGCATCCGGCGGCTGTAGGCTTCCAGGACGCGGCGTTCCTTGGCCGTCAAACTGGCTTCGCCCTCGCGGTGGACCTTGATCAAAAGCCGATCGCCCTCCTCAATCACGTCGCCATCGTCCGGGTCGGGGTCATGAATCCGCAGACGCGGTTTCCTCTGGAATCGCTTCCACGACGATCGGGGTGAAAACAACGCCGGCAGCAGACCGCCGAGGCTCCAGCCGAACCGGAAGTAAAGAATGGCAAAGGCGGCGCCCGCCAGGTGGACGTCGAAGGCGATGTTCTGCCGTCCCGGAGTCGGCTGACTGCCGACCATTTCCATCACATTCCCGCCGATAACCAGCGCCCCCAGCACCCAAGCGGGCACGGGCAGGACGAACATCAGGAGGATCGTGCGTTTCGGGTAGTGCAGTACAAACAGCAGAATAACCGCCGTCACCGCCCCGGAGGCGCCCAAGAGGACATGCTCCACCTGAGGCGAGCCGAACATCAGGCAGCGCAGGGCCCAGACTGCCGAACCGAGAATCACGGCCAGGACGTAGATCCGCAAAAACTCCCGCCGCCCGTAAACCATCTCGACGTCCCGGCCAAACATCCACAGCCCCAGCATGTTCCAGAAAACGTGGGCGACGTCCGAGTGGTGGGCGAAGCCGTACGTGAGGAACTTCCACCACAACCAAGGCTTGGCCAAATCGGCCGAACTGAGCGACAGGGCGTTCTGCAGCCAGTGTTCGCCGCCCAGGAACGTGTCGATCAAGTAAATGGCCACGTTGAGGATCACCAGGTTGGTGACCATCAGCCGTTCCGCGAAATGCAGCGGGGGCCTGCGGTCGTCCCGATAGTATTCGCGTTCGTGCAGGGCCATGAGCAGTTTCACACGCAATGCGGATCGGCACGCGATTCCGACGGGAGAACTCGGCAACGATTAGAATTCCGGCCTCTCCCAACAGGTTGCTTTTTCAGGTTCGGTTCCACCTACAACCCCAGCCATATCGTACGCCAAGGAAAGTGACTTGGGGAGTGGGGGTGCGTTCCCGTTCTTGTTTGGGCGTCCCTTTGCGGCAGGGCTGCCTTCGCCGGCGTGGAAGCACTGTCCTGGGCACGCGTGACACCGGGAGCACAGGGGCCGAACTGCAGCGCCTTCGTTGCCTTACCTCTCCGCCAGCAAGTGCCGCCCGTGGTCGCGGAGTGCGTCCAGGAGTTGATCCAGGTGATCGGAGGTGGTCAGCGGGTTGATGATCGTCACTCGCAACGCGCCGACCCCGTCGATGTTCGTCGAGACGAGATAGAATTCGCCGGATTCGATCAGCCGCCGGCGGAGGTCCATCTGGAACCGTCCGAGCTGTTCGGGCGGCGCGTCGCGGAGCGTTTCCGGCAGATGCCGAAACACGACGATGTTGCACTGCGGCTCGTGGACCGGCTCGAAATCGGGGGCCGCCAGGAGTTTCTGGTACAGGACTTGTCCGAGTTCGAACGTCACGTCGACCAGATCGGCGAACAACTGCGGCCCAAACAGCGCCCACGCGCCCCACAGGCCGAACGCAGCGGATCGCTTGGTACACTCGACGGCTCGCAGTCCGCTGTCGAACTCGACCAAAGCGGGAGCGGTGGGATCGAACAGGTACGGCGCGACCTGGCGGAACGTCTCGAAGCGGTGCGAGGTGTCGCGATAGAAGACAAAGGCGCACAGGGCGGGCATGAAGAGCATCTTGTGCGCGTCCCAGACGAGGCTGTCGGCCCGCTCCAGGCCCGACACCAAATGCCGATGCCGCGTGCTGAGACAGGCGGCTCCGCCGTGGGCGGCGTCGACGTGCAGCCAGACGTCGTGGCGGCGGCACACGTCGGCGATGTCCGGCAACGGGTCGAACGCACCCACGGGCGTAGAGCAGGAGCAGGCGACAGCGGCCACGATGCGCTGTCCGGTCGCCCGCAGTCCCCGAAGCATCTCGTCCAACTGGTTCGGATCCATGCGGCGGCGAGCGTCCAGCGGGACACGCAGCACCTGGTTGGTGCCCAGCCCCAGCATCCCGGCAGAGCGAGAAACGCAGTAATGGGCGTCCGCATGAACGACCATCACGGGCGGCGGACCGTCGCGGGCGAGGCCCCGCTCCCAGGCATCGCCCAGTGTCACGTTGCGGGCGGTCAGCAAGGCCGTGAAATTGGCCAGCGAGCCGCCGTGCGTCACCAGTCCGGAGAAGTGTCCGGGTTGCCAACCGATCGCGCGGCCCAACTCTTGCACCATCGCCCATTCCGCGGCCGTCGCCCACGGCCCCATCTCGTAGATGGCCATGCACTGGTTGGTCACGGAACCGACGGCGTCGAACAGTCCGGCGACCGGCACGGAGGCCGGCACCTGATGCCCGACGTAGCGGGGATGATGCAAATGGATTCCCCGCCGGAGCATCTCCGTCACCAATTCGGCGAAACGCTCCAGCAGCGACTCGGCGGAAAGGTCCGTTCCGGGACCTCGTTCGAGCATCCGGCAAGCCTCCGCCACGCTCTCCGGCGGCCGGCGCCAGGGGAGCACGCAGCCGTCGCCCGCTTGGAGGGCCGTCAAGTGCCCGGCCAGCAGATCGGCCAGTCGGTGACCGGCGCCGCGCACCAGGGCGGGATCGTAGGCGGCTTGAATTCGGCGGCGGGCTTCGTCCCAGACGGCGGCGTCAGACATCGGCTTGTATTCCCGTTCGGAAGGCGTCATAGTAAAAGGGTCGGGGGAAACTTCTCCGTGGCGGCTTTCTGCGGCGGTGTGCCGTCTATCAAGGTAAGTCGGATTGTCGGCATCGACAAGGCGTGACGGGTTCTCGTCCATAGAAAGGGCAGCACGATGAACGTGGAACTGACGGACGTCGAACGAGAGTTTCTGCTGTCACTCCTCCAAGATCGCCTGGGCGAATTGAAGGAGGAAATTCACCACTCGCGAGTGGCCGATTTCACGGCCCAACTGAAGGCGATGGAGCAGTGCGTGCGCGGGCTGATCGGCAAGTTGGAAAAGAGTCCGTAACCGAGGACCATCCGAAACCACCCCGCGCAGGATGCGGACGCTGCCGCACGTCGCCACGCCGCCGAGACGCAGTGCGCCGCCGAGACGCAGTGCGCCGGCGAGCGAGGTTCGTTCCGTGCCGCGCATCGCCGCCAGGAGAAAACGCGGATGCCCGACAACCGCCGACCGGCTCGGCTCGGATGGGCCGTCATCGTGGTCTGGCCCGCGTTGTGGGGACCGGCTTGGGCCGTGGCTCCGCATCGGAGCGACGCGGCCGAGGTGCGGTCTTTGCCCGTCCCCAACGGCGACTGGCCGACATTTCTGGGGCCGACCGGCGACGGCAAATCCACGGAGCGAGGCCTGGTCTTGAACTGGCCCGCGCAGGGCCCGCGAGTCGTCTGGCACAAGCGTCTGGGAGCCAGTTACGGGATTGGCTCTGTCAGCCGAGGGCGGCTGTACCAGTTCGACCGCTTCGCCGACAACGCCCGGCTGACCTGCCTGAACGCCTTGACGGGCGATGAATTGTGGAGATTTGAATCGCCCACCGACTACTCCGACATGTACGGCTACCACGGCGGCCCGCGATGCTCGCCGCTGGTCGATGGCGAGCGCGTCTACCTGTTCGGCGCGGACGGCATGCTGTTCTGCCTGAACACCTCGGACGGCAAGCTCCTGTGGCAAGTGAACACGCGGGAAGCGTTCGGCGTGGTGCAGAACTTCTTTGGCGTGGCCAGCAATCCCGTCGTCGAGGGCCGGCTGTTGATCGTCATGGTCGGCGGCAGTCCCGCCGCCTGCCAGAACGTCCCGCCGGGGCAACTGGACGAGGTCGTCGGCGACGGCAGCGGCATCGTCGCGTTCGACAAGCGGACGGGGGAAGTCGTGTACGCGATCAGCGATGAATTGGCAAGCTGCGCCTCGCTCAAACTGGCCACGATCGGCGACCGCCGCTGGTGTTTTGCGTTCGCCCGCGGCGGACTGCTGGGCTTCGAACCGGCGACCGGCCAAGTCGACTTTCACTATCCCTGGCGGGCCAAGCTGTTGGAGAGCGTCCATGCCAGCGTGCCGGTCGTCGCGGGTGACGAGGTGTTGATCTCGGAGGCGTACGGTCCGGGAAGTTCGCTGTTGAAGGTCCGTCCGGGCGGTTATGAGGTCGTCTGGCGCGACAAGCCCCGCAGTCGGGAAAAAGCCATGCAGACGCACTGGAACACGCCCATTTATCACGACGGATCCTTGTACGGCTGCAGCGGCCGGCACACGCACAACGCCGATCTGCGGTGCGTCGATTGGAGGACCGGCAAGGTGATGTGGACGGCGGATCGGACCACGCGCACGTCGCTGCTGTACGTGGACGGCCACTTCATCAGCCTCGGCGAGTTCGGACAGCTGATCGTCTTCAAGGCGAATCCGGCGCGATTTGAACTGGTGGCAGCCGTCGAGGAGGGGACGCTCCGATCCGAAGTCGGCGAACCGCTGCTGGCCTATCCCTGCTGGGCCGCGCCGATCCTGTCCCACGGCCTGTTGTACGTCCGCGGCAACGATCGCCTGGTTTGCCTGGATCTGAGGCCCAAGTCCCGTCCTTAGCGCCCCGCTGAAAAAAGGGGGAGGGGTTCCGAGTCGCCCCGGAGAACCTCCAGGAAGAACGACCACGCGAGGTACCTGTCTTTTTGCAGTCGGCTCTTGTGCCAGGGTTGGCTGTGCCGGATCTAGCCGGTTGGGACCGCATCCAGAGGGTGCGACAAGCCCTGTTTGGGGATTTCAGGCGGGGTGACGCGGAGCCCCGACGGAGTTTGAAACGCCAAGTGCGCCGTGTTTGTGTTGACGCGGCGCGGCGAGGTTCTGTCTGGAGCCGGCGATTTTGAGCAATTCCCAACGCTTTTTCTGCAAGACCGGAGCGGTGGGGCGAGGCGATCTTCGAGCGATGATGCGGGATGCCAAGCGACCAACCGACTGCAGTTGGCCTCCGGCAAGTTCAGTCAATCTTGTCGCCAACCAAGTGGTAGATCGTCCACGTATTCCCGTCGGGGCCGTGAAAGGGCCGGACCGTGAGCAGGCCCTCGACGGCGATGGGCCGCACCGTAAAGGAAGTGCTCAGTCCAGGCTGCAGATCAACCAGGATGATGTGATGCGCCAAGCCTCCGGGCCCGAATTTGCACTGGGTGTTCTTGATCAACGGAAACTGCGTGATGCCCGTTTGCTGGAAGATCGCCGGGAAAATGAAGCCGCGAATGCGGACCCGCTGACCGTCCAATTCCTTGACCCGCTGGGTGAGCATCGACGACTCGAAGACCGCGTCTTCCTGCATGTCCAACTGCAGGTCATCGAACGAGATCGGGATCGCGCGGCGGTCCGGCAACTTGCCGTTGGCCAGCGTCGTCGCCGCCACGGGCGTCTGGTACTGGCACCCGGACGCGGCGAAGCACACGGCGATGGCAATCGGGACGAGACAGCGACCGTCCAACATGGGATTCCCGATCTCCGAATCAGCGGCGATGCGCGGCTCGCGGAGTCCAATCGTCCGGTCCCGCGGACCCCGGTTGCGCGGTGAAGTAAGACGGATTTCCATTGCATTATAGTCGCCCCTGGGCGCGGACCGAGACCGACCCGGTCGCACCTGGTCGAGGTCGGCGGGCGGCAGTGCCGCTGACAACGATTCTTCCGGTCTTAACTGACGACGTCGGGCTCTTTCGAGCTGTGGTTGGGCGTGGCCGAACTTTGCCCTTCGCCGCGCGGCATTCACTCCGCGGCAAACCGATTGCAGGGCGTTCTGCCTGGCGTCAGCGGTGGCCGCGCTACGAGGGCGGCGCCAGTTCCGTCAGGGCGGCTGCGAATTCGTCGTAGGCCGGGCGGCCGAACAGGACGAAGCGAACCAGTTCCGGACGGCCCTGCTCTTGGAGAAACTGGATCGCGGTTTGGATCGCGACACGCGCGGCCTGGTCCAACGGATAACCGTAGACCCCCGTGCTGATCGCGGGAAACGCGATGCTGCGGCAATCGTGCTCGACCGCCAATTCCAGGCATCGCCGATGCGCGCCGGCCAACAAGTCGGGCTCGCCGCGCCGGCCGCCACTCCAGACCGGCCCCACGGCATGGATCACGTGCTTCGCGGGCAGTCTGCCGGCACACGAAATGACCGCCGATCCCGTGGGGCATCCATCCGGATGCAGGCGGTCGGTCTCGGCCATGATCTCCGGACCGCCGCCGCGGTGGATCGCGCCGTCCACCCCGCCACCGCCGGCCAAACGGCTGTTGGCCGCATTGACGATAGCATCCACCCGCTGTTTGGTGATATCCCCTTCCACCAACTCCAGCGTTTGTCCGCAAATCGTGGCTTTCATCGTTGCCTCCCGGTTCCGCCTGAAGTAAAGTGCATGAATGCGGTTGTCGTTTCCGTCTTCCAGGATTCCGATTGACGCCGCGGTGCCGCCGACGGACAATCCGACCGCCGGTATTGTAGTCGATGCGCAGTCACGGAGAAACGGTTGATGAGGTACGTGGCCGTCTTGGTTCTCGCCTGGTTGACGCTGCCCAGCGCCGCCCCCGCTCGCGATATCTACGTGAACAATATCGCCGGCGACGATCGCTTTGACGGCACGGCTCCCGTCTCGCAGGGCGCACGGATGGGCCCCTTCCGGACGCTGACTCGCGCGCTGAAGCTGGCAGACAAGGGCGACCGCGTGATCCTGGCCGCGACCGCTCATCCGTATCGCGAAAGCGTCACGTTGCAAGCTGGGCGGCACAGCGGCTCGGCCGAGCATCCGTTCGAGATCGTCGGCAACGGCGCCGTGTTGGACGGCTTGGCCGATGTGCCCGACAGCGCTTGGACACACGTAGGCGGTGAGGTCTACCGTTTTTCGCCGCCGCGGATGAGCTTCCAGCTGCTTTATCTGGACGGCCGGCCGGCGACGCGCGTGCCCGTCGGCTCGGCCGACTTGAAGTTGCCGCCGTTGCAGCCGCTCCAGTGGTGCCTGTTCCAGCGCGAGGTGTACTTTCGCCCGGAGAACGGGAGGACGCCCGGCAGTTATCGCCTGGAGTATTGTGCCCTGCCCGTCGGCATCACGCTGTACCAGGTGCGGCATGTCGTGATCCGCGATCTGATCGTGCAGGGCTTCCAACTGGACGGCATCAACGCGCATGACGGAGTGTTCGATACGCTGCTGAAGGGAGTCACCTGCCGCGGCAATGCCCGCGCCGGCATCTGTGTCGCGGGCGCATCGCGCGTGCGGATCGTGCAATGCCTGGCCGGCGGCAACGGCGCAGCCCAGTTGCGGACCGAGGGCTATTCCCACACCCGCCTCGTCAGTTGCCGCCTGCTGGACGACACGGCGCCGCCGCGGACGAGCGAAGACGGAAGCGTCGTCACGGAGGACGAGCCCGCCCACGCGAACTCGCCCTCGCCAGACGCCGCCGATCGGACCGCGTCCGCCGCCGACGCTTCGCTGGCCGAACGCACAACGCCTCGGCCCCCAGCCCGTTGAACGCCCAACGGCAAGAGCGGCTCGTGCGCGCCAACTCGCAACGCCCGGCCTATTCCGCGTCGGCACCGTCAAGCGCCGCCTCGATATCCTCGTCCTCTTGCTCGTGCCCGACCTCGCGCAGCAACTCACCCACCTCGCGGCGGCCCAACCAGTAGTACACCACGCCGATCGCCGCGATGACGATCGTGATCACGCGGAAGACCAAGGCCACCAAAAAGCCATCGCCGCCGGCTTGGGCAGGAATCTCCTGGTACAGGATCCTCATCGCCGCTTCGAATGTGCCCAAACCCGCGGGCGCCAGCGGCAACGCCCCGGCGGTCAACGACAGCGGGACGATGATGAAATGGTCGGTCAGTGTCGGATGCTGTGCGAACACGGCGGCGGCGGACAAGTACAGCGACATGGCAAAGACCACGTGCACAGCCAGACTCACCGCCGCCACCACGGCCAGGATACCCCGTTTTCCCCGGTAGACCTTTAACGCCCCGGCCAAGCGGTGGACGACGACACCGATCTTCGGAATCCGATAGGCGGTCTGCATCAGCCGCGAACGATCCCAGCCGGGAAGCAGGATGACCGCAATCACCGCCGTCCCCGCCACAGTGGCCGCGAGCGTCAGGTTGCAGATGGTCCTGACCTCTGCGTCCCAGCCCGATGCGCCGCTGAACAAGATCGCCGCACTGGCGACAACCAGCAACGAGTACAACCCGACCGCCCGGTCCAAAAACACGGTGGCCACCGCCTCCGTTCGTCGTCCCGGCTGCTCGCGGGCCAGAAACACCGCCTTGAACAGGTCGCCCCCAACGCTGCCGAAAGCCACGAAATTCAGCAAGTAGCCGACAAAACTCAACCGAAAGGCGTCGGCCAGCCGGAACGGCAAATCCAAAGCGCGGACCAACAGATACCAACGGACGAACGTCGCACAAACACAGAACATCGCCAACGCAAAACCGCTACCCAACAACGGCCAGCGAATGGAATGCTGTCCAAGTTGCCGCAACTGGTCCCGGTCGAGACTGCTGACCAACCATACGATAATCGCCAGTGGCAAGGCGATTTTGAGAACCGTAACGACGTGACGTTTTTTCAACGGGCAAGTCCTGTAAGGTGCGGATCGACGGGGCGACGCAGCACAGCAGCAGTTGGTTGACGCGAGAGTCCTGCCGCGTGCGGATCGTAACCAAACGTGCCGTGGATTTTCCTTCCCGGCAGCGTGCTTGGCAAGAACCGTTTGGAACCAGTGGTGTGCAATTGGCGGGAAAGAGGAGCAGCATGATCGCTAGATACCGGGGGGCTACGCCGCCCCGTTCGCCGAGGGACAGGGATAGCATCATCGCGGGGCGGGCTCGTGTCGCGGAAAGAAGTCGGTTTCTTTGCAGGCCAGCAGGTTCGTCGTCACCTTTGCTGTCCTTGACAGACCGAGGCGGCGGTGTTAACTTTCTCGTATCTGGACGCGAAATCCGTCCCGAAACACCAAAGACCGGGGGATTAGCTCAGTTGGGAGAGCGCTTGAATGGCATTCAAGAGGTCGAGGGTTCGACTCCCTTATCCTCCACTTAACTAAGTCTCGCTGAAATCGGAGCTTAGGTTATCTTTCGCCGGTCAAAAAAGCGGCATTCCTGAGAAGGCCGTTACGCCTTTTACGCCTTTGCGAAGTGCAAAGGGGAATGCAGCACGCCGAAACTCATCACCAGACCGCCGAAGTACGCTCGTCACAAGGACAGTGGACAAGCCGTGGTTAAGATCGACGGCAAGCTCCGCTATCCTTGCGGCGAAATCCAGCATGCTTTCAACCGTCGTCGGATTGCCCAAGCAGCAGTCGGACAATACGTGTTTGTCGGGACAGGCAGGCAATGCCATAATTAGTTTCCCGGCTTAAGGTTAAATTGCGCGAACTGGGGCGACCTTCCCCGACCTCCGGCCCGCACGACATGCAGAAATCCCCGCACTAACTAGAACGGCAAAGGTGTGACCGATTTTTTCGTCGTAGCGTTTCGACGTAGCTCGAGATGCATGAGACGCCGCACCGCGGGGGCGCTGCCGGTACACGACGCCGCTCCAAGTCGGATTCGTCGTCAGTCCGCGGTCCGCTTTGCCGCTGCACCAGCCGCACTGCCTGGGGTCAGGCTTACAGATTTCAGTTTTCGCGGTCACAGGACTTCGCGCTTGGACGGCGACTGCCCCGCGAAAATTGAAATCTGGAGGCCTGATCCCAGACTCCGGGGAAACCGGGAAGCTGTTTCGGTCACCGTTGCGACGCAAGCGCGTTCCGCTTGGTCGGTGCGGCGGTTGGGGCGCGATCACGATTTGCCGATGGGGACGGACTGGAGCCACTGCGGGTTCTCGCGCACGCCCTCGGCTTCCCGAATGGGCCAGGTCGCGCGGGCGTCGTCCCGATAGGGGCCGATGTCGCGAAACGGAATCGGCTCGAAGCCCAGTTTGAGGGCGGGCGAGTCGGGCTGGAGCGTAAAGTCGCCGTGCTCCGGATCGACCAGTCGCGGGTCAGCCACCACCGAATGCACGTCGGCGCCGGCCATCTGCCACGCCTCCCATTCCGTCGCCGGTTCCACTTCGTGCAGTTGCAGGTCGCTGATCTCCGCCCAGCCCTGGCTGGAGTTGAACTGGAAATGGAGCGTCAACTCGGTCACGCGGGCGTCGTAATCGGCCTCGCCGGCTTGGGGCAGATAGAATGCCGTCTGGCACGGGAATCCCTGGGCCGCCGTGGTGGCGTCCGACACGTCGGAACGTTTCAGAAAGCCCCGCGTGCCGAACGCCTTCCACAGGCCCTGGTTCTCGCAAACGAAACGGGCGACCAGTTCGCCGGTCGCGTCCTGGTGGCGCAACTGGAAGGTCAGACGGTAATGCTTGCCGGGCGTCAGCGCAAAGGCCGTCGAACGGACGCAGGTGTTCCTGATGTATTTCTTCTCCTTGTTGAACGCGCCGGGCAGTCGCAAGGCGTTCTTGTCCCCTGCCGTGACGATTTCCGCTTGAAGGTCCGGGAAGACCTTCTGGTACCAGCGCCAGTCGGCAGCCACGGTGCGGTCGGATGACTGGGCGATTTCTTCCGGTGCCAGACGCCGCGAGAAATCCGCGTTCGGAATCCGGTCGGTGAGTTCGGCGAGCGACTTCTTGAACGCCTGCCGGCCCGTTTTGACCGGCACCGTCCCGCCGTTCCAAACGAGGTTAGAGTCGATGGTGTTGTGCTGGAGGTTCACGCCGTTCTCGCGGATGTAACGCGAGTCCGGCTGGCTGGGGTAGTAGAAGATGTTCCGCGTGATCACGTTGCCCCGCATGATCGTGCCGTCGGGCAGGAACGGGTTTGCCGGCGACACGTGCATGCCGCGCATAGCAGCCCACGCCGGATTGGTCATCAGCTCTTCGTAGCGTTTGAGCATCTTCGGCTGCCGGTCGCGGAGGAAGACGCCGCTGGGGGAATCGTTCCAGGTCTGCAGCGAAAGCTGGTGGGTCTTGCCCTGGGGGCCGGCGTTGTTGAGGAACAGGTTGTTGGAGATGTGGTTCTCGCGGGCGTTGTGCAGGTGCATCGCGCCGACCTGACAGCGTTCGACGATGTTGCCGTAGACGTCGTTGCCGCAGCCGCTTTCATCCAGATAGATGCCCCACGCAAACACGAAAAACCGCCCGTGATTGTCGAACCCGATGCTGTCGCTGCAATGGTTGTAGCGGATCGTCTGCCAGCCGCCCGTCCAGCCGCCGGTGTAGGTGCAGCCTGTGTCCTCCATTTCCAGGTTGCAGTGGCGGATGCGGTTGTATTCCAGGGTGTGCAGGGCCCCGCCGTGGAAGATGCCGCAACGGGGCATATCGTGAATCAGATTGTGCGCGACGCGGACGCCGACGCCGCTGACCATCACCCCGATGCCGTGACGGTTGAACTGCCCCACGTGGTGAATGTAGCAGTTGTCCACCACGTGGCCGCAACGTTCCAACCGCACCTGATTGCCGCCGCTGACCGAGACGCCGTGGCCGCCGATATTCCAGATGTCGCAGCCGCGGACCGCGCCGTACGTGCCGCCATTCAGCGAAACAGCGGAACCCTGGAAGTAGCCTAAGTCGTGGATCGAGCACTTCTCGACCACCGCGTCGTCGCAGTTCGAGAAGCGAACCGCACACTGCTCGGCGCAACTCATTTCAAGCCCCCGGACGCGGACGTGGTGAGTCTTGGTGAAACTCAGAATCTCCTGGACCGTGGGGACGGTCACTACGTCCCGCGCGAGATCCGCGCCGGCAGGCGGGATCAGGTACAGTTTCTGATTCTCCACGTCCTGGAACCACTCGCCGGGCGCGTCCAGTTCTTCCCGCAGGCCCATGATGCATAACCGGTCTTCGGGCCGCGCCGCATATTGCATTTTCTTTCCGAGCGTGATGGTGCGACTTGACGGATCGTAGGCCGCGATCTTCTCGATGCGGTTCCACCAGTTGTAGCGAGGAAAGATGCAGACTTCCCCGTCCTGAGGCCGCGACCACTCCCGCGCGTCTGGGGCGCGCAACACCACCGTATCCGTGCGCTCGCCCTCGATGTCCTGGTACATGGGCGGGCGAACGCCGTCCACGTAGGCCCAGCCGCCGGAATACGGCCGGGCCGGATCCTCGTTGGGATAGCGGGCCCAGGTCAGACGCTTGCCGTTGAGATAGACTTGCCGGAAAGGAA
>JAAYYU010000080.1 GCA_012515235.1 Candidatus Anammoximicrobium sp.
CTTCGCGGCCTGGGATACCTGGAATGACAGACGTGGCAGCGCACCTCGCAGTCTGGCTGAACGCCGTGGCCAACGCGGTGGGCAGGTTCCTGTTGGCGCCCGTCGCGATCCTGCCCGGCTGGCTGTCCGCCACGGCGGTCGCCGCCCTGAGCGGGTTGCTGCTGCTGTGGGTCTTCAAACACACGTCGCACCAGCGGGCGATCAAGCGGGTGCGGGACGACATCAGCGCTCATCTGCTGGCCCTGAAACTCTTCCAGGAAAGCACGTCGGTCACCTTCCGCGCCCAGGGCCGGATTCTGCTGGGCGCCCTCCGCTTGCTCGTTCTGGCCGCCAGGCCCATGCTCGTGATGGCGGTGCCGGTCGGTTTGCTGTGGGGACAGCTGGCCCTGTGGTACCAGGCCCGGCCGCTGCGGGTCGGAGAAGAAACCGTCATGACCCTGGGGCTTTGCGGCGAGCCGGACGCTTCCTGGCCCCATGTCAGCCTCCGCCCGACAAACGCCGTGGAGGTCATGGGCGAGCCGGTCCGCGTGCTCAGCCAGCGGGAGGTGTGCTGGGCCATCCGCGCACGGGAAGAAGGGTATCACCGCCTGGTGGTCGAGGTCGACGGACAGCCGTACGGCAAGGAACTGGCCGTCGCCGACGGATACCTGCGGGTCAGCGCACAGAGGCCCGCTTGGCGCTGGTCCGACATCCTCGCCCATCCCGCCGAGCCGCCTTTCCGCCCAGGCGAACCGGTCCGATCCATCCGGATCGACTATCCCACACGGGATTCGTGGACGAGCGGCACCGACCGGTGGGTGGTCTATTGGTTGGCCCTATCCGTGGTCGCGGCCTGGTGTTTTCGCCCGTGGTTGAAAGTCCATCTTTAACAGGCACGATTGTTCCGCAAGACAGGCTTGGGGAGAAAGGAGACAGGTCGCCGATGGACGTCGAAATCATCGTCGTATCCGGCCTGCCGCGCTCGGGCACTTCGTTGATGATGCAGATGCTGGCCAGCGGCGGCGTGCTGGTGGTCACGGACCGGCTGCGGCCGCCCGATGCGGACAATCCGCGAGGATACTATGAGTTCGAGAAGGTCAAGACAATCAAGCAGGACTCGTCCTGGCTTCCGGAGATCCGCGGGAAGGCGTTGAAAGTGGTGTCCCAGTTGCTGTACGACCTGCCTCTCGGCGAGCGCTACCGAATCATCTTCATGGAGCGGGACCTGGACGAGATCCTGGCTTCTCAAGAGCAGATGCTCGCCCGCTTGGGCCGGACCTCACCGCCGCGGGAGGAACTGAGACGCTCGTACAGGCTGCACCTGGAGCGGTTGCACGAGTGGCTGGGACGGCAGCCGCACGTCCAAGTCCTCCGCGTCAGCTACAACCAACTCCTCCGGCAACCGGCACGAGAGGCGGACCGCGTCTGCGAGTTCCTCGGCGCCGCGCCGGACGCGGACGCGATGGCAGCGTGCGTGGATCCGTCGCTGCACCGGAACAGGAGCAACGTGCCGCCTACGGCTATTTCGACTGGAGATCGAAATTGAACGTGTTGCTGCCCGCCTTCACTTCGGCAGTCAATTCGGTCTGCGCGTGATACCGCGGGGGCACGAGTTCTTTTTGACGGTCCACTCGCCCGTCCACCGCCGTGTGGATCTTGACCGTGTGCGGCCCGACAAGCGCGCCGTCGAGATCCGCCGAATACTGCAAGCGGTAGCTGCCGTCCTGGGCGGTTTCCGCTGAGGAAGGCCGACCCGCAGCCGGCAAGAAATCCACTTGCGCCTCGGGCAACGGCTGACCATCCAGCGTGACAACGCCCGTGACCTTGCCAAGTTCGGGCGCATCACCGCGCCCGCACCCAGGCAGCGAAATGACACAGGCCAGGATCAAGAAGCATGCAGCCAACACAGCAACAGGTGTCATCCGGCGTGCGAGTACGGGCGTTGCAGCAAAACAGGTCATCGGGGCAGACTCCTGGTCAAGAGAATCGCCCGCGACGGCAACTCCGCCATCGCGGACACGGAAACCCGCTCCGGAAGCGGCCCGAAACGACAGAAGCCGCTGATCCGCAACCAGATCCGCAACTAATAAGTGCCAACCGTGTCACCATCGTTGCGGCATCCAAGCTTCTGATAAGTACTCATGGGCGCCGTATTGCTCGCGGCATCGATGTTCTCGCTGACAAACCGCACGGCCCCATCGGCCAGCAGGAAATGGCATCCGCCCGGATGGCCGCTGCTGGGACCATAACCCCAATTCGGGCTGTTGATGATGGACCAACTGTATCGCGTGGCCACCATATACCAGCGGATGCCTTCGTAGCCGTAATTCCCGCAATACCAAGTGGGACTGGCGGCGTAGACTTGAATTGTGGATCCCGCCCAAGCGCCGCCGATCCAATAGGAGGGGTACTTCGGGTTCGTCGCCCGCTCCGTAAACGCAAAGGTGTTGGACGTGCCGTCCAGAATGTGCGCCATGTTGACCCCGCTGTTGTCCCAGAACAGCCCGTCCGCCTGGCTGTTGCAGCGAAGATCCATCGTCCCGGTGACCGCCAGGTAGTTCGACACGCCAATCCGATAATTCGTCCCGTTGTTGTAGACCGCTTTGGTATTCTGCGTAGGGTCCATCTCCATACTGGACGGACACAGATAACCGGGCACGACGCTGCGCACCAGGGACAACGTCGTCGCGTCGGTCAAATTCATGGGCTTGTCAATGTTCAACTGATCGTAGAGGCTTGTCTGTTCCACGAAGGGAAGCAGGAATGCCGTTGACAGCCAGCCGTGACGATCGATGGTGCCGGGGGGAAATTTCTTGTACGTGTCGTGATAATTGTGCAGTGCCACGCCGATCTGCTTGAGATTGTTGTTGCACTGAGTCCGCCGCGCTGCCTCGCGCGCCGCCTGAATGGCGGGCAGCAGCAGGGCGACGAGGATGCCGATGATGGCGATGACAACCAGCAGTTCCACCAGCGTGAAACCGGTCCTGAGCTGACGGGATCGCATGAGTAAGCCCTCCCTCCAGAAAAGCCGAAATGGCCGAGACTCCGGCAAAAAGAATGAGGCAACCGGATACAGTACGCCAGTTTTAATTTTATCTCCGGCAGCCAAGGTGTCAACGGGACGCCGGCTTGAGACGCACGTTTTTCGTCGTCTTGTTTTGCCGTGGACACCGCCAGGGAAGCCTCTGCCAGCCCCACCGGCTCGCGATTCCGAGCCGGTGCTAGCAAACGCCGCCGCCGCGCCGAAGCGGCGTTCGGCAGCGCCGGCGGCTTCATGCCTCGGCGCACTGTTTCAGATACTGGATTTCCTTGGCCAGAGCCGCCGCGCGATCGGCCTCCGGCAACTTGCCCAGCGATTCGTTTTCGATGCACAGGTCGTAGCGGTAACCGGCGTCGCGGAGGATTTTGACCACGCGACGGAAATCGATGTCGCCCTGATCGATCGGGCAGTTGAACTCGCCGTACTTCCAGCCCATGGGCCGCTGGACGTCGCGCTGATCGGCCGGGTACTTGATGCTCTTGCAGTGCGTGTGGAACACGCGCCGCGCGTACTTGGCATACAGGTCGTACAGCTTGGACAACGGATGACCAAACCAGTAAAAATTCCCCGTGTCGAGCGTCAGTCCCAAGCGGGGCGAGCCGACTCCGGCGAACAAGGCATCCAGGAACTCCGGATCGTTGGTCGTCCGACCGTGGTTCTCCACGCCGAAGACCACGCCGGTCGACTCGCTGCCCGCGATGATCCTCTTGAGCGTTTCGATCGTCCCTTGCAGGAAGTTGCCGGCGTCGGGCTTGCGGTTGACGACGTCGATGCGGATCGCCGGCACGCCCAGCGCTTGAGCGGCTTGCGCCGCCTGAATGACCCAGGTCACCTCCTGCTCAGGCCGGACGTCGAATTGATTGGACATGAGAAACGCGGTGATCTTGCAGCCGGAAGCCTGCATGTCGCCCTTCAGTGTCGCCACGTCATCGGGCGTGGCGGCCGAATACTTCCGCGTGGGATGAAACAGTCGCGGGAAGGACAGGTCCAGGGAGATGTTCGCCTCGACGCCCTCGGCGCCGATGGCCTTCAGGGCTGCCCAGCAGTCGGTCGCTTGGACGTGTCTCAGCGTGGCGTCGCCACAGGCCAACGGGAACGGCACGCGACTCTCGGCGGCGGGCAAACGGCGGCCGAACATGGCTGCGGCGGCCGTGCCGGCCAACACACAACTTGAACGCTGCAGGAAATCGCGACGTGTAACGGAAGAGGTCATTCCCAAGGCTCCTGTCGGCAAGTAGTCGTTCCCAAAACAAACGGTGTCAAAACATGACCTTCCAGGCTAGTCTCCGATTCGGCCGGGGTCAAGCCGTTGGAACACCGCGCTGAAACACGGCCGTGGCAACACCGCCGCAGACCGTTGGCCCTGCGGTCGAGGCACGATCACGATGCAGCGGACACGCTTCTGGTGCGGGATGCAGTCCCGCGAGGCGCTCAGTCCTTCTCTGCGGCTCTCGCAGGCCGCGGTTTCTTGGCCCGTCGGTCCGCCTTGGGCTTGGCCTTCTCCCGCGGCGCGTCGGCCGCTTCCTCTGCGGGCAGTTGTGCGGCAAGCCGGCGAATGACAGCCGCGTGTTCGCTCTGGCCCGCCAGGTTCGTCCACTCGTCGGGATCGGTGCGGTGATCGTACAATTCCTCGGAACCGTCGGCGTAGCGGATGTAGCGCCAATGACGGTCGCGAACGGCGTGGTTGCCGCGACCGTGCGTGGTGAGGCCCACGCGCTCCCACGCGGCTTGCGGGTTCTCCAGCAGCAGACGCAACGACGGGCCTTGCACGTGCTCCGGGATCGGCAGGCCGATCAAGTCGACCAGCGTCGGATAGATGCTCATCAAATCCACGGCCGCGTCACATCGCGTCTTGGGCCGGGTGACGCCCGGAACGATAAACGCCAGCGGCGCCCGCGCGGCTTCTTCCCACAAGGCGAACTTGCGCCAGTGCTGTTTCTCGCCCAGGTGCCAGCCGTGGTCGGACCACAGCACGATCAACAGCTTGTCACCTCGCCCCGACGCATCCACCGCCTCCAGCAAACGGCCGATTTGTTCGTCCAGGAATTTGATCGTCGCCAGATATCCCTGGACCGCGTGCTTCCACTGGTCGCGCGTCACCACGGCCTGGTGATCGCCATCGGGCCTAGCCATCTTGACGCCGGCCGCCGGGACGTCGGCCAGATCGTCCGCCTTGACGACGGGCAATTGGATCGTTTCCAAGGGGAACATGTCAAAGTATTTGCGGGGCACATACCAGGGCAGGTGCGGCTTGACGAACCCGACGGCCAGGAACAACGGCTGGTCGTGCCGTTTCTGGAGTTGCTCCGAGGCCCAACTCACCAACCGGTAATCGCCCATCGCTTCGTCAGCGGCGTCCAGCGGTCCCCAGTCGAAGTGGGCCATGCCCAATCCGCTGATCGACTTGACCGGCGGGTGCGGATCGCCGCCCCGGTTGAAGTACTCGTGCCAGTCGGTCTCGTTCTCGCCGGGCAGTCCCCCGCCGCCGTGATAGATCTTGCCGCCGCCGACGACCTTGTAGCCCTCCCGCATCAGGTAGCGGTTCAAGGTCATAACATCCTTCAGCGGCCCGCCGTAGGGCTGACCGTTGTCGTACACGCCGGAGGCAAACGGCCGCAGACCGCTCATCAACGCTGCCCGCGACGGATTGCACGCCGGCGCGGCGCAGTGCGAGTTGGCGAACAGCGTCCCGCGGGCGACCAGCCGATCCAGATGAGGCGTGCTGGCCTGGGGATGCCCGCCCAGGCAGCCGGTCCAGTCGTTCAAGTCGTCGATGGCAATGAACAAGACGTCCGGCCTCTCGGCGGCCGAGGCCGCGATACCCCCCAAAAAAACCGTCAGCCAACCGAAGCAAAGCCGGGCAAGGATCTCGCGAAAACTCATCGTCAGCCGCCTTTCCTGGTTATCGGTTCAGGTGCCCAAAAGCGTGTTGGTGCCGGTCAGCATAACCGGTGCGAGGAAAAGTAAACGATTTGGTAAACGATCCTCTCGGCACTCGCAATCAGGCGGCGAGTACAGGCCGCCAAGAAACGACAAAACCCGTTGCTCGGCAACGGGTTAGCGACATCATGAGAAAGTGCCCCCAGTAGGACTCGAACCTAGTCTTCGACATTGGGCCGACCGTGGTAGCGTGTTGTTAAGTCGTTGCAGTAAAACATGTTGCGATACACGACGTTGTTTTCGCGTTGGGAGGTTATTGGCCTTCAGCAGCCCAATATTGTCGCGAAAATGTCGCGTGTTTTTCGCGTTGATAATTTTGCCTCCTACATCTTCCTGTTGCACGGCCACCGAGCATCCTTTCATGGCGTCTTCAAGACGTGGAGTACGCTCCGACGGCCGGCGGCACCGGTCGCCATCGGAGGTTGTGTTGCGCCGCCTCGACAGACATTGATCCGTACGTTGCGATGGCCAGCAGGGCTCCGGTGTCCTGCGTCGGACGGTGACCAGCGTGCCAATTCGGTCGCACGCCGCGGCTTTCAGAATGCGTTTTGCCAGCGGGCGTGTCAGGCATTGGGTGTCATGCACATCTGACAGCACGTTTCCCAGGCAGAATTGGCGGGTCACAGCGGCAACCGTGCCGTCCCGACACCGTCGTCGAATTCCCAGCCCACTGAATGTGACCGTAGTGCCGAGCGTGGTATCATATGGGCCAGTTCCAGGCGCGAATCAGATACTAGCCAAGACGGCAACCGGAACGCCATACCGCTAGACAGCACGAATTCGGCTGGGGTGGCTCGCCCGACCCTATGTCCTTGCCTGTGAAGCAGTTACCCGGCAACGCTGCCGAAAATCTCCATCGGCATTCGGCAAAAGCCGGCGACCGGTACTGCGATTGCGTTGGGGATGCTCGGAGCCGAAGAAAGCGGCAGGTGAAGTGAGTCGCTGGAATAGCGTCATGTGGCCGTCAATCGCGAATTCTCGCCAGACGGCCACCACGATGACGAATGAACGGTGGAGGTGAACCAAACATGGACCACGACGACGACTTCCGTTGGGATTCCGAGGCGGCCACGCCCCGCGCGGACGCGAGGGCCGACGCGGACTGCCAGCCCCCGTGCCGGGCAGGATGGCAGGACGATTGGCTGCCGTTTGCCAAGAAGTCCGCCGCAGGCATTGGCATCATTGCGCTGGCGGTCGCCCTTTGGGCTGGCGGCAGTTGGTTGGTACGCGCTGCTGGCCCGCAGGACATCCGGATTGAACTCCAAGGTTCGGGCGTAGCCATCCTGAAGCCCGACGCACGCGTGGTACTCGGATCGACCCAAGTCGGTCAGGTCGAAAAGGTGGCCGATTCCGCCGGCGAGTCCGTGGCGGTCGTGCGGCTGAACAAGGATTTCGTCTCACAGATCCCGCAGGCAAGCCGGTTCGAAGTGGATTCACTGAACGATTGGCTCCCTGGAAACGTGGGAGTTCGCGTTTTCCCGACGGCGACGGACACGCACCCGCCGATGGTTGACGGCTCCCGTGTGCAAACTTCGGCAAGGGCGCTGCCACCGTGGGTTCCCGCTGGGTTCTACATTGTTTTGGCCGGGATTGTGGTGGTGCTGGCGGGAGTCGTGGTCGTCGCGTGGCTGATGCGTCGCGTGATCGTGCTCGTGGTCGCAGCGGCTGTCATCGCCGGTGTCATCGTTTATCTGAACGGCATAATCAGTCCGGCTTGACGGAGCAGAGGTGCTAAACCAGTGTGCGCCAATTGATTACGTGGACGAGGGGCTGGTAAGATAGCGTGTTGCGCCAAATACGGTCGCCTTGGATCGGTGCCCAGATACGGTCATCGACACCCCCTCCCTGTACGTGTACTCGTAGGGGGACACAAGCGAGGCATTTCCATGAAGGTCGCAGGATCCCAACAACGCGCCGCGACAAGCGGTTGTCTTTCCGGCGAAACTCGGCGTCGACGTTTCGGGGCCGTGTCGCTGCTGATTGTTGGAGTGTTGATTGAAGCGTATCTGATTGGCGTGCTGCCTGCAAACGCGCAGCCGCAGATCGCCCCAAACCCGGCCGACGTACGGGCCTCGTCGGCGTACCTCTTGATGATCGACCATTCTGGCTCGATGCGAACGCAGGACCAACCGCGAGGAGACAAGCCGAACGCGCTTACACGATGGCAAGCGGCGAAGGAGCGGGCCAAGGAGTTCCTGGGTTCCACACCACTAAAGTCGGACATCTGGCTGGCGATTTTTTCGGACCAGCCGGTGAACATCATGAAGCCAACTTTCGAGACAGAGCAGGACCGTCAGGCCTTGCTCCGACTCATCGCTGAGCATCCCGAGCCGCAGCAGGCCGGGACATGGCTCTACTCCACGCTGGCTAAGATGCTCGATCTCGCACAAAGGCTTTCCGAGGAACGCGACGGTCGCTACATCAGCGTGCTGATCTTCTCGGATGGCAAGGACGAGACCTCCCCGCCGCCGTGGACGAAGGCCAAGTTGGAGGAGCTGTTCCACCAGGCTGTAGCGAAGAACGACAATCTGTGGATGTTCTTTGCACCCATCGGTGACAAGGGGACAACATCACGAGACGTGGTGGAGAGCGCGCACACCAAAGACATCCAGCAGCACAAACACCCCCTGTCGATCGAGCGGGCCCCCGCCGCCGTCGCCTTGAAGAATGCGGCGACGACTCCGGAGCAGAGTTTTACGCTTGAATTGACGACGACGGACGACGTGTGGTCTCGTTTAGAAGGGCAAACGGTACGTTTTGACGTCCAGCCCGACGCGGGCCAGAAGATCGCCGTCACAAGTACCGCCAGCGCTCCGTTGCGCAAGGGAGCGATTCCGATTCAACTCCAGATAACGAACGCCAGCCAGTTGCGGGGCGACCAGGAATACTCTGGCAAGCTGCGAATTCACTATCCGAGCTTGGAAGGTAGCCAGATTTCCGGCGCCGACTTCGTGCAACTCTCGTTTCAAGCCGGCGCGAGACCTGAGATTCACCGGAGAATTCCACCCGACAACCAGCGATTCGTGACCAGCCAGGCTATCCAGTTCAAGGTCATCACGCTGCAGGGCGCCGACGTGACATGGGACTTTGGTGATGGGCAGACCGGGACCGGGAGTGACCTTCTCCACGCTTACAACACCCCCGGCAAACGGGCCATCAAGGTCAGTGTCGTGGCAGATCCCCGGATCGGCGCAACGGAGCAGCAGTTCGACATCGAGATCATGGATCTGGGCGTGAGCATCAACCCGATACAGGAGCTCGTCGTCGAAGGATTGACACGCCGCTTCACGTGCACCGGACGCGGCGCGCTGCAACGTTACGAATGGCTGATCGATGGCAATCTATTCGATGGTCGGCCCCCGCACGATACGGCGGAGGGCCAAAGTGAGATCACCTACACCTTCCAGACTCCGGGGACGCACGAGGTCCGAGTCGTCGGGTATGCGGAGGGTGCCAAGCCGGAATCGAAGATCAGGGTCGATGTGTTGCCTCGGCCGGTTGTGACCGTGGCACGGGGGTCCACGTGTCCTTTCGGCAAGCCGGCGGAGTTCTCGCTCACGGCGCCCGACGGATTGGAACGCGTGACCTGGGTCTTTGGTGACGGCGAGCAGGACAACGGCAATGATCGAAACGCCGTACATGCGTATTCCCAAACAGGTGCATTTGAGGCTTCCGCCATATTAGCCTGGAAAGGAGGCCAGCAACTGCGTAGTCGGCCGGTCACGATAAACATCGTGGCCGACCGCCCTCAACCCCACTGCTGTCCACAACTGAGATTTACGTAAGTCGTGGCAGGCGTCATACTTTGCGAGACCACGGAGGTCAAATTTGAGCCCTCAGCTTGGACGCAAAGGAGGATGTCATGGAAGGCTTCGACA
>JAAYYU010000081.1 GCA_012515235.1 Candidatus Anammoximicrobium sp.
ACGGAGTACATCCCTCGCGGACCTTGATCCAGTGATCAGCCTTCGCGAGGGAATTTTTTCGCGCCCATCAGGCAACTTGCGCAGATTCTGCCGGTTATCCCGCCCTGATCTCGCCCACGCTCACCTGTATCCGGGTGAATGGGGCCATCACGTCCTGGACTTTGTGCGTGAATGTCGCAAGCCCATCGTCACCACGTTCCACACGCTCTTGACCCAGCCGGAGCCGCTGCCACGACGCCTGATCCAGAACTTGGCGGCCCGGAGTCAGGGCATCGTGGTCATGACTCAAGTTGCGGCGCGGCTCTTGGCCCGCGTTTACGGCGTGTCAGGTTCGAAGGTGCAGGTGATTCCGCATGGAGTACCGGAGGTCCCTTATGAACGCAACGGCGCTCACAAGACGCGGCTGGGGCTTGACGGTCGCCGGGTGATTTGCACCTTCGGACTGATCAACCGCGGCAAGGGGCTGGAATACATGATCGAGGCCCTGCCTCGAATTGTGGCCGCCTGTCCGGACGTCACGTACCTGATCGTGGGCGTCACTCACCCGCAGGTCAAACGCCAGGAGGGGGAGGTTTATCGAGAGAGCTTGGTCGAGATGGCCGAAGCGCTGGGCGTCGGCGCGCATGTGCGTTTTGTCAACCGGTATCTCAGCCTGCCCGAACTTCTGGAACACCTGCAGGCCTGCGACGTGTACGTCACGCCCTATCCTGGCAAGGACCAGATTTCCAGCGGTACCTTGGCGTATGCCTTGGCCGCGGGTGGTGCGGTGGTTAGCACCCCGTACCTGTACGCCGAAGAAGTTCTGGCCGACGGGCGGGGACTGCTCGTGCCGTTTGGCCACAGCGAGGCGATGGCGGATGCGACGCTGCGATTTCTGAATGACACCGTCTTCCAACTGGCCACCCGGTGCCGAGCGTACCGGTACGCGCAGCCCATGTTCTGGTCGGAGGTGGGCCGGCGGTACTTGGACTTGTTCGGCCGGATTGCGGCGGGCCAGGCACAAACGGAGCGGATGGACCGCAGAGTTTTCGCGGCGCCGAGCGGCAAGGGCAGCATGCTGGTCCACGCGGGAGCAGGCAGTTAGCGACGGGGATGTCAGGAAACAGCTTCGGAGGACGGAATTTGTTCCGCCGGAACGGACTGAAGTCCGGTCTACGATTGAGGACGGAGTTCTAGGATGCAAGTTGTTGACGGGATGACGTTGGATCATCTGGATCGCATGACGGACTCGACCGGGCTGATCCAGCATGCCATCTACAGCATCCCCCGGCGCGAGAGCGGCTACACGACCGATGACAACGCCCGCGCGCTGCGCCTGTGTACTCGCCTGTGGTGCCAGCACCCGGAAAAGCGCATGTTGAACCGGGTCACGGGCTACTTGAGCTTCTTGGAGCACGCCCGTTGCCCTGTCCGCGGGTTCCACAATTTCCTGAGCTACCAGCGCAGTTGGCTGGATGCGGCCGGCACTGGCGATTGCCAGGGCCAGGCGGTCCTGGCCCTGGCCGAAGTGCTGGGCAGCAGCCTGCCTGACGGATACCGCTTGCTGGCTCGCGAGCTGATCGAAGCGGTCTTGCCCGCCTTGGCCGACTTGCGGAGCCTGCGGGCTCAGGCGTACGTGATTCAGGCTTGGGGGCGTCTCCGGGAGGCGGAGGTGCAGGATATGGAACGGTTCGAGACCATCGCCTGTTCTGCGGCGCGGCGACTGGTGGACTGCTACCATCGCTCAGAGCGACCGGATTGGCCGTGGTTCGAGTCACGAATGACCTATGCCAACGCGGTGTTACCACAGGCCATGTTCATCGCCGCTGAGCGCTGGCCCCAGGAAGGATTTCTCGACGTGGCGCAGGCCTCGTTCGCCTTCCTCGACCGCACGACGACCGGAGAAAAACCGGAACCGGGGTCCGGAGCCTTTGGTGCGAAGCACCCTGCGGGCCGTTCCGGCCAAAGCCTCCTGACCCGTGTTCCGATTCCTGCCCCCTGTTTCGAGGCCTAGGCCATCTTCTGGCCGGTCGGGAACAGCGACTGGTACCCCCACGGGGAAGCCAAGTCGCCGTACGATCAGCAACCGGTGGAGGCCGTCACCATGGCCGACGCGGCGCTCACCGCGTTCGGTTTGCTCGGCGAGGAGCAGTACGTGTCTGCTTTTCGCCGGGCTCACGCTTGGTTCCAGGGGCAGAACAGCTTGCGCCAGCCGCTCGTCGAAGTCCAGTACGGTGCCTGCTGTGACGGTCTGCAGGCATCCGGTCTGAATCGTAACCAGGGAGCGGAATCGACGCTCGCCTACTTATGGGCGGAATTGCTGCACAGGGAAACTTGTCAGAGGTCAGTTGTCAGTTGAAAAAGCCTGAAGCCACTGACCACTGACCACTGACCACTGACCACTGAAAAGGAAATCGGCCATGCTTCGAGAAGCGAAAACCCATCCGCGGTACGCGGAGTTGTTTCGGCGCCACGGCGACAACCCGATCCTCACGGCCCAGGACTGGCCCTACCCCCACTGCTGTCCACAACTGAGATTTACGTAAGTCGTGGCAGGCGTCATACTTTGCGAGACCACGGAGGTCAAATTTGAGCCCTCAGCTTGGACGCAAAGGAGGATGTCATGGAAGGCTTCGACAA
>JAAYYU010000082.1 GCA_012515235.1 Candidatus Anammoximicrobium sp.
GCCCCCGCCCCCGCATCCAAAGAAAAAGTACCCGAAAGGCGGCCACACGTCGGTCTACCGCGTCATTCGCGACGCCCGACTTGCCGCCGCCAAAGCCTAGCCGAAGATGTGGACAGCAGTGGGGTTCGAGCCCCACCCGTGCCGCCGCTGCTGCGGTTGCGCGGTAGGCTAACTGGCAAAGCCGCCGTAACGTCTCTGATTCACAACTTCGTCAGGATTCAATACACACTCGACTGCCGGTGCGGAGTACATGTGGGTTCGACTCCTTCCGGGGCCTCTCGAAGGAACCACGGCCCCGTCGCTCAATGGTAGAGCAACTCTGGCCAAACTTCGTCGAGTGCCAATACACCGATCCGACTGCCGGTGCGGAGTACATCCTTTCCGCCAAACTCCAGGAAAGTCCGACGCCTGTCGGCGTTGATTCTCTGCCCAAACCCTCGTCGGATGGGTCATCTAAACAGACCCGACTGCCCGTGTGGAGTACATCCTTCGCATCGAAGGGCGGCGATGAGAAGTGCGCCGTCAAAATTCTGCGAGACAACTTCGTCGGGGCTTTTTGCTGCCGTTTGGGTTGAACCAGAGGACGCTATCGGTGTCCTGTACTTTCAGCCCAACTGCCTGCCGGGACTACATCAACCATACCGACGTGTCTCGGCAAACGACTTCGTTGGGCGTCCATTATTCGGGAGTGCTAGCATCGTGGAAATGGCCCGGTTGGGCGAGTTGTGATCGCCTCGTGCGACCGCTACAATCGCCCGCCGGTCCGACTGCCGCCGCGGAGTACATCGTTGCCAACGATTGCCACATGGAGGTGAGACCCTCGCATGGAGGCCAAGCGCTCTGCGACAACCTTCGTCGGGCCTTTTTTGTTGGAGGAAGACCATGGCCAACACGACCCTGTTTTCCAGCATCAAGAGCAAGCTGCTGCGTACCGATTCGACCAACGAGGCCGGAGGACGGGCGTACGCGCTGGCGCCGAAGCATGCGCTGGCCCAGATGGCGGCCACGGGCTGCTTCAACGGCGTGTTCTACGCCAGCGCCGAGAGCCAACTGGACGAAATGCGCAAGCTGATCGACCAGGTGGACGACAACGTCTTCCTGGCCAAGCTGGCGGTCTACGCGCGCGAGCGGGCTTACATGAAGGACATGCCGGCGGCGCTGTTGGTCGTCCTGTCCAAGCGGGACACGGGACTGCTGCACCGCGTCTTCGATCGGGTCGTGGACAACGGTCGCGTACTGCGCACCATGTTCCAGATGATCCGGTCGGGCCAGTTCGGCCGCACCAGCCTGTCGTCTTCGTTGCAGCGGGCGTTCCAGCGCTGGCTGAACGAGGCATCGGTGGGCAAGTTGCTGTCGGCGTCCATCGGTAACGACCCGAGCCTGCGGGACATCCTGCGGATGGCTCGGCCCACGCCGAAGGACAACGTCCGGCGAGCGCTGTTCGGCTGGCTGACCGACAAGGAGATCGAGAAGTGGGCGCCGGCCACCGAGGCCGACCTGCCGGAGCAGGTGCAGGGGCTGATGGCCTACCGCAAGGCGGATTCGGCCGAGGCTCAGGCCCTGATCCTCGGCAACCTGTCGGTTCGCTGGGACCTGCTGGCCGACGCGGCCAAGGGTCCGCTGGTCTGGAGGGCGATTGCCCGACAGATGGGACCGCAGGCCCTGCGGATGAACCTGAACACGTTGCTGCGTCACGAGGTACTGGGTGACGGCAAGGCTGACCAGGAGCTGGT
The DNA here is from genome assembly GCA_012515235.1 of Candidatus Anammoximicrobium sp. Lineage (GTDB taxonomy): Bacteria > Planctomycetota > Planctomycetia > Pirellulales > Pirellulaceae > Anammoximicrobium. Next base: position 1,734 of record JAAYYU010000082.1, read on the forward strand.
GGACTACGTGGCGGGCCGCATTGCGGACGCCGACGACATCCGTCGCTCGCGTCAGTTCCCGTACCAGTTCCTGGCGGCGTATCTGAACGCGGACGAGAGCGTGCCGCAGAAGATCAAGGCAGCGCTGCACCAGGCGGCCGAGATCGCCTGCGGCAACGTGCCGGAGCTGCCGGGACCGGTCGTGATCGGTCTGGATACATCGGGTTCGATGAGCTGCCCGGTCACCGGCCACCGTGGTCGGGGGGCTACCACGAAGATGCGTTGCGTCGATGTGGCGGCCCTGTTCGCTGCGGCAATCCTGCGGCGGAACCCGGACAGCGTCGTGATCCCGTTTGACACTGCGGCGTATGAGGCGAAGGTCGATCCGCAGGACACGATCCTGAGTCTGGCGGAGCGGCTGGCCAAGTACGGCGGTGGTGGAACCGACTGCTCGATTCCGCTGCGGGAAGCCAACACGAAGTACGGCAAGCGGGCGTTTGCCGGCTGCGTGCTGGTGAGCGACAACGAGAGCTGGGTGTACCGCAACCGTGCCTTCGGGTACGGCGGCAACGGTGCCACGGGCGTGCTGACCGAGTGGCAGACGTTCGTGAACAACCAGAAGCGGTTGGGTGTGGACTCGCCGAAGCTGGTCTGCATCAACATCCAGTCCTACGGATCGACGCAGGCCCCGGAGCGGGATGACATCCTGAACATCGGCGGCTTCTCGGACGCCGTGTTCAACGTGGTCACCTCGTACCTGGCTGACGATGCCGGAAGGTTCGTCGCCGACGTCGAAGCGATCGAGCTGTAGCTGAGATGCCCCCGGCCCGAGCAATCGGGCTGGGGGCTATCTTTGTTGACCCACAACCCACCGCGAACCCATTCCCAGGTTTTCGTGTCTCAGAAGAAACCCGTGGTGACGGTCCGTCGTCACGACGGGACCACTGCATACACCCTCATTTAGCCCAGGAAGGAGGCCAACGATGCGATCTTCCAATCGCTTCCCTGAGTCGTTGAGCCTGCGCGCGCACCTGGGCTAGTCTTGCTACCGGCCCAGTCGGGCCAGGCTCCTGAACCGCGCATTCTTCGCCTTACCTGATCTCAGCGCAACGTGCGCCAATTCCTTCGGTTGGGAGCAACCATGACATCCGATGAACGTACGCGCGAGCCATGCTTCGCGCTTCCCGGGGAGGTCTGCGCCGAAGACGTGGGCTTCCTCACTGGCCACAAGCCAAGATTCAAGAGCCACAACGAAGGCCGAAAGGCCAAGCAACTGTGCCGGCAAGTAGCGGACACACTGGACTTGGTTCTGGGCGACTGCCGTGATGAACGGCTCCAGGCCCTGCATGTGATTTCGGTCGTGCCGGCGCCCAATTCCTCACGGCTGCTGGTGACCGTTTCCGCGGACCTCCCCAGTGCGGAGTTTGACCCACAGGAGATCCTGGAACTGCTGGACCAGCAGGCAGGACGCCTGCGGGGCGAGGTCGCTGCCTCGATCAACCGGAAGCGAGTTCCGGCTCTGGCCTTCCACGTTGTTGGCCCTGCGTTGGAATCCAGCCTGTAGGCGGCCGGCCTGGGCGGGGCGACCCGCCGCGTGGCTACCATCGAGGCGTGCCCTCCAACGCCCACTGCTGTCCACAACTGAGATTTACGTAAGTCGTGGCAGGCGTCATACTTTGCGAGACCACGGAGGTCAAATTTGAGCCCTCAGCTTGGACGCAAAGGAGGATGTCATGGAAGGCTTCGACAA
>JAAYYU010000083.1 GCA_012515235.1 Candidatus Anammoximicrobium sp.
CGATCACGACACGAATCAAGCCTCGCGCCGGCCGATAGGTGGCCAGGAACGTCTTGATCGTCTTCGTCACCCACTGGCGGTAAACGAAACACTCGATCGTTTGCCAGCCCAACGGATGCACGCCGCGGCGTTTGAGGTGAATCCGCTTGGTCCCGTACTTGCGCTTCGGGCCGCGACGACTTTTCTTCTCCGGCGCAGGCACGTCCCACAACCGCGCGTCCTTCCGCAAGCGGCTGACGACCACGACGCCAGCATTTCGCAGGGGCTTCAAAAACGGCCACTTGGCGTACGCTCCGTCCGCCACGGCCCAAACGGTCTTTCCCGCGGCTTTCGCCAGTTCGGCGAACTTCAAGAGCTGCTCGGCCGCCAGCTGCAACTTCGTTTGGAATTCCCAATCATACTTGGCGGGAATCTTCACGATGTCTTTCGCACGCACGTACAGCAGCCCCAGCAACGGCAACCCGATCGTGTGCCACAAGGGATGACGCAACACCAGCGAGAAGGTCACCCAGATGTGCCCGTACACGAACTTCTGGGCGGCTGGACCGGGCGTCGGATTGTGATGGATTCCCGCCCCTTCCACCTTTGGGCCATAGCGTTTGGTCGGCGAATCATCCACGGCGAACAGGACGCGATCGCCCTGGCTCAGCCGAACCAGCAACAACCCCAGCAGTCGCAGGGCCAGTTCTTTGGCCTTGCGTCCCAGGGGCTGCAGGAAGTAATAATAGTCGCTAAAGTCGTCACTCACCCCGACGGCACGGAGCCACGTGGTGACGGTTCGTCGGCCAGTCGCGAACACGATCCCCATGATGATCACAGACAACCGCCAGCGATTTCGACCGTGCAATCCGGCGGCGAGCCAAGCGACCCACTGCTGCCATTCCCTCGGCGGCTGATACTGAACCATCCTTGGTTCTCCTGTTCAATAAAGGTGCGGCATACACCCGAACGGGAGAACCATTTTTGCGCGCTTTGACGATTTCCACCAAGATCAAACTGGTTTTCTGTTTTCGGAAAGTGCAGTGGATAGGAACCGCCCGGCATTCGAATTCCAGACGACGGGGCTTACCGTGTCCATGTCGCGGCATATTTTGTCACACACCCCAGGTCCTGTACGGTCAACCGAATCGCTTCTGTTGACTCGCTGCTTGTCGCGCGCTCCAGTGAGAACTTCCGTGCCTGTTTCCTCGCCGAATCAGGGGCAAGACGCGAAAAGGGCGCACCAAGGTATCCGGGGGGCAGTCCTTCGTCCCACCAAGGACACGGAAGCGGGGCAGCGCACAGCCCGTAAGTACCCTGTTCGTTTGGGTTGAATTGATGCCATCGGCTAGGTCGGGCTCTCACCTTCGCTACTACGCGGTCGTGATCATCAAGCAAAGCGAGTTGAACTTGATATGCCAGGTGCTGCCGATGCACCGCGTAGAGTTCGTCAGACAACCAGTCCGGGCAAAGGTAAACATCGAAATAGATTCCGTCACCGGCACGAGATCCCCCACCATAAAGGGCTAGACGCGGGCCAAGTCTCGACTGCTGTTGGAGGGCCTTGTACTGCGAATACAGCCATTGATACATATCGTAAAAGTTTTGCTCGGGAAACCGCACACGTGTACTGGCTAAACAGATACGTTCCAACAAGGGTTTTACGGCGCGGTAAATGTTTTCCCACGCGTTGAGGTCGGCAGTCACGGTGTAACGAATCGTGAGTGTCACTTCGCCGTCAGTTCGTTCGCCGTCCGGCTTGTCCGCGACGGCAAGTTTGAACACCTTGTCAGGCGTAAAGTCCGCGACCGCCTTTCGGAACATCTCACATGCGTTTTTCTCGTACTGTTGCTCCAATTCGACCTGAACTTGCATCAAGCGGCCATCAAGCTCCTGCTCCGAGGCCGCTTTCACCTTCAGTCTCTCGGTCAACTTGCTGACCGAGACGCGAGCGAAGACTTCGACGTGAGTGATTCCATCCTGTTGCCAGCTTCGGAGAACGCTGTACTCCTGAATGTAGCCCTTCGTGTACGTCAGGATCTCGTCACGCACAAGCTGGTCGTCTCGGACAATCGTTTCCGCGTCCACCATCACGCCGATGGTACGTTCGAGGGCCTGCGCCAGGGCGTTCTTTTCGGCCTGTGAGAAATCGGTCCCACTCCCGACCGCCAACACCTGCGCCACCGTTGGCGACCCTACCGGGCGCCGGGAAACCGATGGTGCGAGGGATGCTTGAGGTTCGCTGATTGCTGGCGATGAGGAGGGTGCGGACACCGGTGAATCGGAGGAGCCGTCGGGGAAATCGCCGATTGCCCATTCGTCCGCCCAGATCCAGGTTTTCGAGCCTGTCTTCTGCTCCTGGACTTGCAGCCTGCGGCGGCCTGCGACGCGGACACTTCCGAGCACTTTGCTAATCTGCTCCTCGCCGGTCGACGTGTTTCGGAGCAATTTCCATCCGCTGGATCTGCCTTGGGGAGCGTCATCCGCCTGTTCCGTTACAAAGGTCTGATCCTTCTCGGACAAACGGGCGAGTGGAAGCGTGATTTCGGTTCCGTCCTCTTTCTGCAGACGCACTTGCCCGTCGCTAAAGCCAAGGAATTTGGCGCGCGTTTCGTACTGCCCCGTGATATCCGTCCAAGTCCGCACTTCGGCCGATCGGGCAAACGGGATCGGAGTGCAAAGGGCCAGGAGGATGATCCCTGTTGCCTTGCCGCCTGGTGAAAGAAACCATCGATGTGGCTTTCCTCGGGCCTGCATTTCAACTCACCTTTCAAAGGTTGGGGGGGGCCTATGCAATTCGAGCGGACGGAAGTCGCCTCGACCGCGAAATCGGGAATTCCGTTCGTAACAACCACTTACAGATCGTCCAGAGAAATCCGGCCGGTCGGACCCTTTCTGACTTCCTTGCCCGGCTGCTTGATTCCTGCCATGTTCCTGTCCGGTGCGATGCCGGGACGCGTGGTTTTGTCGTCGGCCGGTTGCAGGTTCCGGCTCTCGCGCATCTCGCGGGCGGCGCCGGCGGCAGCGTTGGTCAGGCTGAGCTGATCGTTGTCGACGATCGTCTCCGCGTCGACGAGCACCCCCACCGCCTGCTCGATAGCGTGGGAGAAGGCATTCTTCAGAGCCATCTCCCCGTCCATCCCCACGCCCGTGGCGACCACTTTGACTTGCGGCCCAGAGGCGCCCGGCGGCGTTTTGGAAGCATCCGGACCGCACAGCAAGACCCGATCCGCGTCGCTCAGGTTGTCCACGGGCAGGGACACAGTTCCGCCGTCCTCCTTCTTCAGCTTCACTTGCCCGTCTTTGAACTCGACCAACTGGGCCCGCACCTGATGTCCACCGCTGCGATCGGTCCGCGTGCGCCGCTCCGCTTCCTGGGCGGCGCAGTGCGAAACTGGCCAAAATATCGACTCGAGCACGAAAACGACGGCAAGATTGCCTTTGCTCATGGCGAACCCTCTGCATATTGCACGATGAAACGGGTCCTGACACCTTTTCGCGGAGCGCTCATGGATTCTCCTTGGCCTCTTCGAGGTAGGCTACGCACTTGGTCATCCTGCTGAGCTTGCTCAGTTCGATATCCACCACGACCTCGTGATGAACGCTCCGAGCGAAAGTGAAACCGTTACCCTTGCCCCACATCATAAAACTCAGCCAGTAAACACACTCGTCGCCGTATGAGAAGGGGGTTTCACATGCTAGCATATACAGCGTGGTGGGGTACTCGGGCTTTCCACCGATGGACTCTCGACTTCGTTTCTGCTGAATCGCGACATCCTCTGCGTCGAGAAACGAATAGACCATGTGGTATTTCGGCAATTGGCAGTCTTCGATTACGGTTTTGAGCGTTTTCGGAACCCGATAGAACTCCCACCGAGTCATTTCGGCAGTCTTGTTCGCTGACACGAAGAGTCCGACCAAAACTCCCTCACCGTTCAGGCGAGATTGAAGGGCTGATCGTGGCGGATCGCTAATCCTCGGCTCGTAGTGCCCCGTTGAGTACCACTCCTGCGACCAACCATGCCGCGAGTCTCCCCAACGATTACCTGGCCCGCAGGAACAGACCGATCTCGACACCGCCAACTTCGATAGGACCGAGCGAATGGAAGTGGAGAACTTCTGCCAATTCGATTCGTCGGGGACGAGCTTCGCGGAGACTTTGACACGAGCATGGGTTTCATCCTTGTCGACAACCTCCGGCTTACCAATCAGTTCGACCTTCACCAGATTGTCGATCCGGAAGTCCTTCATTGCCCCGGCGAATATCTCGGCGGCGTTCTTCTCCGTCATCACCTCGAACTCCGCTTGGTTGGCCATGCGTTCTCCGGGCAAAGCTTGGACCGCGATGTTGCTGGCTTCGAGCTTCTCCACGAGCTTGGTGCGAGCCACCGTGGCACGTAGCCTGGCGTGATGAAGGCCACCCTCCTCCCAACGTTTTAGCACCTCGAACTTCTCGACATAGCCGCGGCTGAACGTGAGAATTTGGTCGCGAATGATCTCGTCGTTCTTGACAATCGTTTCCGAATCAACCAGCACCCCGACGGCCTGCTCGATGGCCCGACTGAAGGCGTTTTGCACGGCTTTGTCCGGGTCAAGTCCAATACCCTCGGCGACTACTTCGCAGATCGAGCCAGAAACCGATCCCGCCGTCGCACCAGCTTCCCCGGCGACGAGAGGGGAGAATTCCACAATGTTCCCGTCGGAGGATCGAAGCCCCGCGGCACTCTGCCCTGACGCAGAGGCCCCTCCGTCACTCGACTTAGCACCCTGACCAAGTACGTCAGCCGGAGTCTTGGTGATCTCCCATTCGTCTTCCCAGATCCAGCCTGTCTTGCCGGTCGCGTCTTGCACTTCGAGTTTGTGGCGGCCCTTGACGCCAAAGCGTTGTAGGACTTTGCCCCTGAACTCGTCACCCATGGAGCGATGCTTGAACACCTTCCACACATCCGATCTAGCCGCGCGGCGGTCCAGCCATTGTCTGATAAACTCCTGGTCGGTGGTCGAAAGCTTGTCGATCGGGACCGAAATGACGGTGCCGTCCGTTCGTTCCAACCGCGCCTGTTGCCCCTCGACGTCAACCAAGGCAGCACGAACTTGGGTGCCGACCGTCGAAGTCCAGGTACGCGTCGGAGGGTTTTCGCCGCCGTAGCCAAGACTCCCTCCCAGCAAGAAAGCAGTCGCGGCAAGTGACAGGTGCCATCGCATTACGAGTAACCTCCACAACGCAAAGTGACTTGTGAACCGTCCTTTTCCCGCCACGCGTTGTTTCTCAGTCTGACGAGGTGTGGGGGGATTTTCCGCAGGCGCTTCGCCGCACTTACAGACCGTCCGGCGAGATCCTGCCGGTCGGGCCTTTTCTGACGTCCTTGCCTGGCTGCTTGATCCCTCCCATGTTTCTGTCTGGTACGCTGCTCGGGCGGTCGGAGCCGTCATCGACGGGTTGCAGGATCGTGCTTTCGCGCATCTGGCGGGCCGCGCCGGCGGCGGCGTTGGTCAGGCTGGGCACGTAGACGGACATGCCGTAGGACCAGGCGTGGTCTTCGTCGAACCAGGTCTTGGTGTTCACGCCCGGCGGCAGAATGCCTTTTCTTGCGCTCGCGTAGACGTCGCTGCTTTCCATGCGCGAGACGAACGTCTGCCGGGCCTGGTCCAACTTCCGCACGGCTGTCGGGTCTTTGCGGGCCAGCGGGTCGTCGCGGACCAGCGACTCGAATTCCTGAACGTCGTCCTTCATCGACTCGGTGACGCTGCCTTCCCACATGGTTTTGTCGCCGATGATCAGGCCGCACAGGGCGTCCTTGGCCCTCATGCCGGCGATTTTCTGGGCGTCCAGGTTATGCCGCAGTTGCACCACGCGGTTTTCGCTGGTCCGGACCACGCTGCTGCCGAAGCCGACGAAGGCCGTCTCGCCGGTCGAACGCATGGTGATGATCCGGCCGCCCACCGGCGGCACCAGGCCGCTACGGACCTCGGCGATCACCTGATTCACTCCGTCCCGCAACGATTCCGCCTCGACCCGGTTCGGCGCGGGCCGGGCGAATTTGCCGCGGGTCTTGGGCGTGGTCACGATCGTGACGTACACCGTGCTGTTGGCGGTGTCGTCTTTCACTTCGTAGATCACGAACCCCCGCAGCATCATGTCGACGGTCTGCCGCAGGGCCTCCTCGCTCTGCGTACTGATGTTGGTCATTTCCTGCTCCGGCAGGTTGATGTTGACCAGTTGTTCGCGGACGGATTCCTTGCCTTCGTTGCTCAGGCCGCCGAGGATTTCGGCCAGGTTCTTCTTGGCCTTGACGAAGGCCATCACATACGCTTGCCGTTTGGCGATCCGAGTCGCCGTGGGGTTGGGCATCTCGCGATAGAACGCGGCTCCGGTGGCGACGAAGCCCAGGCCGCTGGGGAACGAGACCATCCGGGCGCCGACCTCCTCGATGTCGTCTTTCAGTTCCTTGACGTTCTCCTTGACGGCCACGTTGATCGCATCCTGGGCGCTGGCGGCGGTCACCGTGTCGCCCTTCATGGCGACCTTGTCGGGTTGCTTGACGTCCGTCGGGCCTCCGGTGACCGGCGGCAGGAAGTCGTCGGCGGTGACTTGGGCGTGTAGGGCGGCGGGAACGAGGCAGAGCAGGACAATGAGTCCACTGGCAAGCAAGATCTTCTGAACGGTCATGGGATTTCTCCTGTGGGGTTGAGATGTTTTTTTTGGGGGGGGGAACACTGATCTTCGCTAATCGGCACTAATGAAGAGAATTAGTGTCGATTAGCGGCGATTAGTGTTCCGTAACTCCTGAGATCGTTTCCTTCAAGGCGTCGCTGGCTTTCCGGTAGGCGGTTTCGGCCAGCGATTGGGCTTCGTCGGTTTGAACGTCGAGCATGAGGTCCCCGGCCCGTTCCAGGAACTCCGGGGACCCGGAATCGCCAAACGAGGCGATGGCTTCGCTCAGCACGCGGACCGTGTCGGCGGTCTGCTTGAGTTCTTTGAAGCAGCGGGCGGCGTCCAGGTACAGTTGCTGCGAGACCAGCCTGCGTTGGTGCAGGTGTTGCCACAGCAGCAGGGCGTTCTGCCAGTCGCCACGGTCCATCAGCTGGCGAGCCTGAGCGTGCATGACGTCGCGGTAAGCCGTCCGCACGATTTCCAACTCGGCCGGCTGCAGCAAGTAGGCGCTCAGCGCGGCTTCGTCGGCGATCACGTAGCCTGCCGCGAACTCGCCCACGGTGGCCGCGCCGTGGACGACCCCCTGGACGTTGCCCGTCACGTGCAGCGCACCCACGGCCTTTTCCACCGCCTGGCGCAGCGTGGTGGCGTCGTTCAGACCGGTCGCCTCGAAGCGGTCCAACAGCGATTTGGCGGTCAACAGTTCATGGGTGGCCTGCATGTGGACCAATTCCAGCATCGCGGGCACGGCCCGCGAGCGGACTTGGCCCGCGGGTAACCGCTTGGCAGCCATGGCAAACAGCGTCGGCCCCGCCCGCCCCGACCAGCGCGACTCGGTCGGATGTTGCCGGAGCACGATCTGCATGGCCTCGCGGATTTTGGGGGTGATCTCTGCCTTTGACAAGAGTTGCATCACGGCGGACGAGCCGCCCGCTGCATCGGCCGGCGAATCGGCTGGGGACGCCGCGTCGGGGCTCGCCGTGCCGTCCTCGCCGGCTGGCGGGTTCGGTTTCGGCTTTGCCCCCTTCGCTTGCGTTGCCGGTTTTCGCGGCCGCAATTTCCACTCCAGCGGCGTAATCCGGCCTTCGCGGACATCAATCTCATGGACGACCGGGTCGAAGCCGTCCCGTTCCACCGTGATCCTGCGGACGCCGGGCGGAACCAGGAACAGGCCGTCCGACTGTCCCAGCGGCTTTCCGTCCAAGACGATCTTGGCGCCGGGCGGAACCGTGCGGACGAAAATCCGGGTGGACGCCTTTTCTTCCAGCCGGATTTCAGGCGGCGGACTGGCCGCCAGGACGATCAACAGACATGCAGAGCTGACCACTTTGGCATTCCTTTCGGTTGACGGGCCGTACTGATAGACCGTGACCGAGACGATCTGGGCGATTTCCTCTGCCGGTAATTGCCTCCTGGGGCGTCGGATCTGTCGCGGATTCTGGAAAAAACAAGAAAGGTCAGGACTCGTGTTCGATCACCCGCCGCCAGCGGTTGGGAACGCCGGCCCAGGCCTGCATGTAGGTGGACTCCAGCGGCGTCCGGACATAGCGTTCCGGGGTGAGGAAAAGCGGCATCTCAGGCAAAACGCTGCCGACGAGGAATGGTTCGACGTAGGCCGTGATGGGGTGCTTGACGCAGTAGGAGACCAGGGTGAGGGGCAAATCGTCGGGGGGCTGGTAGTCGCCGGCGAGCAACCGCTCCCAGATCGCGCCGTGCATCCCGTCGGGATCGCGCCGGGTGGGCGGAAACGGGTCGACCACCAGGACGTGAATGCCTTCGCGCAGGGCGGCGACGACCTTGTCGACGAAAGCATCCAGCGTCTGATGCGCGTGTTTGTTGGCCGGTGAGACGATTTCGATCAAGGCCACAATGCGGTCCCCCGAGACATGGCGAATGACCAGCGTTCGCCGCCGCTGAAGATAGAAGGCGACTTCCTCGGCGGCCTCTTGCAGGATGCGCACGCGAGGTGGCGCCTCGGCCACCGCAACAAGACCTGTTTCCCCATCGTCGTCATACCGCGTGTAGCCGCGGTCCTCCGGTTCCGCGTCTTCGGTCCGCAGCGTAATCACATCCGGGTCGATGCCGCCTGATCGCTGTTCCCCCAGGGCGTAATACGCGGGCGGAAGCAGCCCGGCGTTGAACGCTTCTTTAAGATGGGTGATCCAGGAATTGTGGAAATCGTGATACGTCCCTGCGGACACGCGAGTCCAGTCGTGCATGGGCATGACAGCGATCCCGAAAAAAACCGGCTACGTTCCCCTGCCTGTGCTTCCGTTCTACTCCGCTGGATCCGTCCTGGGTCTTCTTGAGGAAGGCCACAATCTCGCTAGAATGATTGCCGTTGAAGATCCAGTTGCCGCTTGGCAGCGTTCGAGAAATAACTGACCGGTGTTTCTTGCCGACCATCACACGGAGTGTGAAGGCGACTTTGACGAGGCGACGGTTATTCCTCGAACCCTGCTTGTTGGTGATCTCGATTCTAGGCCAGTTCCCCATGAACAGCAAGACACGGCTTAGTCTGTTGGAGCGAATTCGGGATGCGGCCGACGCATCGGCGTGGGAGGACTTCTGGCGTCACTACGGGGCTGTGATCTTCCAATTTGCCAAACGCCGCGGCTGCTCGGACATCACGGCCCAGGACGTGGTCCAGGACGTCATGCTCGAAGTGTTCCAAGACCGCGACGTGTTTCACTACGACCCGGCGAAGGGGAGATTTCACGACTGGCTGGGAGGCGTAGTGCGGAACGTCGTTTGTCGGCGGCGGCGATCGCCCGCCGAACGGACCCGCGCGGTGGGCGGTTCGTCTGACCGGGGGCTGGACGATCACCCGGACCTTGGAGCCGCAATGGACGACGAGTGGCAAGAGTTGTTTGACGATGGGATCTTGGCGGCGTTGCTGGACATCGTCCGCGGCGAGGTTTCTCCGGCGACCTACCAAGCCTTTGAACTGACGGCGATTCAGGAAATGCCCGGGACGCAGGTGGCGCGACTTACGGGGCTGAGCCGCAACGCGGTGTATCAGGCTCGCAAGCGAGTGCTGGAACGATTGCGGGAGTTGGGGGCATCCTACCGCGAACACGGACAATTGGTGGATCGCGTCAAGCACGCCTTGGTGTCTCGCGTGCCGGCCGATGTGGAACGGACGATGGCCAGCACGATGGAGGAAACCATTCAACGCCGCCGGCAGGATGGCGAACGGTGGGCGTCAGCCCACCGGTACACAACGGAGTAGACTTTTCACTGCCGCCAGCAGGAAAGGGAAAGCCTTGGATAATCCACCCCTGTCGACCACGGCGACCTTGCCCGCCGACGCACCGCCGCCGGACGCGATCCCCGATCTGCTCTTGATCCGGCGGATTGGCAAAGGCGGCTTCGGGCAGGTCTGGCTGGCGGAAAACCGGACGACCGGCAGCCTCGCGGCGGTCAAACTCGTGCCGCTGCAAACGTCAGGGGCGGCCGGGCCGGCAATCAAGGAGATTCAGGCACTCAGCCGCCTCGAGCGAAATCGCTCGGTCAGGCATCCCAACCTCCTGGTGATCCGTCACGTCGGCAAGACTCCAGAGTATCTGTATTACACCATGGACCTGGCGGACGACTTGCGAGGAGAGGCCGCCAGCCGGCGCGAGGACTACAAGCCGGCGACGCTGGGCTCGCGTCTGCGTGCCGGAAGACTCTCGGTCGAGCGGTGCCTTGAATACGCTCAACAATTGCTCGCCGCATTGGCCCACCTGCATGAGCAAGGGCTCGTGCACCGGGACGTGAAACCAGAAAACTGCGTGTTTCTGGACGGCGTACTCAAGCTGGCCGATTTCGGACTTGTGACCGAGGCGGAGGGAAGCATCTCGTTGGCCGGGACGCTTAAGTACATGCCCAAGGACCTGAAGATGGATGCCCAAGCCGACGTCTATGGGGCGGGCCTGGTGATCTACGAGATGTACTCCGGAAACTTCGTCGATCGCTTTCCTTCGCTGGTCCCAAACGGCGAGACGTTGCTGAACGACCCACGGCTGGTCGCCTTGAACCAGGTCGTCCTGCGGGCGGCCGATCCCTCCAGGGACACGCGATATGCCGACGCTCGGCAGATGCTCGATGACTTGCAGCGGGTGTTGGCTCGCCGGTCGAAGCCGAGCTTCCTTGCGAGAACCGTGCAAGAGATCGCGAGTTACGCTCGGCGCACGGGACGCAGGTTTGCGATGCTCGCGGTCGGGTGCTTGCTGTCGGCGGGCCTGTTAACGGCGTCCTTGTGGTTGTTGCGTCCGGCGCCGCCTGCAACAGTCGACGTGAACTTCGTGACGGAACCTTTCGGGGCGCAGGTCTTTCTGGACGGGAGCAGGCTCGAATCCGGCAACGGGCCCTACCTCACGCCTTGCACCGTGCCCGGACTGACGGCGGAGTCTCACCGGGTCGTTTTCCGGCACCCGGACATGGGCGACGTCGAGGCCGGAGAGGTGGATTTTGCAAGGGTACGTGAGGTCTCGGCACGCTGGAATCGCGGCCCGCGTTCGGGCTTCAAGCCGTAGCAACGCGGATCGAAACAACTTTCCGGTTCAGGCAGAAAGATTTGGAACCGCTCCCCAGGAACTTCAGGTTGAACCGTCCTTAAGTGTGACAGAATGAAGAGGGGAAAATCTAGGTTTCTTTCTTGGAGACAACGGTCAGTCAGGCGGACGTTGGCCGCCGGAAGTGTTTTTGGGCCAGCGTTGGCGCAGAGGTTCTACCTAGCCGGCTCGGCCAGCTTCAAGATCCGAACTGCCCGAAGCCCGTGTGGCGGATTACGGAGCCGTCGCCAGGTGAACCACGTCGAGTCCCAACTGCTTGGCCCGGCGACGCAGGCCTTCCACCAAGCGCTCGCGATAGCGGGCTTCGTAGTAGGCCGCTCCCTGGTCCTTGTACGGACGGCGCTCTTTCAGCATGTGGTACACGATGATCGCCAGTTTGCGGGCCACCGCCGTCACCGCGTGGGCTCCGCCTTTCTTGGCCCGCAGTCGGCGGCCAAAGGCACCCAAGGCGCAGTCGCACCTCAGCAGCGACTGGGCACACATCCGCAGCACGCCCGCCACGCGATTCTTGCTGGCGTGCGTCCGGCTCCCCTTGCTCTTCCGACTTCCGCCCGACAGGTGCAACTCCGGACACAAACACAGCCAACTCACAAAGTGCTTGTCCGTCTCAAACTTGCTCATGTCCGTGCCAATTTGGCGGATTCCGGGGACACCATACCTATTTCTGTCGCTGTTGCCTTTCCGGCCGGGTTTCCGTGCCGCAAGACACGGCCGACGCTCTTCTCCAGACGAACCAGGGAATCAACGGAAAGATCATGCCACGCACCATTCTGCTCTTCACCGTCTTTTTGCTCGCATCGCTGGCCGCGTTGCACGCCGCCGAGCCGCTGACGATGGTGGCCTTTGGCGACTCGACCACCGCCGAGCGCGGCTCGACGCGGGTGTACGCCTCGCTGCTGGCCGGGCAGTTGCAGCAGCGAGGCGGGGGCGACGTGCGCGTTGTCAACGCCGGCGTGGGCGGAAACACCACCCCAGTCGCCCGGAAGCGGCTTGAAAAAGACGTACTGGCGCACCAGCCCGCGCTGGTGATGATCCAGTTCGGCATCAACGACGCGGCCGTCGACGTCTGGAAGACTCCGCCCGCGACTGTGCCGCGCACGGACCTGAAAACCTTCGAGGCCGACCTGCGTTTTTTCGTCGCCGAGTGCCGCCGCACCGGCGCGATGGTCCTGCTCCTGACGCCCAACCCGCTTCAGTGGGCCGACGCCACGCGGAAGCTCTACGGCAAGCCGCCGTACAACGTCGAAGACCCCGACGGATTCAACGTCGTGCTGAAGGAGTACGCCCAAGCCGTGCGACGCATCGCGGCGGAGGAGCACGTGCTGTTGGCGGACGTCGACGCAGCGTTTCGCGGCGAGTTTGCCCGCCACGCCGGCGCAGAGTCGAGCAAGAAGGACAAGCCTTCTGGTTCGTGGCTGCTGCCCGACGGCATGCACCCCGGCAACCCAGGCCATGCGCTCATCGCGGACC
>JAAYYU010000084.1 GCA_012515235.1 Candidatus Anammoximicrobium sp.
GCCGCCGGCGAGGCTTGGACGGAAGCCTCCGCTCCGTTCCTCTCCGAGTTGCCCCTGAAGCAGTGGGTCCATCTGGCGGCCATTTTCAAGCGGCCGCAGATCACCACCTACGTCAACGGCCAGAAGGTCGGCTCTGCCCGGTGGGACTATCCGGTCGGGCAGAACGGCGATCTCCAGGTGGGGCGTTGGTCCGGATCGGCCAGCCACGCCGGCTTGATCGACGAACTGCGGATCTATCACCGGGCGCTGGAGGCCGAAGAGGTGCTGGCCTTGGCCAATCCGGCGGGCCGCCAAACGGCCGCTTACCGAGACCTGGGCCCTGCCAAGAGCGAGGCCAAGGAACTCGCCCGCTATGAAACCCGCTGGGCTACGCTGGTCGTCGGCGATGACGGCGCGCTCCTCTCGCTGAAGGAGAAGGGCACCGGGCGCGAACTGCTGGCCACGCCCCAGCCCGTGCTGGCGGTCGAGCAGAAGCAGGGGCGGCGACTACAGGCGCGGCAGATGCGACTGGACAGCGGTCTGCTGATCGCCGATTTCCCGCGCGGGGCCGGCAGCGCGGCTATCCACATCGAAGCCAAGGACCAGTATTTCACCGTGACGGCCGCCGACCTGAAGGTGCCCGACGCCAAGCGGTTCACGTTCTTCCAACTCTCGCCGGCGCCGAAGGAGTACATCGGCAACATGGCCGGCCTGGCTTCCGACGACGCCTCGGGCGTATGCCTGCGAAGTCTCGCCTTGGAGGTCGACACGTCATTCCACTCGCCGGTGCCGCAGTTCCGCGCGTCGACGACGGCCCAGCACGGTCTAGTCGGGCCCAGCATCGGCCTGGCCGCCGGGCCGCGGCCCCAGCTGATCCCCATGCTCCGCTCGATGGCGGAGAACGAGCCGGTGCCGAAATCCCGCGTCGGCGGCCCCTGGTCGATGGGCGCGGAAGAAACCCGCGGCTCTTACCTGTTTGCCGACCTGGCCGCGAAGGATACCGATGCCTGGATCGAAATGGCCCGCCGCGGCGGCTTTACCAACCTCCACCTGCACGGCTGGTGGTCCACGCTGGGCCACTACGAACCCCGCGCGGCCTATTTCCCCGGCGGGCTGGACGAGATGAAGGCCACCGCGGAGCGGATTCGCGCGGCCGGCCTGAAACCGGGAATCCACACTCTCACCGCCTGCATCAGCCCGAACGATCCCTGGGTCACGCCGGTACCCTCGCCGCACCTGATCGCGTCGAACCACTATACGTTGGCCAAGCCGCTTTCGGCCACCGACAAGACGATCTTCGTCAACGAGCTGCCCGCCCAGAGCCACGACGTGATCTGGAGCTATTCCGGAAACGGCAACGCGCTGCGAGTGGGAAGCGAACTGATCCGCTATGCGGCCATTTCGCGGGAGCAGCCCTATGCCTTCCTGGAGTGCGAACGAGGCGCGTTCAAAACGCAGGCCGCCGCACATGCTGAAGGGGCCGGGGTCGATTACCTGCAACAGCGATACATCGCCTTCTATCCCGATCCCCAGAGCCCGCTGGCGGACGAGTTGGCCGAGCGGATCGCCCGCGTCTACAACGCCTGCCAGCTGGAGATGATCTACTTCGACGGTTCCGAAGGCATGCGGAGCCGATTCGGCATCGACACCATGCGCTGGGCCATTTTCCAGCGGCTGTACGGCGGCGTGACCGAGGGCAGCGAGTGGGGACACAACAGTTGGTGGATTCACTCGCGGCTGGGCGCGTGGGACCATCCCGTGTGGGCCATGAAGCAGTTCCACGACGCGCACATCCGGCAGGCATCGCGATTCCGGCTCACCGACCTGCTGGAGCCGCAGCTGGGCTGGTGGGCGCCGCGCGGACCGTCGGCGATCGCCCGCGGGCATTTTCCCGACGAGCTGGAGTATTTCGCCGCCCAGAATCTAGCCATCGACGGCCCAGGGTCGATCCAGGGCGTCCACGCAACCGCTCGGCCCTCGAACGCCCGAATTGACGAACTGCTCACCGTGCTGGGCTGGTACGAGCGGCTCCGCCTGGCCCGCTATTTCGATCAGACCACGTTGCAGCAGGTCGGGCAGCCGGGCCGCGACGTTCGTCTGCGTCAGAACGCTGCCGGCCAGTGGCAGTTCATCCCGGCCCATCTGGCCAAGCACCGCATCAGCGCGGTGGGCAATGGCTCCGAGCATTGGGTGACCGAAAACCCGTATGCCGCCCAACCGCTCCGCGCGCGGCTGGAAGCCCTGTATAGCGTGGCGCCGTACGACGACGCCAAAGCCACGATGCTGGCCGATTTCGCCGATCTCGATGCGCTGGACAACCGCCGCAACGCGGCCGGGGTCACCGCCCGCGTCGAACTGGAGACGACCGATGTCAAGGCCGGCGGTCGCAGCCTGCGGCTCCAGGCCGCCAACGCCGGCGACAGCGCTCGCGGAGCCTGGGCGCAAATCGGCAGGACATACAAGCACCCCTATTTCAGCATGATGCCCGGCGACGCCCTGGGTCTGTGGGTCAAAGGCGACGGCAGCGGCGCGTTGCTGAACGTCCAGATCCGCTCGCCGCGGGAATACCACGACTGCATCTCGGACCACTACATCGACCTGGATTTCACCGGCTGGCGCTACGTGGAGATCCTGCTCCGCGAGCGCGATGCGGAGCGGCTCACGGATTACGTGTGGCCCTATGGCGGCGGTGGAAGCCACGCCATCTACCGCAACGCCGTGGACCGGGCGCATATCTCGGAGGTCAACCTGCTCTTGAACGAGATTCCCGCCAAGGGCAAGGTCGACATCCTGGTGAGCCCGATCGTCTCGCTTACCTCCCGCCGGGCCGAACTGGCCAGCCCGTCGCTGGAACTCGGCGGCAGCAAGGTGCTCTTCCCGGTCACGCTGCAATCCGGGCAGTACATCGAGTTGGAGGGCATCGACGACTGCGTCCTGTACGACGAACGGGGCGAACTGATCAGCCGCTTCCGGTCGCAAGTCGAAAAGCTGCCGCGGCTGGCCGAGGGCGCCAACACGATCCGGTTCGGCTGCACACCACCGCAAGGCCACAGCGCGCGGGCCGAGATCACCGTCGTGTCGCTGGGCCAGCCGTTTGGCGGCCGCAGGCCCGTGGCGGAGATCGACTGGAAGCGGCTCGATCGCGAGTACGACATTCCGCGAATCGTCACCCGGCTGGACGGCGCCGACAACGTCTGGAACATCGTCCGCAGATCGGATGCGCCCGGCGGCCAAGAGAAGCCACCGGTGCTGGAGATCGAACTCGCGGTTCCGCAGCGTGCCAAACCTGAACAACAAGTCGGGGCCAAGGCGAGCGGGGCCTTCCTCGCGGAGCCGGTGCTGGCGATCGGCGAGCAATCGGTGCGATTCCCGGTGCGGCTGCTGGAAGGCCAGCGGCTCGTCTGCCGCGACCAGGCCACCTGGCGGGTACTGGGCGCCGACGGCGCCGAGGTCGCTACGGGCCAAGTGGCGGGCGCATTCCCCACGCTCGTGCCGGGCGCCAACCGGGTCACGCTCGCTTCCCAGACGCAGCCCGCCGCGGACTTCCGCGTCATCGTGAAGACCGTGAAGGTTTATCGTTGACGGCAACGAAAAACCCCGTGAACGATCAGGCCTATGCTGGAAAACCGCGTGAAGGAGGCATCAACACGTTGCGTTGCGAACCACGCCCCCTGAACAATTGCTTTTTCGCTATGGAAAGATCATGCCACGCACCATTCTGCTCTTCACCGTCTTTTTGCTCGCATCGCTGGCCGCGTTGCACGCCGCCGAGCCGCTGACGATTGTGGCCTTTGGCGATTCGACCACCGCCGAGCGCGGCTCGACGCGGGTGTACGCCTCGCTGCTGACCGGGCAGTTGCAGCAGCGAGGCGGGGGCGACGTGCGCGTTGTCAACGCCGGCGTGGGCGGAAACACCACCCCAGTCGCCCGGAAGCGGCTTGAAAAAGATGTGCTGGCGCACCAACCCGCGCTGGTGATGATCCAGTTCGGCATCAACGACGCGGCCGTCGACGTCTGGAAGACTCCGCCCGCGACTGTGCCGCGCACGGACCTGAAGACCTTCGAGGCCGACCTGCGCTTTTTCGTCGCCGAGTGCCGCCGCACCGGCGCGATGGTCCTGCTCCTGACGCCCAACCCGCTTCAGTGGGCCGACGTCACACGGAAGCTCTACGGCAAGCCGCCGTACAACGTCGAAGACCCCGACGGATTCAACGTCGTGCTGAAGGAGTACGCCCAGGCCGTGCGACGCATCTCGGCGGAGGAGCACGTGCTGCTGGCGGACGTCGACGCTGCGTTTCGCGGCGAGTTTGCCCGCCACGCCGGCGCAGAGTCGAGCAAGAAGGACAAGCCTTCTGGTTCGTGGCTGCTGCCCGACGGCATGCACCCCGGCAACCCAGGCCATGCGCTCATCGCGGACC
>JAAYYU010000085.1 GCA_012515235.1 Candidatus Anammoximicrobium sp.
CCTTCGGCTTTCCACTACAGCAGGCCCGGCCGCGGCAGCCCAGAATCCCGCCGGCTCGCCCGGCGGATCCTTCGGCTTCCCACTACAGCGGCCCGGGCGCGGAAGCCCCAAATCCCGCCGGCTCGCCCGGCGGATACTTCGGCTTCCCACTACAGCGGCCCGGGCGCGGAAGCCCCAAATCCCGCCGGCTCGCCCGGCGGATCCTTCGGCTTCCCACTACAGCGGCCCGGCCGCGGCAGCCCAGAATCCCGCCGGCTCGCCCGGCGGATCCTTCGGCTTCCCACTACAGCGGCCCGGCCGCGGCAGCCCCAAATCCCGCCGGCTTGCCCGGCGGATCCTTCGGCTTCCCACTACAGCGGCCCGGCCGCGGCAGCCCCAAATCCCGCCGGCTTGCCCGGCGGATCCTTCGGCTTTCCACTACAACGGCCCGGGCGCGGAAGCCCCAAATCCCGCCGGGCAAACGGCCGGGATTTTTCGAGGGCGGGGAGGCCGCGGGCGGGTAGTGCGAAGCCGAACGATCCGCCGGGTGAGCCGGCGGGATTCTTTCGGGCGCGGGGAGGCGGCGGCGGGGGGTAGTGCGAAGCCGAACGATCCGCCGGGCGAGCCGGCGGGATTTTTCGAGGGCTGGGGCGGCGGCCGCGGGCGGGTAGTGCGAAGCCGAACGATCCGCCGGGCGAACCGGCGGGATTTTTCGAGGGCTGGGGCGGCGGCCGCGGGCGGGTAGTGGGAAGCCGAACGATCCGCCGGGCGAGCCGGCGGGATTTTTTCGGGGGCGGGGAGGCCGCGGGCGGGTAGTGCGAAGCCGAACGATCCGCCGGGCGAGCCGGCGGGATTTTTTCGGGGGCGGGGAGGCGGCGGGCGGGTAGTGCGAAGCCGAACGATCCGCCGGGCGAGTCGGCGGGATTTTTTCGAGGGCGGGGCGGGGCCGGCGGTGGCAGACGCTTGGGGGAAGCCGGATTGGTTTGCCTGCTTGGGTGCCGCCTGCTTCACATCTGACGCGGCTGGCCGGTGGTGGCCAGGACGGAGTCCCAGAGGCGGCCTGCGGGGTGAATTTGCTTGCGCTGCGAAACGCCGGCGGCCAGGGGAACGTGGGTGAACTCGCCGCGCCAGTCGCCGACCAGCATGGCCGTGCGGCCGGACATGCCGGCGTGGACGGCGTGGCGGCCCAGCATCAAGCAGAAGGCGGCGTCGTGCGAGTCGGTGCGCATGCTGCGGATGGTGTAGCTGGGATCGATGTACTTAATGTTCACCTCGACGTTCACGGCCTCGAAGTGCCGCTGGATCTGATCTTTGAGGAACAGGCCGATGTCGCCCAGTTTCAGATTGCCCGAGGCGTCGCATTGCTGGCCGGCCTGCAGCAGTTCCTGCCCGGCGCCTTCCGCGACGACGATCACGGCATGAGCGCGGCGTTCGATCCGCCGCTGGAGCGCATCCAGGAACCCCGGCAGCGTAAACGGCACTTCGGGGACCAGGCAGAAGTTTACGTCGCTGTTGGCCAGGGTTGCATAGGCCGCGATGAACCCGCTGTGGCGGCCCATCAGCTTGACCAACCCGACGCCGTTGCGAACGCCCTTGGACTCCCAATGCGCGCCCACGATCGGTGTCCGCGTCTGGCTGACCGCGGTGTGAAAACCGAACGACTGGTGGACGAACGACACGTCGTTGTCGATGGTTTTGGGAATGCCGATGACGGCGATCGAGAGTCCGCGCCGGCGAATCTCGGCGGCGATGGCCAAGGCCCCGCGCTGCGTTCCGTCGCCGCCCACGGCGAACAGGATGCCGATGCCCATCCGCTGCAGCGTATCGACCATCTCGGAGACGTCCTGCGGGCCGCGCGAGGAGCCCAGGATCGTGCCGCCGTCTTCATGGATGGCGTCGACCACGTCGGGCATCAGGGGCAGGGGCTGGTGGCCGCACCGGGCCACCAAGCCCTCGAAACCGAAGCGGAAGCCCCACACGGTTTGCACGCCGTAGTGATACGCCAGGGTAAAGACGACCGAGCGGATGACGTCGTTCAGGCCCGGACACAGGCCGCCGCAGGTCACGATCCCGCACGCCAGTCGGGCGGGATCAAAGAAGATCTTCCGGCGCGGCCCAGCCAACTCGAAACAGGCCGGTTGCCGGCCGGCCGCCAGCGCGGCCTGGACGGTCCTCCGGTCGGAATCATACAGCACGCGTTGGTCGTCGTCGATGAACCGCAGGCCGACGGGGGAATCGAACCGGGCAGCGCCCAGCCGTGGGATGTCGAAGTTCAACTCGGTGGTGTCCATGTTCAGCTCTCTGGAACGGTGCTAACTGCGCAGGTCGATGATCTCGATCAGCGTCGAATCCCGCTCGCGGCGGGCGTCGCCTTCGCGCGTCAACAGCACGCCCTCGGCCTCGGGCACGTGCTGTTGGACCCACTCGACCGCAAACCGGGACCAATTGGGCGGATCGTCCGTATGCACGGGAAACACGCCGTAGGAAAACTGCAGCTTCTGACACACGGACTCGTCCTCGCTGAAGGCGGCGATCCAGATCGGCAGCCGGAAACGGCTCACCCGCCGCGCCGTCGCCCCGCTGCGGCTGGGAATCAGCACGACGCCCGGCTTCATCGTCTCGACGTCCAGGTACACGGTCAGCGAGACCAAGTCCTCGCGGCGGATCTCGCCGCGGATTTTTTCCAATTGCAGAAGCTGCGCCAGGAAGTGATCCTCGCGTTCCTGTTCGGTCACGCGGGCGATGGCGGCCATCGCGGCCACGGCGTCTTCCGGATACTCGCCCATGGCGGTCTCGCCAGAGAGCATGACGCAGTCGGTCCCGTCCAGGATCGCGTTGGCGACGTCCGACGCTTCGGCGCGCGTCGGCCGGCGGTTGTGGATCATGGATTCCAGCATGTGCGTGGCGACGATCACCGGTTTGCCCAGCAGATTGGCCTGGTGGATCATCCGTTTTTGCGTGATGGCCACGCGCTCGAAGGGGATTTCCACTCCCAGGTCGCCGCGGGCGACCATGATTCCGTCGGCCGTGGCGAGGATTTCGTTCAAGTTATCCACGGCCCGCGCGCGTTCGATTTTGGCGATGATCAGCGGGTGGTAATTCAAAGCGTCCGCGGCCCGGCGGACGGCGGCGATGTCGTACGCATCCTGGACGAACGACTGGCTGACGGCGTCCAGTTTTTCGGCCGCGGCGAATTCCAGGCACTGGCGGTCGCGTTCGGTAAAGGCGCCGATGCCCAACTCGATGCCCGGCAGGTTGACGCCTTTGTGCGAGCGGAGTTCGCCGCCGACCAGCACCTGGCAGACGACTTCGCGCGCCCGGACCTCCGTGACCGCCAACTGGATGAATCCGTCGTTGATAAAGATCCGATCGCCTGCCTGCACGACCTGGGGCAGCCTCGCAAAGCTCATCGACACGCGATGTTCGTCGCCCACGATTTCGTCGGTCTGCAACACGAACGTCTGGTCGCGCTGCAACTCGACCGGTTCCGCCGCCAGTTTGCCGATCCGCATTTTCGGACCGGACAGGTCGCCCAGAATGGCGACTCGGCGGCCCGTCTTGGCCGCCGCCGCGCGGATGTTCGCGATGGCCTGGCGGTGCCCGTCCAATTCGCCGTGCGAAAAGTTGACGCGAGCTACGTTCATGCCCGCAGCGATCAAACGTTCCAACACTTCGACCGATTGGGAAACCGGGCCGATCGTACAGATGATTTTGGTCTTCTTGTCAGGCAGAGTTGAAGGGGTCATGGCAAGGCCACTCAGGGAACAGAGGGAGCGCGCGCCGCGGATCGCATGATAACGCAAGCCATGCTCGCCAAACAGGGGCGGTCGCGGCGAGTTTGCAGCCGGTTCTTGGACCGCCGCTTACGCCCCAACGAACGGTGCGGATTTGCCCACAGCGTCCTGAGCAGCGAAATGCCCACTCGCCATGTCCGGCGAGTGCGCCGCGGCCGCACGCTGTCAGACGCGCGGTTGGTCTCGCCGCTCGCCCAGGCTTGGCGCGGACGTGTGCCCAAGGCTATGGTAACCCCAGGTGGCGGCGAGTGAACAAGTTGTGTTCTTTCAGCCCGGATTACCCGTGCATGCGTGGAGGCGAATCCATGACTGACATCGTTCTTTCCGCATCCAGCCGCCGAAGCTTTTTGCAGGCGGCGATGTTCGGCGCCGCAGCCCCTCGGTTGGCGCGCGGAGCGGAAACCGCCGCCGCCGCGCCGGAACGTTTCCTGGAGCCGGCTCGCGAGTTGCCCCTTGGCGACGATGCCGACGTGATCGTGTGCGGCGGCGGGCCCGCCGGAGTGGCCGCGGCGCTGGCCGCCGCACGCGGCGGGGCCAGAACGCGGTTGTTCGAGTTGCAGGGCTGCCTGGGCGGCGTCTGGACGGCCGGCCTGTTGACGTACATCTTCGACTTTGACAAGCCGGGTCTGACTCGCGAGTTGACGCAGCACCTGGACCAGCGCCACGCCCGGCGGCATCAGAATCCGAGCCGGTTTGTGTACGAGCCGGAGGCGATGAAACTGTTGTTGGAAGAGTTGTGCGGCGCGGCGGGGGTGAAACTCCGACTGCACACGCACGTCGCCGCGGCTTACCGCACGGACAACCGGCTGGCCGCCGTCGTGACGGAATCCAAATCCGGCCGAGAAGCGTGGCGAGCGCGCGTGTTTATCGACGCCACCGGCGACGGCGACGTCGGCGTCCAAGCCGGCTGTGCATGGGATTTTGGCCAAGGGCCGGACGGCGCGTGCCAGCCCATGACCCTGAACGCCTTGGCCGTCGTCCGCGACGTGGCAGCGTTGGGCGAATTCATCTCCTTCTATCAGGACGACCGCCGCCATTTGCCGGCCGTCCAGGCGTTCCAGCGCGAGATCGCCCGCGCCGGCTGCGAAGCGTCGTACGGGCATCCGACGCTGTTCCACGTCCGCGACAACCTGATCCTGGTGATGATCAATCACGAGTACGGCGTCAAGCCGTTCGAGGCCGCCCAGGTCACCGACGCCACGCTGCGGGCGCGAGCGGAGGTGCACCGGATCGTTCAAGCCTTGGCGGCGTTGGGCGGGCCGTGGGCGGGCCTGCAGGTCGTGGCCAGCGCTGAACAGATCGGCGTCCGCGATGGGCGGCGGATCCGCGGCCGGTACACCGTGACGCGCGACGACCTGATCGCCGGCGCTCGGCACCCCGACGCGGTGGCCCGCGTGACGTTCAACGTGGACATCCACGCGGCGACTCGTGAAAAAAACCGTACGGAAACGATTTCCCACGGCAACTTCAAGATGAAGCCGTACGACATCCCGTTGCGGGCCTTGATCGCCCACGACGTGGACGGCCTGATGATGGCCGGCCGCTGCATCAGCGGCGATTTCGTGGCGCACGCCAGCTACCGCGTCACCGGCAACGCCGTGGCGATGGGCGAGGCGGCGGGAAAAGTCGCCGCGTTGGCGGCTCGGTCAAACCGGCTGCCGCACGAGGTAGATTGGCGAGAGGTCCCCTAACGCGGAGCAGCCGTCTGAAACGAAGTAAGCCCTTCGACACGACTTACGAAAATCTGCGCAAGGCCCGGCGCACAACGCCCCCGCGGGCCCGGCAGGGCGGCGTGCCCGTGGCCACAAGCAGTGCTGGCGACCTGGTTGTTGACGCCTATTATCGCCGCCGTCCTCCGCCCGACAATCCCCCTCCGCGCCGCCATTACGGCTAGACCATCTCGGCTTTCCGGCATACATTGTTCCTTCGCAGAAGGACATTCAGGCACGGAGCAGAGGTATGGAGAGGCGTGGTCGCATTCCGGAAGACGAAAAGGTCGTGGAGCAAGTCCTCGGCTACCTGAACTTTTCTTCCGGCGCCCCGGATCCGCGTTTCCTGGCCAACTTGAATCGGGTCTTTGAAGGGGTGGGGCACGAGCCGACAAGCGCGGTTCTTTGGCGGGCCGCGTGGCATGCGTTGGAGCAAGATTTGGCGGCCCTGGCGTCGGCTTCTCCCACGTTTCAACAGGCCGAACAGGCGGCGAGCGTGCTGGGACTGGTCCGCGACCACGTGCTCCCCGGCTATCTGGTCTTCCATCGCGATCTGCTGTTTCATCAGACGGAAGCCAGTTTGTGCAACCCGTTTTTCATGGGCCGGGTGTGCGAGGCCGTTTTGCGTCAAGGGCCGCCGTGGGACGAGTCCGAACGGATCACCGCCGCGGCGATCGACGAGTTGAACGATTTTCTGGGCCATCGCCCCGTGGCCGCCCTGGAGTCGCAGAAGATCGAGCCGTATGACCACGAATGGGTGCGGCCGGTGCCGCTGTACGTGCGCGGGGCCGGCGCGGCGTTCGGGCCGTATCGGCGCGTGGTGGAAGCGACCCTGGTACTGCTGAGGCAGACCGATCCCGAATTGCTGCGGGAGGCGTATTTCGACCCGGAACAACTGGACGAATTGGCCTTTGACCCTCGCGCGTACGACTTCGATCATCCCGCGAACAAGCGGCCCAACTATCACTTTGGCCAGTGGGACCCGCATCAGATCGACAACCGGGGCTATTATCACCGCTACGTCATCCAGCAGGTAACCCTCGACGCGCTCATGAAACGGGCGATGGAGTCGCAGGAGGCGGACGCCGACGAGTTGCTGTTCGAGGCCGCAGCGGTGATGGCGGGCACGATCATCATGTCGACCGGGGTCAGCGGGGCCGGTCCGGAGACGCACGATTCGACCGTGACGCTGGCCACGCTGCTGCCGCGGATCGCCGCCTATCGCGACCGGTTCTACGAGCAATTGCTGGCGCGGCTAGAGGGCCCGCACGGCCGGCGGTTGCGCCAGGAGGCCGCCCAGCGGCGGCAGCCCTTCGGAGGCGCGCGGCAGCAGTTGAACGCCGAGTTGGCGCGGCGCCGCGCGGCGCAACTGGAACACGTCCACCTGGCGGCCATTTACGCGCGGTTGGGCTTTCCCGAGGAAGCGGCCGAAGAAGCCGACGTCGTCCCGGCGGCCTCGGCGCGGATGTGGTGCCAGATCGAAAACCGCCTGACTGCCTGCGAGTTGGCGCTGGGGGCCGGTGACCTGCCGCGGGCGTCGTCGCGGATGCAGGAGATCATCGACTGGATCCATCGCGGCATCCAGTGCGGGGCGATCGTCGATCCCTGGAACATCCTGGGCTTTGACGCCAATTTCAGTCTGTTTCCGTCGTTGGAGAACAGCGTCCGCGATCATCGCGTGGACGAACTGGTGGCGTTGATGGAGCAGATTTTTGCGATGGAATCCCGGCTGTGGAGCGAGGCCGCGGCGCGCGACGACGAGGCCCTGTCCCGCAGCATCGCCGTGCGTTTCGGCGACACGGTCGCCTGGTGGCGGAAGTACGCGGCCCACGAGGTGTCCGGCGTGGAAGCCATCGACCCGGAAGAGGCCTTGCGGGCCGCCGAGCGCGTGGCCGCCGCCTTGAATCTCTGGCACAAGGGCGGCGCGGCGGTCGAGGACGTGCGGTTCTGGGCGCCCCACGCCGACATGTTCGATTCGCCCAAGGCCTACGCGCTGGTGATCAGCGCCCTGTTGGAACGTAACGATTTCGTGGCCTCCCTGGCGCTTACCATGCACTGGCTGGAGCGGGCCGACCAGATCGGCTTGGAACAGGGCGACACGTCGTTCTTTGAGATCACCGAACGGTGGATGAACGGTTTGCGGCGGCAGATCCCGAACCAGGAATCGGCTGTCACGGGATGCCCGCGCGACTGGCCGCTGGCCCGCAAGTTCCTGGACTACATGGAGGCCAACGGCGAGGAGTTCTGGCGGCCGCCGAGATTTGAACTGGGTTCCGCTCCGGCCCGCCGCAACCAGCGGGAGGAAGACTTCGAGGATCACGCCGACGACGCCGACGAGGAGTTGGAGGACGGCTTGTACGAAGCCGCCTACGACGGCATGGTCTACCGCGACAGCACCGACGACGGCATCGACAGCCAGTTGGCCGACTCCGGACCGCCGTCCGACGACGCACTGCTGGCCGAGTCCCGGCGGCTGGGCTTGCGGTTGTCCTTCATCAGCAGCGTGGCTCGGCTGTGGCAATTGGCGGCGAGTCTTGCGTTGGCCGAGGGCCAGGCTGGCGACGAGTTCCGCGAAGTCCTGTCGCGGTGGATCCAGCAAGCGGCGGACCACCGGGCTCGGCTGCACGAATTGCTGGACGCGGTCGGCGCCTTTGCGCTGCCGACGCCCTCGGGCGATCACGATTCGATGGTCGAATACGACCGTCTGCGGCTGATCAAAGAATCCGTCCTGGAGCAAGGCATTGCGACCAGCGTCGACGTGTCGGACGCGATCCGCGTGCTGGCGGCCGCGGCCTACGACGGCGAACACGATCTGCAGGCCGCGACAGGCGCCCTGGAACTGGGCGACGACGTCGCTCGCGCTACGCCCATTTTCGCGGGGATTCTGCGCGGCAACCAGCCGGTCATTCGGAAACGCTGGCGCAGCCTGCTGCACGCCCTCTCGCGGCATACGCTGCTGTACGTGCCGCTGGTCAAGGGCGGCGACCCGCACGAGATCATCGCGGCGCGGACGCGGCAGCGGCTGATCCAGGACTTGCTGGCCTGGCTGCCGCGACTGGGACTGATCGTCGAAACGTGCCAGGTCGTCGAGTTGGCCCGCGAAATGGAGCGTCAGCATCCGGTCGGCCCCGGCGCGGTGACCGAGTTCGACGAGATGTTCAAGATGGGTTACAAGTCGCTCGTGCGGATGGTCGTGCATTCGGCGGCCACCTGGACCAACGGCCGCGCGGCCGCGGAAACACGGCCGCAGACCGTCGTCGAATGCCTCAAACAGCTCACGGAATCGCTGCTGTCCAGCTGGCTGGCCCACAGCAAGACGCTGCGTCTGTCCGTCTTGGAAAAGGTCAAGGACCGGCAGGAATGGAGCCGGCTGGTCACGTTCGTCGAGAGGTACGGCGCCGACTTGTTCACGCAGCGGTTCCTGAATCTGTCCAACCTGCGGGCGATTCTCCATCAGGGAGTCGACGCCTGGTTGACGCACTTGGAGGAAGAGCCGGAGCCCGAAGTGGCCGAACGCCTGCTGGCCGATTTGGAGCGTGGCCGGGCGTCGCGTCAGGCGGCGGTCGAGATCCTGTCGGTGATCCTGGAAGCGGTGGTCGAAAACTATGGCGAGTACCGCGACTACAACAGCATGACCACCCAGTCCGACCGCGGCGAGTTCGTGTACATGCTGCTGGATTTCCTCCGTCTGCGGACCGACTACGACCGCATCTGCTGGCAATTGAAGCCCGTCGTTTGGGCGCACGAAATCCTGGTTCGGGGCCAGCAGACGGCGGCGGCGGAAATCTGGCGTCACGAGCTGGCCGAGCAAACGCACCAGGAGGCCGAATCGTTCCTGCGGAAACTGGCCAAGCTGCAGAGCCAGTACGCCATGCGAATGCCGACCGTGGCCGACCGGCTGGGCGAACGCTTCATCCGCCCGATGGTGATCGACCGCATCCGGGCCCTGGTGCAGCCCGCCACGGAAGAAGCCCGCCGCGGCCAACCCGGTCCGAGTTTCGCCCTGCTGCGAAAGGAAATCGCCCTGCTGACCCGCGAACCGACGGGCGTCGGCCTGGATGTCCCCGCCTGGCTGATGGCCCTGGAGGAAGAAGTCAGCGCCGTCACGCAAAACGCTCCCCACACGGATTCCAGCACCCCCTGGGACGTGGTCATCCCCCAGGCCACGATTTCCCTGGAGGAGACTCAGCGGCAGCTGGAAAAATGGTCCACCCGGCGATAGCGAGCACAAAGCCCCGACGGTGCGTTCAATTCAGGAATTCGCCCCACAGGGCGTCGCTGACCAACAGGCCCGCACGGGTCAAACGGACGCGGTCGCCGGTGTCTTCCAGCAGTCCCAGAGCGACGAAGCGGCGCAGCGCGGAGCCGACCAATTCGTCGATCTCAAAGCCTGTCGCAGCGGCGAATTCAACGCGGACCACGCCCTCCAACATGCGGAGGCCGAACACAAGCCGTTCCCGCGCGGCGTCCGGGGGCGCAAGACGCTCGCGTTCCGCCACGGGGGACTGGCCGGCCAAGACGCGTTTCAAATACGTCGTCGTGCTGCGATGGTTCATCTCGCGCCAGCCGTCCACATAGCGGGCGGCACCGGGCCCCACGCCGAAATAGCCGGCGCCGCGCCAGTACGCCTCGTTGTGGCGGCAGCGGTGGCCGGGACGGGCAAAATTGGAGACCTCGTAGTGCTCCAGGCCCGCCGCCGTCAGCTCGTCGATCGCCGTCTCGTACATCGCCCGCTCGAGTTCCTCATCCACCGGCTGCAGCCGGCCGTCGCGGCGACGGCTCCAGAACAAGGAGCCTTTCTCGTAGGTCAAGCCGTACGCCGACACGTGATCGACGCGCGCGGCGACGGCTGTCCGCAGATCGGCCGCCCAGCCGTTCAGACTTTCGCCCGGAACACCGAAAATCAAATCCAACGCCAGCGAGGCGAACCGCGGGCGGCAGCGGAGTATCGCCCGCTGCAACTGGCTGCCGTCGTGATCGCGCTGCAGAACCCGCAGCTTCCGGCCGTCGAACGATTGCCCACCCAGGCTCACCCGACTGACGCCGGCTGCCTGCAGCACGTCCAGCCGGTCGCCATCCAGGTCGGCAGGATTCGCTTCGACCGAAAACTCGCAACCGGCCGCCGGCGGAAACCACTCCCGCGCCAGCCGGCACAAACGGTCCAGGGCGGCGGGAGCCAGTTGCGTCGGCGTGCCGCCGCCGAAGAACAGCGTGTCGACCTCGCGCGGCGTCCGCAAGCGGCGCAGTTCCCATTCGACCGCCCGCAGGTAGTCCGGGACCAGATCGTCCCGTCCCGCGACGACGGTGAAATTACAGTAACCACAGCGCCGGCGGCAAAACGGCACGTGGACGTACGCGGCGCGGGGCGTCATGCGCGTCCTCACAACCACAGGTGCAGACGGCCGTCCAGCAGATCCGGAAAGGCCTTTTCGATCAGGCTGCGGATCTGGCGTTCGTTGCACCGCGTGCTGAAATGGGCCACGATCAGGCGTTCGTTCTTGAATCGCTCCCGCCGTTCGGCGAAATCGTCCAAATGCATGTGCCCGTGCTTG
The DNA here is from genome assembly GCA_012515235.1 of Candidatus Anammoximicrobium sp. Classification (GTDB taxonomy): domain Bacteria; phylum Planctomycetota; class Planctomycetia; order Pirellulales; family Pirellulaceae; genus Anammoximicrobium. The sequence goes on from JAAYYU010000085.1 coordinate 11,035, forward strand.
TGGATCTTTTCCTTGCGGTGGCTGGGCGAGACGAACGTCATTTCGGCGATCAGGATGCGGGCCTCGTACATGGCCGGCGCGGCGTCCAGCCCGTGCGGCTCGGAATCGCCCAGGTAGCCCAGGAGGGGAATCCGCCGCTCCTCGGTCACTTCCACGCCCGACAGCCGCAAGTCGCGAATCTGGTCGCCGGCCAGCGTCTGGTACTCGGATTTCAGCTTGCGGCGGCGTTCCCAAACCAGATAGCCCAGCGACGGGACGGTGTGCCGGGTGGCGCTGGCCGTCACGACCAACTCGCGGGACAACTCGATTTCGTCCCCCGGCCGTACGGCGATCAACTCGCACGGCAGCCGCCCGCGGTCCAGGCGGCTGACCACGTGCAACAACCGCTCGACCAGTTCGACGGCGTGTTCCGGCAGATAGATCGTGGGCGGCTCCATCTTCATCAGCCGCCGACGGGCGACATACACGGGCAGCGCGGCGATGTGGTCCAAGTGGGTGTGCGTGACGAACCACGTCGCCGTGCCCATGAAGTCCCACGGCTGAGCCCCCAGATCGAAACCCAACTTCAACTCCGGGATGCGCCAATACGTCTGGACCGCCGCCCGCGAATAGCCCTCGACGGTCAAGCCTCCGTGCTCCAGTCTCTTGATGGGTGCGTTGCGGATCATGTTCGCCTGTCTGTCAAAGGTCGGGATTCAGAAGCGGCAGGCGGCTACCTGGCCGCGGCCGCGGCCGGCCGATCCAGCAACTGCGGGATCTTGTCCACCACGCCGCTCTTGAATTTGATCGCAGCGCCGATCGTGGCCATCGCAATCGCCACCAGCAACAGGACGTTGAAAACGGCCCGCTTCCAGCCGTGTCCGACCGCGTCGCCGAGATAGCTGCGTTTGTTGTTCAAGATGAAGAACATGATGTACGCGATCGGCAGCATCGTCAGGCAGATCGCCGAGGCCGCCACGGGCAGCCAGATGGGCGTCGTCGTCACCACGCCCAAGAAACCGACGGCGGGAACCAGCGTGCATGCCCGATAGCGGGCCGTCGTGTACTCCAGGCCGAACATCTCGCACACCGTAAAGCCGCAAACCACCATGTGCGCGCTGATCGCGCCGCAAGTCATGCCGATCAAGCCGAGGTCGAAAATGATGCGCCCCAGCGAAGAGCCCATCACCGGCACCAGCGCCTGGGCCGCATCCACCGGCTTGATGTCCTGCAGGGTCCGCTGCGCGGTGGGATCGTAGACCGTGTTGGCCATGGCGATGATCACCAGCGACGTGACCAGGATAAACGGGAGAAACATGGACATCGCCAGGTCCCAGCGGGCGAGCTTCTTGTGGTGCGCCCCCCAGCCCTTGGCCAGCAAGGAATACGGGTACAGGAACGTCATGTTGATGCCCACCGCCGCGCCGATCGCCCCTAGAACGACGGTCGCCGCGCCGGGCGTGTCGGGGAGTTGAAACGCGCAAAAGCCCCGCATCAGCTCGGACCAGTCCACGCCCGTCCTGATCACAACCACGGCAAACGAGAGGATCACCAGCCCGATGATGCAGCGAAGAAACCACTCGTAAAACTTGATGCCGCGGGCGTTGCTGCCGTAATTCCAGGTCGTGAAGAGGTTCAAACCCAGAATGGCCACGCCCACGCCGAAACTGACCCCATAGGCCGCCGGCGTGAATCCGCCGGCAGAGTCCGCAATGGCGATCCCGGCCAGGTCCGCCAGATCCCGCGCGGCACCGGCGGCTAGCCCGTATTGGGGAAAGTGCCAGATCACCGAAGCGACCACCGTGCCCAGCGCCCAAAGGAACGCGACCGATTTGTGCAACTCCCGCCCGAACGCCGGATAGGGCCGCTCGCCGGTGGTCAGCACGATGTTGCCCAACGCGGCAAACATGCACACGCCCAAGAACATGGCGATGGGCTGGACCCACAACAGCGTGTACCCAAACGAAGCGCCAGCGACGACCGACGCTGCAGCACTGCCGGCTCCCAGTGTCATCGCACTCTGCAGCAACCCCGGCCCCGTCCGCTTGACATACGCTCCCGCCCGCTGGAAGAACGGACGACCTTCCAGCGCCTGCAGGTCCGCGATCTCCCGCTGCAGTCTTTCGGGGTCCCAGCGGGCCGTCATGGGAAGGCCTTTGGTCTGCTGCGTCGCCATCGTGCTGCTCCTGGAAGGATCGCGGGAGGGAGGATCGGATCATCCGGCCAACAGGGTAACACAAATCGCCCACGAGAGAAAGCTGCGGCGTGAGAACATGAACCGCGGGCGGCTCAGCTCGATTGCGGGCTTGGTGACCGGACGTGACTAGCCCTTTGTCGGGCGTTGCTTTCGGGCGTTGCTTGATGGGTAGGGCGAAATTCTTTTCCGCCCCCAAGGCGGACCCAAGTCCGCCCTTACGATCCGCCAACGCGTGGCGGACGGAGCACTAGCGTCCGGCCAGTTTGTCGCTGGCCGCAGAGCCGGCCAGAATCGCCAGACGCGCGGCGACTTGCCGTTGCAGTTCGCCCGACGCGCGGCGAGCGGCCATTTGATACCAGACCTTCGCCACGCCGCCTTTGCCTTCGGCCTCGGCACGCTGGCCCTTGGCAAAGTACTCTTCCGCCTCGGCCGTCCGCTGCGCTCTGGCTGCCTCGTTCTGCTGCCGAACCTGTTCCACGGAAGGATTCCCCGGTGGGGTTCGCTCCCCTGACTCCGCCGCCGGGTGCCGCGCGATGTTCCGGGCGATGAAGTCGGCTTTCTGCGCCAGGACGGGGTCTGCCGGCGCGTTGTCGGCCCCGGCGATCGGGCGTGGCACGTGCGGCGAAGGACTGGTGCCCAGTTGGGACAGCAGTTCCGCGGAAACGCCTGTCTGCCGCAGTTCTTCCTCCTCTTGGATAATGATCCGCGGCGTGATCGTCATTTGACTCGCGCCCACGTCCCGGCCGATGCCGCGATTGCCAAACAGACGACTGACGACGGGGACCTTGTTCAGCATCGGGACGCCGCGACTGACGCTGCCTTCGCTGAATCGGTTGATCCCGCCCAGCAAGGCTGTGCCGCGATCCGGAACACTGACGGTCGTTTGCACCGTGGTCACGTTGAACGTCGGCAACTGGACAGTGATGTTCTGCTGCGCAAGCGTTTGGGTGGCCGTCCAGGCCACGAACAGGCAACCGGTGATAAGCGAACGCATCCACATCGCTGTTCTCCGCAACGCGGCGTTTTCTTCTTCCTTAAATGTATCGGACCGCGGACGGTAATTCAACGGGTTTTGCGGCAATCCCCGCGTCCTGGCTTCGGTCCAGACGCCTGTTCAGCGGGAAAAACCGTGCTTTCGGGGGTGCGAGAGCCTGACCCCGTTGGCACCACCCATTTGTTTCAGTTCCCCAGGGCCGCCGCGGGCGGCTCAAAGGCGTCCGAAACGGCTGGCCGCATCTTCCCAGACCGGCCACCCGCACGACGACTTGCTCGGATCCAGCATGGCGCACGCGGCCGGGTCGGCGAAACCGGTCGGCGAGCGCACGTCTTGTTTGCCTGGCGCCTCTTTGAGTTTGGGCGACACCGCGACCAGCATCCAGCCCAGTGGAATCAGGGCGATGAGCGTAAAGTGGGTCAGCAACAGCTTCTTGCATTCGCCCCACCGCGTGATCGCATAATAAATGTGGCAAGGAAACAGCAGGGCCAGCAGTCCCATCGCCGGTTTCTCCTTGAAGGCCACGATGACGATCTGCAGCCAATAGGAAATCGCAAGAAATCCGCACACGCCCATCCAGACGTATCCGGAGACAAGGAACGCCCGGTCGCGTGGCAAGACGGACATGCCGATGGCAAAGCTGGCGATGATGGACAAGATCGTGATGATCATCCACAGGGGCATACCCTGCGTCCGCATCTTGCGCTCTTCATCCTTGTCCACCTCGATCGTCCGCTCAGCCTTTTTCAGCAGCAACAGCGCGGCCCCCTCATGGCCTTCGGCCTTCTGCCCGGCCACTCCGAGCCCGGCCCCCCCGATACCTTTCACGAATTTGCCGCTCTCCAAATGAAAACCGCAATAGACGCACAACACCGCATGGTCCGAGATCTTGGCGTCGCAGGCAGGGCAGTGCTGAACGCTCTCCTCTCCCTTCTCTTTGTGCATGTGGAAGCCGACCTCATCCAGCAATTCGGCGACCGCCGACGGCGCAGCGACCGCGGCCGGCGCTTGTTTCTTTGCCGGTGCGCCGATCGTCAGCGGTTGCTGGCACTTCGGGCACTTGACTACTTTTCCCGCCAACTCATCCTTCGCGGCAAACTGTTGGCCGCACGGGCAACTGACCTTGATGGGCATGATCGTTCCGCTGTCACGCTAGGAAGGCACTGGAAGTCACGACTGGAGTGTTGTTATTGTGCGCAGCGTCTGCGGGCATCGCAACGGGATCTGTCAAAATGGCAGCGAATCGGGACGCCGGGCGAACGCGCTTTGGTAAACCCTGCTGCTTCGTCGTGGCGAGGATTGTCTAAGGTTATGACTGATCGATAGTTGCGTTCGGCGTTTTAGCTTTTGGCCCGGCAGTTGCTGTCCATGACGCGGGTCATTGTTTTTTGGCCAGACTGACAGTTGGCAATCTGATCCGCGCAGTGGCTGCGTGTGGGACTTCAGAACACTTTCGGTGCATGATTTTAGGGAGGACTGCTTCATGGCAGCAAAGAAGAAGGGTTTCAGGCTACAACCATTGGGCGAACGCGTGGTCGTCGAACGTGAGGAGTCAGAGGAAAAGACGGCGGGGGGGATTGTGTTGCCGGATACGGCCAAGGACAAGCCCGCGCGAGGCAAGATCATCAGCGTCGGCAACGGGCGGCTTTTGGACGACGGGTCCCGCAGTCAGCCGCAGGTCAAAGTGGGAGATCGCGTGGTGTTCAGCAGCTATGCGGGCGAGATGTTCAAAGTGGAGGAGCGGGAACTGCTGCTCATGCGTGAGGACGACATTCTGGCCGTCCTGGAGGACTGAGCCCAGGTCGTGCATGGCGGAGCGAACGTTGTGCGGGCCTGTCGGCCAAGCCTCCGCGGCAGACCCGGAGACTGAAGCGAATCAAATTGCAGAAAGCGAAGGAGACAACAGCTCATGGCGAAGATGATTGCGTTCGATCAAGAGGCGCGTGAAGCGATTCGGCGCGGCGTATCCAAGCTGGCGCGGGCGGTCAAAGTGACGTTGGGGCCGAAAGGGCGCAACGTGATTCTGCAAAAGAGCTTTGGCTCGCCGACGGTCACCAAGGACGGGGTGACGGTGGCCAAGGAGATCGAGTTGGAGGATGTGTATGAGAACATGGGCGCCAAAATGGTGCGCGAGGTGGCCAGCAAGACCAGCGACGTGGCCGGCGACGGCACGACGACCGCTACCGTGCTGGCCGAAGCCATTTTCAATGAAGGCCTGCGGGCCGTTGTGGCCGGCGTGAATCCCGTCCAGATGAAGCAGGGGATCGAAACGGCGGTCAACGACATCGTGGAAAAACTCCGCAAAATGTCGATCAAGATCAAAGACAAGGAAGCCATGGCCAACGTGGCGACCATCGCCTCGAACAACGACCGCGAAATTGGGAATCTGTTGGCCGACGCGATGGAAAAAGTCGGCAAAGACGGCGTGATTACGGTCGACGAAGGCAAGAGTCTGAAGACCGAAGTCGAGTGGGTGGAAGGCATGCAGTTCGACCGGGGTTACCTGTCCCCGTATTTCGTCACCGATCCGCAAACGATGGAGTGCGTGCTGGAAGACGCCTACGTCCTGATTTACGAAAAGAAGATCGGCAGCGTCAAGGACCTCGTGCCTCTGTTGGAAGCCGTCGTGCAGCAGGGCAAACCGCTGTTGATTCTGGCCGAAGACATCGAAGGCGAAGCGTTGGCGACGCTGGTCATCAACCGCCTCCGCGGGACCTTCCAGTGCTGTGCGGTCAAGGCTCCCGGTTACGGCGACCGGCGCAAGGCGATGCTGGAAGACATCGCGATTCTGACCGGCGGCACGGCGATCTTCGAGTCGCTGGGCATCAAACTGGAATCGCTCCAGTTGACCGATCTGGGCCGCGCCAAGAAGGTGATCATCAGCAAGGATACGGCGACGATCATCGAAGGCGCGGGCAAGAGCAGCGACATCAAGGCCCGCATCGACCAGTTGCGGCGGGAGATCGAGAACACGACCAGCGACTATGACCGCGAGAAGTTGGAGGAGCGGTTGGCGAAACTGGCGGGCGGCGTCGCCAAGGTCAATGTGGGAGCCGCGACGGAAAGCGAAGTCAAGGAAAAGAAGGCTCGAGTCGAAGACGCACTGCACGCCACCCGCGCTGCGGTGGAGGAAGGCATCCTGCCCGGTGGGGGCGTCGGCCTGTTGCGGGCCGCGGCCACGTCCAAGGCAGATGAGTCGCTGACGCACGACCAGAAAGTGGGTTACGATATCGTGTTGCGTGCCTGCCGCGCGCCGCTGACCATGATTGCCCAAAACGCCGGGCAGGACGGCGGCATCGTCGGCGAAAAGGTGGCCGAAGCCAAGGGCAACGTCGGCTACAATGCGTTGACGGACAAGTATGAGGATTTGGTTAAGGCCGGCGTGATCGATCCGACGAAAGTGGCTCGCACGGCATTGGCGAACGCTGCCAGCGTGGCGACGCTCCTGCTGACCTCGGATGCGCTGATCGCAGAGAAGCCGAAAAAAGACGATTCGGCGAAAAAGGGGCACGGCGGCGAGTACGACATGGACTAGCCCCCGTTCCGCCGCCGTCCCAAAGTCAGCATGGCTGTGGAGGTTGCGATCAGAGAGACCCCCCGATGCACGCCCGTCGGGGGGTTTTTCAGTTTTTTGCGGAAAAGTCGGCGAGAAGCGGCCGGCCAGGTCAGCACCGTGATCGGCGATTTGCGGTTGACACCGTCCCGATCCCGACTTGCCCGGCTCAGGGAGCCTTCTTTTTCTTGGGCAGTATCCTTTTATCTCGGCCGCACTTTGGTAACATAGTAGGTGTCGGTCGAAGCATTTGATTTGTCCCGGAGGTCTGGGCCATGCCCGAATTGGTGTCCCAACACAAGGATGATGTGCTGCTCGTGCAGTTCACTTCTCAGAAGATCCTGTCCGATGTCCTTATTGCCCAGATCGGCCGCGAGTTGCTGGAACTCGCCGACCAGGCGAATGGCAAAATGGTGCTCGATTTCCAGGGCGTCACCTTCATGTCGTCGGCCATGATCGGCAAGATCGTGCTGCTGAACAAAAAATGCAAAGCCAACAGCACGACGGTGAAGTTGTGCAATATCGCGCCCAGCATTATGGAAGTCTTCGAGATCACTCGGCTCAACAAAGTCTTCAGCATTTACGAGTCCATGGAGGAAGCGCTGAAATCGTTCCAGAAAAAAGGTTGGTTTGGGTAGAAAGCGTGCTCAGCGCGAGCGGCATCCCGGATTCAGTTCTGCATCGGTTGCTGGGGGAGTAGGGCATGCCGAGGCTCGAGATTGTAGACGGTCCGGACAAGGGCAAGACCTTTCCGCTGGAGCGTGAAGAAACGCTCATCGGCCGATTGGCTTATTGCGACGTCATCCTCCCCCAAAAAAACATTTCCCGTCAGCACGCCCGCTTGGTGCGCTCCGGAAGTGATTTCTTTCTGGAGGACATGGACAGCACCAACGGCACGTTCCTGAACGGCAAGCGCGTCCGCAATCGCACCAAGCTGAGGGATCATGATCTGATCCGTGTCTACGATGTGACGCTGCTGTTTCGGGACGCCGTGGAACCGGAACCGCCAGCGGTGCAGGACCGGAATTCGAACGGAGCGGCGGCGGGCGTCCACGATACGTCGGGGGGCATGACCACCGAGACCCTGCAGCCTTCTGCCGCTCCACTCGCCGACTTGCGGCGCAACGTGGGCGTGAACGCCTACGAGAAGCTCCGGACGGTGCTCGAGATCAATCGCACCCTTGGCAGCAGCCTGAACATCGACCTGGTGTTGCCCAAGATCCTGGACAGTCTGATCACCGTTTTTCCGCAAACGGATCGCGCCTACATCCTGTTTCCCAATGAAGAAACGGGGGAACTGCAGGTCCGCGGCGAAAAGCGTAAGGACGAAGGCACCATGATCACCTCGTCCCTGGGGCCGATCAGCCAGACGATCGCCAATCGCGTGCTGTCCCGTGGCGAAGCGATCTTGAACGCCGACGGACTGGACGACAACCAGTTTCCCGTCAGCGACTCGGTGCTGGATTTTCCCATTCGCTCGATGATGTGTGCTCCCCTGATCGGCCCGATGCAGAAGCCGCTGGGCATCATCTACGTCGACACCAATGACCCTTACGAGCGTTTTCACGAGGACGACCTCGAAGTCCTGCTCAGTCTCGCCGCCACCGCTGGCCAGGCCGTCGAATATGCCCGCACGCATGAGGCGCAGTTGCGGATGGACCGGCGGCAGCGGGAACTGGCCACCGCAAAACAAGTGCAACTGCACTTTCTGCCGCAGAGTCGGCCCCGCGTTTCCGGATATCGCTTCTTCGAATTCTACAACTCGGCCGAGGAAGTCGGCGGGGACTACTACGGCTATCTGACGCTGCCTGACGGCCGTTTGGCGGTCACCCTGGGCGACGTCTCCGGCAAGGGCATCACGGCGGCGTTGATTATGGCCCGCTTGTGCAGCGAAGTCCGCTATCGGCTCGTTTCCGCCGCGACGCCGTGGGACGCGGTGAACGAATTGAACCTGGAGTTGTGCCGGCCGGAAAACGAGGCTTGGTTCGTCACCTTCGTGCTCTGCGTCTTGGATCCGCAACGGCACGAAGCCATGTTGGTCAACGCGGGCCACATGCCGCCCATCCATCGCCGGTTCGTCGACGGCGAGGTGCGAGAAATCGGGGACGAAGTCGCCGGTCCGCCGCTGGGTTGCGACGCCTCTGTCCGTTATCGGCCCGTCTGCGTGCAACTTGATTCCGGTGATGCCCTGCTGATGTACACCGACGGCATCAACGAGGCGATGAATCCAGAACGCAACGTGTACGGCGGCAAACGCGTGCGGCAGGCGTTGCGGTCCGGCCCGAAGCCGGTCGACGAATTGTGCCAAAGCCTGTTAGCCGATGTCCGGAAATTCACCCAGAACCGGCCGCAAAACGACGACATCTGCCTGGTGGGGATTCAGAGGGAATAGGAGCACGCCGCGCAACGATGCCCGAACAGCCTGTCTTGCGAGCCGTCGTCTTTGATCTCGATGGCCTGATGTTCAACACGGAGGAACTCTACGACGAGGTGGGCGAAATCCTCCTGCAACGCCGCGGCCGGCATTTTTCGCAACAGCTGAAACGGGAGACGAGGGGCCGCCCCGACCGCGTCTCGCTGCAGATGATGATCGACCAGTTGAGTCTGAGCGAGACCGTCGAGCAGTTGCTGGCCGAAAGCGATCAGCTTCTCGCCCGACTCTTGCCGGCGCGTCTGCACCCGCTGCCCGGCCTGGACAACTTGCTGGCCGCCCTGGAGACCGCCGCGATCCCCAAGGCCATCGCGACCAGCAGCGGCCGTTCCTACACCGCGCGGGTGCTTGCCCAGGCCGGTCTTCAACCGCGTTTCCTGTTCGCGCTCACCGGCGAAGATGTGCTCCAGGGAAAGCCGGCGCCGGAGGTGTATCTGGCGGCGGCGCGGCGCTTGGGCGTTCCGCCTGCGGAGGTCATGGTGCTGGAGGACAGCGAGAATGGCTGCCGAGCGGGCGTCGCCGCCGGGGCGTACACCGTCGCGGTTCCCGGTCCCCACAGCCGGGATCACGATTTCGCCGGCGTGGCCCTGGTGGTCCCCAGCCTGGCCGACGCAAGCATCTACCGCGCGTTGGGCCTGCCGGTTCCGATTTGACTATTGACCGATACGCAAGTTTCGATATAAACGGGCTTTAGGTTTCTTGTCCGCGAGACCCGTTGAAGTGCCATGCCGCGAGTGCTGAACGATCCCGTTAGCGCCGACGACGAGCGTGACATGATTCACCTCGCGGTCCAGGCATTGTCTTCGGGCAAGCTCGTTGCGTTTCCGACGGAGACCGTCTACGGCGTCGCCGCCGACGCCCTGAATGAAGCGGCCGTGTCACGACTGCTGACCATCAAGGGGCGCCGGCCGGGTCAACCTCTGACGCTGGCCGCAAAAAACGCCGAGGAGGCTTTGAAATACTGTCCGGATGTGTCGCGGGTGGGGCAGCGTCTGGGAATTCGCTGCTGGCCCGGCCCCTTGACCCTGGTCCTCCCAGGCAACCATCCGCGCAGCGTTTTGCACCGCCTGCCCGGCGGCGTGCGTCAGGCTGTTGCCCCGGCCGAATTCGTCGGCCTGCGAGTTCCCGATCATCGCTTGCTTCTGGAGACGCTTCGCCTGCTCCCCGCTCCCGTGACCTTGACCAGCGCGAATCGCAGCGGACAACCGGACGCCGTCAGCGCTCAGGAGGTGGTGGACGCCTTGGGCGACGATGTAGATCTGGTCCTGAGCGACGGGCGCAGCAAGTACGCTCAGCCGTCCTCGGTCGTGCGCGTCCAGGGGCAGACGATGGAAGTCCTTCGACAGGGGGTCTTGAGTGAATCCGCCCTGCAGCGGTTTGCCAGCCTGATCGTGCTGCTCGTCTGCACCGGGAACACCTGCCGCAGTCCGATGGCCCAAGTGATGTTCCAGCAGCGCGTAGCACAGAAGTTGCGTTGCGACGTCGCGGACCTGCCGAATCGCGGCGTGATGGTGATTTCGGCAGGGGTCAGTGCGGCGGACGGGATGCACGCTTCGGAACAGGCCGTCGAGGCCATGCGTGCGCGGGGCTTAGACCTGACCAATCACGAGAGCCGTCGCGTGTCCGACTCGCTGGTCCGTTTCGCAGACCTGATCCTGGCCATGACCCTCGGACATCGCGACGCGATCCTGCAACGCTGGCCCGAAGCTGCGGGCAAGATCCAACTCATTCGCCAGGATGGACTCGACGTCGCGGATCCCATCGGTGGCGACGTGGCAGAGTACGAAGTTTGTGCCGCCCAACTCGAACGTCATCTGTCCCACTGGATCGGGCAACTCGAACCTGCAAGCCTGCCGGTCTTCCGCAACGCAACTTGATCTCCGCGGCGAGTTTCGAAAAACAGGCGTCCCCCTGCAAGCAAGGGGACGCCTGTCGGTTTGACCAGACCGATGAAACCGTTAAGGCGTGCGCCGGCTCAGCAGCCGCAGCCTTTGCTCAGACACCGCTTTGGCGGGCAGCAGGGCGTCGGGCAGCAGACCGTGACGGGAACTTGCTCGCAGATCACCTTCGGCACGCAACGCGTCACCGTATAGGGAACCTGACGGCAAACCGTCTTCGGCACCTGGATCGTCTTGCAATAGTGGACCGGTTTGCAGACCGTGTAGGGCACCTGCTTGGTGCGGCATTCCTGCACCATCCGGCAGACCGTGTAGGGCACCTGCTTGGTGCGGCACTCCTGCACCATCCGGCAGACGCGGTAGGTACAAACCTTGGTCCGCGTTTCCGGAACCATGCGGCAGACCGTGTAGGGCACCTGCTTGGTGTGGCATTCTTTCACGATGTGGCAAACGCGGTACGTGCAGGTCTTGGTCCGTGTTTCCTGCTCCATGCGGCAGACCGTATAGGGCACCTGCTTGGTGTGGCACTCTTTCACGATGTGGCAAACGCGGTACGTGCAGATCTTGGTACGGGTTTCCGGCACCATGCGGCAGACCGTGTACGGGACCTGCTTCGTCCGGCATTCGCGCACCATGTGGCAGACCTGGTAGGTGCAGGTCTTCGTCCGCGGTTCGGACACCCAGCGGCAGACCGTGACGGGCACCTGCTTCTTGATCACACAACGCTCGTAGCGGACGCAGTCGATCGTCTTTTCGCAAACTTCCGGGACCCAAACTCGTTTGCAGATCATGCGTGGGGCGCATCCGCATTTCTGCTCGCAACCGCACGATTTCTGCGCCACGCCGCACGGATCTTCGACCATGCAGGTTTCCCAGTGGCCGCTGCGGACCCGGATCGTTTTCTGGTAGCAGACCGGCTTGCACACGACCTGGCAGACCTCTTTCATGCAGGTCTCATACACCGGCTTGCAAACGTTGTAGCAAACGGTCCGCGTCTTGGTTTCCCAGACGGGTTTGCAGACGGTGTAGTTCACGGTCCGGTAGCAGGTCTCGTACACGGGCTTGCAGACCGTATAGCAGACTTCCTTCGTCTTGGTTTCCCAGACCGGCTTGCA
>JAAYYU010000086.1 GCA_012515235.1 Candidatus Anammoximicrobium sp.
AGTTGATGTCGACGAGCGGAAGGCCGTCCAGCAGTTTGAGTCGGTCGGCGGCTGCATCGGCATCGCCGACCGATGCTTCGTCAAGAGTCAATTGGGACGCGACAAGCTGGAACTTGGGGCGTTCTATCCTACGTTCCGCAAGTCGTGGAACCAATATCTCCGGGATTTCTGCGGGGGGCAAGGGGCGGATCAACGGCCGTAGTCAGCGGGGGAGAGGCCGAGGAGTTTGATGATCTGGGCCTGGAGAGTTGTGAGTTCGGTGACCAGACATTGCGGTTCGTTGTCGCCGACGACGAGCCAGTGTCGCTGAACCAGCTCGAAGACTTCGATCACCCTGGCCGTCGTGGGGCGTGAACAAGGACGCCCCTCCGGATACAGCGGCAGAGAGTCGAGGCCTTTGCGCGCCATGGCCTGACGCAGTTCTCGCTCCAACAAGGTCTGCACCAGCAGCACGAAAAAGTAGATCGCCAACAGGCCTTGGATCCGCCCCACGTCTTTCAGGTACACGGGGGCCACGGCGAAGTCCGTCTTCAATTGGGAGAACCGCTTCTCGATGATCGGCTGCCGCTTGTACGCCCGCAGCACCTCCTCGGCGGTCAGCTGCCGGTCATTGGTCAGCAGCGGAAAGATTCCATCCTCCCGTTCCGCGTTGGCGAAGGCGACGGCATCCAGTTCCCACGTCAGATGGTAGCGCGGCCGAGTCTCCTTCCTGTACTGGGTGTGCTTGCTGGGACGGCCTGGCTGAGCTTGCCGATACGTGGCATCTTCCCGTTCCTCGATCGTCACGCAGATCCAGGGCTCGACCTCGCACTGAGACAGCACTTCCTCGACGGCCCGCTGCACCTTGCCACGCTCACGAAAACGAGTCCGGGGGCTCGACAGCCGCTGGCGCAACTCCGTCAGCGCCGCCAACGCCCGTTGCACGCGGCGGGCCCGGCTGGCAAGGTCCAGTTCGGCCTTCCGCGTGCTGCGGTACCACAGCAACCGGTAGCCCTCGGAACTGAGCCCCTCCTCGGCGCAGACGAACAAGCGATCGGTCACGTTCCCCTCTTCGTCGCTGACGTCGTACAAGGGCTTCCAGCGAACCCCCTCGGAGGACTGCCGCACCTTCGCACGGAACTGCTCGTCTTCGCCGTGAGAACGCGGCATGACGGTCACAAAACGTCCCCCATGCCGGGCGATGTGACCCAGGTTCTCCGCGCTGGCCAGCTTGCAGTCCGCCACATACAGAAAATCCGGACCGCCCACCAACTGACACAAGAGGTCCCAGGTGGCGATGTGAGTCGTATCGTCCACCACGTTGCCGCTGTGGCTGGTGAAGTAGACCGGCACGCTCCCGTCATGACTGACCGTCAGCGTGTACAACAGTTGCTTGAGATCCGGCCGATGGTCTTTGTTATGTCCCCAGGTAATGGCGTGCGTGGCGCGGCCCAGACGCAGGCCTTCTTCCGCCGCCTCGTCGTAGGCCCCGTAGAACGTCACCGTGGTCGAGTCGTTGTGCAGTTCGTCCAGGCTGACTTGAAACTCGGCGATCACGTGACGCACCACGGCCAAGATCAACTCCGGACTCGTGCCCACAAACAGCCGCGTCAAACACCGTCCCAAGCGATCGTCGTGCAGTAACGCCACCTGCTCGTCCCAGAGATTGAACAGGTCGGGAGCAAACTGAGCGGCCCATGCGCCCACCGCATAGACCGGTTCCCGCGACAGCAGCACATTGCGGACGAGCACCAGCAGAGCTTGCGCCGTCGGGAACCGACAGCGAGGATCATCCGGGGGCAGGTACTCTCGAAAGAACTCCTCCAACCGCATCCGCTCCAGAATCCGATTCACCAGCGGCAACGCGCCGACCTGATACGAACGCAGACTCAGTCCCGGAGCCTGAGCTTGTTGACCGGGTTCCAAAGGTTCCGCCACGGAAACCTGACGACGACCCGAACGACGACGCGACGCGGAACGAGACTTCTTGCCTCCCGACATGACGAACCTCCTGTGACGACCAACTCGAAAACGCAAACAACGTCGCCAAAGGATTGCGATCTCGAGCGACTTCGACAAGGGGCAAAAATTTTCGCGCGCGACTTACGTCGAGAGGCATTGACGTAAGTCGAGCGCGACTCGACTTACGTCGAGTGAATTCTTCGTAACTTTTTTTGAGATTCCGCGCGCCCCCTCTGCTCCCCTTGCCGGGCCTCCTCTTCCGACTAACAATCGGCCAGCGAGTGGTTCATTCCGCCGCACCATTCCTACGTCCCCCTTGCTTGCCCGGCTCACAAAACCCGACGGAAATTCCCGACACGACTTGCGGAATGTAGGTTCTATAGCCACTGCTGTCCACAACTGAGATTTACGTAAGTCGTGGCAGGCGTCATACTTTGCGAGACCACGGAGGTCAAATTTGAGCCCTCAGCTTGGACGCAAAGGAGGATGTCATGGAAGGCTTCGACAA
>JAAYYU010000087.1 GCA_012515235.1 Candidatus Anammoximicrobium sp.
CCGGTGCTGTCGGCGTCGTCGGTGCGGGCTGCGTCTTCGTCCTTCGCGCTTCATTCTTTCGCCTTCGTCCTTACGCCTTCCGCTACGTCGGACGCCATATTTGCGGATTGGGGACAGGACGACTTGCTGGAGGAAGAGGGCGACGAGGCTGGCCAGTTGCAGCGTTTGCCGTCCCAGAGCCTGGAGGTGCTGGTTGCCGTGCTGGTTCAATCTGGCGAGGATGGGGAGGACGCCACGTTCCCGCGGCGGAGCCGGCTGCAGCGGTACGAACGCGGGTTGGACGACTGGTTTGCCGAGTTGGCGGCAGGAGACGAGGGAGCGGCTGACCGATAGCGATTCTCGGCCGCTGATTCGTTTCGGCGGGGCTACTTGAGGCCGTGTTTGGCCAGTTTATCGCGGAACGTGGAGGGTTTCATGCCCAGCGATTGCGCGGCGGCGGTCTTGTTGCCGCCGCAGGCTTCCAGGGCGTTGAGCAACAACTGCTTTTCCGCGTGGTCCATGGCTGCTTTGAATCCGCCCGCCGCTGGATGTCCCAGGAGTCCGTTCCGCGGCTCGCTTTCGGACGGCAGTCCGCCGATCTCGGCCTCCAGCAAGTCGGGCGTGATCTGGCCGCCGCCGACCAGCAGGGCGCGCTCCAGGGTGTGGTACAATTCGCGGACGTTGCCGGGCCAGTCATGTTGTTTCAGGATCGGCACGGCTTGGGGGTCCAGGTCGTAGCCGCTGTTTCCTGCCAGGCGGCGCAGCAGGCGCTCGGTCAGGGCGGGGATATCCTCGCGGCGTTCGCGGAGCGGCGGCAGGCGGATTCGCAACACGTCCAGGCGGTAGTACAGGTCTTGGCGAAAGGCGCCGATGGCGATCTTGTCCAGCAGGTTCAGCTTGGTGGAAGCGACAATCCGCACGTTGGCCTTGATTGGCCTGGTGCCGCCGACGCGTTCGAAGACCTTTTCTTCGATCGCCCGCAGCAGCTTGGCTTGCTGGTCCAGCGGGATGTCGTCCACGTCGTCCAGGTAGATCGTGCCGCCCTCGGCCAGTTCGAAGCGGCCTTTGCGGGCCTGCTCGGCGCCGGTGAACGAGCCTTCTTCGTGGCCGTACAGTTCGCTTTCGATCAGCGTCGCGGGCAACAGCGTGCAACCGACTTTGACCAGCGGTCCGCGGTTGCGGTGCGAGTTGCGATGGATGACTCCGGCCAGCAGATCCTTGCCGGTGCCCGTTTCGCCGCACAGCAGCACGTTGGCGTCCGTCCGGGCGCTGATGCGGATCATCCGTTTGACGCGTTGCATTGACTCCGATTGCCCGATGATTTCCTGGTCGACCTCATCTTCGGCCGTGACGTCGGCGGGTTCGTCGCCCGCCTCGCGCCGTTCCTCGGCGATCCGCTGGATGATCGGGAACAGATCCTCGTTGCGGAACGGCTTGGTCACGAAATCGGCTGCGCCCAGTTTCATGGCTTCGACCGCCACAGGGATGCTGCCGTAGGCCGTCATGAGGATGAACCGGACGTCGGCCGACGTGCCTTCCTTGATCCGTTTGAGCAGTTCCAGGCCGTCGAGTCTGGGCATCTTGATGTCCGTGACGACGACGTCGAACAACTCGCGGTCCAGCAGTTCCAGGGCCTGCTGCCCGTCGGCTGCGGTCACGACTTCGTGCCCTTGGCCGGACAGGTCGTCGGCCAGGGTGACGCGTTTGATCTTTTCGTCGTCGACAACCAGAATTCTCATCGCCGCAGCGGCTCTCCGGGATGGCGTTCGTTGGGGATCGGGGTCATGATTGGTCATCTTAACCCAGCGGGGGCTGTGGCCAAACGGGGGCGGGAACAGTTTTCGGTCGCCACGGCAAGCGTTTTCCAACTCGCCGAATTGGCAAGCGGGACGCCGCGGATTCTGGTTCACCGTGACCGGGTGCGGTACGATGGTGGCTTGGCATCGTTCGAGAAAGGACTGTTCGAGGTTGATTGCGGATCATCCCACGGAATGGGACGACTCCTTTGACGCGGCGACCGTTGTTTCTCGCACGATGCTTGGCGGGAAGGCTTTCAGTTTACAACCGCTCACTCCAAGAGAGGAGTCCTTTGATGTCATCCGGGATTACACGCCGCACGTTTGTGGGCAGCACGGCCGCTTCCAGCGTCTTCAGCATCGTTCCCCGACACGTCTTGGGGGGCAGCGGGGTCGTCGCGCCCAGCGACAAGATCACGCTGGCCCACATCGGCATGGGCACGCAGGGATTCCGCGAGCTCGGCAGTCTGCTGGCCGACCCGCAGATTCAAATCGTCGCCGTCTGTGACCCGAACACGGACAGCAGCGACTATGTGGAATGGGGCAAGGGCGGGATCCGCAATCAGATTCGAGGGTATCTGGGGAACCCGTCGTGGCGAGAGCACGACAACGGCTGTCCTGGCGGCCGCGAGGTGGGGCGGGAAGTGGTCGACACGTACTACGCCAGGCAGCGGGGCGCGGACAAGTTCAAGGCCTGTGCCGCTTACGCCGATTTTCGCGAACTGCTGGAGCAAGAGAAGGACTTGGACGCCGTCAAGGTGATGACGCCGGATCATCTGCATGCGGCCGTCGCGATCGCCGCGATGAAGAAGGGCAAGCACGTCGTGATGCACAAGCCGATCGCCAACCGCTTGTACGAAGGCCGACTGGTGCTGGAAACGGCCCGGCAAGCGAAGGTGGTCACGCATCTGCTGGCCTCCGGCGCCGCGCCCGGCAACGGGCTGATCGCCCAACGGATCAAGCAGGGCGTGATCGGTCCGTTGCGAGAGATTCACAACTGGACGAACCGGCCGGTGTGGCCTCAGTACACGGAGATCCCCAAGGACAAGCCGCCGGTCCCGCGCGGGCTTGATTGGAACTTGTGGCTCGGCCCCGCCGGGGACCGGCCCTACCATCCGCACTATACGCACACCGTGTTCCGCGGCTGGTACGATTTCGGCGGCGGTTCGATGGCGGACATGGGCATTTACAGCTTGTGGCCCGTGTTCACCGCCTTGGAATTGGGCGTGCCCCTCAGCGCTGAGGCCTGGAAGACCCACACGTGTACGATCGAAGACGGCGTCAGCCGGACGGTGGCGAACGATTTCGCCTACCCGACGGCCTGTGCGATCCGCCTCCAGTTCGCCGCCCAAGGCGGCTCGCCCGCCCTGGATCTGTTCTGGTACGACGGAGGCATGAAGCCGCGTCTGCCGGAGGACGTGGAGTCGCAGAACGTCGAACTGAACCGGGAGGGAATCCTGTTCGTGGGTGACAAAGGAGCCATCCTGGCAGGCTTTCACGGGCAGGATCCGCAGCTGTTTGCACAGGGCAAGCGGGAGCCGCTGTGGAAAGACGGCGTGCCCCAACCGGCGGCCGGAACGCCACGGGGCCAACGGCACAGTTCGTGGATCGAGGCCGCACGCAGCGGCCAGCAATCCGCCGGAAGCTTCCTGAACGCCGGCTCGATTACCGATGCCGTCAACCTGGGCACGGTCGCCCTGCGGGCAGGCAAAAAGGTGGTCTTCGATAGCCAGAAGATGCGGATCACCAACGCGCCGGACGCGACCCGGTACCTGTTCCGCGAATACCGGAAAGGTTGGGAATTGTAAGCTCCGAGTGCGGCAAAGCGGACCTGGCCGTCAGTTTTCAACCATGGCGGGGAGCGGGACCGAAGCGTCCCACAGGTCGTCGTCGCGGGACGCATCGTCCTTTCCGGCGGCCTTGACCGGGCCGCCGACGGCCTTCGCCACAACGGTGCTCCGATCCGGAATCACGATTTCGACTCCGATCGGAATCAGGCGCGCGTCGAAGAGGACTTCGGAGTTGAGTTGCAGAAGTTCCAGATAGCGGTCGCGGCTGCCCAGGTACTTTTCAGCCAGTCGGGGCAGTGTATCGCCCTCGGCGATGCGATGTCGCCGAGGCGCCGCGGCAGTCGGCGACCGCGGTTTTGTCGGCTGGCTGTTGGCCTGCGCGGAACGGGTGTCTTTCTGCGGCCTGGCGTCCGCTGCAGCCTTCGTCGCCCGTTGTTCAGCTTGGGCCGGAGCGGAACGGGTGTCTTTCTGCGGCTTGGCGTCAGCGGACTTGTCACCGGGTTGGTACGGGGAGTCCTCTGCAATCTGGAAGAAGGGTCGATACTGGCGGGCGAAGTCCGGCGGCACGGCAGCTTCGTTTGGTTCCGCTGTATCCAAACCTTGTTCCGCGGCTGGCTTGGACGCCGCCGGTTTTTTCTTGTCCGGCTTCTTTGCCGCGGGCTTCGGGCTTGCTGGTTCCTTGGTGTCCCGTTCGGCTCGCTCCCCGGAACGTGCGTCCGGTTTCTTCGCGTGCTGCGGCGCGGTTGGTTTTTCAGCGGATGCGTTTTGAACGAGTTTGTCGGCGCGCAGGGTCGGTTGTTTGACGACGGCTTTGCCGACGGTTTCACCCGATTTGTGGCGCGCGGTCGGACGGTCAGGATCGAACAGCGGCGCGCGATCGACGTCGGCCAGAGCCGCTACTGGCAGCGTGCCCCCAGAAACGGGTTTGCGCGAGCCGCGGACGTCACGCGGCAGAAAGTCTGTGGTGTCCTCGCGCGCGGCCACCTCGTCGTTTGCGGGAAGCCGTTCGGGACGCCGATGCTGTTGGGCCGCGTAGAATCCGGTTCCCATCACCATCAATGCCAGAAAGTACCTAGCCAAGTCACGCATATCCCCCCCCTCCTCAAATCGTTCGCCCTCCTTGTGTAATTCGTATCGGAACGAACGGAAAAGGCAATCAGCTGCGGCGGTCTGAGGGCGAGGGAAGTTGGAAAAGTCCAAGAGAAAACTCAAGAAATGACGGTTATCCCCGACTCTTGCATTCTCAGACTTGACGCGATGTTTTCGCCTGGGACCGCGCAGACGGGCAGCGGGCAATCCACAAAAAATTTCCTTTTCCTTGTTGACAAGGGCAAGTAATAGCATTAAAGTGGATGAGGTTATCCCAATGTCTAGTTCAAGGGGGCTCCAATGATTTCTCAGACCGCAGAATACGCTTTGCGTGCGATCGTTTACTTGGCCGATCAGCGCGGATCGCCGAGAACCACGGCGCAGATCGCTGAGGCCACACAGGTTCCTCCGGGATATTTGGCGAAGGTGATGCAGTCGCTGAGCCGAACGAAACTGGTTCACTCGCAGCGAGGCTTGAACGGCGGATTCACGTTGACGCGTGATCCGGCGACGCTGCCGATGCTGGAGATCATCAACGCGGTGGATCCGATTCGGCGGTTCCGCGAATGTCCCTTGGGGCTGCCGGCGCACGAGACGGATTTATGTCCGCTCCATCGCAGCTTGGAAGAGGCTGCCGGGTTGCTCGAAAAGAAGTTCAGCGAGACATCGGTGGCGCAGTTGATCGACGTCCCCGGCGATCAGAAGCCCCTGTGCCGCTTCCCGGAAACGCCGGAGAAGCCACGTCCGGAGACTCCGTAACCGTTTGCTCTGGCAGTCCTTCGCGAGCCCGTGCGCTATTCCTTCTGATCCAGGCCAGGAGTACATGCAGACATGATCAGCCGAGTCTCCAGCGTTTTGAAGAGCGAGGCCTCCGACGAAGACCTAGCGCTCGGTTCCGGGACCGCGATCCGGGACTTGGCTCAGCTGTTCAAGCTTTTGGCCGACGAGACACGCCTCCGCATCTTGGAGATGCTGGGGCGCCGCGAGGAGTTATGTGTGCGGGATTTGTGGGAACGGCTTGGACAAAGCCAGCCGGCGGTCAGCCATCATTTGGGTCTGCTGCGGATGGCCGGATTGGTCGGCACGCGTCAGGAAGGCAAACATATCTACTACCGGATTGACCAGCATCGGCTTGACGAATTGATGACGGTGCTCCAAAGCACGGGCGTGGGCACGCAGATGTTGGCACATGTGTCTCCAACCAACCCGAAGTCTTGCTAGCAACGGACAGAGCCGTGCATGCCGTCGATTCTGAAATGGATGCCCGCTGCGGTCTGTTGGCTGGGTTGTTGATGGAAACCGGCCGGCGGTTGGTGTTGGCGGAAAGCTGCACTGCCGGCCTGGTGGCCGCTTCGCTGGGCCGCGTCCCCGGCGTTTCTCGTCACCTGTGTGGCTCGCTGGTAACCTATCGCGAGGCGTCCAAGACAAGCTGGCTGGGCATCCCTCCGCCGGTGCTGCTGCGGCACACCGCGGTCAGTGAATCCGTTGCCCGGCTGATGGCCTGCGGCGCCTTGACAGCCACGCCTGAAGCCGACCTGGCCGCGTCGATCACGGGGCACTTGGGCCCGGATGCGCCGCCGGAACAGGACGGCCTGATTTTCGTGGGCGTGGCCGAGCGTCAGCCGGACACGGGGGACATCAGCGTGGTCAAAGTCCGCCGCTGCCGGCTGATCAGCAATTCGCGTTTGCCGCGGCAGCGCGAAGCCGCACTGTGCCTCCTCGCCCTGCTGTTGGAACATCTGGAGGAGCGGCGTTAGCCGCGCGGGCACGGCGCTGTTCAATCTTCCTGCCGCGGCGCCGTTCAGGAAGTCTCCAGTTTCCTGGTGAGCAACTCCCGGATCATTTTTGGATTGGCTTGGCCGCCCGAAGCCTGCATCACTTGGCCGATCAAAAAGCCCACGGCTTTGCTCTGGCCACTGCGGACTTCGGCCACCGCCGCCGGTTGTGCGTCCAGGACCTTGTCGATCAGCGCATCCAGGGCGGTGGGATCGGAAACCTGCCGGTATCCGCGGGCGGCGACGATCGCTTCCGGCGCTTCGTCGCTGTCGAACAGATGGCCGAGCACCTTCCGCGCCGCGCCGGCGTTGATTTCGTCCCGCGAGAGCATGTTGAGCAGCACGGCCAACCGCGCCGGCGTGACCGGCGAACGGCTCAGTTCCAGTCGCCGCTCTTTGACGGCCGGCAACAGTTGCGTGGTGAGCCAGTGCATGGCCGTGCGCGGCGCGATTCCCTCGGCCAACAGCGACTCGAAATAGCCCGCGACCTCCGGATCGGAACTTAGGAACAGGGCTTCCTCGCCGCTCAGACCGTGCAGTGCCGTCAGCCGCTCAGCCCTGGCGGCGGGCATTTCGGGAAGCCGCGACCGCATCTTCTCGATCCAGCCGGGCGACAATTCGATGACCGGAACCGAGGG
Organism: Candidatus Anammoximicrobium sp.; assembly: GCA_012515235.1. Taxonomy (GTDB): domain Bacteria; phylum Planctomycetota; class Planctomycetia; order Pirellulales; family Pirellulaceae; genus Anammoximicrobium. The sequence goes on from JAAYYU010000087.1 coordinate 7,068, forward strand.
ATCGGGCACACAGGGACCCTCGAACTTGGCCCGCATCGGGACGGTGGTCTTCTTCTCCGGGTCCCAGAGACGCGTGTGCAGCATCACCGCTTCGCCCGCCTGGACGGCGGCGCTCTGGCGGCTGATCTCGCAGGCGATGGCGTCGCCGACGTGGCGGATGGAATTCATGTTCTTGACTTCCACCTTGGTGTTCAGCTGGGTGGTGCCACGCGGCCGCACGGAAATGTTGGCATCGACCCGCATCGTGCCGTTTTCCAGGCTGCACTCGGACGAACCGACCGATCGCACTTGGGTGCGGAGGGCCTTGAGGAATTCCATCGCCTGATAGGGCGTGCGGAAATCCGGCTCCGTGACGATTTCCACCAGCGGCGCGCCGGCGCGGTTGAAGTCCACCAGGCTGATCGGCACGCGCCCGTCCATTTCATGGATCAGTTTGGCGACGTCTTCCTCCATGTGAATGTGATGGATTCGCAGCCTGGTGGTCTGGCCGTCTTCATCCGCAATCTCGAGTCCGCCGCCGCGCGACAGGGGAAGATGGGCCTGGGACAGCTGGTAGCCTTTGGGCAGATCCGGATAGTAGTAGACTTTCTGGTCAAAGGCGCTGCGGGGCTGGAGTTCCGCTCCCAGGCCCAGGCACAGCAGCGCGGCCTTTTCCAACGCCTCCTGGCTCAGCCGGGGCATCGCGCCCGGAAACCAGAGGCAGGTCGGGCAGGTGTTGACGTTGGGAGCGTCGCCCGGCCGGTTGGGACAATCGCAAAACATCTTCGTTGCACAATTGAGTTCAACGTGAATTTCCAATCCGATGACGGCTTCAAAGTCCATGACTACTTGCCTCCCCGACGCAGATTCAGAAGGTGTTCACCCAGCGCGAGCAACCGCCCGTCACACAGTCGCGGTCCCGCCAGTTGAAATCCCGCCTGCCGCGCGCCGGACGCCGGCGGCAAGTATAACGCGGGTTGGCCGGTGACATTGGCAAACAGCGTGCAGGTGAAATGGGCGTATGCGTCGGCCAGCGACGCGGCCGCGCCGACTGCGGCGCCCGCGACTGCCGGCAGCATCAGAAAGTCCGTTTGCGCGGTCAGCTGCTGCACGTCCGCCAGCAGGCGTGCGCGGATGCGGCAGGCGTTTTCGTACGCTTCGTACTTCTCAAACTGGAAAAACGCGCCTTGGAACAGGTAGCTTTTCAGCAGCGGCCCGAAGGCCGCGCCGCGGGCCAGCAGATACATCTCGTTCCAGTTCTTGGCGCCCGGCGGGCGCGGGCCGTAACGCACTGAATCATAGCGTCCGGCGCAGGACGAGGCTTCCACGGAGCCCACGACGTTGTGGACGAGAGAGCACAGCGGAAAGTCGGGCAGGGACACCTCCCGCGTTCGAAAGCCCGCTTGCTGCAGTGCGTGGACGGACGCACGGAACTCCTCTTGCTGCTCGCCAGGCAAGCCGCGCATCGCTTCCGAGAGCACCCCGATGGTGGTTGTTCGTGGGTCGATTGCCTGCGGCGAAAGGTCGGGCGGCGCTTCCTCGGGAAGCGAGAAATCCAGCTCGTCCGGACCGGCGACGGCCTGCAGGATTTTGCGGACCGCGGGCATGCTTTCGGACAGCAGCCCGCAGCATTCCATCGACGGAATCAGGCCGATCAGGCCGGATCGCGAGACGAGGCCGTAACTGGGTTTGAAGCCGCAAACCGCCGTGTTCGCGGCGGCCAGCCGGCTCTCGCCCATCAGGTCCAGCACCAGTTCGGCATCGGCCGCTTGCCGGGCAATCGCCTGACCGGCCTGGCTGCCCTGCAAGCCGAACCCGAATTCGCTCATCCGCGTCGAACCGCACAAACAGGCCCCGGCCGCACGCAGCCGCTGCACCGCCGTGGCGTCTTCCAAGGCGGTGTAATTCGCCAGCGCGTGGGAACCGGCCTCGGTCGGCCAACCCGCCACGGACAGATTGGGTTGGATCGCGATCCGCAATCCCTGCAACGGGCCGCCCTGGGCCGCAGCGGCATCGGAATCGCGATAGCAGAAAACGGAATCCATGAAAAGCTCTCCCCTCATTCCAGGATGCTGGCGACTTTGAAGTAATTCCCCTTGACGGCGGGCGCGCTCTTGAGCAGTTGGCCCGTCTCGGACAGCGCCGAGCGGTGCTCCTCCGTGCCCGGTCGCGTGCGGTTGGCGGTCGGGACGACGCTGCGGATCGGCGCTTCCTCTCCCGCGTGTTGGGCTGCCAGCGCGGCCAGCGCTTCGGCCTGCGCCACGGCGTCTTCCAGCATCGGCCGCTCCTCGGCGGTGATGCCGATCCGCGAAACCCAGGACAGACGATCGAGCTGGTCCTCCTGGGCGGCTGCTCCGGGCAAGACATCCTGGCCGCCCAGATTCAACAGTTCCAGTTCGGCCAACTGTTCGCGTTTGACCTGGGACGGCGCGCCGGTCAGCGGACAGGCGGCGCTGCGGTTCTTGGGAAACGCGATCACTTCGCGGATCGAGGGTGTGCGCAGAATCATCGACACGGTGCGGTCCATGCCGAGCGCCAAGCCGCCGTGCGGCGGCGCGCCGAAATCGAAGGCGCGCAGGAAAAAGCCGAACCGCTGCTGGGTTTCCTGCTCCGTCAGCCCCAACGCGGCGAAGATTTTGCGCTGCAGGTCGCGGTTGTTGATACGGATGCTGCCGCCGCCCAGTTCCTCGCCGTTCATGACCAGGTCGTAGGCCCGCGAGCGCAGCGTCAGCAGCTCTTCGACGTTCTGGGGATCGAAGTCGGTGCGGTTCGGCGCGGTGAACGGGTGGTGGCTGGACGTGACGCCGCCGTCTTCCGTCGGCTCGAACAGCGGAAACTCGGTGACCCAGACCGGACAGAAGCGGTCGGCCGGAATCAGGCCCAGCCGGTTTGCGAAATGCAGTCGCAACTGGCCCAGCGCCGACGTGACCACGGCGTAGGAGGGATCGGCGATCAGGATCAGCACGTCTCCGTCGGCCACGTCGAATCGGCGGCGCAGTTCTTCCAGTTCCCGGCTGCTGAAGAACTGGACGATATTGGATTCCAGTTTGCCGCCCTCGGCCCGCATCCAGGTCATGCCCTTGGCGCCGAACGACGGCGCGATCTCCTTGGCGTATTCGTTTTGCAGCACGTTCTTGCTGAGCTGGTCAGACTGGCCTTTGACGTTGATGCCCTTGATCCAGCCGCCGCGCTGCAGAATCTGGCGAAAGATCGAATAGTTGGTCTCGGCAAACACGTCCGTCACGTCGACAAACCGCAGTCCGAATCGCAGGTCGGGGCGGTCGAAACCGGTCGTGTCCATCGCCTCGGCATAAGTCATGCGCGGGAACGGCCGGGACAGCGCAATGCCGCCGACGGCGAACATCTTGACGGTCAGCTCCTCGATCAGCTCATACAGGAACTCCTCGTCGATAAACGAAGCTTCGACGTCCAGCTGGGTGAATTCCGGCTGGCGGTTGGGCCGCAGGTCCTCGTCGCGGAAGCAGCGGGCCAGCTGAAAGTAACGTTCCATCCCGCCGACCATCAGCAGTTGTTTGAACAGCTGCGGCGACTGGGGCAGAGCGTAAAAATGGTGCGGGTGAACGCGGCTGGGCACCAGGTAATCCCGCGCGCCCTCGGGCGTGCTGGCCGTCAGCACGGGCGTCTCGATCTCCACAAATCCGCGCGAATCGAGAAACTGGCGGACGCACTGGAAGATGCGGTGCCGGGCAACCAGGTTGTCCTGCATCGAGGGGCGGCGGATGTCCAGATAGCGGTACTGGAGCCGCAGGTCCTCCGCCACATTGCCGCCGCCTGCGGACGCTGCGCCCGCCACCATCGCCTTGTCGGAAATGGCGAAAGGCAGCGAATCCGATTCGGACAGCACGGTCAGTTCCGTGACCAGGACTTCGATGCCCCCGGTCTGGATGTTGGGGTTTTCCGTGCCCGCCAGCCGCTGCTTGACGTGGCCTCTGACCGCAATGCAGTATTCGGCGCGCAGCAAGGCGGCCTGCTGGCAGACGTCCTCGGGCGCCATTTCCGGGCTGAAGACGATCTGCACGATGCCGCTGCGGTCGCGCAGGTGGATGAACAACAGGCCGCCGTGATCCCGGAAGGCATCCACCCAGCCGGCCAGCAGCACGTGGCGGCCGACATCCTCCGGAGTCAATTCCCCGCAGAAGACCCGCTCCGAAAAACGCATGAAAAAGTCCTTCCTAACTGGTTCGGCGGGTTGCGGAAACCGGCGAGCCCAGGCCCGCCATCGGCCCGTTAAAACGGTTCGACCTGCCGAGAAACAGCACCCTCAAATTGCCAAGACGCGTTGCGAAGCCTATCAAAATCGTGACGAGATTTCTTCCCCCCTAAGGGAATCGCCAACCCGCTGACGACCGTGACGGAACATCCCCGCCAGGCCGGATGAGGCCCACGCGGCTGGCGCGCCGTCGACGACTACTGCCGCGGGCCGGGGATGGGCCACAGGGGGCACGCTGCGTTCCGCCCCCCCCCATCCCGCCTTTCGCCGGTGCCGTGTTCACGGGCGTGGTGGCCTGCGACCTCGGCGGTGCGACGTGCGCGATTGACCGCGATCCGGCAGGTGAGCGGTCGGCAGGGGAAAGCTAGGCCGTTGAACTCATGGGATTGTGACGCAAAAGGACGAGATTCTTAGGCTGCTGCTGCCTCCCCCTGCCGCTTGCCCGCGCGAATCTGCGATGTGTGGCACGGGTCCCCTGCCGGAGTCCCCCAGCCCGTTTTCCTGTCACCGTGTATTTCGGGTCAAGCTGCGACCATCGGACGGTGCGAATTACGCGAGATTTTTTGCCGTCCAATGACCAACCGTGTCACAACGCTGGCGAATAATCAGCGTAGGAAGGGAAACGTTGCGACAAAGACTCGACCATCGTAACCGAAAGGGGACCCTGCCATGACCGCTGCCTACGAGGAACTGATCCACCTGCTGGACGAACGCGAAATCGGGTATTCGGCCAGCGACGACCAGGCGATTCGGACGGATCTCCGGGGCGAGGTCGGCACGTACCGGATTGTGGCGAAGGTCGAGACGGAAGTGGACCTTTTTCAGGTCTTCGGCTATTCGCCGCTGCGGGTGCCGGAAGGCTGCCGGCCGGCCATCGCCGAAGCGGTCGCCAGGGCCAACTATGGCCTGCGGTTGGGCAAGTTCGAGTTGGACCTGGACGACGGCGAATTGCGGTTCCAGATGGCCCAGATCCTGACCTTCGACACCGTTGGCGAGGACGCGATCGACCGGATGATCGGCACGGCCATCAACATGCTGGACATGTACCTGCCGGCGTTCTTGTCGGTGATTTACGCCAACGAATTGCCCAAGGACGCCGTAGGACGGGTCGAGTCGGCGTGTCGCCGGCCGAGCCAAACCGAAGGCGAAGATCCGGAAGCGGGCGAGTGAGGCGAAAAATGGCCTGACGGGGAGATTTCTCTTCCGGCTGTGACCAAACGTGTCAAAGCCAGCGGGCAGGCTGGCGGACGTGCAACCGGCGAACGGTTCGCAGGCGTTTACGAGGGAAAACGCATTTTCGGCCGCAAGGAGGCGGGATCGCGACTCCATGACCTGGAGGACAGAGCCATGCCGCGGCTAACCGACCTGAACGACGTGTTGTTTCCCGTCAATGCACATCCGGTATTTGTCAGCATCAAGGGCCCATCCGGCGAACGGCGTGTTGCCGTGCCTGACAAAAAGGCCATCGTCAACTGTAAAACCGACCGGGTCCTGGGCATCGTCAGCCGCGATTACCGGTTGGTGACCAATCGGGAGGCGTTGAACTGGGCACACGAGTGTTGCCGTACGGTGTTTCCCGAAACCCAGCCCAGCGAATGGAAAGTGAAGGCTGCCGACGCTCCCGGAACGGGCGGCCACTGTTTCATCGACCTTGCCCACAACTCGACGGCCCTGGATTTCAAAGACCTCCCGGCTCGGGACCGGCCTGAAGTCTACGGGCCGTTCATTCGCGTCACCAACAGCTACAACCGCGTTCGAGCGTTGGCGTTCGACATCGGGTTCTATCGCAAGGTCTGCACGAACGGGCTGATCCTGCCCGATTCGATCATCCAGTTCAAATTCACGCATCTGCGTCGGGACATCGGGGAAACCATCGAGTTCGAGGTCGCCCAGGAGAAACTGGCGAAGTTCAAAACCAGCTTCGGCAATTTCCTTGGCGCCCTGCGCGGCTGCGTCGTTCCCCGCAATCAGTTCGAGCGATTGCTGTGGGCGGTGCTGTCGCTCCAGGAGCCGGACGACGAGCTGGAGCCAGAGAGTCGGGCGGCCGAGGAATGGGACGCCCTGACCGCCCACGTCCACGAGTTGTCCGACCGTTACGCGGGCGAGTTGGGCGAGAACGCCTACGCGGTCTTCAACGCCGTCACGGACTTCGCTTCCCATCCGCCGGCCAACCGGTTCGTGGGCCGCGAACGCCACAGCCTGCAACGGCTGGCAGGAAGCTGGCTGAGCGAATTCAGCCAGGAATGCCGAAAGTCTGACTTCGTGCTTGGGGACTATCTTGACAAGGCGACAGCCAACGGAACTCCGGAGACCGCGGGCCGCTGATTGCCGCGTTTCGACAAAAAAAGCCGCACCCCCACGGGGCGCGGCGACAAAAAAAGGGAGGCGCCGCGTCTGGCGTTGATGCGTCCCATCCGCCGCGACGTCAACTTAGCAGCAGTGCAGGTATTCTGCAAAGCGTGCGGAATCGAAGCGGCTACCTTGCGTTCAGCAACCTTGATAGACTTGTGGCCGATGACTCCGTGCCTTTCGCAGGACGTATTCCGGCGATGAACCTGACAGCCCACCAAGCGAAGTACTTTGCCCACGACCTGACGCGGCGCGGCCCGTCCGGACTGGATCGCTTGTCGATGTCGCTGTTCGACGCCGCCGTGGATCTGAACCCCCACCAGATCGAGGCGGCACTCTTTGCCTTGCAGTCCCCGCTGTCGAAAGGCGTGGTACTGGCGGACGAGGTCGGGTTGGGGAAGACCATCGAGGCCGGCATCGTGCTCTGCCAGTTCTGGGCGGAACGTCGGCGCCGGCTGTTGGTGCTCTGCCCGGCATCCATTCGGAAGCAGTGGGCGCTGGAACTGGCGGAGAAATTCAACCTGCCGGTCATCGTCCTGGACTCGCGCGGCTACCGCGAAGCCAAGCGAGCCGGACGTGACCCATTGGCCGAAAACGCCATCGTGGTGATGTCGTTCAACTACGCGAACTGCATCCGAGATGAGTTGAAGGCCGTCGCCTGGGATCTGGTCGTCATCGACGAAGCCCACAAGCTGCGCAATGCCTACCGGCCAAGCAACAAGGTCGGCCAGGGCATCCGCTGGGCTGCGGGAGACTGCCGCAAACTGCTGCTGACCGCGACGCCCCTGCAGAATTCGCTGCTGGAACTGTACGGGCTCTCGACGCTGATCGACGAGCACCTGTTCGGCGACGTGAATTCCTTCCGTTCCCAGTACGCCAGCGCGGCCAGCAATCTTGACGCCCTTCGGCAACGGCTGGCCGGGTTCTGCAAACGCACCCTGCGCAACCAGGTCACCGAGTACATCCGCTACACGGAACGCCACGCCATCACGCGGCCATTCAAGCCCACGGACGACGAACACGCCTTGTACGAGGCGGTCTCGGCGTTTCTCCAGCGTGAGGACAGCTACGCTTTGCCCCAGCGGCAGCGGCACCTGACCGCGTTGATCCTGCGCAAGCTGCTGGCCTCGTCATCCCAAGCCATCGCAGCCACGTTGGAAACGCTCCGGGCGCGTCTGGAATCGCTGCACGACGAGCAGGCCCGAAGCGACCCCGAATTCGCCGAAAACCTGGTCGAAGGCGAAGAGATCGAGGACGAATTGCTGGACGAAATCCTCGCGGAGCCCGACGAACCGGATGACACGCCGGCGGCCCCCGTCATCATCGACCGTCAGAAGCTACGGGAGGAGATCAACGTCCTTCAACGCTTGGCCACGTGGGCACGCGGCATCGGCATCGACACCAAGACGCGAACCCTGCTCAAGGCACTGGACATCGGCTTCGAGCAGATGGCCGCCACCGGCGCCGCCCGCAAGGCGGTCGTGTTCACCGAGTCGCGCCGGACCCAGGATTACCTGAAGACGTTCCTGGAGTCCCACGGCTACCAGGGCCAGGTCGTGCTGTTCAACGGTACGAACGGTGGGCCTGAGGCGACCGCCATCTACGAGCGGTGGGCCGAGAAGAACCGCGAAAGCGGCCGCGCATCGGGTTCGCGGGCGATCGACGTGCGCACGGCGCTGATGGAACACTTCCGCGACGAAGCGAACATCCTGCTCGCCACGGAGGCCGCCGCCGAGGGTGTCAACCTGCAGTTCTGTTCCCTGGTCGTGAACTACGACCTGCCCTGGAACCCCCAGCGCATCGAACAACGTATTGGCCGTTGCCATCGCTACGGGCAGAAGCACGACGTCGTCGTCATCAACTTCCTGAACGAGAGAAACGCAGCCGACCAGCGCGTCTTGGAACTGCTGGCCGAGAAGTTCAAGCTGTTCGACGGCGTGTTTGGCGCCTCGGACGAGGTCTTGGGCGCCATCGAATCCGGCGTCGATTTCGAGAGTCGGATTCTGGCGATCTACCAGGAATGCCGGACCCCCGCAGAAATCGACGCCGCTTTTCGCAAGCTGCAAGCGGAGATGGACGAACAGATCCGCACCCGCCTGGACGACACCCGCCGCAAGCTGTTTGAGTACTTCGACGAAGACGTGCATCAACGTCTCCGGCTTCAGTTGGCCGATGCTCAGGCCCAACTCGACCGGGTCGGCAAGCGATTCTGGGCCGTGACGCGGTTCATGCTGGACGGTCGGGCACGTTTCGATGACGACGCGCTGGCCTTTGATTTGGACCAGCCACCCCGTGACGACATTCCAAAAGGCCGCTACCACCTGATCTCAAAATCGCAGCCGCGGGCGGGTGATGACGGCGGTGATGAGCAGAGCGTTTTCCTGTATCGGATCTCGCACCCGCTGGGCGAACACGTGGTCGATGGCGCCAAGGCACTGCCAACCCCAACCGCTCGGCTGGTGTTCGACGTGACACATCACCCGGTGCGGGTCCGCGTCGTAGAGGCGTTGCGGGGCAAGGGCGGATATCTGGCGCTGACCCGACTAGCGATTGAATCCTACGAGCGCGAGGAGTACCTGTTGTTCTCCGGCTTCGATGAACGCGGCGTCTCGCTGGACCAGGAGACGATGGAAAAGCTGTTCGCCTGCGCAGGCCGGACTGACGCTGGCGACGGAATCCCCGCCGCTGTGCTCCAGCGGCTGGCCGCCGAATCGCAGCGGCACGCGCAGGCGACGATCAGCCGCTCGCTGGAATCCAACAGCCGGCACTTCAACGAGGCCCGCGAGAAGCTGGAGAAATGGGCCGACGATATGGTCCTTTCCGCCGAGAAAGCCCTGGCCGACACCAAGGAGCAGATCAAGGCTCTGCGGCGTCAGTCGCGCCAGGCAACGACCCTCCAGGAGCAACATCAGATCCAGGAGAAGATCCAGAAGCTTGAACGTCAGCAACGCCGCCAGCGTCAGGAGATCTTCAAGGTCGAGGACGAGATCATGGAGAAACGCGACGCGCTGGTCGAATCGCTGGAGAAGCGGTTGGCGCAGCGAACCGAGTCCGAGATGCTTTTTACGATCCGCTGGGTGGTTCAGTGACGAGGGCGGCGGGAAGAATAGGATCCGAAAGCCGAAGCGCGCCCATGCGACAACGAACTCGGTTGTCGCTGTACCGCACGCAGTTGGCTGTAGCTCGTTTAACCGCGCCCCAACGGGAAGCGCGTCGACCACGCGCTTCCCGTTGGGGCGCGGTTAAACGAGAGTGGTGTCGCTGGATTGCGAAAATTACGACACGTTCTGTTGACATGTCGCCAGCGACGACATAATTTGGGGACGTGTCGCAGAACCAAGATTTCGGAAACACGACAATGACATCCAAATGGCGGCCCGACCAGCCATACAACGACTTGCCGGACCTCCCGCCGCCGGTTGAATTGGAAACGAAAGCCGTTCTGAAACAATGTGTTACGGCGAGAGCGGCGCTGGCTGAACTCAAACAGGCTGCGGAACTCATTCCGAACCCTGTGATGCTGATCAATACCCTGCCGCTGCTGGAAGCGCAGGCCAGTTCCGAGATCGAAAACATCGTCACCACGGCGGACAAGCTGTTTCAGTACTTGCGAGCGGAGGGCGCGGCCGATCCGGCGACGAAGGAGGCCCTGCGCTATCGGCACGCGGTGCTGGAAGCCTTTGGAACCCTGAAGACCCGCCCGCTTTGTACGCGCACCGCGGAATTGGTGTGCAGCCGGATCAAGGATGGCGAAATGCGCGTGCGCCGGATGCCGGGCACGGCCCTCGCTCGCCAACGGACGGGTGAAGTGGTCTACACCCCGCCCGAGGGCGAGGATCGAATCCGCGACCGGCTCGCCAATTGGGAGCGTTTTCTGCACGGGTTGGATGGGGCCGAAGAACTGGACCCGCTGGTTCGCATGGCAGCCGCACACTACCAGTTCGAGGCGATTCACCCGTTCACCGATGGTAACGGCCGCACCGGGCGAGTCTTGAACAGCCTGTTTCTGGTCGAGCAGGAGTTGCTCCCCCTGCCGATCTTGTACCTCAGCCGTTACATCATTGCGCATAAAGTGGACTACTACCGTCTGCTCCTGGCGGTCACGCGCGAAGACGCCTGGGAACCCTGGCTGCTGTACATGCTGCGCGGCATCGCGGACACGGCGGCCTGGACGACCGCCAAGATCGGCGCCATTCGCAGCCTGGCAGCCACGACGGTCGAGTACGTGCGCGCCAGGCTGCCGAAAATCTACACCCGTGAATTGGTGGACACGGTCTTCCAGCAGCCCTACTGCCGCATCGCGAACCTGGTCGAGGCCCAGATCGCGGGTCGGCAAGCCGCGTCGCGGTACTTGAAAGCCCTCGTGTCCATTGGCGTGCTGCGCGAGCAGACCGTGGGCCGCGAGAAGCTGTTCGTCCATCCCAAGCTGCTGACCCTGCTGACACAAGACACCAATACCGTCGAGCCCTATCCTGCGACACCGAGGCCGCGATGAGCCAGAAATACGAGAAACTGAAGACCCTGCTCAAAGAACTCTTCCAACTCGATCAACCCGACTTGGACTTCGGTCTGTACCGCATCATGCACGCCAAGGCGGCGGAGGTCACGCAGTTCCTGGACAAGGATCTGCTGCCGCAGGTCAAGGAGGCGTTCAGCCTGTACAAGACGGCTGACAAGGCGGAACTCCAAAAGGAATTGGCCAAGGCCGTGGAAGCGGCCCAGGGGTTGGGCGTAGATCCGGAATCGACGCAGAAAGTAAAGGACCTGCGTGCCAAGATCGCCAGCGAGGCGGTGGACTTGGCCGGGTTGGAAAACGAAGTCTACGACCACCTGTACAGCTTCTTCCGCCGCTATTACTCCGACGGCGGGCATCGCGCGGCGGGGCGCCAATAATCGGCCGCAGGTGCCGTTCGCGTACAAACTGGTGCTGAACCAGTGGATGCTGTCGCTGTTCAATGTCAGGCGATTCGAGGAACTGGCCGAGCACCTGCGAAACGAGGCGCTGGAGGGCTTGGACGAGAACAACGTCCACCGTTTCCATCACGCGCTGACCGCCCGGTTGTTCAACCTGACGGAGCTGCCGACCGAACTGCTGCTGGAATACGACCAGAACATCGTGCGGCACACGCAGCGGCTGAACGAACGGCGGATCACTCGCGGCGAGGAGCCCATCGTCTGGAAGTATTTTCAATATCTGGCTCTGTTGTTTACGGAGATCTACCTGGACCGTTACTTCCGGGATGCTGCGGGCCTGCGGCAATCGATCAACGCTCAGATTGCGGCGTACAACGGGGGAAAGCCGGATGCGGATCAACTTGCGCCGCTGGACGAGACCGGCGACGCCTGGCCGCAGTTGAACAAGCTCGCGTACTGGATGGCCACCGGCAGCGGCAAGACGTTGGTCATGCACGCCAACATCCTGCAGTACCAACACTACCTGGAAAAACACGGTCGGCGCCGGGAACTGAATCGCATCCTTCTGCTCACGCCTAATGAGGGGCTGAGCCAGCAGCACCTGCGCGAATTCGCGGCCGCGGGGATCGACGCCGAAGTGTTCAACAAGGACGGGCGCGGCCTGTTCGCCGGCCGGTCGGTCGAAATCCTGGAGGTCACCCGGCTCCGAGAAGAAATGGGCGAGAAGACGATCGCCATCGACGCCTTCGAGGGAAACAACCTGGTGCTGGTGGACGAAGGCCACCGCGGCGCCTCGGCTGGCGACGCGGGCGCGTGGATGCGGGCTCGCAACGCCTTGTGCGAGAAAGGCTTCTCGTTCGAGTATTCGGCGACTTTCGGCCAGGCTGTCAAAGGCAGCCAGAACCTCATCAACCTGTACGCCAAAAGCATCCTGTGCGACTACTCGTACCGCTACTTCTACGGCGATGGATTTGGCAAGGACTACCAGATTCTGAATCTGGATGAGGGTACGCAGCAGAACAACTTGGAACTGTACCTCGTTGCGTGCCTGTTGGCGTTCTTCCAGCAGCAGCGGCTTTTCCGGGAGCATGGATCGGCGTTCCGCCCGTTCAACATCGAAAAGCCGTTGTGGATCTTCGTGGGCGGCAGCGTCACGGCGACGCTGGCCAAGAAGGACGCCTCGGACATCGTCGAGATTCTCCAATTCCTGGCGTGTTACGTTTCCGACCGCTCCGGCAGCATCCAGCGGATTGACCGCGTGCTGAACCAGGGCCTAGTCTCGACAACCGGCAAGAACCTGTTCGCCGGGCGATTTACCTACCTGAACACGACCGGGCTGACGCCGGCGCAGGTTTTCGACGAGACGTTGGCCACGCTTTTCAACGCGCCGGCTGGCGGCCAACTGTACGTGGAGAATCTGAAGGGCGCAACGGGTGAAGTCGCGCTGCGGCTAGGTGCCGAGAACGAGCCGTTTGGCGTGATCAACGTCGGAGATGACGCCAAGCTGGTCAAGCTGTGCGAGGACAACGGTTTGGAGACGGGGGACCGGGAGTTCTCCGGTTCGCTGTTTCACCAGATCAACACGCCCCAGTCGACGGTCAATCTGCTGATTGGATCGAAGAAATTCACCGAAGGCTGGAGCAGCTGGCGCGTCAGCACGATGGGCCTGATGAACGTCGGCAAGGGCGAGGGCGCCCAGATCATCCAGTTGTTCGGGCGCGGCGTCCGCCTGAAGGGTTTTGACTGGAGCCTGAAGCGGAGTGGCAAGACCCAGCTGCCGGATGGCGTTGAGCGTCCCAAGCACATCGCCGCCCTGGAGACGTTGGGGATTTTCGGGATCCATGCGGACTACATGGCACAATTCCGCGATTTCCTGGAAGAAGAGGGTCTGCCCACGAACGACGAGCGTGGTGAATTCCTGTTGCCCGTGATCAAGAACCTGGGAGTCCCCAAGCTGAAGACGATCCGGCTGAAGAAGGTCATCAACGGAGTCTCGACCGAATTCGGCGACGCCTTCCGCAAGCTGGGGCCGATCCCGACTTTGGGCAGGCCCGATCCGGGGCACGACCCGGCCACCGAGTACCTGCAGAGGAGCCAGGTCGTCCTGAACTGGTATCCCAAGATCCAAGCGATGAAGGCGGCCGGGCTGGCGGGTGGCGATGCCGAGACGGCGCTGAATCAGACGTTCTTCACGGCCCGCCACGTGGCCTTCCTCGACGTGGACCGTCTGTACTTCGAGCTGGAGCGATTCAAGGCCGAACGCGGCTGGTACAACCTGAACCTGACCCGCGCGGGCATCCAGGCTTTGCTCAACGACACCAGTTGGTACCGGCTCTTGATCCCGGCCGAGGAACTGGCCTACGACTCCTACGACAAGGTGCGGCTGTGGGAGGAGATCGCCTTGGCGCTGCTCAAGAAATACACCGAGCGCTACTACACGTTCCGCAAACGGGAATGGGAACTTCCGCACCTCGAATACCAGGACCTGTCGGAGACCGACCCGAATCTGCTGGGCGTGGCGGAGTCACCGGAGGACGAGCACTACTACCGCATCCTGTACGACAAGTCGCAGGAAGAGATTGTCGCCAAGCTGGAAGAACTGAAGGCCCTGATCCAAAAGGGCGAAATGAAGCCTTGGGAGTTCCGTGGCCTGCGCGCCATCTGGTCCAAGCGACACCTGTACCAGCCGCTGCTGTACGTCGACGACAAGATCGTCGAAATCAGCCCCGTGCCGCTGAACAAAGGCGAACGGCAGTTCATCGAGGACCTGACCGCCTTCCACGACGGCGACCACGGCTTCTTCAGAGGTAAGGAACTGTACCTGCTCCGCAACCTGAGCAAAGGCCGTGGCGTGGGGTTCTTCGAAGCCGGGAACTTCCACCCCGACTTCATCCTCTGGCTGCTGATGAAGGGCCAGCAGCGAGTCGTGTTCGTGGACCCCAAGGGCATCCACCATCTCGGCTCGACAGACCCGAAAATCCAGTTCTACCAGACCGTCAAGGACATCGAACAACGTCTCGGCGACCCCAACGTGCGGCTGGATTCCTTCATCGTCTCCAACACGCCGTCGCACACGATGGTCCGGCAATGGAACCTGCCGAAGGCCGACATGCAGAGCCGCCACATCCTGTTCCAGCAGGAGGACCAAGACACCTACGTGCGCACGATGCTGGAGCAGTCACTAGCCTGATAGCAATGCTCACGAAATAACTTCCTCATTCCAACAAGCCAGCCGCTGAGCGCGAGCCGAAGCTTCCGGTTTGGTGAGTTGGATGCCACGGGCTTGCCCCGTGGAGGCTCCCGTTTCCAGCTACACGAGGCAGC
>JAAYYU010000088.1 GCA_012515235.1 Candidatus Anammoximicrobium sp.
CAGCATCGGCCGGGCGATCAAGCAGGAGATCCGCGAGCACCTCCGGCTGGTTGCTTCGGTCGGCGTCGCCCCCAACAAGTTCCTGGCCAAGATTGCCAGCGACCTCCGGAAGCCGGACGGATTCGTGGTCGTCGAACCCGACCAAGTGCAGGAGTTCCTCGATCCGCTCCCCGTGGGCCGCCTGTGGGGCGTCGGCAAGGTCACGGGGCAGGTGTTCGAGAAGCTGGGCATCCACAGGATCAGCCAGCTACGACAGATGCCCGTCGAGTTGCTGCGGCACCACTTCGGCAGCGGCGGCGAGCACTTGTGGGAGTTGTCGCACGGCTTCGACGACCGGCCGGTCGTGCCCGAGCAGGAGGCGAAGTCCATCTCGCACGAAACGACCTTCGCCAAGGACCTGGAAGATCCGGAGCAGATGCGGGCCTGGCTGCTGGAGCTGAGCGAACAAGTCGGGTGTCGGATGCGGCGGCATGGCCTGAAAGGACGCACGGTCAATCTGAAAGTCCGGTTCGAGGACTTTCACACGATCACCCGTGCCCAAACGCTTCCCCAGCCGACCAACGTCACCCAGGAGATTTGGCAGACGGCGGATCAGATGTTCGCGGAACGGCTGCCTGCACGGCGGTTGCACATTCGCCTGCTGGGGGTCGGAATGAGCGGATTCGACCAACCGGCGATGGTTCAGCTGAGTCTGTTCCCCGAAGCCGAGCACGAGCGGCAAAGCCGCCTGGATGAAGTCGCCGACCGAATCAAGGAAAAGTTCGGCCAGGCAGGATTGCAGCGAGCCCTGGGGATGCTGCACAACGTGGAGCACAGGTCCGGGCCGCCGGGAGCTGACCAGAATCAGTACGGCAGGTAGCCACGCAACGGCTGTCGTGCTAGCGAAGAGAGCAACGCCTGCCACAACGGCCCCGCGGCCGGATCATTATGCAAAAGCCCGCTGCGGGACGCCGACATGGCGTGAGGTACCATTTTCATCTGAGGTAGCCCCGAGGTAGCCCCGCCAAAAAGCCTCGTCTCAGAACGAAGAAAGCCGTTGACGCAAATCGTTGTGCGTCAACGGCTTCCGAAGTGCCCCCAGTAGGACTCGAACCTACAACCCTCTGATTAAGAGTCAGATGCTCTACCATTGAGCTATAGGGGCAAGAACCCAGTTTGTGCAGTTCTTATGCCGTCTTTTCCACCCTGCACCAACTCCATTTCTACCGGATTGAGAGCTTTTTGACTTTTCACCGGAGAAACGGATGTCGGTCCGTTTCATCGACGGGTGTCATCTGACACCACCTTCATAACTCGCTCCACAAGGTGAAACAGACGCATGATTCTAGCAAACGCGAAAAAACACGCAAGCCTGCTAAACCGCGCGTCCAGATTTCTCTCCGTTTCCGCACGATACCGGACGTCAGGCGAAAGAGGTTACAGGAAAGCTTCGTTACTTTGGCCCCATCAAGGGTGACGAAAAAAGCCGAAAAACCCTCGCTGGATGACCACGCTCCTTCCTGGACCGAAAAACGCTCCAAGGTTTATTGCCCTGGTCGGCCCAATGCTGACGGACCGAGCACTTGCCGGTCCGCGCGGCGTCAGAAATCCCGCGTATGGCCGCCGATGCGACTGGCCGGCGCCGCGGCGCCCGTTTCCGGCCGGTCTCCCCGCCAGCGGATGGCACGGCCGAGCGTCCGGCTGTGAACCGGGGCGGGCACGGCGGCCAGCTCGGGGACACTATAGGTCTTGATGAGGCGGTCGTAGAAAGTCGGATCCTTCTGCGGGAGCAGGATCGGCTGGTGGGCGCGGCCCGCTTCGTCGACAAAGCTGAAGTAGATCCGGCCAAAGACGCCGTCTTGCCGTTTGCTGGCAAAAGCGATCCAGCGGCTGTTGGCGGACCAACAATGCCACGACTCACTGCGCGGACTGTTGACCGGCAGGCGGCGATACTGCCGCGTTTCGAGATCGAGCAGATAGAGGTCGCTGGAAGCTTGATAGACGGGAAAACTGCCGTACTCCGACATGCAGCACAGCAGCCACTTGCCGTCGGGCGACACGCGTGGCTCCGTGATGCTCAGGTCCGTGTCTTTCGCGCGCAGCACCGCTTCCAACTCGCCCCACTCGCCGCGGTCGGAATCGTAGGCGATGCGCATCAGGTCATAACGCACTTGCCGGAAGTCCTTCTGCGGCAAAGGATCGGCGGCACAGAAATACAGAAACCGTCCGTCAGGCGACCACGTGGGAAAGGTCTCCAGCCGATCCGGCCGCGAGATCTCGGGCGACGTGCTCACCCGATGCGCATCGACGTCGTACACCGCCAGATCCGACTCGGCGTCAAAAACGTCGCGGACCTGCCCGACGGCATGAAAAAACTGAAAGATGTCGTTGGCCGAATACACCACGACTTCCCCGCGGGGATGCCAGGCCGCGTAGGCCGCCATCGCCGCGCCCAGGCGTCCGCGGTCGGCCCCGCCGGCCTTGGCCAGCGATCGGGTGTCGACTTTCTCGATCCGGCCGTCGCGCACCACGATCGTTCCGCTGTAGTTGACGCCGTTCTTGGTCCCGCGAGTCTGCAGGATCATCCGGTCCGGAAAGCGCGGGGCCAAGGTGTGGCAATTGACACACGCGCCCGCAAACGACTTGTTCTCCACGACGGGCGTCTCGCAGTAGCTGCGGAGGTCGCGCTGATAGATGCCGATCTCGCCGTAAACGGTATGGACCGGCTTGAGCAGCCGATAAAGCAGGTAGTTGTCGATTTCGGCGTCCGCAATCGTATTGACAACCGGCGGAAACCGCTGCCACGCTCCGCCGTCACTGCGGACCCAGATGTCGATAGAGAACGTCTGCCCGCGGTTGGCTGCGAGCAGTCGTCGCCACGGCCCCGTAGGGATCACAACCTGCGAGTTCCGCGTTCGCAACTCGATCGCGTCTCCCCGCGCCGCGTGGATTCGCACCACACACTCCGTCCCCGGCTCTTGCACCACGAAGTTCAACGGGGCGATGTTCGGCGGAATCACCGTGTCGCGATAGTCCGGACGGATCGCCGGCGGCCGGTCAAGGAGCGTTGCGGTGTGAAGATCAAGCCGGGGACGATGCCAGACCAGAAACGCCCAGACGCCCAGCGGCAAGAGGCAGGCGGCCGCGATTCCCAGACCAAGGCGTTTCTTCATTCCGGCCTCCTTGCCGCCCCCAAGGAAGCGATGTTGTGTCCGAACACCAGGGAGAAAAAGTAAGTGTCGTGAAAGTCGGGATAGAGGGCCGCAAACGCTGCGGACGGATCGCCCGCCGATTTCCGCTCCGCGTCGACGAACGCGACGAACCGCTGCCAGGTCTCCGGACCGATCAACTTCGAGTGGTCTTCCAGTTCCTTCCGCCCGGCCGTCGCCAAGTGACATGCCAGCGCTTCCTCGACGTGTCGCGGATACCGGGCGTCGTCCCGTCCATTCAGGCGGTGTCGATTGTCGAAAACCTTGCCGGTCTGACGTGTCAGCAGATAGTGGGCCATCAGGTACTCGAGGGCCATCCGGTTGTGCGGGTTCCTGTCCAGCAGGCCCTGCAGAAGCCTCTCCAGGTTTCCCGCGTCACCCACAGAATCGCGTTGCACCGCGATCTGGCGATAGGCGGCGAGCCACGGAGCGGGGCCAGCGGGATCGGAATCAAGCTGCTGGAGCATCTGGCGCGCCCAGCCGCGGTGCAGGAGCGTGCGAGCCAGCAGGGCCAGAAAACGCCTGGCGGCCTCCGGTTCGCCCTTGATCAGATAGATCTGCGCGAGGCGTTTCAAAACCTCCGGGCGATTGCCGCACTGCTCCAACGCTTCGTAAGCCATTTGTTCGGACTCGTTGACGCGTCCCAGGTCGAAAAAAATCTCGCTGCATTGTTGGGGCGTCAGGTGCGCCGTCGTGTCAATGTCTTCGTGGATCAACGTCAACGACGGCGTGGAACAGGCTTGCGGATAGGCGAACATGCGGTCCAACAACTGGCCCTTGAAGTACAGCGCCCGATTGATGCAATACAGAATCCGCGGATCGAACGCCCGCTCGTCGGGAAACGGCAACTCGTGGGCCCACGCGAGAACCTCGTCCCAGCGCCGCTGTTCGGAGGCGGACTCGATTTCCAGCAGGCAGCGTTTGGCGGAGTCGAACGCGACCAGGTCGGCCAGCACGAACAGCAGCAGGATCGCCGCGGGAACGGCCAGACGCACCCGCCAAGTCTTGGTTTCCGATTCGTCCGCCTTTGTGCCGCGTCCGTCGCTGGCATCCTGCGGGCTCGAAACCGCCTGCGTCGCCGGTTGTCTGCGCCACGAGGACAGTACAGCGGCGACCAGCGGGAACGTCAGGGCCGCCGTGTGCATCGCGACGGCCTGCGGCGTGGACGAAGGAATTGACAGCCAGTGTTCGACGGCGGGCAACGGCAGACCGCGAAAGGCATCGCGGAGAATCAGGTCGAACGGCCACCAGCTGGCAGCGTACGGAAGGCCCGCGGCACAGGCCACGCAGGCCGCGCCGAACCAGCGCCGACGCTGGACCTGCCACTCGTGGCATCCGCACAGGCAGGCGAAAATCGCGTACAGCCCCGCGGTGACGAAGTACATTACCAGCGATCCGAGTGCGAATGCCGCCACGCGAACGCCAACGCGGGTTGTCCCCAGTCGGGCGTAGAGGTTGGCTCCCAGCAACGTGACGCCCAAACCGACACACAGCGACACCGGGTGGAGGTACTGGCCCAGAACCATCAGGATCAAAACGGCCGGCAGCAGACAGACGGCTTCACGATCCGCACCGGCACGCGCCGGCCCTAACCCGCGAGTCGCCCCACAGATCAGCGCGACGAGCGACGTCACCATCAGGGCGCCCAGCCAGTCCCAAGCCAGCAGGGGCGAGAGGAAGGCGGCCACGCAGTCCACGATTCCGCCCGGACGGGCCGCGAAGCCGCGGAAGAAAGGAAGGTCTAACACGAAGACATGCGGTTTCTGCTGATAGAACAGCTCCGGCCGAATCCGCCAGAAAACGTAACCGTAGAAGACGGCCAAGCATCCGATGGCTTGCGCCGCCACCCGCAGAACTCGCAGCCGTCGATTCAACATGGTCTCTGGCATCCGCCCACCCGGTTTCGCTTACGGCCGGCACGCACGACGGTTCCAGTATCTTCCGGGGCACTCCGGGATGCCAGCCCCACGTTGGCGTTCCCTGCGGTTGGCCGGATGATCGGCGTTCAGGACGGGCGGCAAGCCCGCTGGACCGGGCCGCCGATCATCCAGGCCGAACGTCGCAGCCGCGGGGACCGCGGGCGGCCCCTTCACTTCCTTCCGACTTCCACGAAGACTCCCTCGCCGGGCGGAAGCGTGAGCTGATAAAATCCGTCGGCGTCGGGGCGCAGCGGCGTGCGCTGTCCGCGAGGCCAAGCGACGGCCGTCGAGCCGGCGGTCTTCAGCTTGACCTGCGCCGTTTTGAGCATCTCCAATTCGCTCATGTTGACGATCGTCAAGGCGTTTCCGGGACCGTCTTTTTCCGCGAAACAACCGACCAACAGCGGGTCGTCGCACTGAATCTGCTGGAGCGTCGGGAACGCCTGGACCGGGTTGCTGAATTTCAGGTACGGCGTCTGGTCCGTGCCGTTGTGGGCCAGCGCGCCGAGGTTCTTGTAGCGGACGAAGGCATCGGAGACCTGGCGGATCTCCTTGAAGACTGTCGCGGCGTCGTACCAGGCGTTGGTCCGCTGGCCGTCGATCGTGATCAGTGACGGGCAGTCCGGCTTGTACCCCGCGTACGTCCAGCAGAGCAGGCCCTTGCAACCGAACGACAACATACAGTAGGACTGCCAGCGGAATTCCGATTCCGTCGGGGTTCGTTTGCTGGGCACCCAGGCGAACGTCTGGATGCAGCACCAGAAGTCTTTGCCGTGCTCGCGGGCCGAGGTAGCGATGATGTTGATCGACTCGCAGTAGTCCGGGTAGGTCGTCCGCTTGCCACGGGTCCAGTTGAGCGGGTAAATGTCGGTGCAGATGTACGGCGGGTCGAACTTCTGGCAGAAGGCATCGCAGTATTTCTTGTACAGGTCGGGGTCGGCATCGTAGTATTTGATCGCGGCGGCGGAAGCCCCGTATTTCAACTGGGCCGCGTTGGCGTACATGGGCAGGAGGTTGATGTACGGCAGCTTGCCGCCCGTTTCCTTGTCATACGCATTGCAGATTTCGGCAAGTTGGTCGTACTGGTCCGTTCCCGGCTCGTCGGTCACGTAGGTTCCGGCGAAACACGGATGGTCGAAGTATTCCGCGGTCGCCACGGCGGGGTTCTTAAACGCGCCATCGCCCAGGATCAATTCAACCCCGTACCGGTCGCAATCCCTGAGCAGCCTTTCCCGGTGGCCGGAGCCGGCCAGCGCTCCGTGGGCGATGATCCAGTCGAAACCGCCGGAACTGTACGTTTCGATGAAGTCCTGGCCGATCGCCTCCGAGGGCGGGCTGACCCATGCGCCGATCCGAATCCGGTCGCGGGTCAGGTACTCGTTCGTATAGGGAGATTCGATTCTCGTTCCCAACGCGGTTTGAATGGCCGCCGTCAGCGCTGCGGCGGCTTCGGCTCGGGTGGCGGGCCTGGCCTCGGTCTTCAGCGTGATGTCGTACTCGCCCAACGCGGCGGCCGCCGCGTTCCAGTCCGCGTCCGCCAGCGGATCGCCGGGGCGGAACTGCCGGTCCGCGGCTTCGTGGAGCAGTCGCCGCGCCACGATGAAGCGGATCGCCGACTGGGCGTCGGCCGCCAGGCCGGCCAGGTCATCCAGCGCAACATCCTCATGGACCAAGCGGTATTTCCCCGCCTTCCTGGCGACAAAATGAGTGAATCCGCGGCGGTTCGTGTGACAGACGGGAACGACGGACTCCTCGCCTCCGCCGCCCTTGGGACGAAAGCGGACGACCGTCGTTTCGGACGGCTGGTCAACGGCCGTCCCCTGCAGCATAAAGTCGGCCCGGTCGTACCCCTCGGACAGACAGCCGCCCGGAACCAAAACCCGCTCCAGCGGCGCGAGGAAGTGAGTCGGCTCCGAATAATCCGGGGCGTCCACGGCGGCCTCGAGAAAACTCCGCGCCTCCCCTTCCGACGGAAAGAAACCAAGCCGGGAGACTTGATAGCTGGAATCCGTATCGCTCGGATTCGTCGGGTCGAACCGGAACGAAGTGATCGTCCCGGTCCAACTCTTGTGGCCGAACGTGCGCATGTCGACGACGGCGGTCCGCCAGGTGTTGTCGCCGACGACGGGGAAAGAGGAATAGCTCTTGTCCGAAAGAGCGGTCAACGTGTCGGTCGTAAAGAACAGACCGGCCTGGGCAAGCGCCGTCTTGTACTTGTACCGCACGGCAAAGAACGGTCGCTCGGCGGCGGGGAACGCGTCGTCCGCGTCCATCGGCACGGTCAGGGTGAGATCGGTTCCGCTCGGAATCAATTTCGTCAAGCCGACTTCGTAGTGGAGTTGGCCCTGTCCCAGCGAGATCAGCCGGGCGTCCGGTCCGTTGTTGAAGATCCAGGCTGGCTCGCGCGCGAACAGGGAACTGGCAGAGACGATCAGCGAGAGAAAAACAAGGGGCGTTTTCATGGCGTAGCAACGGGGAACTGATGTGGATTGGAAGGGACTGCAGGCTGCGCATCGTGGTCCGGGCGGATGCCTTTGTCAAGCCCCCGAGCCGTCCGCGGTCCCGGACCTCGCAGGAACTCGGGCCCGATCCCCTTGTGCCTGGTCTTGGAGCGAGTCCAGACGCAACTTCGGCGCCGGCTTGCCGCCGAGATACCGCAGAGCGAGTCCCAGCAGGATCATGCCGCCGCCGACAAGCGTCCACCACTGCGGGGCCTGATACGACGCCGCGTGGCGCCACGCGATCCAGACCCAAATCGGGACCAGGATCGGCTCCACCAGCGCAATGCCCGCAGCTTCATGGCCCGTGATCCGCCGCACGCCGCGAGCGAACAGCAGATAGGGCAGCCCCATCTGAAAGATGCCGAAGCCGGCCAGGCACGCGGTCTGGGTCCCGGTCGGCCAGAGGTCGCAATGCAACACGAACGGCAGGAAGACGGCGGCGGTCGTCACGTTGCTGAGAAACAGCAGCCACGCGCCGTCCTCGCCGCGCAGTTGCCGCAGCGACAAGACGATGCCCGCGTAAGCCAAACCGCTCAACAGGCCGAACACAACCCCCTGGGGCGACTGGCCGCCGATCTCGAACCACAGAATCAACGCGACTCCCGCCGCGCAGCACGCCAGCAGCCACAGGTCGCGCGGGTGCAGCGGTTCGCGGAACACAAACACGCCGATCAGAAAGACCCACGCCGGCGCCGTGTTCTGCAGCCAGATGGCATTGGCCGCGGTGGTCAACGTCATCGCGTTCAGGTACGTGTAGTTCATCGCCGCGTAAGCGACAAGCAGGAACAACAGCTTCGGCGTCCACCGCGGACGGCGGACCAGCGGCAGGAGCACCAGGCTGGCAAAGACGACTCGCCAGAAAGCCAGTAGCGGACCGCGGACGGGCAGGCCCTGGGCCTGCAACGGCCAGTCCGCGAACCACGGAGCCTTGGCGAAAAACCCGCTGGTGCTCCACATCACGGCGGCAATCAGGATCAGCAGCCGACCCGCTGCCTGGTCTTTCATGGCACGGTAACGCAGAGGTTGCGATAGGCGACGGCGCCATGATTGCCCTGGAACATCAGCGGGCCTTTGGGCTGTTCGCCGCGCCCCAGATTGCCGCCGGTCACGCCCTTCATTTCGACGTTCTCATGGATGACTTGTCCGTTCAACGTCACCTTTTTGAAGACCGCGTTGCCGACCTTTTTGCCGTCCTGGAAGCGAGGCGCCTGGAACTCGATCACAAACGTCTGCCACTGGCCGGGCTCCTTGGCGGCGTTCAACTTGGGAGCGGCCGCGCCGTACAAGCCGCCCAGGTCGCCGGGGCCGACCTTGTCGCGGCCCCAACTGTCCAAGATCTGAATCTCGTAGTTGCCCATCAGGTAGATGCCGGAATTGGACCCCTTGGGAACCATGACATCCAGACTGACCGTGCCATCGCCGAACTCCTGTTCACTATAGATGTCCACTCCGTGCGCTTCGGCGTTGACCAGTTCGCCTTGTCCAGCGGCCGCTGCGGCGATGGTCAATTTCGCAGGATTCACAGGATCCAATTTGGCCGTGCCGACGACCCAGTGGCCGCCCTTGTCGGCGACCGTCTTCCAGCCCGTTAAGTCCTTGCCGTTGAACGGTTTGCAGACTCGCTGCCCGTCGGCTGCGTCAAGCCAGTTCGCCGCGGCCAAACTGGCAAGGATTGCTGTGCAGACCGCAAGAGACAGGATTTTTTGTGCCATTTCGCCTTCTCCTTCGTACAATAGGGTTGGGGATGACGGCAGCACGTATCAGCGTAGCGGCAAGCATCCCTGCTTGTCACCCTGTCGCAGGTCGGAGCTTGAGGCTGCGTTGTTGGCGGCTGCCGGTCGAACTGTGTGGGCCGGAATAATCAATTCTGTCCCACCACGAAGCGCGCAACTGCACGCTCGTGACACATCTGGTTCCTAGCATAACTCAGCGGTCTGGAAACCGCCATTCGCCTTGTGCGATGGAAACGCCGCACTGCTGAGAACCTGGGACGAGCAAAGTGGAACTGGGCGACGGCGAGCCGAGTGGTGGAACGGCAGCAGAAGATTTGGGAACAGTTTTTGCAGCCTGCTCGGTCGAAGCAGCAAGGCAGGAGCCTTGTTGGGACCATAGGGAAGCGACCGAACAAAACTTTGGGGGGATGAGGAGGCAGAAATCATGAGAGCACTGAGCAAACCGCCGACTCGCACCAGCCAACCTTACGCTCCCTCGCCAAGGGCTATCCGTCAGGAGTGCGAGAACATCCAGGCGACCTGGTCCGAACGGGAGCGCCGCAAACGGGCCGGACGCCCGCCGGGCAGCGTTTGGCTGCCGCCACGAGTTGATCTGGCCGCCATTACGGATGCCATCTCCGAGGACTTTGGCAATGTGCTTCCGCCGCCCGGGACCGCAGCGAACGATTGGGATCGCTGAGGCAGCGGCAGTTGGCGGCATCAGCAGCCCGGTTTTCTCGAGCAATGCTTGTGGCGACAGCCGGGCTGTGTTTCGTTTCCGCGGCATTGACTGCGGCAATTCCTATCCAAAGGCGGCAATCCTCACGCCGTGGATGCTGCTTTCCAGCCGCTTCCTGCTATGATGCTGCTGATCCTTACCGATTCGCCGGCCCTGCCGGTCCCTGCACACAGGAGCAATTCTTATGAGCAGTATTCAGCGTCGGCAATTCCTCGCGGGTTCAGCTTCCGGCTTGGCCAGCTTGTCCGTGTCGCCCCTGCTGGCGGCTCTGGCCGGCGCAAGAGACCAGACCGCGCCGTTCAAAATCGGCGCGTGCGATTGGTCGATCGGCAACACGCAGAAACCGGATGCGTTTGCCGTGGCCAAGGAAATCGGCTTGGACGGCGTCGAGGTCAGCTTCGGCCGACCGGGCAGCGCCAACGACCTGCGCGACCCGGCGGTGCGGGCGACGTATCAGGAAGTTTGCAAGACCACGGGGCTGGAGATTTCGTCGCTGGCGATGGGCCTGCTGAACAGCATCCCGTACGCCTCCGACCCGCGCACCGAACAGTGGGTCGCCGACGTAGTCGAGGTGCTGCCCAAGCTGGGCGTCAAGTGCTGTCTGCTGGCATTCTTCGGCAACGGCGACATCAAGGGCGACCGGGCCAGGCAGGACGAAGTCATCCGGCGGCTGAAGAAAGTCGCCCCGCAGGCCGAGCAGGCCGGCGTGGTGCTGGGCATCGAAAGCTGGATGAACGCCGACGACCACCTGCGGATCCTGGACGGCGTCGGCTCGCCGGCCATCCAAGTCTACTACGACGTGTGCAACATGACGGACCAAGGATACGACATCTGCAAAGAGATCCGCCGGTTGGGCAAGCACCGGATCTGCCAGATCCACATCAAGGAGAACGGCTTTCTGATCGGCCAGGGCAAAGTCGATCTGCTGCCTGTCCGCGACGCGATCGCCGACATCGGCTACCGCGGCTGGCTGATCCTCGAAGGGGCGACAATTCGCGGCAAGACGCTGGTCGAATGCTACCAGCACAACCAGAAGTTCCTACGGACGCTGTTCGGGGCGGGCTGAGGCACGGGTAAGCCCCACGCATGTCTGCAGACTCGCGAAAGACCGTGTTGCACTGGCACGAGGGAAGAAAGGGGACCTTCCACTTTCTCTCGTCACGACTGCAGCGACGCCAAACTTGTCCTCGTCGGCGAAAAAAGTAAAATGTCCCCGTCCCGCCAATCACCCGATGACAGCTTTTTTAGTTCGGAGGAAAACACCATGTCCTGTTCGCGTCGCCAGTTCGTACAACAAGCCGCCGGCGGACTGCTGACCGGAGGCGTGCTGGCCCGTGCCGGTCTGGCCACGACGGACGAGCCGACGACGGCGTTTCCGATCGTGGATACCCACCAGCACCTGTGGGACTTGGAGGTCGTGCGGCCGCCCTGGCTAAAGGGCTCCGAACTCTTGAACCGGCGGTTCGCGATGCCGGAGTATCGGGAAGCGACCCGCGGCTTGAACGTGGTCAAGGCGGTTTACATGGAGGTCGCCGTGGACCCGCGCGACCATGTGACCGAGGCGGAACACGTGATCGGCTTGTGCCGCAGCAAACAGCATCCGACGGTGGCAGCGGTGATCGGCGGCCGGCCGGCGTCGGACGAATTCGGCGATTACCTCGCGCGGTTCAAGGGCAACCCGTACGTGAAGGGCGTGCGACAAGTGCTGCACGGCGCCACGCCGGCCGGACACTGCGTTTCCGACGAGTACGTGCGCGGCATCCGGTTGCTCGGCGACGCCGGGCTGAGTTTCGATCTGTGCCTGCGAGCCGCGGATTTGAAGGACGGCGCGAAGCTGACGGAGTTGTGTCCCGACACGCGGTTCATCGTCGATCACTGCGGGAATGCGGACCCGAAGGCGTTTGCAGCCCGGCCCGACGGCGGAAAGCCCAGCCACGATCCCGCGGCCTGGAAGCGCGACATGGACGCCCTGGCCAAACGCGACAACGTGATCTGCAAGATTTCCGGGATCGTCGCCAGCGCGCCGAAGGACTGGACCGCCGCGGACCTGGCGCCGATCGTCAACCACTGCTTGGACGCCTTCGGCCCGGACCGCGTGGTGTTCGGCGGCGATTGGCCCGTGTGCCTCAAGGGCGCCACGTATCGCCAATGGGTGCTGGCCCTCCGCGAGATCGTCGCCAGCCGGCCCGCCGCCGAGCAACGGAAACTGTGGCACGACAACGCGGTGCGGTTCTACGGCCTAGAAGCCTGACGCGGCCACCGTAGACCGCTCGCTCCGCGAGCGGAGTGCCGCTCGCGGAGCGAGCGGTCTACGGTGACGCGCGCCGCGAACGCGAATCAGCGGACCTTCCATTCCAGCACGCCGCCGGAGAACTTGGGCTGCAGTTGCAGTTCGATCCGCAGGCCACCGGTGGTCACCGGGGCAAAGCTCACGGGATTGTAACGGTCCTTGGCCACGCCGAAGCTGTCCTGCGTGTCCACCGGTTTCCACTGCTCGCCGTCCTGGTACAACAGCCGCCACGATTCAGGCACCCGGCAGCCGCCGCGGCCCGTGTCGTCGAACCAGTAGACTTCGACCGCGCACACCTTGGTGGGCTTCTCGAAATCGTACTGAAGCCATTCGGCGGTGCCCTTGTGGTCCCACCAGGTGAGCCGCGGAATCGAATGGTCGTTCGAGTTGGCCGGCTCCGCCTGGTCGTTCACAGCGGCGACGGAGTCCGGCGGCCAGCAGTGGCTCGATGTGGCCCGGCTGTTCGAGGCGATCGTCGGCGGAGGCGGGAGTTGAGCTCGTTCCACGGTTTGCGGCAGCCACACGGCCATCTCGTTCGCGCCGCGATGGCACCAGGCGTAATAGGGAATCATCGTGACCGGCGCCGGCTTGGTCTGCACCGTGCCGTCCTCGCTGCGGGACGCCGCCAAGGCTTGGCCGCGCAGCACGGTCACGCCGCCCAGCAAATCCGCGCGGTGTTCGGGAGTCAACTGCGCGTCGTCCGGCAGCACCAGGTTCAGCACCCGGCCGTCGTGGTCCGCGCCCTCGACGCAATACACGATCGGCCCCCGCTCGATGGCCGCTCGGCCGCGGTCGTCCACCACGTTCTCGTGGGCCAAGACGCGGTGGACGGGCATCGGCAGGTCCAACTCCACAACGTCGCCGGGTTGCCATGGGCGGCGGAGCGTCGCATAGCCGTCCTGGAGGTTCAACTCCGCCGGCTGGCCGTTGACCGTCAATTTGATCGGCTCCGTCGGCTGACTGGCGTAGCGGTACAAGTCGCTGGGCACCGGCCGGCCCTGGACCCAGCCGGGAACGCGAAGCTTCAGAGCGACCGTGGCAGCCGGTTGCGGCTGGACGACGATCCGCACCTTGCCGTCCCACGGGTAGCGCGTCTGTTGCTCCAGCCGCAGCTTGCCTGTCTTCTGCTGGACGGTCCCGCTCCCGGCGACGTACAGGTTCACAAACACTTCGTCGCCGCGCTGGGCGTAGACGTACCCGGCGATGGACGGGATGAACCGCACGACGTTCACCGGGCAGCACGAGCAGCCGAACCAGGGGCTGCGGACCAGGTCGCCGTGGTTGAAACGGAAGCGGCCGTCGCAGGCCAACGGATTGGGATAGAAAAACTGGTCGCCGGACAGCGAGATGCCCGACAGGAAGCCGTTGTAGATGATCCGCTCCAGCACGTCGATGTACTTGGCCTCGCCGTGCAGCAGGAACATGCGGTGGTTCCACAGCGCGTTGGCGATGGCCGCGCAGGTTTCGTTGTAGGCTTTCAAGTTGGGCAGGTGGTAGGGTTCACTGTACCCTTCGCCGTGATCGAACACGCCCACGCTGCCGGTCAGGTACATCTGCCGCGAGACCATGTCCTCCCACAAGCGATCGATCGCGCGGATGTAATCCTGGTCGCCGGTCAGCGCGGCCACGTCGGCCACGCCGCTGTACAGATAGCCGGCGCGGACCGCGTGACCGGTCACCTCGGTCTGCTCGACCAGCGGCTTGTGGTCTTGGCAATACGCGCCGAACACCTTCCGCTTGTCCGCGCGGCCGCGCATGTCGATGAAGAATTTGGCCAGCCGCAGGTATTTTTCCTCGCCGGTCACGCGGTACAGTTTGACCAGGCCGATTTCGATCTCCTGGTGGCCCGGCACGTTAATCCGCTGGCCCGGTTCCGGACCGAACGTCTTGACCAGCAGGTCGGCGTTCTTGACGGCGACTTCCAGCAGCGTCCGCTTGCCGGTTGCCAGGAAATGGGCGACGGCCGCTTCGTACATGTGCCCCACGTTGTAGAACTCGTGACTGGACGCCAGATTGGTCCAGCGTTCGGGGCCGGTCATGCCGTTGGTAAAGTCCAGGGTGCGGGCGGTGTACAGGTAGCCGTCGTCCTCCTGGGCCGCCGCAATCTTGGCGATCAAGTTGTCCAGGTACTTGTCCAAGTCCGGATCGGGGTGCATGGCCAGCGTGTAGCTCGCCCCCTCGACCACCTTGACCACATCCGAGTCGTTGAACGGGATACCCTCGAACTTGCCTTCCTCCAGTCCGCCGGCCCGGGCAAAGTTGGCGATCCGTCCGGTCTCTTCGCACTTCTGAAAATCGTACCGCACCGTCACCATGCGATTCGTCTCGAAGCGTGGCAGCCAGAACTCGTCGCCGATCCGGACGTCGGTAAACGGCACGGGCGTGAAGGGGTAGTCCTTGGTTTCCGCCGAGCCTTCGGCGGCCAGATTCGCGAGCAACGCGAGGATGAACAACGGCGAAAGACGCATCAACATGTGGAGTGTCTCCTCTTTGTCGGGTTTTGCTTGCAGATTCGTAAACATAGCGGAAACAGGCGATACAAGCGACGGTACAAGGGCCCCTGCAGTCGCGTCTTTGCGGGACGCGAATTCTGAAAAAAAAGGCAATCCACCCCAAAACAAAAATGGCCGGGCCCCCGAACCGGCTGTCTGCGCAACTCGGGCCGATTGCTTGACAGACGTGGCTGAAAGGCTTAAGAAGACAGTATGTCGCATACGGCCGTTCAACACGCTGCACCGGTCTGGGGTGTTGTGATTGCTTCTTTTTTTCGCCTCTTACAGGAGTTCGGACATGGCGAAGCTGAAAGGCATCCTGAGGTTCAAACTCGATGGCAACGAGAAGTTCGATGTTTTTGGAGAAAGTCTTCCCGAAGGGGACGCTCAGG
>JAAYYU010000089.1 GCA_012515235.1 Candidatus Anammoximicrobium sp.
GCATGGCGTACCGTTCGCCCAAATCAAAGTGAAGAATGGGGGCGAAGTGATCCACCAACGCTTGAACGGATGGCAAGTCCTTGCACACGTCGGCGTCCTGGATTCTGAAGGACGATGGCAAATCCGTTTCTGCGTGATCCGCTACGAATAAGGTCGTGAGATCACGGGAAGGATTCAAGGGTCCAAACACGTCACGAATCAACTGAAACGTGATTTCCTCGACGACCGGACTGTCGGGAACTGCGAAGGAGGAAATGATGAATTGGTAGACGCCCGGACTAAGTTCGCCGAGATTCGCCGTGCCAGAGCCATTGAAGCCTGCCGTTTGTCCGTTGAACGTCACTTTCGCCTTCTCGGTCAGGTCCCACGAATTCCAACGTTCGATATCGAGATCGAGGAAATACTGATCCCGAACCGAGACTTCTGTCGTCCAAGTGACCGTGAGTTGCTGACCCACGCCGACGGTCGCCCACCACTGATCGATCCCAAAGGGTGGGAACGCCACGTCGCGGACCGTCCCGTATCGGATCGTCGTGTCGTCCATCCAAATCAACGCGCAGCCGTCTTCGAGGACATTATTCCGCTGCCCATCATCGGTGGGGTGATTGGCAAACAGAACGCTGACCCCAGTCTGATCGTGCACCTCCGACGCAGTCAGATTCGCAATCGCCCGCCAGGAGCTGTCGTATCGTTTGTGCCGCAGCTGGTACGTCGTGGGTGAGTTTTCATGCTTGCCATGCCACACCACGTGAATGCGCCCGCCGCCATCGAGCGACACAACGGGGCCAAGTTGGGGGTAAGACGTGGGACCCACGATGTTCACCGTCGGTTCCAAGACTCCGCTGTATTCTCTGTACTTGACGGCCCAGCTTCCCTCGGACAAATGCCCCCAAACAACATGGGCGTGATTGTCACTGTCGACCGCAATCGACGGAACGGCGCCCCATTCGTTGTTTGTCTCCGCATTGACTTCGACTTCCGTGCCCCAACCCGATGAGGTTCGCACCCGGTAATGCACGTCGTAGTAGGTGCTTCGCGGGGCGTGATTCCAGACGACATGAACGCGGTTGTCTCCGTCAATCGCGATCGCGGGATACCTGGACCAATACCTGTCGGATGAGATTCGTTGCTCGGCCTGCCAACCTGCCGGGGTCCGGACGCGCCAGCGGATGCCATCCCCGCCGCCCCAATACCCGGAACCGAGAACGTAGACTCCGTAAACCACGTGAACGTGATCGTTGCCATCGACGGCAATCGCGGGCGTCGTCGCGTACGAGGCAACCCATTCGGGCGTCTGCCAAGTCGTTGCCTTTCGCGTGTAGTACGTTGCCTGGTTCGCGTCCTGCCAGACCAGATGAAGAACGTCGAGCGAATCGACCGCCACGGCGGGAAACGACTTGTTTTCCCCGCCGCTGGTGATCGGCTCCTCCACCCAAGTCTCGCCGCCATCAGCCGACTCCGCATGAAAAATCTGGGTTACCCCGGCGGGGTCCAAGCGATGATAGACGGTGTGTAGGTGCCCGTCAGAGGTGACGGCCAGCTTTCGCTGAGAAGGAACACCGGTGGAGTTCACTTCTGCGTCGACGACTTCAAACGATTCCAATGTGGGTGGAGGGGGGGCGCCCGGATCGTTCGACACATCGAATGCGTAGACCTTGCCACTCGCCGTAGCCACAACGATCAGGGACGCGTCGGCGGAAAACGCCACATCTTGAATCCCGGTGATTCCCGTTGCCCACTGTAAACTTCCTGACGCGTCAAACAGATACACGGCGTCGCTGGCTCCCGCCAGAATTTGCCCGCCATCGCTGGAGACCGCTACTCCTTGGATATTTCCCGTGTTGTATTCCCACAGAAGCTGTTTGTTGGCAACGTCCAGAACCTGCAGATTGGCGTTCTTCGTGTTTCCCGCGACAACGTAGTTCCCATCGGCTGTAATGGCCACGGAATAGTCCGCGCCAATTATTCCGGACATCGGATAGGTCCACGTGAGACTCCCGGTTCGGCCGTAAACGCGAACAGCACTCGACGTCGTTCCCATCATCGCAGCCCCCGTGGCGGTGATCCCGTTGGCCGAAACCGACACCGAACCGGAGCCTGACTCCCCGATTGTCCTGTCGTACCACAGCCAACCGCTGCTGCTGTCCCAGAGGGCAGCCTGATCGTACCATCCCGTCCAGCTTTCGTAGGTGACCGCGTAGTAATCGCCCTGTGGAGAGTACGCGACCGACGAGTAATAACTGTCGGAAACCGTCTCCAGGAGGTTTCCGTCACGATCGAAAAGGTACACTGGCCCGCCGCCGCCCCAGGACGAGTTGCTCCGACCAACCGCTGCTATCTCGTTGGCATCTCCATTCATGGCGACATCAATCACCTGATTGCCGGAGTCGTACGTCCACTGGGGATTCCCCTGGCCATCAAGGACGTGAGGCCCACTCGCGGTACCTACCACGACCCGGCTCCCATCCGCCGACAGGGCAACCGAATAGGCGCCGGTTGTGTCGTATTCCCAAACTAAACTGGGCGAGAGCTCAGCAACGCCCCCCACAATACTTTCGATCCAGTCGAGATACGTGCTGACAATCATGCCCCCAGCGAACGAGCCGAACAACGGAGGCTCGTCGGCGCGTGAACTGATGAACGTGTTAATCCCGAACTGCGTCAGTTCATCCGCCTCTATCTGGCCGCTGGCGTTGGCATCGCTCCAGAGAAAACTAGGCCCTCCCGAATCGCCCGGGCCGGGCATCGCTTCGATGCCGTTGCCAAGCGTCGGCCCATCGTTGAATACGTCGCCCGTCCAATGGCCGTAAGGACCGTCAAAGTCGAACAAGAAGACCTCTCGTTGACCACTTCCCTCATCGTCGAGCAAGTGCAGGCTGGCCAGGTTCTGCCCCGTGCGTTTAACGACGTAGTTGGCACTGTTCAGAATGAATCCGTTGACGCCCTCGCCAGTCATCCCGTAGCCGGCCAGAACGATCAACTCGGCGTTCATAAAGGCTACTGAGTTTAGTGGGTAGACCGGCACGCCCCACGGTGCCGGCAATGAGAGGGTAAGGATCGCAACGTCGTCGTTTTCGACCGGATTCTTGAACCCCGTCCAATCGGGATGCACGTGGATCTCAGAAACGCCGATCGCTGTGGATCCGGCCTCGCTGCTTGCCGGGTTGTCGTGGTTGAAGTAAACTGTGACATCGTCCGGCGAGACGTCGATCGTTCCGTCATGATCGAGGTCAACCACGTGCGCAGCGGTCAGGACATGGATCGGAGAAATAAGAGATCCTGACCCGATCAGATCGTTCAATAGTCTGGAAACGCGTACGCTGACAACCCCGGCGAAGGGCGAGTCAGGCACGTTGGGATCGATGCGATCAGTTGGCGTGACCGGCGGCGTTCCGTCGGGGTCGCCGACCACGATGAGCGGCTGGGCGTCACTCAAATTACCCGTAAAGAGGACCGCTGGTGCCGTCTTCCACGCAGGGTCCGGGAGGACGTAACGCGGCTCCCCCGGCGAAGTGCTGAAGAGATCGAGCGGGGGATCGGCGGACGCGAGCAATCTCCGATCTTCGAGGGCTTCGACAATCAGCCGTCTGTGGCGAAGGTGGCGGCGTACGGTGCGGAACCTGGGAAAATGAGTGCGGTTGTACTGAGACGAGAGCAGTGTGGCGCGACTCATGGCTCGATTCCTCGATCGTTGCAGGTGCCGTCAAACAACACGGAAGTTGCGGAGAACGTGTCAAGGTTGGTCGCGATGCCGAGGCGATAAGCTTCTGGCGACGCGGAAACCGGTATAGTCGTAGCTCACGTCCGGGGCATAGTGGGAACGGCGTGCGCAGCGCAGGTGGGGCGGGTGGCCGTTGCGCCACGAGCCGCCGCGCAGCGCGCGGGATTCGCCGCTGTCCGGACCGGGCGGATCGTCCACGGGAGAATTGGCGTAATAGTCGGTCGCCCACCAGTCGCCGCACCATTCCAGCAGGCTGCCGTGGACGTCGTACAAGCCAAAGCCGTTGGGGAGTTTCTCGCCCACGGGATGCAGGCCCTCGCAGATGGCCTTATGCCACGCATAATCGTCCAACTGCGTGTTGTCCCAGAAACAGTACATCCCCGCACTGCCGGAGCGGCACGCGTACTCCCATTCGGC
>JAAYYU010000090.1 GCA_012515235.1 Candidatus Anammoximicrobium sp.
GCCACCTGCGCCACCTCCTCGCCCGCCGCGGGCCGCTGAGGCGGGGGCGGTGCGGCCGGCTGATCCGCGGGCTGGCCCGCCGCAGGTTTGGGGCTGGAGGGACGCGGTGCGCCGAACGGGTCTTGCGTAGCTCCAAAGGGGTCTGCCGTAGCGTCAGCGGGCGGCGAATCCTTGGCCGCCTCCGGCTGCGATTCGGCCTCGGATTGCGGCATCCGTTCTTCCTTTTTCGACAGTTCCGCGAGACGCTCGATGCTCTCCTCCCTCGGCAGACCCTCCGACGGTGTCATCAACGCGCTTGACGGCGCCATGTCGGACTGAACCTCGTCGGATAATTGGCAAGCTGGAGACGCGGCCCAATCTTTCGCACGCGAGGCCGCTTCTCTCGCCCGCCCGCCCAAGAGACCTGGGACGCCGCCCGCCGCGAAGAACAAACCTCCAAGCGCGTTCCAAATGGGCGAGCGGGGCGTCTCCAGTTGCTGCGTGTACACCGTCCCGCTGGACCGCACCAGGCGATGGCCTTCGGGCAGCAGGAGGTTCCACGTCACGTCGGCCGTCGGCACTTCGCCCGCTTGCGCGTCGCGATCGTTGCGGAGCCACAGCGTCGGGGCCTCGGTCGCCACGCGATTGAGCATTACGACCGACGTCAGCGGCGTCTGGTAGATGACTTGCAGATCGCGCATCGCGTTTTGGGCGCTGGCCGGCAAGTCCAGCAGCAGCCGGTCGCCGTCGCGTTGCGGGGCCACCGGCTGGCCGTCCAGATAGGCCGACCAGAGTTCCGACCCGGCCGGCAGCCGCACTTCCAGGAATGCGGCCTTGGTTCGCAGTAGGTAACGAACGCCGGTCAAGGCGGTGCCGTCGGCCGACAGCACGGTGTCCAGTTCGGCTCGCTGGACGATGGCCGGCGGCAAGCCGTAGCCGGGCCGGCGGTCGACGTCCACTTGCACCGCTTGCGGCGGCCCGACGGACTCGAACACACCCAACAGCCGCTTGCCCACCGCATACTGCGCGGCGACCAACTCGCCCACGTCGACCGTGCGGGCGTCCGTCTTCACGGTGATGTCCAGTTCGGCATTCCCTTCGACGGCTACGACCGCCGATTGATACGCCACGCCGTCGGCGCGGGCCAGCGGCAACGAGGACTCCTTCGACTCGTTGTCGGGCAGCGGCTGCTGGAAATCGACGGCCAGCCGCACGACGCCGTTGACGGGTTCGGCCAGCAGCGCGGTCCAACGCCGCTCGTCATCGCGTTCTTCGCTCGTGTAGTCCTTGACAGTGGCCCCTTCCGCACCGCGGATCGACAGCGACGTCGGCGTGGCCTTGGGCAACCGCAGCGTCAACTGGCGGGCGCGGGCCTGCCGGATGTCGTACAGGATCTCGTAATGGGCCGTCAGCCCTTCGGGCGCGATTTGCAGGAACGAAAAGGTGCGGGCGGTGATCGTCGGCTGAGTCCGGGTGACATGCACCGTGGCCGCGTAAGGCTGGACTTCATAACGGTACGCCAGGTTCGACTCGACGCCCGCCAGGCCGTAGTTCTCTTTGTCCTTGTCATCCAGCGGATCGAGGCCCGCCAGTTCGTTCGGCCGGACCAACAGGTCGTCGTCCGCGCGGATCGCTACGGCGCCGGTGTCGCGCGTGGTGTTCTCGACGACGAACCGGGGAAAGGCGACGGTGCGCTCCGGCCACTGGCCCAGCCAGTCCGGCGGAACGCTTTCCGCTTGAAACGAAATGCTCGTGACTTCGCCCGGTGGGATGCCTTGCGGCAGGCGAACGTGGATCAGCGATTCGCCCTGCGGCGCATCGTAACGCTCGACCGCCAGCGGCTTGCCGTCGGCCGCGGTGACCTGCGTCACGTTCCAGCCGGCCGGCGCGGTGAAGTGGACGGCGAACAACTTTTCGATCTGGGGCAGCAGGGCGAACCCGCCGCGCACGTGGTGGCCCTGATCGTCCAGCACCAGCAGCACGTTGGTGGTGACCTGCAACCGTGGCGGCGGCTGGCGAAAGCCGGCCTGCAGAGCGAACTTGGCCAGCGGGGCGTAATAGGTCGCCACCGGCCGGACGCGCGGCGCGCCGGGTTCGGCGCGAAACACGGTTTCCGGCAGGGCCGCGGTCAACACGCGATTGTCCACCGGGACCAGGCCCTGGGATTCGATCCCCTCGGCCGACAACTGGTCTTCCACGATCAGGCCCACGACGGCCACTTGGCCCGCCATGTCCAGCGGCGTCAGTTGCGGCATGGTCCAGTCCTGGAGCCGCGCGGGCGTCCGCGTCGCCGAGACGTTCAGCACGACGGTTTCCGTAGACGGTTCGCGAAGGACGATCTCCAGCACGCGCTGGTTGTCGACGGTCGCCACCGCCCAGCGCGACAACAGCGGACTGAGCACCTCGGTCGGCTCGAAGCCCTCGGGCAACGCCAGGCGGAACCGGTCGGCCGCTCCGTGCAGTACGTCGAACGACACGGTCGTGTGCAGCCGTTCGTAGGCCGACGTGATCTCGTCCACCAGGACGCTGCGGGCCACGACGACGCGCTGCTGGCGGAGCATGCGGTTGTTCAGCGACATGACGAGCGACAGCTGTTCTTTGGGTAACAGCAGCTCGAACCGCGTCACGCCGGCTGCTTCGTCCAGCGTGCGGCTGACCACCTTGGCGCCGCTCTTGACTTCGACGTTGCCGGGCACGACCAGCCGCAGACGGGCCGCGGCCGGCGTGGGCAGGCGGAACGTGAGCGATTGCTGGGCGGCGGAAGTCTGGAGCGGGGCGACCATTTCCAGCAGCAGACGGTGCCGGCCGATGCCCTCGACGAACAGGATCGTCTGGCCTTTGGCGTCGCGGGCGATCGGGGCGGAGGGATTGGTGATGCCGGCCGGGGCGGAACCGGCTGAAGCCGGCACTACGAACGCGGCGCGGCGCACGCCGACGCCGGACATGTCCAGCGGCAGGGCGTGGAGGCCCTCTTCCAAGACCTCCAGGTCGATGGCGCCGGACAGCCGGACGCGGCCTTCTTCGATCGTGCCGTCGTATTCGGCGGCCAGGAGCAATGCGCCTTGAGGTGCCGGAATTTCGGGCGGTTTCTTCTTGGCCTTGGCCAGCAGATCGTCGTATTCCTGGCGAGTCAGGAAGACGCGTTGCGAGTTGCCTTCCATCAGCGTGCTGAGGTCTTCGTAGGGAACGAAGATCTCGCGGACCTTCTCGGGTTTGGCAGACTCAGCCGCGAGTGCCGCGGAGGCGAGGAGCGCAAAGAGAACACAGAGCATTCGCCCCCGGGGGTTAGCGGCTTTTGCGCTGGTAGGGTCTTCGTCCGTCGGAGGCGCGCATCTTCGTAGGTTGGGACTCTGTCCCGACCGGGTCGGGTCGGGTCGGAGACCCAACCTACTCTGGTTGCGGCCGCCGGCCGAGTCAGGGCAGAAGCCGTTGAACCACCGGGGCGAGCCCGGCGGCGAAGTGCGGAGATTGTCACTCATTGGTCGGGCCTCCTTCCTGCGTAGCGAAGGGCGAGGCGGCCGCGGCGGCGGGCGCCGGCGGCGAAGTTGCGGGCGGACTCGGGGACGCTGCAGCCCGCGCCGTCCGGCGGCGGGCCCACGCAGCGGCGATCTGCGACCAGGCGCGAGCCACGTGCCAGGCCAGCCAGGCCACGGCGACAACCAAGATTGCGGTCAGCAACGCGCCATCCATCACCTGCCGGGCAAAGGCGGGGGCAAACACGCCGATCGCCAGCAGGACCATGACCAACAACACGCCGATCGCCAACTTCTGCGGCAGCGGCCGGCGAATGGTTAGCAGGCCGGCCACCAACACCAGCGCGAACACTAGGCCGTGCAACACGTGCTTGTGGACCGCGACCAGCCGCAGCGAACCGCCCGGCGGTTTCGCCGGCTGCAACGTGGAAAACGTGTACAAGCGGCCGTCGGTGGCGAAGTCCTGGAACGGATTGGGCACGTTCAGGCCCTCGATCACCCAGGCCACCAGTTGGTCGTCCCGTCGGATCGGCTGCGGCAGGCCGCTCAGCGTTTCGTACCAACTCCAGGACATCTCGTCGGTCCACGGCCCACGCGAACCGAGCACCTTCAATTCTTGCGGCACGTAGGCGCACAGATAAACCTTCTGGACGGCCGGATCGCTGGGGAACACTGGCAAGTCCAGGCGGCGATAGCTGCCGGGCATGGTGTACCGCAGTTCCAGCAGCAGCGACTCGTCGGCCTTGTGACCGGCCAGCGGGATGAAGTACTCGCGGCCGCCGCTGCTCGGGCCGCCTGCCGGACTGCCCGCCCAAGCGACCTCCGCGGTCGCACCGGCTCGATCGCTGGCCGCCGGCGCGGCGTCCGGCGCGGTGCCGGCTGGAACACTGCCCACAGCAGCCGTCGGCTCTTCGCTCTCCAACGCCACCGACCGCCCGTTGATGCGGAGCGGATCGGTGTCGAAGTTGGCCTCCCGCGGCAGCACGACGGGCAGCCGCTGCAGGACGCTCCGCAGGCGATACAGGGCTTGCACCGCAATCACGCCGCTGCGGGTGACTTCCATCCGGATCACCGCCCGCTCGATGCTGCCGCGTTTCACTTCGACCAGTTCGTAGCGGGTGACCGACAGCTTCAGTTTCCAGTCCTCCTGGAATTCCCAGGCCCGTGCGGCGTCGGCCACGCGGACGCCCGGCATCAGATCGTGCTGCGGGTCGATGGGCCGCAGGCCCATGGGATCATCCATCGGCCGCAAGTCCAGCGTTTCCGCTTTGGCCACGACCACCTGGCCCCAGGCGCGGTCGACGCTCTTCTTGTGCGGCTGCAGGACGGGCACCGTTTCCTCGAACGGTTTGCCCACCGGCAGGTCGCCGATTTTCCTGTCCCACTCGAACTTGATCGTGACGTTGCCCAGAAATTCCGCTTCCCCCTTGCGCGTCAGCGCCAGAGCGATCATCGCGCCGGGGCCCTCCTTCTGCACGTCGTCCGGCTGCGGATCCAGCGGCGCTTCGCTGGCCACCGCCGGCGTCAGGTTGCGGAGCTGCTTGCCCGTGACCAGCGCGGCGGGCACGTCCAGCCGCAGCGATTTGACGCTGCTGTAGCGGATCTCGTAGAAGAACGTCGCTTCGTACTTGATCACCCCGGCCTCGACGCGGGCCAACAGCAACTGGCGGACGGTCACATCCGGCTTGCGGCGTTCGACCGACAGGTTCAAGTCCACGGGAGCCTGTGTATAGGCGTAGGCCAGCACTTCCCGCGTTACCCTGAAGCGGCCGGCGCGAGTCGAGACCGTATCCTGCAGGGCTTCGGCGAACGAAATCGCCTGCACGCCGTCGGTTTTCACCGGATTGATGCTCAGATTCTCCGGCGCGTACACCAACAGCCGGCCCACGGAGCGTTCGATTTCCTTCGTGGCGGACACGCGCGGCAGCGGCAAGGGGACGCTTAACGCCTTGCCGGTAAAGCTCAGCAGATCGGGGGCTTCCAACTGCCGCTGCAGCTCGACGAACAAGCCCACATGGCCAATCGCCTTGCGGGCTAGGTTCACCACCACGTGCTGCGACTTCTCGCCGGCCGTGACATGGTGCGTGTCGACCACCACGGCTTCAGCGCCCGCCGCGGCGTGCCCGCGGACGGCTCGCACTTCAAAGCCCCGCGGGACGTCCAGTTCCAACTGGAACACGCTGGCCCGCTCGATCTTGTACAAGGCCAGCAGATCCAGCGTCAGACGCTCCGGCTCCAGGTACGCTTCGACCAACTCGTGAGTCTGGATCTGCGGCTGGACCTTTTCGGCCCGCAACGTCAACTCAAAGGGCACGGCCGGGAAGCGGAACGAGAAATTCCAGGGCGTGTTGGCCAGCGTCGGCGGCAGTTCGTTGGCGTCCAATTGCAGCAGGCCCACACGCGTGGCCGGTTCCGCACGCAACGTCTGCGCGACCTGCACCACGACCACGCCTTGCTGCCGGCCGACGCCCAGCGCGCGCACGACCGGCGCCGCGATCGGCTTCTGCAACAGGTCGTCGCTGAACTTCTCCATCTCGATCAACAGCCGCTGAGTCTCCTTGGCCGGCTGGTACAGCTGGACCGTGATCTTGCTCAAATCACCGGCTTGTGCGACTTTCCATTCCTTGACGTTTGGATCGAAGACGTTCAGCACCTTTTGATCGGCGGGAACCTCAATCGCCAGTTCGGCCAGTTCTGCGCGGCTGATCGTGTACGCCAGTTGGGCCCTGGTGCGGACCACGCCCTCATCGATGCTCACCTGCTGTTCGGTCTGCACCGTGGCTAGGGCCGTCAAGCCCGTCGCACCTTCGGCTTTGGGCGTCCAGTCGATCTGCACGCTGGGTGCCGCGCCCACAAAGGCCATGACCACGGTTTCGGGTTTTGGTAGAGGCTTGGGCGCCGGCGCGTCCCCGGCAGCGGCGGCGGGCGGCGGTTCTTCCGTGGCCGCGACCAGCGGTTGGACGTTCACTTTGACGCCCGCTTGTGGAACGCGGATCCGCCACTGGTTGACGGGCGCTTGCGGAGCCTGGAACGAAACGACGTTTTGCCCCGGTGACTTCGTGAATGCCTTCGAGTACTGCAACGTCACCGCGATCTGTTCCGGTTCCGGCGTTTTCTTCTGCAGCAGCAGGACATAGCCGACATCCGGCTTGGCGACGATCCGAGCCGGCTGGTCGCCCTGCCGCGCGGACAGGATCGCCGCATCGCCCAGCCGCAACGGCACCTCGTGCCAGCCTTCGGTCAGCAGCTCGATTTTCAGATTGGCCGTGACGCTGACGACATCCTCGCCGACCGTGGCCTCGCTGTTGATTTCCGTCAGCAGTGCCGCGACCGGCGGTTTCCCTTCCGGCGGTTTGGCCAAGGCCGCGCGGGCCTGTTCCCACAGCTTCTGAAATTCCTCGTACGGCAGGAACACGCCCCGCCCCGGCTGCTCGAACACCTTGGGCAGCTTCGAGTAAGGCACGTAGATCGTCTGCTCGCGGAGGATTTTTTCGTCCGGTTTGGGAGCCGGTTTTGCGGGAGCGTCCGCAGGCGGCGACTGGTCGGCCGCGGTGGCAAGGGCCGACACGAACAATACAAGACAAAACGGCCAAGAACGCAGCATAGGCATCGCCGACTCCTTCGATCCAGGGCTTTACGCCGAGATTGGCAGTATCACGCACGGGTGGGGATCTGTGCCCGCACCACGACCGCGTCCAACTTTAGAAGACGAAACACCCGGCAAAACCGTTTTCCGTCGCCGTTGGCTGCGAGGCAAACGAGCCGCAATCGATTGCGCGTGCTACGTTCACTATGATCGGATCGCCATGTTTCGGCAATCGTTTTCGGAAGGAGGGGTCCGTTTGCCTTGGGGAGTCGCAAAGACGGCCAGCAGTTGCCTGTCGCGGCGCAGGGTCGAGTCCAATGAAAGCCTGTGGGATGAGTGTTTAGGCGAGAGACGCGAGGCAGCGGTCACCGCGCGCCCGCTCGACTCTGCCCATCCCCGCCCGGCCAGTGAGCGACGACTTCGCGTATTTTGCCAAAGCACGGCTGGCCGAGAAGCTCGTCACCGGAGAACCTGAGCAGCATCATGCCACACTGGCGCACGAGTCAGAACGACGCAGGCTCCACTCGCGACGACGCCTGCAATCATCCGCGGAAAGGCAGGAATACCACGACCTGGTCCCTGATTTCCTCCTCCGGCATGTACTCGGCGATGAGCAGAATGTCGTCGACAGCCGAGCCAATCGACTGTTGGTTGGTCGTGACGATGACACCCGATACCGGTTCTCCCGCCGCCGCACGCTGGTAAGCAAAGCCGACCATCGTGTTCCGATCGTTGGTGATCAGGGTGCGGTTTTCGGCTGCGGCCCAGGCGAGAACATCGAGGTCGGGGGTCCCTTCGGGCAAGGCGTCCTGGACACGTACCAAGTCGATCTCTGGCTAACGCCGGCGAAGTCCGCGGACAAGGTTGCCATGCACGTCGGCGTCACTGGCCAATCGGAGCATGCACTTTCTCCCCGGCACGGCGCCGTGCCATCAACTCCTCCCGCGAGGTGCGCGTGCGATCAGCCTCGATCTTTACCCGCAGGGCGTCGGCTTCCTCTGCTCGTCGCTTTAGATAAGCCCGCACTTCATCCTGGTGCCGCAGGTAGTAGGCAATGACGGCGTGGACATCGGCCAGCACCAGACTGTCGTACGCTCGGACCATGTCTTCCGGCGTCATGCCGTTCTCGTACTGCTCGACAACCAGGTCCAAACTGATACGCGTGTCGCCGACGCGGACGGCGCCCCCCTCGTCCACGCGCAATGGCGAATGGTCGGCGTGAAGGGGCAGTCGATTCGCCGGAGTAGTCATCGGTCACCTCGGTTGAAGGTTCAACAATTGATTGTACCGCAATCCAAGCCCTTTGGCGAGGGACGCAAGGCAGCGGTCACCGCGTGCCCGCTCGACTCTGGCCATCCCGGCCCGGCCAGTGAGCGACGACTTCGCGTGTGCTGCCAAAGTCGATTTGCCCCAACACCAGATCTTCCAGGCCCTGACGCTTCAGCACGACCACGTGCGTCTCGGCGGACACACCCGTAACCGTACACGGGGTCAGCCACGGCTGGCCGTCCGGCTGGCACAAGCGGCGCCCGTCCAGCCAGATTTCGGCATCCCACTGGTCGGTGATGAAGTTCACGTCGACGCGCGGGATGGAGTCCAGACCGCGCCAGACCAGCCAACCGCCCATCAGGGCAGCGGCCAGACAGACGGCCAAGATGATCCGTTTGAAAGCCCGACGGCCCATGCCTGTTGCCGCCCCAATTCTTCCGGCCCTGTCGGATGGAGTCCGTTCGAAAACCTCTCGCTCCCAAGCCTCCAACGTTGCGCGCCAGCCAGACTTCGCCGAAGCCGCCCTTGCCGATTTGCCGCAGGAGTTCCATATCTGGAATTGCGGGCGGCTAGCCGGCAGGCAGGGTGGAAATCCGCGGCACCTCAGCTAAACTGGATGCACGCCACGAGGCCGCTGCCACCCCCTGCCTGAACAGGATTGCGTTATGCCGGAGAGCGAAGCCGATACCTGTCGCAAACTC
Organism: Candidatus Anammoximicrobium sp.; assembly: GCA_012515235.1. Taxonomy (GTDB): domain Bacteria; phylum Planctomycetota; class Planctomycetia; order Pirellulales; family Pirellulaceae; genus Anammoximicrobium. Next base: position 9,009 of record JAAYYU010000090.1, read on the forward strand.
GTCACGCCGAAGATCTACGCCGCGGGCTGGACCGACGAGCAGATCAGCGAACAGAAGACGTTCACCGACGGCCGCATCATCGTCCTCGGAAATCGGATTCGCAGACGCAAGCAGAAGCGGGCCGATTACCTGCTGCGGCTCACCCGCGACTTCCCCATCGCGATCGTTGAGGCCAAGGCCAAGTACAGAACGGCGGGCGAAGGCATGCAGCAGGCGAAGGACTACGCCGAGATCCTGGATCTGAAATTCGCCTACGCCACCAACGGCCACGAAATCATCGAATTCGATTTTCTTACCGGCCAGGAACGCATGATCGATGCGTTTCCGTCGCCCGCCGAACTGTGGTCGCGGCTGCGGGCCGGTCAAGGCATGACGGACGACAAGGCCGCAGAGCAACTGCTGACGCCGTTCTTCCAGCAAAGCGGCAGGACCCCGCGGTACTACCAGGAAATCGCCATCCACCGTGTCATCCAGGCCATTCTCGCCGGCGACACCCGCATCCTGATTACGATGGCCACCGGCACGGGCAAGACCGAGGTCGCGTTTCAGATCTGCTGGAAGCTGTGGAGCAGCCGCTGGAACCGGACCGGCGAACACCGGCGACCGAAGATCCTGTACCTGGCGGACCGCAACATCCTGATCAACGATCCCAAGGACAAGACATTCGCACCCTTCGGCGATGCCCGCTGGAAGATCGAGAACGGCCAGATCAGCAAGGGCCGCGAAATGTACTTTTCAATCTATCAGGCGATCGCCGAAGACGAACGGCGTCCGGGCCTTTACAGGGAGTATGCGCCCGACTTTTTCGACCTTGTCGTCATCGACGAGTGCCATCGCGGCAGTGCCCGCGACGAAAGCAGCTGGCGGGAGATCCTGGAGTACTACGAAGCGGCCTACCAGTTGGGCATGACCGCCACGCCGCTTCGCCAAGACAACCGGGACACGTACAAGTACTTCGGCGATCCGCTGTACACGTACAGCCTGCGGCAGGGCATCGACGATGGCTTCCTGGCGCCGTACCGCGTCCACCGCGTCGTTACCGATTTCGATGCTACCGGCTGGCGTCCCAACCAGGGCGACGTCGACCGCCACGGCCGCGTGATCCCGGACGAAGAATACCAGACGAAGGACTTCGAACGGGTCGTCGCCTTGCGTGCCCGCACGAAGGCAATCGCCCGCTACGTTACCGAGTTCCTGAAGAAGACGGACCGCTTCGCCAAGACGATCGTGTTCTGCGTCGACCAGGAGCACGCGGACGAGATGCGACGCGAGCTGAACAATCTGAACAGCGACTTGGTCCGGCAGCATCCGGATTATGTTTGCCGGGTCACGTCGGACGAGGGCGACGTCGGCCGCGGGCATCTGTCTCGATTTCAGGACGTCGAAACCGACTCGCCCGTGATCCTGACCACGTCGCAGTTGTTGACCACCGGCGTCGACGCCCCCACCTGTCAGAACATCGTGCTGGCCCGCGTGATCAACTCAATGGTCGAGTTCAAGCAGATCATCGGCCGCGGCACCCGGCTCCGCGACGACTACGGCAAGCTGTTCTTCAACATCCTCGATTTCACGCAGTCGACACGGCTGTTCGCCGATCCGGAGTTCGATGGCGACCCCGTGCAGATCGACGAGACGCAGATCGACGAAGACGGAAACGCAACCGACACGGAAGAAACGGAAGAACACCAGCCCGACGATTGGGGTGCGTTCCCCGACGATGGTCCCGGTGGCGACGTGGGCGGTGCTGGGGACGACGATGGCGACGGCAGACGCCGCAAGTACTACTTCGACGGTGGTCAGGTCGAGATCGCGGCCCACATGGTCTACGAAATCGACCCGGATGGCCACCAGCTTCGCGTCGTGAAGTACACCGACTACACGGCCGAGAAGGTGCGGACGCTGTACCCAAACGCCCACGCGTTGCGGCAAAGCTGGAGCCAGCCCGAAAACCGCGGCGAGATCATCGAGGCCCTGGCGGAACGCGGTATCGACTTTGAACAACTGGTCGAGGTCTCCGGCCAGCCCGATGCGGACCCGTTCGACCTGCTGTGCCACGTCGCGTTCAACGCACCGCTGCGTACCCGGCGGGAGCGTGCCCAGCGGTTGCGGTCCGAGAAAAAGGACTTCTTCGAAAAGTACGGTCCGGAGGCCAGGGCCATCCTGAACGTGTTGCTGGACAAGTACACGGAGTTTGGGATTGCCCAATTCATCGTCCCGGATATTCTGGAGGTCCCGCCGATTTCAGAGCAGGGCAATCTGGTGGAGATCGCCGGGCGGTTCGGCGGCGTGCAGCAACTGCGGGACGCGGTCAACGAACTTCAGACGCTGCTGTACGCGGCGTGAAGGCGGGATGGGCAGAAAAATTGGTGGCAGAAAAATGAATGGCACGACATCTTTCTGCCATCAATCTTTCTGCCTCTCGAATGAATCAGGGAGGAGTGGAACCTGATGGGACGACAGAAGACAACGACGGAACAGAAGCCGCTGACCACCGCCCAACAGCTCGGCAGCCTGGTCAAATCCGCCCGCGACATCATGCGGAAGGACAAGGGCCTGAACGGCGACCTGGACCGGCTGCCGATGCTGACCTGGGTGATGTTCCTGAAGTTTCTCGACGACTCGGAAAAGGTCGAGGAAACGCGCGCCGCACTCAGCGGCAAGAAGTACAAATCGGCCATCGACCCGCCGTACCGCTGGCGGGACTGGGCTGCTCAGAAAGATGGCATCACCGGCAACGAATTGATCCCCTTCATCAACAACGACGAAGCGATTCGCCCCGATGGCAAACGTGGGCCGGGTTTGTTCGCCTACCTCAGGTCGTTGCAGGGCCGTAACGGCGACCGTCGCCGCGACGTGATCGCCACGGTCTTCAGCGGCGTCACGAACCGCATGATCAGCGGTTACTTGCTGCGGGACGTGATCAACCTGATCGATGGCATCCACTTCGATTCCACCGACGAGATCCACACGCTGGGCCACCTGTACGAATCCATGCTGCGGGAAATGCGGGACGCGGCCGGGGACTCCGGCGAATTCTACACGCCGCGGCCGGTGGTCAAGTTCATGGTTGCGGCGATCGATCCGCAGCTCGGCGAAACGGTGTTGGACCCGGCATGCGGCACGGGCGGGTTCCTGGCCGAGGCGTACCAGCACCTGGAGAAGCAGTGCAAGACGGTCAAGGACAAGACCACGCTGCAGGAGAAGAGCATCTTCGGCGGTGAGGCCAAGCCGCTGCCGTACATGCTGTCGCAGATGAATCTGTTACTGCACGGCCTGCACTCGCCCAACATCGCGTATGGCAACAGCCTGGCCGTGAAGATCACCGAAATCGGCGACAAGGATCGGGTCGACGTGATCCTGACCAACCCGCCGTTCGGTGGCGAGGAAGAGGCCGGAATCCGCTCCAACTTCCCGGCGGACAAGCAGACATCCGAAACGGCGTTGCTGTTCCTGCAGCTGATCATGCGGAAGCTGCGGCGGTCAGGATCAGGACACGAAAAAGGTGGCCGGGCCGCGGTGGTCGTGCCCAACGGCACGCTGTTCGGCGATGGCGTCTGCGGCCGGATCAAACATGAGCTGCTGACCGAGTTCAACCTGCACACCATCGTCCGGCTGCCCAACGGCGTGTTCGCTCCGTACACCAGCATCCCGACAAACCTGTTGTTCTTCGACCGGGCCGGTCCCACCAAGACGATCTGGTACTACGAGCAGCCGCTGCCCGAAGGCCGGAAGAACTACTCGAAGACGAAGCCGATCCAGTTCGAGGAATTCGCCGATTGCCTGGCCTGGTGGAAGAAGCGGAAGGAAAACGACCGGGCGTGGAAGGTCTCCGCCAAGGACGTAATCAAGCTGGACGACGCAGGGAACCTGATCTCGGTCAACTTGGACGTCAAGAATCCGAACGCGGCCGAAGCGTTGGAGCACCTGCCCCCGGACAAGCTGGTCGAGGACATCCTGACCAAGGAACGGCGGATCATCGAGATCATGGGCGAGATCAAGGGCGTGCTGGCGGGAGGGGCGAGATGACAGCCGAACATCTGCCTTTCCGGGAGTTCTTGACTCCCAATCAACGGCCCTATCTGCTCGCTGCTGACGAGGACGCAAACTTGGTCGGAATGCGATTGTACGGCGAAGGGCCATTTCACCGAGAGTTCAAACTCGCCATTAACATTCAGAAGAAGACCCACTTCGTCATTAGATCCGGCGATGTCATTTACAACAAGCTGTTTGCCTGGAAGGGGACCTTCGGAATCGTCCCGCCGGAACTTGATGGGATGTTCGTGTCGGACAAGTTCCCAACGTACTCACTCGACGTTGAAAAGGTCGATCCCGGCTACCTGCGTTGGTATTTTCGCACTCCCGGCGTATGGGAGCAAGCGAAGGCACTTTCAACAGGTTCTGCGGCCATATCGAAACTGACGTTGAATCCCCCCCTGTTTCTCAGTCTCACAGCACCTGTTCCCCCACTCTGCGAGCAGCGGCGGATCGTGGCGAAGATCGAGCAGTTGGCCAGCAAGATCGCGGAGGCCAGGAAACTGCGGCAGATTGTCGGGGAATCCGCCGAGCCCTTGCTCTTGTCCGCCTTGGACCGCATTGTCGTTCGTGCTGGCAGTGATTTCGGTGTGCAGCCTCTCGGCACATTAGTGGAGGCCGAAAGGGGAATCTCGTACGGTGTCGTTCTTACGGGGGCAGAATTCGAAGGTGGCGTTCCGACATTGAGGGCTGGCGACATCCAACGGTTCCGCGTTTTGCTGGGCAAAGTAAAGCGGGTGGACCCGACGATTGAAGCCAAATACGCGAGGACGAGACTGCGCGGGAGGGAACTCTTGCTCCGAATCAGAGGAGGCCTGGGAGAGATTGCTGTTTGCCCAGCGGAAATGCACGACGGCAACGTCTCCCGCGAGATCGCCGTGATTCCGTTGCTTCCTCACGTTGTTCCCGAATTCGCCATGTACGCGATTGCGGCGCCGACAAGCCAGGACTTTCTGATCAGACATCTCAGGGGAACCTCTTACATCGGGATCAATTTGCAGGACGTCCGTCGTCTCGCGATTCCGCTCCCGCCCCTCCCCGAACAACGCCGCATCGTCGCCTACCTCGACGACCTCCAGGCCAAGGTCGATCAACTGAAAACGCTGCAGGCCCAAACGGCAGCCGAACTCGACGCCTTGCTTCCGTCGATTCTGGACAGGGCGTTTCGGGGGGAGTTGTAGCTGGTCGGTTCGAGTGTCGCAACGCGTGCCGAAATAACTTCCCCGTTTCGGCGGGACCTGGCGGCAAGCCGGGGGCGTCGCCGGTTCACATCGCGGGGTCCGAGGCTACGTTGCGGGGCCGTCTCGCCTGCGTCACCACGCTGCTCGCCAGCGTGGGACGGTGTTCAAGACCAGCGAGCGGGGCCGTCTGGCCTTCGCCACCACGCTGCTCGCCAGCGTGGAGCGATGTTCAAGACCAGACCGTAAGCCCCAAGAAACCTGCCAGGATGATCCTCCCTTGCTCCCGTGTCGTGCTGTTCGGATGCTGACGTTGAGACCATGTGCCTTCTTTTCCCAGACCCAAGCCCATGTCCAACCCGCAGCCGCTCTACGCTCGCGACAACTGCCGATTTTCCTGCCCGTTGCAGTGGGGCTTGACGGTCTTTTGGCGTCAAGCGGAACCGGACGACGGTTGGTTTCAAGAGCTGGCCGCAGCCACGGAGCCGGATGGGATTCGCCCGCTCAAGCACCATTTCCGGGAGCCTGCCATCAGCCAATTCGCGATCAGTACCCAACCGCACGTTTCGCTGTTGCTGGTGGTGCAACGGGTCAAGGGACGCTTGCAGTACCTGGTTCGGCACCGTCGGCCCAAAGCGTTTCAAGGGAACTACGCGATTCGCAGCGTGGGCCACGTCACGCGCCAGACGGGCGTGGCCCTGCTCGGTGTGGCACGGCTTACTGGTTAGCCGTGCCGGAAGTGCGCACGAAGCCGACGGGCGTGGAATCCGCGATCCAGTCCGTTGCCGGCCCGGCGTCGGACGACCGGTGAGCCCTCTCGCCGCTGCGCGTCGCGCGCCGCTTCGCACGGCCAACAAAGTAGGCCGTGCCATCCGACCGCGTCGCGAGCCGCCGAAGACCCACGCCTTGCCCGCGGGATGGTTACGCTTCCCCGGGGTCGAAGAGCCGCGCCGGCGGGGCCACGGTGCGGATCATCGCGTTGTTCCGGATTTGCTCGAGCCAGCAATGCCGCAACGGCACGTGCCCCGTGGACCATTTTGCCGTGCCAGCCTAGAATCAAGGTCGGGGTCGAGGCTCCGGTTGACTTCGCGGTCGCCAAGTTCTTGGTGTCGCCGCGGCCCAAACGGCGTGAAAGGACGGTAGTAAGATGGTTCGACAGTACGTAGAGCAGCGAGACGGCGGCTACTGGGTCGCTGGTACGCGAGTGTCCTTGGATTCCATCGTGTACGCCTTTCTCGAGGGCCAGACCGCCGAGAGCATCGCCCAGGCATTTCCCGTGCTCAGCCTGGAACAAACCTACGGCTCAATTGCCTTCTACCTTGCGAATCGGCCCGCCGTGGACGCCTATCTGGGAACCGCACGGGACGACTACGAGGCCCAGCGGCGGTCCGCCCGAGTCGCGGATCCAATGTTCTATCGGAAGCTGGCCGACGCCAAACGCCAAATCCAGGCGGCACCTTCATGAGCATCCGATTTCAGGCCGACGCGGATCTGAATCAGATCATTGTCCTGGCCACGATCCGGCGGGAATCAGCCATCGACTTCGAAACGGCGGTCGCCGCCGAACTGGAGGGCCTTACCGACCCACAGGTGTTGCAGAGGGCAGCGCAGGCGGGACGCGTCTTGGTGACTCACGATCACCGAACCATGCCGAGGCACTTTGCCGACTTCATCGCGACCAGAACGAGTCCCGGTCTGCTCATCATCCCGCAACATCTGTCTGTCGCTGCCGCCGCAGACGATCTGCTGCTCATTTGGGCGCTGACGGAGCCTGAGGAATGGACGAATCGTATTTGCTTCCTGCCTCTGTGACCGGCGCCTCCGAAGTTCCTTGATTGCCGAGCAAAAGGGCGTAGTTGGTCCGGCGAGTGGTCGGTCGCCAGACGGGCGTGGCCCTGCTCGGTGTGGCACGGCTTACTGGTTAGCCGTGCCGGAAGTGCGCACGAAGCCGACGGGCGTGGAATCCGCGATCCAGTCCGTTGCCGGCCCGGCGTCGGACGGCCGGTGAGCCCTCTCGCCGCTGCGCGTCGCGCGCCGCTTCGCACGGCCAACGAGTAGGCCGTGCCACCCGACCGCGAGCCGCCCAATAGCCACGCCTTGCCCGTGGGATGGTTACGCTTCCCCCTCATCGAAGAGCTGCGTCGGCGGGGCCACGGTGCGGATCATCGGGTCCAGTCGTCGATCGTCAGGCCGGGCACCTTCTCGAAGTCGGACGCATTCGCGGTCAGTACCCCACGGCAGCAGGCCCCAATAAGCTCGGCAAACAAAGTGATGTCGCTTTGGCATGGTAATTCTGCTTCTTTGAACTGTCGGCACCAACCGATGTGCCAGCGCGATTACTTGCCGTCGTCCAACTCTGCGCCCTCGGTGAGGCAGTACAGCTTGGATGCCGTCCGAATGAGCAGCTTGTCGCCGACGATGGCGGGACTGGCGAGGCAGAGTTCGTCGAGGGGATTTCGCTGGAGGATTTCAAATGCCGGCCCCGGTTTGACGACGTACGTCAGTCCGTCTTCGCTCAGGAAGAACAGTCGCCCGTTGAACGCGAAGGGCGACGCGGTAAAGGAACCGCTGGGCGAGAATCGTTGTCTGCCATAGACCTCTTTGCCGGACTTGGCATCGTGACAGGTCAGGAATCCCTGGTCGTAGAGCGTGTAGAGATAGTCGCCGAACACGATCTGAGACGGGTTGTAAGAGCCCGAGCGGTCCTGGTACCAAGCGATGAACTGGCTGTTTTCAAAGTCACGGTCCGGGGCGATGTTGCCGCGGGCACCCGGTCGCAAGGCGAACGTGGGGCGATGATTGTCGGCCACAAAACCCGATTGGATGTAGCACAAGCCGTGCGCGGCAAATGGGGAAGGAATCACCAGCTTGGACATCCGGCCGTCGAACTCCCAGAGCAGTTTGCCGTCGAGCGAGTAACCGCGGTTGCGATTCTCACCGGCCACCACGATTTCGGTGCGGATGGGATTCGTCCAGACCAGCGGCGTTGCCCACGATCGCGTCTCGTCTCGCGGCGTTCGCCACCGCTCGTTTCCGGTCCGCGCATCAAAGGCCGCGATCCAGGATGCTTCCAGGTTGTCGTAGACGACGATGACCTGGCCGTCATGTACCACGGGCGAAGATGCGGCGCCGTAGTCGAATTCGGTCTTCTTCGGTTCGATTTTCCGCTGCCACAACGGTTTGCCCTGGAGATCGTAGCACCACAGCCCCAGGTCGCCGAACAGGACATAAAGCCGCCTGCCGTCGGTGGTCGGGGTTTCTGATGCATACGTGCTCTTGGGATGTCGAGCGACCTGAGGTTGGCCCGTGTGAGCTTCGTGCTTCCACAGCATCTCGCCCGTGTCCAGATCGAAGCAATAAACCATCCAACGATGAATGCCTTGTGCCGGCTCGCGGACACCTTCCCCCAGGTACATTCCCTTGCTGGGCACGCGCGTCGGCTGATCGGCAATCACGGCGGTCAGAAAGACGCGATCATCGCAGACGACGGGGCACGACCAGCCCCAGCCCGGCACGTCGGCCACCCAATTGACGTTCTTGGTGGTCGTCCAGGTGATCGGCAGCCCGCGATGATCCGGCGCCACGCCGTCCGCGCTGGGCCCGCGGAAGCGTGGCCAAGAGTGCTCGGCTCCAGTTGCCGATGACCAGCAAACGGCAGTCAGCACCGCGATCAAGCGCACAGAGGAAAATGTCCTCATGCCAGAATCTCCTTCATCGTATTGGCTCTTTCGAAGCACTCAATCGTAACGGCCATCGGCGTGGCGTACCAGATACCACGCGCACTTGGCCCGCGCGTCTTCGCCCGCTAGTCCCGGCATGATGCCGCCGGCGATCAGCAGCACCCGCTCGCTGGTGTCGGGATGAACAGCGGGCGTCATCTCGTTGTAGGCAAACAGCGTGGTGAACCGCTGGCCATCCTGCGCGCGGACGAGGCCTCCGAAATGCTTGCGCATGTCGAACTCGCCCCGCGCCTCGTGGTTTCGTTGCGGATCGACAACTTCGATGACGCCGTCCACTTCGCGGCTGCACAAGAGCAACTCCCTTCCGAGGTTCCGCTCCTCGCAGCGAGGCCTGAACCTGCGGAGACGTTTGGAGTTCAGCCTTCGACAGCCGGCCATCGCCGTCACGATCGAGCTGCTCAAACCGCTTTTATATTGTGTTTTGCGCCTGCGCTTCGATGCTCAGCAGCAGCGTGATTACACAGGCGAGTGAGAAAGTTGGCTTCATTGAGTCACCACCTTTAGCGAATACGTTTGGCCCGCAGCGATGGCCGTGAAGCTGCCTTCATTGATCAGCACCACGAGCTTCGTCCCGCGATAGCTCGATGGTGGAGAAAACGTGGCGATCAAATCCGGCCGTCCATCCCGATTCAGATCCGCGAGGGCAAGCACCTGCAGCAACAGCAGGAAGCAAAAGAGCGGGACCACCGCATCACCGGAAGAAAACTGCAGTTGTTTCTGACGGACGATGAAGTCGGACAAGGCTTGATCCTGTGGCCGCCGGCGGGGACGATCGTTCGCGACCAGCTGCAGCTCTGCATCCAAGAAGAGCTCAGCAAACGCGGCTACGCGATGGTGCATACGCCCCACATCGGACGCTTGGGGCTGTACCGAACCAGTGGACATTTTCCGTATTACCGGGACTCGCAGTATCCGCCGATGGTCGATCCGGAGACCCTGGGCAGATTCGCCTCCGAGGGACGGACTTGTGGTGAGTTGGCCAACCGCTTGGCGGGCGACGGCGAACCGATCGACGGCTACTTGCTGAAGCCGATGAACTGCCCGCACCACATCAAGATCTTTGCCTCAGTTCCTCGCTCCTATCGCGAACTGCCGGTGCGACTCGGTGAGTTTGGGACGGTGTACCGCTGGGAACAATCGGGAGAGATCGGCGGTTTGACTCGTGTGCGCGGTTTCACGCAAGACGACGCGCACCTGTTCTGCATGGAGTCCCAGGTCGGTGACGAACTGCGCGGTTGCCTGGACTTGGTAGGGCTCGTATTTGGCCAGCTCGGGATGAATGACTACCGCGTGCGAGTTGGTCTTCGCGACCCCAACTCATCCAAGTATGTCGGCACCCCGGACCAGTGGACCAAGGCCGAACGGGACTGCAAGGAGGCCGCGGCGGCCCTGCAGGTTCCGTTTTCCGAGGAACCCGGAGAAGCGGCGTTCTACGGCCCCAAGATCGATTTCGTGGTCAGCGACATCCTGGGCCGGGAATGGCAATTGGGCACGGTCCAGTGCGACTATAACCTGCCGCAGCGATTTGAGTTGAGCTACGTTGGTCCCGACAATCGCCGGCACGTGCCGGTCATGATCCACCGAGCCCCGTTCGGTTCCCTGGAGAGGTTCGTCGGCGTCCTCATTGAACATTTTAACGGTGCATTTCCGACGTGGCTCAGTCCTGAGCAGGCTCGCATATTGACCGTCAGTGATTCCTGCCGCGACTACGGCGAAGTCGTACTGCGGGCATTCCAGGACGCAGGCATTCGAGCGACGCTGGATGCCTCCAGCGAAAGGTTGCCGGCCAAGATTCGAGCGGCCTCCGAAATGAAAATCCCGTACCTGCTGGTGGTTGGGCCTCGCGATCAGGCCAGCGGTGCTGTCAGCGTGCGAGTCCGTGACCTGCAAAGAGACATCGGCCAAATGCAACTGGGCGATGTGGTGGCGAGGATTCGAGATGAGGTGCAGGCCCGAAGGCTGCAGTCGTTTGCCGCGGAGCGGGGCAAGTGACGCGTCCCAGTGTCAGCCCATCATCCTCCTAGCCTGGCCGGACTCCTAATTCTACGGTGGAACCTGCACGGCCGCTCGACGCATTATATCGAGCGGAAGGGGACATCCAGAATCTGCCCTTGTACGCTTTGGTCGATCTTGGTCGACTTCTCCCTGTCATCGGTTTTTCAGCGGCGGAATCGAGAGCAGAAGTGGTGAGGGGACGGTCATGGCCAGGAGCCCACGACGAGACTTCATTGAGGCGACGGAAGTCGGCGTGTATCACGGCGTGCAACGGGCACTGCGCAGGGCTTGGATCGGCGGGCAAGAGCCGGTGACGGGCAAGAACTGGGGTCATCGTAAGGTCTGGATACAAAAGCAGTTAGCGTTTCTGGCCAGGCAGTTTACGATCGATATCTGCTCGATGGCCATCATGAACAACCACATTCACCTCGTGGTCCGAAACCGGCCCGACGTCGCGGGCCAGTGGAGCGACGAGGACGTGGCACGCGGCTGGTGGAATCTGTTCCCCGGGCGCAAGACCGAGGGGGACAAACCGGCTGAACCGGAGCCTCACGAATTGGAACTGCTGATGGCGGACAGTGAAGCGCTGACGGACCAGACACCGGGGGGCTGACGCCGGCCCCGTTCGCCGGCGATGCTGATCGCGGACAGTGAGCGGCTGCAGGAACGTCGGCAACGTATGTCGTCGGAGACTTGGGTTGAGACGGTTGCGGCGCCCGGCGAAACTGGGAGCCAGTTTTCCAGTGGCGGGCAGCTGCCAAGGAGCCATTTCGGAATGAGCCGATTCCGGTCAGCGGCTCTCGGAACAGGCCGTAACACGTGCGCGCGTTCGCGGCGCGGGCTTGACTTCGTCGGCGCGGGAAGCATGCTGGTCGGATGACGGTGACGAAGCTTCACAGCGACATGGCACGTCGAGTTGCCCGCGGGCAACTCGGGCGCAGGCCGCAGGAGAGATGGTGTAGCCCACTCGTGGGGTTGTAGTGCAGTGCCCTGTTGTGTCGCGATCTTCCCTATCGCCAAACTGCGGACACATCCAAGGCGGCCTAAGAACGGGTTCCAGGTGAGTGGATCGGTGGGGGCCGTGCGGATCGCTTTCCGTCGGCCCTCGCCGTCCCTCGTGGACGGTGTCGGCGACACAACTCTGACGTTCCGGTCGAGCCTACGCCGTTACGCGGCTTGTGCTGGGTTTCACTCTGGTACGGCGTGTCCCCACCGGAGGCGCGGTACGCACATCGAACAAACGCACCTACGTCGAGGGTTCTATCCACGCTGTTCACAGGTCGCCGCGCCGCCAGGATGCCGATCCCGTGAAGCGCCCACTGGCCATCGCAAAGAAGTCCTGCGGATTTTTTGCATCCGCCGCAAGTGGTTCGACTACCCCAGAGCAGCACGATTCTGTGCTGGCCAGCAACCAGCCAGCTGGCTCCCTTGGGGCCGGAAAACTGGTTCCTTTTTTCGCCGGAAACGGCAGACGGTGCTGAATTTTGGCCGCTGGTTTCGGCTGGCGGCGCGTGGACGGTCTCGCGGCGGAAGCCGCACGGCGCGGTCGCCGCTGGTTGCAGGGGGTTAGGCAGAACCCCTGGCCAAATGAGCCCCGACGCCATTTCGGCGACCAACCCCGTGTGGACTGCATTGACCGGCGTTCACTCGGGGTGTATGCTATTTTGAGATAATTGCGTATGACGCAATTAAGCCATTATGGACGACACCGATGGCCACGGCTCTGGGAAAGATCGAAACGCAGTTCCTCGCCTATGTGCAGATGCGAGGGCAGCAGACCGTGCGCACCGGCGAAGTGGTCCGCGCGTTGGGCATTTCGCCCCAGCAGGAACGCGAATTGCTCAGTCGGCTCGCCCGGCGGAATCTGATCGCCCGAGTCCGGCGGGGGCTGTACCTTGTGCCACTGCGGTTGCCGCCAGGTGGGAAGTGGGGACCGAGCGAGTTCTTGGCCCTGACCACCCTGGTGAACGATCAGAGCGGCCAGTACCAGGTCTGCGGCCCTAACGCCTTCTACCGCTACGGTTGGGACACCCAAGTCCCCAACCGACTCTACGCCTATAACAACCGGATCACAGGCCAGCGAACGGTCGGCTCGGTCGCCATGACCCTCATCAAGGTGGCCGACCGGCGTCTGGGAGAAACCGAGGTCGTGCGCACGCCCGAGGGCTTCGAGGCCGTGTACTGCTCCCGCGTCCGCTCCTTGGTCGACGCCGTGTACGATTGGTCGCGTTTCAACAGCCTTCCGCAAGGCTACGATTGGATTCGCGCCGAGTTGGCCAAAGACCCGACCGTCGCCGGCGAGGTTGTCCGGGTCGCCCAGCGTTACGGCAACGTTAGTACGCTCCGCCGACTGGGCTGGCTGCTCGAACGCGAGGGGGCCGAACCGGCCGTGCTCCGCAGCCTGGAAAGCCGGCTCTCGCCAACCTCGGCCTTGATTCCCTGCGTGCCGACTTTGCCTAAGCGCGGCACGGTGGACCGTCGATGGGGAGTAATGGTCAATGGATCGTAAGCCGCCCGGTTACCACGAAGACCTCGCCCTGTTCCGCGAGGCGCTTTCGTACACGCAATCGGCCACGGGCTTCAGCGCCCGGCTCGTCGAGAAGGACTACTTTGGCTCCTTGATCCTCAGCGACCTCCTGGCCGTCACGAGCCGGCCGTGGGTGTTCAAGGGCGGAACGTGCCTGAGCAAGGTCCACAGCGATTTCTACCGACTGAGCGAGGACCTGGACTTCGCCTACTCCGTGCCGCCCGACGCGCCCCGATCCCAGCGGAGCAAGACGATCGAACCCGTGAAGGAACATCTGGCGACGCTTTCGCAGCGACTGGCCTGCTTCCACGTGGCTTCGCCGCTACGGGGACACAACAACTCGACGCAGTACCTCGCCGAGTTGCGTTATCGTTCCGCGGTGAGCGGCCAGGATGAGGCGATCAAGATCGAGTTCAGCATCCGCGAACCGATTCTGGAGCCCGTGGAGTTCCTGCCCGCCCGTACCCTCCTGGTCGATCCTTTCCGTCAATCCGCGGCGGTCCGCCCGATGAGCGTGCCCGTATTGTCGTGCCGCGAAACTTATGCCGAGAAGTTCCGGGCCGCTCTGACCCGCCGCGAACCGGCCATCCGCGACTTCTTCGATCTCGACTACGGCGTTCGTTCCGGCCGCTTGAACATTGGCGATGGCGGCTTGCTCGCACTGCTACGCCAGAAATTGGCCGTGCGAGGCAATGCGCCCATCGACGTCTCGGGCGCAAAGCGCGAGAACCTCAAGCGGCAAGTTCAAGCCCAACTTCGCCCGGTCCTTCGCGAGGCCGACTTCGAAGATTTCGACCTGGAGCGGGCGTTTGAGATCGTAGCCACGATCGCAGGGACTTTGGCGTGACAATCGCCCCGGTCTTTGGCAAGGCGACGGTCGATCGCGACAGGGGCAGATGGGGACAGGGGCAAATGGGGACATCCAGGATCTGCCCCTGTACGCTTTGGTCGCTTTGGTAGACTTCTCCGTGTCATCGGTTCTTCAGCGGCGGAATCGAGAGCAGAATTGGTGAAGGGATGGTCATGGCCAGGAGCCCACGAAGGGATTTGATTGATGCGGGGGAAGTCGGCGTGTATCCCTGCGTGCAGCGGGCTGTGCGCAGGGCGTGGCTGTGCGGGCAAGACCCGGTGACGGGGAAGAACTTCGATCATCGTAAAGTCTGTATGCAAGAGCGGTTAGCGTTTCTGGCCGGGCAGTTTACGATCGATATCTGCTCGATGGCCATCATGAGCAACCACATTCACCTGGTGGTCAGAAACCGGCCCGACATCGCGGGCCAGTGGAGCGACGAGGACGTGGCACTCCGCCGCTGGAATCTGTTCCCTGAGCGCAAGACCGAGGACGACAAACCGGCTGAACCGGAGCGTCACGAATTGGCGATGCTGATGGCGGACAGTGAAGCGATGACGGACTAAACACCGGGGGGCTGACGCCCGCCCCGCTCGCCGGCGATGCTGATGGCGGACCGTGAGCGGCTGCAGGAACGTCGGCAACGGCTGTCGTCGGAGACTGGGGTCGAGACGGTGCTGAATTTTGGCCGTTGGTTTCGGCTGGCGGCGGGGCGGGCGGACAGTCTGGCGGCGGAAGCCGCACGGCGCGGTCGCCGCTGGCTGCAGGGGGTGAGCCACAGCCGGGCCGCGTTAAGGGTTCGGGATCGCCAGCCCACAACTGCTCGACGAGAGTTGGCCGACGGTTCGCGGTCCGTCTCCGAAAGGCATCTGGCGCGCCGCGTCTTTGGCCGTTCGGGATCTGCTGCGTCCCAACCCCAATCTTCACAGGTCCCTCTTGGCCGCTTCCTTCCAGCTTACCCTGTGGGTTCAAGCCGGACTCGACTCGGACAGGGGAGTACGAGCAGCCGACTCTCTAGCAACGCTCACGAAATAACTTCCTCATTCCAACAAGCCAGCCGCTGAGCGCGAGCCGAAGCTTCCGGTTTGGTGAGTTGGATGCCACGGGCTTGCCCCGTGGAGGCTCCCGTTTCCAGCTACAC
>JAAYYU010000091.1 GCA_012515235.1 Candidatus Anammoximicrobium sp.
AGCCGGCCCCCGGCCTCGCCGCTCGTTCTTGCTCGCATCGGTTGTCCTCCATTTCGCGTGTCGAAGAACCCACCGACAGTCTATCCCACCTCTGTGAACGGTTCATGCACGCTTGCCGAAAGGACACGCTTAGGCAGCAGGGTTACGAAAAGGGCAGGAAAGGGTTCGGGCTTCAGGGCCGAATCGCCGGAATTCTTCACATAGATGAATCAACATTCAGTCAGAAGTATAAGCTTGTTCTGGGAAGAATACTGGGGGAGATCGAGCCTCCAACTCAATTGGAGGCTGGGTAATTGGTGGTGCATTGTCTGGTTCATCCCGGAATAATCCAATACTCCCTGACCCCGAAGAGCAGCGAGTTCCGAGGAATCGGCGGATAGTTCCGTGCACACGGATCAGCCCACCCCAGGCTTCCATGTCCTGGAGCTTCTCCTGGGCCACCGGCGTCAGGCCGCCCAACGCACCCAACGTGCCGCCCACGATCTTGGCAGTTGCCAGATCCACGCCAGCCGTCGCCAGGCCCCGTACGAAATGGGCCGGGCTGAGCACTGACTGCCCGCCGTACATCTCCTGGATCCCGGTAACCAAGCCCGACGTCGCTGCCCCGAGCTGGGGCGGCGTGCGCATGTCCTGCGTGTTGTCTCCCCAAGGGCTCTTGGTACCGTAAGGGTTGCGAGCGGCAGTCATGCCGGCCCGGACGTCGTTCCAGATCGCCCGGTTGAAGGCGTCCATAGGCACCGCACGCAGCCCGACCCCGCTCGGATTATCGAAGGCTGTCTTGAGCAAGCCTGCGATGCTGGCGGCCAGGTAATCGGGGAGCGGCGGAAATTCAGCCAGGCCCGCTGCGGCAGCCTCGAGCACCTTATTGGGGACGTACTGGCCGGTCCCCTGGTCGTATGTGGCGCCATAAGGCCCTGCTCCCGCCGCCCGGTTCTGAGCCCGGTCCAGCGCTGCAGGGTTTACCGGGACCTGCGCCGTCAGCGTTACGAGGCCTTTCCACCAACCCAGCGGCTTCCCAGCCTCCCGGGCGTTGGCCGTGTTGGCTGCGTATTGCGCCACGCCAGGAGCGGCACCGCCCAGCAGCCCTGCCAGCCCCAACGTGCGCCGCAGCTTGCCCCGCTGCACATAACGCTCGGGAAACAGATGCTCCAGCAGCCAGCCCGTGCCGTAACCGAGGCCGCCCGTCAGCAGGCCGCCGACAAGAGCGTTCGACAGCGGCGACGGCCCGCCCGTCAGCTTGCCGCCCCATTCGAACGGCTTGTTGAAGAAACCCAATGCACCGGCGGCCCGTTTGATGCGGATCCAGTCCCCAGGAGCGTCCGGCAGCTCGCAGTCCGCAATCGTGACGTGGCAGCCCGTGGTTTCCAGGGCGTCCCGCCAGGCGGCGTGGTGCTCGTCATCGCGGTCGCCAAGTACGGCGTGGAGAGCTCGCTTTTCGGGGTGGTAGTAGACCTCGCCGTAGGAAGCCGATATTTCGCCACGTCGTGATCGCGAGAGCAATGTGTTCTGGAAGGGCTGATCGGTGCATTAGTTTCTAATGGCACAGTTTTCCAGCGCGCCTGCTGCGGAGTCTGGCTGCCAGCCGTTTCGAGGACGTCGGTGGGCGTCGCTCGCTGGAGGCGTGCGCCGAGAGGACCCGTTTATGCAGCGTGTCAGAGACGGTATTCTCATTGGGGCCGCACGTTAGTGGCCGGATCCGACTTCGGCGCTCGGCGCGAGTTTCCGTGCCATTGCCATCGGGGATTGGAGAAAAGAGGACAATCAGCCATGCGTTCCAACATGACACGGCGGCAACTGATGCAAGGAATTGCCGCCGCAGTGCCCATGGTCGTGACGGCAAGCACAACACACGGGCTGACCACCGGCA
>JAAYYU010000092.1 GCA_012515235.1 Candidatus Anammoximicrobium sp.
CAGGTCCGCGACGCGTTGTCCCTGGTAGCATGGCGTTTGCGGCTTTCCCAAGCCGAATTGTCGGTCGTGCTCCGCACGCCTGTTCCTTGTCGCCGACCGCCATGGAAGGCGACCGCTCGGCGATCGGCCGGCGAACCCTGGCAACCTTCGCCCCGCCTGCGCCGGCCTGCCGTCTGTTTTCTCCTGAATTGATTTCTTTCGTCCGGACTGCTCCTGCAGTCCGTCTTCGGCCCGGGTTCGGCGCAGGTCTCCGCCCCCGTCTTAGCTGCTCGGCGCGGGTCTCTGACCCCGCCGCAACCGCCGACCGAAGGTCTCCTCCCCATTCTATCCACTCAAGAAAAACCAAGCCGACGATCTGCCGGTGGAACATTCACCGCCCGCGCTTTGCGCGTCCCGCCCGAGCGATGGTACGCTCTGGGCCGATGCCTGCCTCCCCGTCCCCTCACGCGACAGTCCTGACGGTCCTCAACCTGAAAGGTGGAGTCGGGAAGACACACGCGGTCTGGCTGCTCGCGTCTGTTTCGCATGAGCGCAGAAAGCGGATGTTGGCCATCGACACCGATCCGCAGGGAAACCTGACGAACTCTTTCCTTCGCGACGGCGAGAAGACGCCCGGCGTGGAACGCCTCCTTGACCCATCGACCGATGCCGACGTGCATGGCCTGATTCGTCGAACGCAGTATCCAACCATCGACATCATCCCCGCCAATTCGGCCGTGGTACGGTTCGACCTGTCCGATCAGCGGGCCTGGGAGAAGGCGGACCTGCATCGCTCGTTCGTCGAACCCGTCAACGAATTGCGGGACCGGTACGACTTGATCGTCTTCGACTGTCCGCCCCGGCTCTCGCTCACGTCGTTCGCCGCCTTGTGTGCCAGCGACTTCGTGATCGTCCCATTGGAAGCCGCCGACTGGGGCGCCCAAGGCATCATGCAGGTGACCGCAGCGATCGACTACGTTCGGAGCCGGTTCAATCGGCGCCTGCAGCTGCTTGGTTACCTCGTGTCCCGCTTCAAGCGGCGTCGGGCGTATCAGCAGAGTTACCTGAACCAGCTTCGATCGCACTTTGGCGCGAGTACTTTCGACACGGTGATCCCCGATTTGGCTCAGTTTGAGCGATCCGTCACCGATGCCGTACTTCTGACCGAACACGCTACAACCAGCCCCGCAGCCCGCATCGCCCGCGAATTCTTCGACGAAACGCTCCGCCGATTTAGGCGACTTGGATTGCACGCGACTGGCGGTATTGGACCGTAAGCGCTGCTGACCAGGGGCCTGATTTGGGCCAAGAAGGACGGTGGGTGGGTTGCGTCCGAAGCGACTCGGGATTCAAATTCGCTTGTGACAGTTGTCAGATACCGCTATCAGCGGGATCGATGATCGTACGGGTGTCTAAAGGTGAGTCCCTGCGAGGGAACGATTGATTTGCAGATCGGCTCGGTCGCGGCGAATTGAGCTGCCCTGTCGTTCGCTTGAATCGCGCGTAACGGCCGGGGGCTACTTCTTCCGGCAAAGGCACGTGGTTTTTTAACCGGAGACCTATCGACATGCTTCTTCTACAACGGTTTGATGTGACTCGGCCTTTGGAGCACGAAGAGGGGCTTTATTTGGGGGCCCGTGTCTACGCTGCAACGGACACACAAACTGAACGATCCCACTACGGGCCAGACGTGAAAGTGATTTGCTACCCATGGAACGAAGGGCAGGGCGGCGCTGCGACAGCCAGGACACTCTGGTCTGCGGAGCTACGCAAGCTGTTTCGGCTTTCATGTCAGCCTTTTGACCCTGCTCTTGTGGGGTTTGTCCACGGTGGCCTCGATACCGAGAACAGTCTCCTAGTGCTCGTCACAGCCGCGCAAGATCTTCCCAATGTGCTGCACTGGCTTTCAACGGACGATGCTGGAAAGGCCACTTCGCTGCAATGGCGTAGTGGCCAAGGCGGGGAGCGACCGGAGCTATGGGACCACGTCAGTTGGTTATTCAAGGCTTTGGCCTCGATTCATGAAAGCCGCATCATTCACCGCCGCATCTCGCCCATGCACGTCCTCGTGGACGAGAGTCATCCACGCGACCAGCAGGGCTTTCTCAAACTGGGCGGCTTTGAGGCCAGCACATTCGTCCGGGCTTACCAAGCGAGCATCGCTGGGACATACAGCGGTGAGGGTTCTTCTGAGTCGTCTTTGTTACAGTCATGGTTTGCGCCGGGATATCTTGACGAGGTTTTCAACGGCCAAGGACTACCGGAGCACCTGGTGGGAACATTCGCCGCCGACGTATTTGGAATGCTGTCCACCTGCCTATGGCTGCTTTCGGGCAAGCCCAGCAACGGCCAATTGGCGCGTGCGTTCGGCCTTCGCTCGAACGCCGAACGTGCCGCAGAATTCCGCCAACAGATCGTTCGAGAGGCCGTCGCGAGCCTACCTACCGTAGAGCAGGACTTCTTTTCCCCTCTCGTAACGTACCAGTTTTCTCCCGAGCACGTACCTAACAGGTTCAGTCGGGATGCGGCCCGAATCGCGCAAAAGCTTCGCCAAGGCTCAGTAGTGGCCGAAGCCCCACTGTGCGTCGTGGTGTCCCCCGATGTTCAAGAGAAGTTCTGCCAATGGTGGCCGAGCGAGGAGGGCCAGCTGGAACGGCGTTGGCGCAGCGACGTGTTTCAGCAAGCTTGCCAGCAGGGGGTTATGTGGCACGAGCCAGCAGCCACAAACCCTCTGAAACTGCTGACTGGCAACTTGCTTCTTGAGGGACAGGTTTTCAAAAGGTCAGACGGTAGTCTCGACCCGCGACGACTTTGGGTATCGCGAATTCGTCGCGGGGGACAGTCGCGTCGCGCTGAGGCAATTGGCATGGGACAACGTCCGCTGAAAGTTCTGGAAAGCCATAGGTCATCTGTGCCAATCAATGCGGCCCGCTGGGACTTGCTTTTCGAACACCAGGAAGAGGAACCGAATCTGGTGGTTCGCGCCCTAGAAGAATTGAACATGTTAGAGCTTGGCTTCTGGGAGGCAGATGTGGTACCGGTTAGGATAAGCAGCGTCCAAGTTCGCGGAACGGCCGAACGGAAGCGTCAAGAATCCGTGGAGGTTGTGCTGCACACAGCGGACCCCAACTTTCCCCTGAATCCGCAAATACGACGTCCCAAACCGCCCCAATTCAGCGCTTTGTTTGAGAAGGCACTGGAAGCCGGAAAGAAATGGGGAATTAGAGTTGATTTATCCAAAGAAGCACTGCTGTACAACCGGCACACCGACATCATCCCAATGGTTACAGCCCCCTATCAGGTCACCGGCTTACAGGAAACAGAGTCCGACGAAGAAGTACTCCAGCTGTACAGACTACTGGAACCAAACGAGCCCAGTAAGTCGGAGGGTGATCTCTACTACCTAAAGACACTTGACCAGGGATGGCAAATGGGGCTTTTCAACCGCCGGAAACGAGCGATCCAATCCCTTGATCGGCACGCGACCTTGGCCGATGTGTTAGTCGACGCTGATTCTCGCACAGTCACAGTTGAACCGCTCCCTTTGAAGCTCCCGTTCAAGGATTGGAGCGAAGAAAAGGATGCTCTCGTAGCATGCACTCTGGCGACGGCCCCGCTTTACCTCGTCCAAGGACCGCCGGGAACGGGAAAATCAACGTTTGTGCGGGGACTAATGAAACACCTGTTGTCTGACGGAGAAGATCCTACGGGTCGGATTCTCGTTGTTGCACAAATGCATTCAGCAATCAACGACCTCCGAAGGCGGGTCGACAAAATATTCGCTGGCGAAAGCGGCGAGTCAAGCTGGGGACCACCGTTGCTGCTGCGTCTCAACTCGCAAGGTAAGACCGACGACGAGACACGATCGGATGAGTTGGTGTGCTCCGCAAGAGATATTTTTGCCCCCTGTCTTCGCCGCATCAGTGAATATAGTGCTCAGGAGTACCGCGATCTGCGAACTTGGTTAACGTATCAGCTGGCCGCAGAGAAGGTCTCACCAGTTCTGGAACAGCGACTTATCAGCGCAGCAAGTATCATCTTTACCACGTGTACCGATAAATACCTTGATGCCATGAGACGCATTGAGTTTGATTGGGTAATCGTGGAGGAGGCCAGTCGGATTGTGGGCTGTGATATGGTGATTCCGATGCGGTTAGGCCATCGCTGGGTACTGATCGGCGATCCGGAGCAGTTGGGCGCTTACCGTCGAGACGACTTTATGTGGCTGATTGACGAGGATCCGCGTGCTGGAGTTCTCGGCGTTGAAGATGAAGATCCAGCGGACGTGATTGTTCGCGATGAAGACGTCAAGATGGTCTCCAAACGACTCCTTGAACCGTTCAAGAATGTTTACCGAGAGCTGGAACACACTCGGCAGAGCCGATCTCTCTGGGAACAGCATCGAATGCATCCGGATATTTGTGATCTGGTGAGCAACGTGTTCTACGGCGGCAAGCTGCGCACTGCTGATAACCGGCCGGAGTTGGCGCAGCACCTATTTGATCATGAAGGTACGTTCTTGCGTCGCCGTGCGGTGGTATGGCTGAACGTGCCGCATCTTGTCTGGCCGAACAGAAAGTCATCGGTCGACACGCAGCCACCGGGGGAATTCTCCTACTACAATGCCAGTGAAGCTCGTGTGGTCGAATATCTGCTCCGTCACATCATTTGTCAGCAAGCAAGTCTTCCCGAAGACCGACCTCTTGAACTGGCGATGATTACCCCATATCGCCAGCAGCAGAACGTATTGCGGAAGGTGGTCAGGTCATTAAATCTGCCAGATTGGGTGCGGTTCGAGGGTGTCTTCACTGCTGACGCCTATCAGGGGCATGAAGCGGACATTGTCATCTTGAGCCTGGTTCGGAATAATCGCCTGTTCAAAACCGGGTTCTTGGATCAGAATCGCATGGACGTTGCCTTCTCGCGTGCGAGAAGGCTACTGATTGTAGTCGGTTGTCTTGCGATGCTTGAGCAAAGAGCTACGAACCTGCGAGAGGATGAACTCTATATTCCTAAGCTTGTTGAACATATCCGGCCTTTTGTCCTGTCGGCACACGAAGTCTTGCCCGAGGTCTTGGCATGAACCCTATTCGCATCGGACTGCCCGTCACCAAAATCACGTACCAAATTGAAGCAATTCGGCGCACCGGGCTGATGCCTCTGGACGCCGCTCTTCTGCAGGCGGTTGGCGACGGAAAGCCTACGGTCCCGGAACTGGCCGACCACCTTGGACTTCCGCTGAGGCTCGTTCATACCAGTTGTTTAAGCCTCATCGAAAATGACCTGCTGGCCATCAATTTTAAGACTGGGCACCTGCGTCTGGCGCCCCGTGCGCAACGCGCGTATGATTTCCGGAGAATGCGAACCCTGTCCTTTCTCGGACAACCGGAGGAACGTTTTTTTACGGTTGC
Organism: Candidatus Anammoximicrobium sp.; assembly: GCA_012515235.1. Classification (GTDB taxonomy): domain Bacteria; phylum Planctomycetota; class Planctomycetia; order Pirellulales; family Pirellulaceae; genus Anammoximicrobium. The sequence continues at coordinate 5,391 of JAAYYU010000092.1, forward strand.
GCAGGAACTGGCATGGGGCACCGTTTTCGAGTGGCAGACTGCCAGGGATACCTTCGAGGTTGTTGGTCGCGAAGAGCTCCAAGTATTGCGGACTCAAGCGGTGGACAACCCGCTTACCCAATACGACTCCACGGAGATCCTGGCGCTGTACAACACGATGCGTTTTGAAAGTCGACGGGCCGACGATGAGGATACGATCGGTGTGGCCGTAAATCACATCGCTGATGTGAACGGCAGCATCCTGCATGTCGATCTCTTGGCTTTAGAGCACGAGGGCCTCACCGAGTTGTACCCCGCAATTGCGACACTTCGCTGGCGTGACCGGTCCGACTTGAGCGAACTTATCGGCACACTGCGACGGCGCGTAAACGAACTGCCTGAGTTTCGTAAGTTGTCGACGAAACCCACGACAACGTCGTCCCCAGTGCCCGGCATTCGCCTCGCCTGTCACGTGCGCTTTCAAGAGTTCGCAGCGGTGGCGCAGCTTCAGCACTTGGCATCTCAGGTCGACAAGGAGAGTGAGCACGTCCGCGAAGAACAGGCCGACTTTTTGGATCAATGCCAGTCTCTGTTGGAGACGGCTACTCGATTCGAGATTGTACGGGATGATGCGAACGTGGCCGAGTGCCGCGATCAATTGTGCCGCGCAGAGGAATTCTGTGTCGTTCATTCCGCGTTTTGGTCTCAAGATGGCATTCAACAGTACTATGATGACGTGCTCGGTGCGTTGCAACGCAACGTAGACGTGTTCCTTCTTCGTGGACTAGCGGAAGACGTGTTGGGCGTGGTTGACGTCCCCCCGGTGTTGAGGGAATTGGTCGAAGCTGCAAGCAGACTCCCTGGTAGGTTATTCGTAAGCAGCAGACCCCATCATTCGCACGCGAAATTCGTCATTCGTGACGGCGTGGAAGGCGTTATTAGTAGCTTCAATTTTCTTGGTGCGACCGCCGCAAACCCGCAGTTGAACCTGGGGTTGCGTTTTGCGACCGATTCACCCCGCGCTGACGCCTTAGAAATGCGAATTCTCCGTCGGTTAGGTGCCGGTGATCTAGCGCCTGAGCTGCTCGCGAAACTACGGAAATGCTTGGACCAAAAGGAACTCACGTCTCGTTTGGCTTCGTCCAGTGCTGTATTGAGTGGTTTGTACGCGGCTCCGGATCCTGTTAGCTGGTTTGCTGACGAGCAGGCGCGGAACGCTGCGGAGAACATTTCCTGCTGGGAACTGGTGACAAACGAGGGCCATCGCGACGCACTCTTGTCGGCGTTACACTCGGCCTCCTCTAGTATTACCATCACCTCCGGGGATCTTACCAGGTCTGCGGTCGACCCAGTATTCGTCAGGTATCTTGCGGACGCTGTGGCGCGCGGCGTTCAGGTGAGGGTGCTGTGGGGTTTCCAAGGTGATGATTACGAGCAACGACAAGCCACCATACAGCTCGTCAAAGAACTTCGAGAGCGGATTGCCGCTGATCCCGCTCGTTTTCTGATCAACTCCGAACCGAAGCCGGTCCACGCTAAAACGATTGTCGTCGATCATTCGGTAAGCATCGTATCCAGTTTCAATTTTCTTTCATACCGGGGCACTCGGTCTGGGGCCCACGAAATGGGAGTGAAAACTTACAGCTCTAGGATCGCCGGAGAGCTTGAGCAGGTGATCGTACAGGTTCTTGCGCCCGGAGTCTGACCCAGTCTGAGTTGATTTCTGATCGGTTAGATGGCGTCCCTCCGATCAGCGTTTGATGGCGATTTGACGTATCCGTGCGCGTTCGGGCAGACTTCGGGCAGTTTAACGCATATGTTATTCTCCTCACGCACATCGGGCCGGCCGGTTCTGCGGGCTATGTCGGGCGAGAACATGCCGAGAACCCCCGCCTCTGCTGCGCGGAACTCATCGCAGGCGGCCCTGGCAGCGGCCGAGCGGACGTTCCAGGCAAGCGGGCCCTTGCCGTTTGAGGCTACGGGGACGGGCGATCCCTCGCAAGCGGGTCGTCAGCGGCTCAAAGGGGCTTTCCTCATCGACGTGGCCCGCATCCGTCCTGATCCCCAGCAGCCACGGCGTGCCTTCGACGACGAGGAGTTGAAGGAATTGACGACCTCGGTGTCAGAACGCGGCCTTAAGCAGCCTTTGCGAGTCTGGTTTGTCGCCAGTGACAAAATCTACCAGATTGTGTCTGGCGAGCGGCGGTATCGTGCGGCCTTGGCGGCCGGCCTGACGGCAGTTCCGTGCTTGGTGGAAGATACCCCGGGGGTGCTGCTCCGCAAGGAGATCCTGGTGGATCAAATCGTCGAGAACTGGCAGCGGGCCGACCTGAAGCCGTTCGAGCTGTCGGACGCGTTGGCGGAATTGCGTGACAAGCACGGGCTGACGCAGGACGACATCGCTTGTCAGACCGGTAAGCCCAAAAGCGAAATCTCTCGCCTGCTGTCCATCCAGAAAGTGGCACCCGCGATCCAGCAGCAGGCTCGTACCACCGAGGCAGGTACGTTGTCTCGCCGACACCTGATTGCAGTTGCCCAGTTGCCCGCCGACGAACAGCCGAGATTCGTGGACAAGATCCAAACCGGCCAGCTGTCTGCGACGGAGGCCGAACGCGAGGCCGCTCGCTGGAGGCAGAGCCGGACCGGGCAGCCGGCACGCGGCTGCCGGGCGACCGTACGTCGTTATCTGGTCGGACCAGCGACGGTTCAAATTACGTTCCGCAAACGGGAAGTAACGGACGCCGACGTGCTCGAAGTGCTGGAACGGGTGAGGGGCATGGTTAAGGGGAACCACAAGCACGAGTAATGCAGGGGCAGAGCTGCGGGGAACGTATCGCGGCGCACGGGACGGGCACCAATTCTTTGGCGTTCTTCGCGTCCAGAAGCCAAATTTGGCGAAAGTTGCTCCGAGCAACCCGGAATTCGGAATCGGCTTCGGGCGACGAGCCCGTGTCGTTCTCGGAGATCCCGATCTACACTGACCGGTTCTTGGACAGAAGCTCAATCGAGTTCGCCGATGTCCAGAAGTTCCTGCCGCAATTGGAGCCGCCGCGGCTCATTCATGTTGAGCACGGCCACGGTCGCCCGACCCGTCGGCGTCAGGCCGATAATCTCCGCGCCCACGTAGTCAAAATGCTCCCACCAAGTCTGCTTCCGTGGGTTGAAAAGTTCGACCGTCTGTGCAGTCTCGACGTCAATTCCGCTGAGATTTGACGATTTGGAAAGATTGCACCGAACGCATGTCCAGGCCAGATTGCCTGGATCGTCCGTGCCGCGGTGCTTTCGCGGGATGATGTGCTCGATCTGATGACGCCAAAGCGGAGCGTGGTCCTGCCGGAGCCGGCAGTATTCGCACCGGTCGTCCGCCCGTTCTCGGACCGTTCGGCGTGTCTCGGCATTCATTAACCAGCCACCGCCTGGAGGGTTTTCCGTGCGACGGCCTGCAGCGTAGCGACGATGTCGCCCGCATCAACGTAGGCCTCGTACTCCGACTGCTCTTCAGCAGTCAACGTGCCTTCGTTCGCTTTGCACGCCAACTCCTCGACACGCTGCTGAAGTTCCTCGTCGGCCTGCGCGCGGGCAATCTGCCGTGCCGCTTCCGGCGGCAGTGACCGTAGGACAGGCTCAAGCACACGATGTAGGACGGTTGTAGATTTCATGATGGCATCGTACCACAAACTTGCGATGCCGTCGACTGCGAGTGACGGATGCCAACCAGGCCATCAACAACGTGGCCGGCAAGCCGAAGTCCTACGGGACACGGCTGGGCGCGACGTAAACTCTTCGGAAATGACCTCCGATATGCCCCAAGGGGCGATTGCCACCGGCTCGACGGAGCGTTCGAGACCCGCGGCCAAGCCCGCGCGTGTGCCACACGTCGGCAGCGGACGCGCCCAGCTGTCACTGGTCGAGCATGCCCTGTGCCCGCTCGACCCGGTGGCGTCGTTGCGCGACCACCTGGTCCATGGGACGACGTACGGCTATCGCGACCGGAAGGGCCACCTGGTTATGGCAAACGTGCGGGTGACGTGCCCGTCCGGCCTGTCGGCGGCGGATGAGTTCACGCTCTGGGGCCTGCTGGCTTTGACCTTTTCCCAGCAGGAGCCGAGTACGGAGTTCCATGCCACCCCGCATTACTGCTTGCGCCAGCTCGGCCTGATCGAAAGCAACGGCTCGAAAGGGGGCAGGGACTACCGGCTGTTCCGCGAGACGGTTCGCCGCCTGTCCCGTGTGATCTACGAGAACACTGGCTTCTACGATCCGATCCGCGGCGAGCATCGCGACGTTGCCTTCGGGTTCCTCAAGTACAGCCTGCCGATCGACGCCGATTCGTCGCGGACTTGGCGGTTCGTTTGGGACCAGCAATTCTTCGAGTTCTGCCAGGCGACGGGCGGCGGATTGTGGTTCGACTTGGACACGTACCGGAGATTGGACTTCGCCAGCCGCCGGCTCTTCGTTCTGCTGCAGAAGGTTTTCTATCGCTCCACCGTCTCGCCGACGTTCGACGTTGGCCGGCTCTGCGTGGATGTGCTCGGATTCTCCCGTACCGTGGATATGCGGAATCTCAAAGTCAAACTGGCACGGTGCATCGACCGGCTCGCGACCGAAGGAGTTGTGCGTCTGCCGACGGAAGCGACACGACCGCAGGAACTGTTCGTCAAACAGGGCGTCGGGAAGTACCGTCTGGCCCTCACGCGCGGCCCGTATTTCGAGGGAAAACGGGGTAAGCCCGCTCCCCTCTCAGCCGAAGAATCGCCGTTGGTCGATCCGCTACGGTCGATCGGCTTCGACGATGTGGCCATCCGGCGAATCCTGCGCGAGTACCGACCGCATGTCGTGCGGGAGTGGGCGGACATCACCCTGGCTGCCAGGGAGCGGCATGGGGAAGAGTTCTTCAGAAAGTCGCCTGCCGCCTACTTCGTGGACAACGTCCGGCACGCGGCGGCCGGGACGCGAACCGCACCCGACTGGTGGCGCGAACTGCGGCGGGAAGAACTGCGCCGGCAGCGCGAGGCCGACCGCGAGCACTTGGCCGATGTGGCTGGTACGGGCGGAGCGGAGTCTGAAGAACAAGCGTTCCGGGCGTACCTGGAAGACGAGGCGCGCGAAGCATTCCAGCAGGTCGCGCAGCGTTTGACGCAAGACCTTATCCAGCACGGCAAATCTCGCGAGGACGCCGAAGAATCGGGGAAATACATGGCACGGTTGCACTTCCTCAACCGGTTCCGCCGCGAACATCCCGAACCGCATCGCGACGGGTTCGAGCGGCTGGACGTTTCCCGGCTGCGGAACAATTTCGGGCAATGAGAACGCTCTCCGCGGAGCCGATCCCCTATCGAAATCAGCTTTCAAAGAAGCCGCCGTGCTTTGTTTACAGAATGATTTGATACAGATACTTTGCCGGAGGCGATGGCGTTGGACAACAAAGGCCGACACGCGGCACGCTCTCGCGGAAAAGCTGCGATGCGCTGGTTCTGGTTCCGACGAAAAACGCAACGCCAAGTCCACCAGGTGACCGGGGAAACGCAACGCCAAGTCCACTCCTGGGCGTTAAGGACGCAACGCGGAGTCCACCAGCGTGCCGCTGGCCGGCACGGTGATCGGGCGACAGTCTACTCCCGGTTCTCGCCGCACTCGAAACAGCTACGGTTGACCAAAGGTGGGCGGCGGTACGGTTCGACTTGCCAATCGTCGTTCCAGGCGTCGCAAGCGTGGTGGTGTTCGGCGTTTTCCATCTGAGCGCGGACGGCTCCTTCGGCTGCTTCTGGCGAGACCGAATCGACGACCGCCTCGCGGAGCACGGAATCAACGTAGGTGACACGAAATTTGGGCATGATGAAAAATGGGAAAGAGTCAGGGGAGTGCGCGGTCGTGGCTAAGTGTCGAGGAGGAGCATGGCGACGCGGCAGGATTTTCCGTTGCTCGGTTGTTTCGCCGCCTCTTCAGCGGCTTGTTCTTCCGTGAACAAGGTGCGGGATTCGAGTTGGCCCGTGTCGGCGTCAACCAGTACGTATCGGACGGTGAAGCGGCTTTCGAGTTCGAGTTCGGCGTCTCTCCTGACTTCGAGCAAAAGATCGTCGATGTAAGCCTGGTCGAGGACGCCGAAGCGTTCCTTGATGCTGTCGGTAAGTGCGTCGATGAATTCGTCGATCATGGTGATGGGGGAAGGATGCTAAACCCGGCAATCTTTCGAGTGGGTGCCGGTGTCCCGTTCAGTTGTGGATGTCAACGCAGACGACACGGCATTCGGCGTTCTGGTCGAGGGCCTCGGTCACTTCGCGCAGCCACAGGTCGTCGGGTTTTCGTTCGATTCGGCCACTGCAGAATCCATCGGGAAAGAAACGCTCGTGTTCGAGCCACGTGCCGCCAGGCGTCACGACGTAGCAAGGCAGGTGGTCCTTCAGGTGTGGGGACGTCCGCAGCGCGCGGGTGCTGATGACGTTCCGTTTCGCTCCTTTCATGTAGCCGTTCCAACGGCCGCCGATTTCGTACCAATCCCAGCGACCATCGGGATTGAGGGTCGTGGTGTAGAAGAGTCCGCGGCGGTCGACGCCTCCCGGCCAGCCGACCCAGTCTGCCAGTCGCTCGGCGAGCGCGTGCAAGTTGTGCTGGTCCAGTTTGTAGTGCTTTGCCATCCGGACAATCTCGTACTGTTCCAAGTATTTCCTGTAGGGCGCGACTTTCAGTTGCTCGTTGAACGGCGCCAGTGTGTTGATGACAAGCGTCTCCGGATCGCCCTCCGGACCGATGATGACGAACGTGCAGTAGTGCATTTGGAAAATGGGAAATGCTGAATAGAAACGCACGGTTTCGTGCGGTTTGACTTTGTGTGTGCGGCGCGGTGGTGTGCGGTCCGGCATAGGGAAGAAAGGGGAACGGATGCCAAGCGGCATCGCGTTCCGAAAGCACGAGCATCCCGCCGTCAAGGGAGAGAAGGGGAGCGGAGCGTGGAACCGCGCAAGTTCGCAAGCCGCGGCGCCGCGAACTTCTTGCAGCGGTTCCCCCTGAGCGACCTTGACGGATCAGGGATGCGCAGTGCTACCCCGTGGATGCCGCTGGCATCGTTTGTCTCAGAAGGCGACGTCCGCTCGCCTGGGCTTGCTACCCGCTCCTCATCGGCATTCTGACGGCGGACGGTCCTTGATGGTCAGTGAATCTGCCGCCGACTGATCCGTCGTGGCCGTTTCGAGCTGCCACTTTTTCCTTGACTTACGAGCGTTGCATGGCAATATCAACACCGCTTCCTGTGAGCGTGGGCGAGATCAGGGCGGGATAACCGGCAGAATCTGCGCAAGTTGCCTGATGGGCGCGAAAAAATTCCCTCGCGAAGGCTGATCACTGGATCAAGGTCCGCGAGGGATGTACTCCGTA
>JAAYYU010000093.1 GCA_012515235.1 Candidatus Anammoximicrobium sp.
ATGATCCGCGGGGCAAGCCGGCGGGATTGCTGGGGGGCGAGCCGGCGGGGGTAGTGGGAAGCCGAATGATCCGCCGGGCAAGCCGGCGGGATTCGGTGCTGGCGGGCCGGTCGGGGTAGTGAGAAGCCGAATGATCCGCCGGGCAAGCCGGCGGGATTGCTGGGGGGCGAGCCGGCGGGGGTAGTGGGAAGCCGAATGATCCGCCGGGCAAGCCGGCGGGATTGCTGGGGGGCGAGCCGGCGGGGGTAGTGGGAAGCCGAACGATCCGCCGGGCAAGCCGGCGGGATTCCGCCCTGGCAGGGTTTGTGTATAAAGACGATGCACACGCGGGAGGCAGTCGTAAGATGACCATCTGCACGCCCTCACTCCAAGAACACAGGCTGCTGCTGGCGAATTTTCAAGAGGAGATGCATGATGAGAACCAAGGCGATAATGTCGTTGGCGGTGGTTACCGTCCTTACCTGTCTGGCTTCGGCGGCGGACTTTGAGCACCTCCGTCCGGCGGCGCGGTGGCTGGGCAGCGAACGGCTGAAGGGGATTCTGTTCCACCACACCAACATCCAGCCGGTCGAGCCGCTGCAACTGACGGCGGCCCAGGAGGGGGCCGTGCCCGCACCGGCACCGGTAGTGTTGCGTGGCGAGCATTTCGTGCTGATCGCGCCCCAACCGGGGCGGCCGATCCGGTTTCGGCTGAAGACAGTCACCGTGCGGGAGCCGTTTGAGAGCACTTCGTATGCCGTGTTCAACGCGGCGGGCGAGGACATCGGCCACGGGCTGGTGCCGGCGGGAGAGAAGCGGGCGTTCACGGTCGAGCCGCGCGGCGGCGGGCCGTACGTGCTGGTGCTGAACTCTGGGCCGGCCTCGTCCACCGTCAGCGAGTTGGCCGTGCTGGACAGCCCGTGGGCCGTTGACACGCGTCCAAAACCGTCTTACCGGGACGGCCCGATGCGGTACCACTTCCTCCGTGACCTGAAGCTGGGCGGGTTCAACCTGGCGATGGTCGATGTCGAGTACGCCTCGCAGGAGTTTCTGAGCGATGAGGGCCTGCGGAAATGGACCGAACTGGTCCGCGGCTGGGGCGAAGCCGCCCGCCGCTACGAAATGCGCATGTTGTACGCCATCGACTTGGGCGGGACGGCGCCCGAGGTCGAGTCGTGGGGCGATTCGCCCAAGGGGCTGTACGTCGAGGACCCTAACGACAAAGGGCATTTCCAGCCCGACGTGCCGGTCGCTCCTTGCCCACTGCAGAAGATCTATTGGGAGCGGATCCTCCTGCGCCGCGGCCGCGAGATCGCCCGCATGGCGTGCGACAATCCCTACGTCGCCGGCATCGGCATCGACCCGGAGACGTATGCGTGTCACGTGTACGGGCACTACAAACCTGGCGGCACCTGCTACTGCGATTACTGCCTGGGCGGGTTCCTCCGCAAGCAGAAACTGCCGCAGAGCACGCTGAAGGAACTGGCCACAGGCGAGGAGCGGTTGCAGTGGTTGCGCAAGCAGAAGTTGACGCCGCAGTACGACGCCTACCTGGAAGACGAGATGCGGCAGGTCGCCGTCTGGTGCCGCGAGGAGTTGCACCGAGTCAACCCGGACGTGCTGCTGTGCGTGTACGTGCTGGAGATCGGCAACTGGTTCTGCCGAGGGCTGGCCCAGGGCCTGAGCACGCCCGACCTGCCGGTGATCAACTTCTGCGAGCACACGTACTACGGCGTGGGCTACGACCGGCCGTGGCTGGACAAAACAATGACGCGATTCAAGGACTTGGGGGCGAACTTCCTCCAGGGCAGCGCGCTGTGGGACCTGTACTTTCCGTCCACCAAACCCGGATACATGGCGGCCCACGCCTACAACCTGGCCGTACGGGCCGAAGGCTGGTGGTACTGGCCGGGCGACCGGTTGTATGACGACTGGCGGAACGTCTTGGCCTACGACGGTCAACCCGCCCGCAAGGCCGACTCGTGGCACGCGGCGGTGCTGGCCCACGCCGAGATCGACCGGACCATGCAGCAGCCCGGCCGGACGTCGCCGCTGGACACGGCCGAGAAAGTCGCCTGGCGAGGCAAGTACCGCGAGCGGGAGGGCGGCTGGACGGCGGACTCGGGCGTGACGCTGCGGAAGGAGCCGCAGGTCCGACTGCACCTGGCTCAGGCGACGCGGCTTTGCTTTGTTCCGCCCCAGCGTGCCCAGTCAATCGAAGTGACGGGATTCGCCCCCGGAGACGATAACGGGGCCGACCTCCTGCTGCTGGACCCGTCCGGCAAGCCGGCGGGGCAAATGCAGGTCAACGCGGATCAAGCGGAAACGCTGAGCGTTGCGGCCGGCGCGGGCGTCTGGACGCTGGACGTGAAATCGCGGCCGGGCGTAGACTTCCGCGACGTGGGCTTGGCGCTCAAGCCGGCGGCGCTGATTTCCACGTCCCAGGAATCCCTGCTGGTCAGCCCTACGAAGCAGCCGGGACTCGTGGCTTATTGGCCAATGGACGAAGGCCGGGGCGAGACGGTCGCCGACACGTCGCAGAAGGTCGCCTACCACGGCGTGCTCCGTGGCGGCCAGTGGATGCCGGGCGTCAAGGGCACGGCGCTGGCCTTTGACGGCCGCGGCGGCGGCGTGTCCGTTCCCGGCGCCGAGAGTCTCCACGGGCTCACCCAGTTCACTCTGTCGGCCTGGGTCCGCCTGGAGTCGCTGCCCGCGCGCGGCAACGGAGCGACGTTGATCAACAAAGGCCCGGAGGCCCCCGTGCAGCATTTCTGGTGGTGGATCGGCTATCCGCCCGACCATCGGCTGATCCTGGAATTGGGCAATCAACAGCACCAATACGGCCGCAGCCTGCACAGCCCCGCATTGACGTGGGAGCCGGGCCGCTGGTACCACGTGGCCGTGGTCTTCCAGAGCGACGACAAGCAGACCACGGCTACACATTACCGCGACGGCCAGGCGTTAGGCACGCAGACGGCTGACGAACCGTTCCACAGCGGCGACCACGATTTCCTCCTGGGCGCCTACGGCGGCTTGCATTTCCTGAACGGAGCGCTGGACGAAGTAAAGATCTGGGACCGGACACTCACCCCTGACGAGATCAACAGCGAAGCCCGCCGCCGATAGGCATTTGCGCCTTATTTGCCCCGCCAGACCTTAGCTTCCGTCAGTTAGCTTTGGCTTGGAAAACGACCCGGTAGCGCTTCGCCGGATCGCACGCGCGCGGGTTGGGCACGAGGATAAAGTCGTCCGTGATAAGCGGGTCGAGGTCCGCTCCTTCGACGATGCGGACGCCGGTCACGCGATCGGGCAAGAATGCCACGAAGGGCCGCCCACCGCGTTGCGAGCCGTTGGTGTTGATCGGACGGAAGCTGTCCGCGCCGCGACGGGGCTTGATCTCGAGCGTGTACTTGTCCCCCGTGCGCGTCAGCGTCTGGTCGTACGCTTTGGGAAGTTCGGCCATCCGCGCCGGCCAAGCGGGATCGCCGTAGAAGGCCACCACGTCGCGGTCGTAGACCAGGCCGACCGCGTCGCCGGTCGTCAAGCCGGCGGCTTTGGCCTCCTCGCTCAGCGCCGGACGCGTTCGCAGGCGCCGCGTGTCGCCGCTGGGCTCGTTCAGGACGTCTGGAAAACACTTCGCCAATCGGTGTACCAGTGCGTGGTGGTTGGCAAAGAACGCCTCCGCGAACGTGTAGCGGCCGGGCTGCTCGACGAAGTAGTCCAGCACGCCCCAGCCCATGTAGCCGTACCATGTGGGCACCGTGTAGCCCAACATCTGGTGGACACCGGCGCTGTTCATCCAGGCCAGGGCCATGCAGTCGCGGCGGTCGATGTTCCCCAGCAGGCAGTTGCCGATCGGCAGATAGACCTTGGGATGGGGAGAATGGATGGGAAACCGTTGGCCGCGGGTGTCGAGTCCGAACAGCTGCCCCTCGGCGCAGCGGAACGAACCGTTGGCATAGCGGTAGCCGATCTGCCAATCCCGCTCGGTGGCGTGGCCGGACGTGATGAACAAGTCAACGCGTCCGTCGTTCAGCGTCTCGACAAGGGCCTGGGTCGTATCGTTCGGCGCACGTTGCTCCACCGCTTCCCGGCCGGCATCTTTCTTGACCAACTTACCCTGGTTCAGCTCGCAGTACCAAACGCCTTCGTCCACCATCTCCGTGGCGAATTCGGTGCCGGCCGCGACCTTGCGGATCGTCAGCGGCTCCGTCCGTTTCGCGATCCGCAGCGCGTTGGCGGCGTCGTAGCCGGTGAGGATGCCCCAGAAGCAATCGGTGTACGGATCGGCGTCCAGCTGGCGGGTGAGCCGGTGGACTTGGCCGACGAACGCCTTGTCGGCCTCCTCCGGCCGAGCCACGAAACAGGCATAGCGCGGGAATTGGTCCGCCAGCGGCGCTTTCGCCTCCTCGACCGACCTGGCAAACGTGATCACCGCGGCCCGGTGTGCAGCCGCCAGGGACTCGACCACCTGCTTCCAGTCTTCGTCCTGGGCGGTTTGCTGCGATGCGATCACCGCGTAGGATGACGCTGCCGCCAAGGCATCGGCGCCCGTCTGGAATCCGATCGCGGCCAACAGCAGCAGGGGCAGGTGCGAGGGCGCGCAGGATCTCACGTGAAGGACTCCTCTCGATGGTCTTGGTGCCGTCAGGACTCTGCAGCCGCCTCATCCTGAGCGGATGCGGCAGGATTGTTTGTAACTCGCCAGACGCATCCCGGATCAGACGTGTGTACGCTTGCTCAAGCGAAGGTTGTACGAGACATTTGCCTCCGAAACAAGGAACGTCGTCATGACGATTGAACGAGGATTGCGGGCGGTTGCTGGTTTCGTGGTCACAGCGAGCGTGACCCTGGCTGTTATGCATTCGCCGTGGTGGCTCGCGCTGACCGGATTTGCGGGCTTGAATTTGCTGCAGTCAGCTTTTACTAACTGGTGCCCCGTGGTCTGGATTCTGCAGCGGGCGGGGCTCCGGCCCTGTACGGCGAGCGTCAGCACGTAGGACGACGCCGGCAACTCATCGCCAAGTCCACGCTCTCCAGAATCCGGGCAGGCAAGATACCGTTCCGCCGGCGACCGATCCACTCGCTGAACGCCGACTTTGAGAGCAACGTCGGCGTGTTGGCCGCCAGCCTCTAACAGATCCGCTTACGGGCGTGTGGCGGATGGCTGCGCCGCCGGCGGCGCGAGTTGTTTCAGGATCGCCAGCTGAGTCTGGGCCGTATCCTCCGTCCACTTGTCCAGCAATTCGACGGCCTCCGCCGTCCGCCCGGTCGTCAACAGGCCCTGGATCTTGCCAGCCAGCTGTTGTTTCTCTGCGTAGGTCCGCCGTTCCAGCGCCTCCCATTGCGATTTCTCTGAGTTCAGCGACTTTCCGGTGTTGTACAGTTCGCCGCTGACCAGGCAGACCGGCGTCCTGCGGGCGCCCATGAAGACAGGCAACGCGAGGGACTTGGCGGGAAGCGCGATCCACGCGCACGAGAGAACCTCCGGATGCTGCGGGTCGATCTCGACGGTCATCCCGGAGATGGACGAACGCAGGCAGATGGACGGATCCCGCGACACACTGTGGAACAGGTGGAAGTCGACGGGCTCCGTGGCCTGGCAAAGTCGCGTGGCAGCCGGACTGCCGTCCAGCCGGCTGAAGTACACCTTCTGCGTGTGGATCTTGTGGACGACGTGGCCCGAGTTGCTGCTGACTTCCATCACGGTTCCGGCGCGGTCCACGAACAGCCAGTGCGTCCCGTTCACGGTGCCGCCGGCGTAGTATCCCTTGTCCGAGAAATCCCGGATGATGTTCAGCGCCTGGCTGCAATCCGCCGCCCTTTCGGCAAGGTGCCGCAGCAGGAAATCGTTCATCACGCCTCGGAACTGCGGCTCCGCCGGCTCGGGCAGCAACGCGTTCGGGTCGTCCTTCCGGGTCAGGCGAGCCGGGTAATCGGCGCTGCCCGCCAAGCCTTTGTCGTTGACCATCATCGAACAGTTGACGGCGCTGGCGTTCGTGACGGCGAGGAACTTGTTCACGCCGGGCGCGGAACTGGCCAGCACGTACGCGGCCTGCTCGCAATCCACGTTGTCGCGGTTTTTGTGGAAGAAGACGGCGTTGTCCCGCGTGAACTGCCGGGACACGGCATACGAGGTGCATTCATGGAATCCGATGCCGCGGGGCCAGTTGGCCAAGAACGACAGGTACAGGTTCGCATCGAGATCGGCGGCGGCGGCGATGGCGCGAGCTTCCACGATCCAGTGCGGCGCGACCCGGTTCACGATCTCCACAAACGGCTGGGCGCGTCGGATCAGCGTTTCCTCGGACAGCTTCTCCTGTTTTGCCTTGGCCAGATACTGTTCCAGCGCGCGGTGAATGGCCTGCCGGTTGGCTGTGCCCCAGCGTTCGCCGATCTGTGTCGGCGTGCCGCACAGGTCCAGCGCGATGGGCGCCGCGGGCTCCTTGGTCGCTTCTGCAGCGAGGGCCTTCCCCGGCGCGAAGCAGGCGATCGCCAGGAATGCCGCAAGACGGACGTTCCCGAAGCCGATTCTCATTGGCGTTTCTCCTGAGGTCGAGGGGGCAATCCGGATGGCAAAGCGTGTATCGTACTTTGTGGCTTGGGACCTGTTAACCCCGCCGTTGCGTCTGCAGCGACGGGGCAGCGCCCGGTCCCGGTCAGCCGCCTGTTGAAAAAACGCCCGTTGAGGCTAACGCCTGTGCACCGAGCGTGGGCTCTTGCGGCAGGCTGGACCCCGACCGTATTCTTAAGGCGCTGATGCAAGTCGTGCGTCGCTTGGCACAGCAAGCACCTGGACAGCCTCAAACCGAAGGACAGCCCGATGGCACGTGAACTGGGGAGCCTGAATCGGCGGGAGTTCTGCAAGGCCGCGGCGGCGCTGGCGGCGTTGGGCTCGGCGGCCCAAGGCGGCCAACCGGACAAGACGGGGTCGGGGCTGAAGGTGGCGGCCTTTCGCAGCGACGCCACGCCGCCGTTGGGAATGCCGATCTATCCCAGCTACAGGCCGTTGGAGAAGATCGAACACCCGCTGCTGGCCAAAGGCGTCGTGCTGGACGACGGTCGGCAGCGCTGCGTGTTGTGCGCCGTCGACTGGTGCATCCTGTCGAATTCGACGCGCGACGACCTGCGCCGCAAGGCAGCCGAGGCGGCAGACACCGACGTCTCGCGCGTGACGATCCACGTGGTCCACCAGCACAGCGCTCCGGCGGTCGACGCCGATGCCCAGAGGGTGCTGGAGACGATCGAGAATCCGCCGCCGTACTTGGACCTAAGGTTCGTCGCCGCGGTCGGCGACCGGCTGGCGGCGGCCGTGCGCGAGGCGGCCGGACGCTTGCAGGACGCGGACCGCGTCGGCACGGGCCAGGCCCAGGTGGACCGCGTGGCCTCCAGCCGGCGGATCGTCACGGCCGACGGCAAGCTGCACGGGCGGAACAGCGCCGGCGGGCGGAACCCGGCCCTGGCGGCTCTGCCCGAAGGGCTGATCGATCCGCTGCTGAAGACGGTCACCTTGGCCCGCGGCGACAAGCCCCTGGTCCGCTTGCACTACTACGCCACGCACCCGCAGAGTTTCTATGGGGATCCGCGGGTGAGTTTCGATTTTGTGGGTCTGGCCCGCGAACAGCTGGAGCAGGACGAGGGCGTGCCGCAGGTCTATTTCACGGGCTGCGGCGGCGACGTGGCGGCGGGCAAGTACAACGACGGCACGCCGCGAGCTCGCGACGAGCTGCGCGGCCGTCTCTTGGCGGGAATGAAGGCCGCAGCGGCCGCCACGCGGTTCGAGCCGGCGGGCAGCGTCCAGTGGCGGACCCTGCCGCTGGCGCTGCCGGTCAAGACGTCCCGGGGATTCAGCTTGCCCGAACTCCGCGCCAAGATGGCCGACGCCAAGGAACTCCCGCACCTGCGGATCCTGGCCGCCCGGCGGATTGCGTTTCACCAGCGGATCGAGCGGCCGCTGGAGCTGTCCGCCCTGCACTGCGGCCGGGTTCGCCTGCTGCACCTGCCGGGCGAGCCGATGGTAGCGTTCCAGCTGTACGCCCAGCAGTTTCGGCCCGACGACTTTGTGGCGGTGGCCGGCTATGGCGACGGCTGTACAAACTACATCTGCACCGAGCAGGCGTTCCAGGAGGGCGGCTACGAGCCGTCGGCGTCCACGGTTGGCCCCCAGTCGGAGGCCCTGCTCAAGGACGCCATTCGACGCCTGTTGGGAGCGGACGTGGCATGAGGGCAATCTGCATTCAGCATGGGGAGGTAGTGCTGCCGGACAGATCGTTGCCGGGCGGCACCGTGGTGGTCGCGGACGGCCGCATCGAGTACGCTGGGAAGGCAAAGAAGACGCCGCGCGGCGCCGCGGAGGTCGATGCCGGCGGCGGGTATGTGACCCCGGGGCTGATTGACGTCCACATCCACGGCGCGGGACTGGTGGGGTGGGAGTCGTGTACGGCCGAGGGGCTGGAGCGGTTCGATGCCGTGCTGTTGGCGCACGGGATCGTCCGGTTTGTGCCTACGACGATGGCCGACGAATCCGTGATTCGGCGCTTGGCGGGTCTTTTGGAAACGGCATCCTGCGCGGACCGCGTGCCCGGCCTGTACGTGGAAGGGCCGTTTATCAGTTCGGACAAACGCGGGGGCATCCAGGCGCAGTACGTGCGGCCCGTGGACGTGGCCTATCTCCGCCAGCTGCAACGGCTGGCTGGCGGCCGCATCCGGATGATGACGTTTGCCCCCGAACTGGACGGCGCGGAGCAGTTGCCGGCGGCCCTGCGCGAACTGGGCATCTTGCCGTGTGTGGGCCACAGCCTGGCGAGCGCCTCGCAGGCCGCGGCCGTATGCGGCCGCCGCCAGATTTGCTGTACGCACCTGTACAACGCGATGAGCGGTTTGGACCATCGCCAGCCGGGCCTGGCCGCCTTCGGGCTGAACCAGCGGCACGTGTTCGTCGAACTGAACCCGGACGGCACGCACGTGGCTCCCGATCTGCTGCAGATCACCTACAGGGCGAAGCCGGCGGACCGCATCCTCCTTGTTTCCGACGCCATCGCGCCGGCCGGCGCCAAGCCCGGCCTGTACGAGTACATGAACCGGAAGGTGAAGAGTTCCGCCCAGGGTGTGTACTACGCGGACAGCGGCACGCTGGTCGGGAGCAGCATCCTGTTGAACGAGGGCGTCCGGCGGTTCATGAAGTTCACCGGCGCACCGGTCCACGAGGCGGTGAGGATGGCGTCGTTGAACCCGGCCGAGCTGCTGGGGATTGGCCGCAGCACGGGCAGCCTCGAGCCGGGCAAGGCGGCGGACCTGGTTATCTTCCGCCGCGATTTCAGCAAGGTCCGCGCCGTGTTCTGCGAAGGGATCAACCGCACCAGGGACGTTTGCGGCTGTCCAGTTTCTGCAGGGCTTCGAGGGCGATCTTGACGTCGCCCTCGACCTGGAAATCGAACATGCCGGCGATGATGAAATCGGCCCCGTGGCGATAGGCGTAGGGGAACGCCAATTGCGGCTTGATCGCCCCCGCGGCCATCACTTTGAACGCTACCCAGGGCTTGGAGACCGATTCCATAAAGGCGGCCGTCTCCTCGGGGTTGTTGCACCACATGCTGTCGTTGTTTGCATTATGGTCCGCCGCGTTGCCCCGCATCCAATCGTATTCCACCCGCCGTTCCTTGGGCGTGGCGGACCAGTAGCGATCCATGTGGAACGTCTTGACGTAGTAATCCGCGCCGACCTTGTCCCGCTCACAGGCGATGGGCATGTTCAGCGAATGGCTGCCGACGCCGGCGGGGAGGCCTTGGGCCTTGATCAGCTCGAGCATCTGCGCGATGACGTCCGTCGAGCCGCCGTTCATCATCCACGAGTCCGTGACCCCGCCGTGCGAGTACAGCAGCGTAGCTCCCATGTCCACCTGCCGCTTGATCGCCTCGTTCATCTTGGCCTTGTCCTCGCTCAGCGGGACGCACACCATGGTCTGGAGTTTGGGGTTGTGCGTCTGGTTGTATTTCGCGATCGGGCCCCAACAGGCCGGATCCAGCTGGATCGTGTTGATGCCGCAGGCTTGAGCCAGTTCCAGGGTCTCGAAGACCTTGGCCTCGGTGTTGTAGGACGTGAACAGCTTGGAGGCGTACATCAGATCGCGGCTGTGGGCCCAGCCGCCGATCAGGTTGCCGCCGATGAACAGCCGGCTGAGGGACACGTTGCCGATCTTGCCGCACGGCAGGCTGCCGGGAGGGATGTCGGTCTTGGGCTTGGCGGGCTGACTGGCCTGAGCCGTCCCGTCCTGGAGCGCGGCTGCCAGCGTCTGTTCTTCGACGCTGGTATGCACCGCGCCGACCGCTGCCGCCCCCACAATCCCCTTTGCCAGGAAACACCGCCGGTCGATTCGATCTGCCATAGCTGGTCACCTCTCCCTTGGACACTGAGTTTGCTTGCTTCGGCCCGTTCAGAAGCCGCTGATGCGTACGTTCCGGATTCACCGACATTCTGGCCGGAAGTCCGCCCGGAAGGGCTCCGGACATCCGTTGCATTCTAGTTCCTGAATGCAAACGAGGGAAGTCAAGTTGCCAATTCGGCGGAAGTCCGAGCCGAATCGGCGTCAGGCACAATTCTCCTTCCGTTTTCCGGCCGGAGGCGTCTGGCGACCGGAGAGAGCCCGACTCGCCGTGTGGCTTTTGGGAACGGCGCGGGCTATAACGAGGGCGTGGTGCGGAGGTCTCGAGTCTGGGCAACGCGTCCCAGAGCGCTTTCGATTGATCGTCCTTCGTGAGGAGACAAGATGAACGGCAAGAGGATCGGGAATCAGGCTACTCGTCGACAGTTTCTGGGGGCAGTGGCCGCGACCGCTGCGCTGACCATTGTGCCGCGGCACGTCTTGGGCGGTCCGGGTGTTGTGGCGCCCAGCGACAAGGTGAACATCGCCATCATCGGCGCCGGCGGGCAAGGGCGCGCGAACGCCCGGAGCCTGTTTCAGGAGAAGGACGCGCAGATCATTGCCGTGTGCGACGTGGCGGAGAAGACGGATCTGAGCCCGTTCTACTACGGAGGTTTCGGCGGCCGGCAGGCGGTGAAGGCCGAAGTCGAAGAGCACTATGCGAAAGCGACGCCCGCCTTCCGCTGCGCCGAGTATGAAGACTTTCGCGTCATGCTGGAGAAAGAAAAGGCGATTGACGCCGTCCTGTGCGCCACGCCCGATCATACTCATGCCGTGGTCAGCATCGTTTCCATGAAGCTGGGCAAACACGTGTATTGCGAGAAACCGCTAACGCACAATGTCTGGGAAGCCCGGCAAGTGGCGCGAGTGGCCAAAGAGACGGGCCTGGCCACGCAGATGGGCAACCACGGGCACTCGGGCGAGGGCATCCGGCAGACGTGCGAATGGATCTGGGACGGGGCCATCGGGCCCGTGCACGAGGTCCATGCGTGGAGCGATACGGGCAAATGGGCCACGGGTCCCGGCCGGCCGAAGGACATGCCGCCGGTGCCGGCCGGGCTCAATTGGGACCTCTGGCTGGGGCCGCGGGAGCCGCGCCCGTATCATCCCGCCTACGCGCCGTACAACTGGCGGGGCTGGTGGGCGTTCGGCACCGGTTCCATCGGCGACATGGCCTGCCACAACATGGACCCGGCCGTGTGGGCGTTGAAGTTGGAGCACCCGCTGCGCGTCGAAGCGACTGCCTCCTGGCTGGACGACGAAGTCGCCTCGGCGGCCGGCGCGATTCACACCTATCGCTTTGGCCCGCGCGGCGACATGCCGCCGCTGACGTTGACGTGGTACGACGGCGGACTGCGCCCGCCCACGCCGGAGGGCCTCGATCCGAGCGACGCCAAGCAGCGGCTGGGCGACGGCGGAAACGGAATCCTGTTCATCGGCGAGCGGGGTCTGATCACCTGTGCCGGCTGGTCGGGCATGCCCCGTCTGCTGCCACTGTCGCTGCACACCGAGTACCAGCGTCCCGAAAAGACGTTGCCGCGCAGCCCAGGACATCACACGGACTGGCTGGCGGCGTGCAAGGGCGGCCCGCCGGCCAGCGGCAACTTCGAGTACAGCGCCCGCCTGACCGAACTCGTCTTGTTGGGCAGCGTCGCGTTGCGCACGAAGAAGCTGCTGCTGTGGGACGGGCCCAACATGCGGGCCACCAACGCCCCGGAGGCGGAGCCGTTTCTCAAGGAACCGTGCCGATCAGGTTGGGAAATCGGCTGACCGCCACGCTGCGGCGGGTGACTCCTTCCGGACCGCAAAATGTGTCGGCGGGAGTCCCCGCAGCCTGATCCGGTCCACCAACGCGCCCGGCGCGCACTGCCGACGGCGTGCGGCCGCCCCGTTCGCCGAGCGCGGGTGTGATCGGAGCCAACCGCCCGCCTGGGTGGTCCCAGGCGGGTTCTGGCGGCCGCTGGATTTCCTCGAAGCCGGCTATTTGATCATGCGGGCTTCGATGCTCGCAATCTCACGATTGGTGAACTCGTCGGTCAGGAACCACTCCTGGTAAAGGCGTTCGAGTCGTCTTACCGGGTAGTTGACCGAGGCCTGGGTCAGCGTGCGCGCGACGTCCTTCGGCCGATCTTCGTCGCGGATCGGCGGACGGATACGGTCGGCTGGCGGCGAGTAGGATGGATTGTAGACCAGCACCGGCAGGTCTTCCGCGGGCAACAGGTGACGCCACAGAAATGCCTGCATCCTGTCTTCGCACGGGACCGCTTCATGGACCACGTCCCGGTCTCCAATTTTCGCACTGCCGATGACCGTCAGGTTGACCGGCTTTTCCATGTCGGCAAGGCTGGTCTTCAGCGCCAAGGACACGACTTCCTTCTTGGCTCCCAGCGTCGATCCGGCCGATTCAAACCCCGCCGGCAAGTCTTTGAAGTTCAGCGCGATCGGCCCGTCGTATCCGTCCTTGCGCAAGGCGTAGACCGTCACCGAGGCAGATGCAGCGCTGCGGATCACCATCTTGGAAGGCGCTACCCGCAACTCGAAGTCGGGCTGCGGCAGGCTGATCCGGAGGCGGTAGGCGTATTCCTTTCCCGCACGTCGCGGCGTGTCGCCGATGTGAACGAAGTACTTGCCGTCGGCGGGCAGCTTGGCCATCAGGTAGGAATCGGCGTGGTCCGTGTTCAGCCCCGACCCCGCGTCGTAATGATCGTCGTTCAGGGCGATCGCCTTGCCGTCCGGTCCGGTGACCTTGACGAACGAGTCGAACGGCGAGCCCAGCCGGCGCGCGTGGACTTCCGCGACGATGGTCTGGCCGGCCTTGCCGTCCACCTCAAAGACATCCCAGTCGCCGACATGATCCATTCGCCCGTTGACGATGACCGGAAGCGTCACCTTCTGCGCCTTGGACGGTTCGTCGTTCGATTCCGCGTCCAGGCATTCGGGCAGCGTGTCCAGGGCGAACGGGACGTAGTTGGACGCCAGATTTCCGTTGGTGGCGGCAATCAGATAATGTCCCGGCTTCGCCTCTTTGGGAGGAGGCGCGAGCGTGGTTTTTTCCAGATTGAAGCCATTCACTTCCAGGGTGACCGGCTCGCCCACGCGTGCCCCCAAGGGGAAGATGCTGGTCACAAAGGGCAACTCGCCGACGGTAATCCGATACACAAAACTCTCGCGTCCGCGGAACAGCGCTTCGTTGATGGTAAGCAGATATTCGCCGTCCGCCGGAACCTCGTAGTAGATGAGCGGATCGGGGTCGGAACGGAAATCGTCGTTGTAGGCGACCTCCTTGCCGCTGGCATCGTAGAGCCTGAGCACGGCCTGCAACCAGCCGGGAACGCCGTCGGGAACGTAGGGGATCAAGGCCCGGGCCTTGACGGAAATAACCAGACGCTGGCCCTTGGCCGCGTGAAAACGATACCGGTTCACCTCGCCTGCGGCGATCTGGCCGTTCATGGTGCAGGGAACGGTGACGCGCATTTCCTCCTCTTCCACCGGCCTTTTCCGCTGCGCTAGATACTCTTTCCCCAGCACCGGGAATTGCATGGTCTTCATTGGCTTGCGGGCGACTTCGGGCACTTGGCCCACGTAGAAGGGCAGCGCGTTGGAGATGCCCCGCTTGGTGATTACGCGGATTTCTCGCCGGCCCGGTTTGGCGTCCGGAGCCACGGTGACTTCGGCAAAGACAAGCTCGGTCTGGGAGCGAACGGCCGGATTGCGTTCGTCCTCCGCAAAGATCCGTTCGAGCCGTTCGATCAGCTTCTGCTTGGCTAGATCCTTCTCGGTCGGAGGCGTGTCGCTCTTCGGCTCCTTGGCAGCCGAGGGGGGCGGTTTCAGTCTTTCCAGCGGGGCATTGCACGAGAGGCAGACGGTGGCGTCAGCCGGGTTGGCAGCGCCGCAGATCGAGCAAATCATGGAAGGCACCGCGTTGATTCCCGCGCCGGGGCCGATCGGCCTGGGGAACTCGAACCAAGACATGTAGGCGACCATCCCGTCGTCCACAGTGGTTTCCTTCTTTTTCAACTCCCTCAATTGCTGGGCCACCACCGACAGCTCCTGGTTGTCCAGGACCCGGTAGTAATCGACTAGTCGGACGGAAACGCCTTCGCCGCTCACGACCAGATCCGAAGCGTACAGAAGTGCCTGACCGCCCAGTCGGATCGGAAAGGTCGTGCCCTGCTGACCGCCGGCCGGATAAACGAAGCCGATGTACTGGTTCTGTGCCCAGGCCGAGGATGCTACGGCCACGAACATGGCCAGCCCCAAGATCGGAAGCCTTGTGAATCGACTCATTGAGATCCTCCATTTTTTGCCGTTTCGGCATCGCTGAGAATACGCGTTCGCTGCGGTCAGGCGTGGGAGACGCGGCCTGGCGGCGTCTCCCACGCTGCCGATCGCTGACCGCCAACGAGGGTTACATGATTTCATCCAGAAGCCCGGCCGACTTCATGCCTTCGCTTTCGGTATCCAAAACGTGGACATCCAGTCCTTCGGGATTGGGCAGCGGCGCTGCGGCGTCGATGCCGGCCAGCAGATAGAGGCTGCCCATCAGGTCCGCCGGATAGACGGGCCGCTCCTTGACGTACGCGCCCAACTCGTCCGACTCGCCGACCACACGGCCGCCCTTGAATCCGCCGCCGGCAACCAGGACGGTGAAGACGTTGCCGTAGTGATGCCGACCACCGTTCCACGGCGGCTCCCAGTAAATCTCCGGCGTTCTGCCAAACTCGCCGGTACACCACACGAGGGTGCTGTCGAGCAAGCCGCGGTTGCTCAGATCCTCCAACAGCGCCGCCATGCCCTGGTCCAGCATAGGGCACTGTCGTTTCATGGTCGGGAAATGGTTGGAGTGCGTATCCCAACCGCCGGGGAAGCTGATGGTGACGTAGGGCACGCCCGCTTCGACCATCCGCCGCGCCGCCAAGCATTCCTGGCCGAACGTGTGGCGGCCGTAGCGGTCTCGGAGGGCCTTCGGTTCGTTGTCCAGATTGAAGACCTCTTTCCCCTGCCCCAGGATCAATCCGTAGGCTCGCTCCTTGGCCTCTGCGATGGCCGCCATGTCGGGGACCTCCGCCAGGCCGAAGCCCAAGGTATTGACGCGTTGGAGCAATTCACGTCGGGCCTGCTGCCGGGCGTCGCTGATTCCCCGGTTGACGATCCCCTGGACCTCGAAACGATCCGCGTTCGGATCGCCGCCCGTGGCGAACGGTTTGTACGCGGGGCCCAGGAAGCCCTCTTCGGAAAACCGCCCGGCGGCCTGGAGCATCACGATGTAGGGCGGAAGCAGCCCTTTGTAAGTGTCCTTCTTGAAGTAACTAAAAATGGCGCCTACGCTGGGAAAGGACAGTCGCCCGCCCGGCGCGTGGCCGGTCTGCATCAGGTAGGCCGCCGTCTCGTGGCCGTTGTTGCCATGCGTCATGCTGCGGATCAGGGAGTACTTGTCCGCCTGCTTGGCCAGCGACGGGAACAGGTAGCTCAGCTGAACGCCGTCCACGTTGGTGGGGATGAACTTGTCAAACTCACCCAAGTAGTTGTAGCCCGTACCGGGTTTCGGGTCCCAGCAGTCGTTTTGCGAGATGCCGCCCCACAAGAAGATCTGGATCACGGACTTGGTCTGGCCCTTCTTGGCCTTGGCGATGGCCGCCGCGTCATGGGCCGCCTTCATTTTGGCGAGTTCCTCCGGCGAGATCTTGAACGGTGCCCCGTAAGCGTGGGAAGCCAACCCGCCGGCCGCCACCATGCCCGCCGCGCCCAGAACGCCACGTCGCATGGCCTCGCGCCGCGACATGCGCTCTTGCCTGTCTCGATTGTCGTTTGCACTCATGATTTGAGTCCTCCTCTTACTCCCGGTTGGAGTGTCGTACCAGGAAACCGACCGATTTGAGCCAACTCTATCGCGCCCGCCATGCAACGAAGGGAGGGCTTTTTTGGGCACCACCCTTCTGATCGCTAAACCTTCGTCCCGCCGGCACAGGGCCGGCAAGAATTAACTCCCGTGACAACCGTAAAGTGAATCCTCAATGCCGCAGCAGGAACTCGGGGTTATTGATCAACGCCCAGGCAAGATCGATCCAGAGATCATTGCCTTTCGCCACTCCGGCCTTGGCATGTTGCTCTGCGGCTTTCACATCGTCCTCCGTGGGAAGCCGCGAGAGGATTGCCAAATAAAGCCTTTCGGCGATTTCATTCGGCGCGCCGCCTGCGGAGATCAACGCCTTGAGTTTCGGGCCGGTCTGAAGCTTGCTCTGGATTTGGCCCGAATTCAGCATGTGGATCCACTGCCGTGAGGACAGTTCGTTGACGCGCTCGCTTTCCGTCCCCGTGGCACGCGCAGAACGCCCGAACAAGGTGAGGAAGGTATCTGTAACACTACCATCGGCCAACGCGACTGCGGGCACGTCCTTGGGAATGTACGTGAACGGCTCCGGAACGGCGCTGGTGTACAGGTCCGAACTGCCGGTAATCCGATTCACCGCGTCGATCAGCACTTCGGCCTCCACTCGCCGCAACGGATAGCTGGCGAAGTTAGCGGTTGCTTCGGGCTTGTCGGATCTGACGATCGAAGAGAACTGGTACGTGGTCGAAGTGAAGATCAACCGCTTCAGATGCTTCAGGTCCCAGCCGCTGGAGACCAGTTCCTTCTCCAAGTAGGCCAGCAATTCGGGATTGCTGGGCGGATTGTCATCCCGGATGTCGTCCGGTTCGTGGATGATGCCGCGCCCCATCACCCAGGCCCAGGTGCGGTTGACGATGGCTTTGGCAAACCAGGGGTTCTCCGGCCGGATCAGCCACTCGGCAAACACCTCTCGGGGATCGCGAGTAGGCGGAACCGTGACCTTGGTTCCGTCTGGAAAGACTGCCTCCAGCGGCGCGTTGGGGCTGAGCGGCTCGGCCAATGCCTGGGGAATCTGGTTCGTGGTGGTCACCGACAGAGGGATGGCGTCGATTCCCGGCGCGGTGCTGCCGGGCACGGCAGTCGAATGAAGGGGATCCCAGAAAACGATTTCTTCCTTCCACTCGCTGGTGGGCTTGTAACCGACTTGCGTGAAGAGCACGGCCACGCCGGCGAGGCGGTCTGGCGGGAACGACTGGACGCGTCTGCCCATGAAAGCCAAGGCCACGGACGCGGCGATGCCTTCCGGCGTCTTGTCCTGGATGGCACGATAGAAGTTGACCGGCCCCACGCGGAAATTGCTGCCGCTGGAGGTGAGCAATTCCCGGGCGAATTGGTCGTACGGCTTGTTCTGGGCGATCGATTCCCACACCCAGCGGTGATAGGCCTGCGCTGCGTTGGGCCAGACCTTGACGGGGAACTCCGCCTTGATTCGCAGGACATCGCCCCACCTCATGGCCCAGTAATCGACGTGGGCGTACTGTTCGAGCAGACGGTCAATCAAGGCCGTGCGTTTGTTCGGGTCGGGGTTCTGAATAAACGCTTTGGCCTCGTCTCCGGACGGGAGCTTGCCGGTCAAGTCCAAGTAGACGCGGCGGATGAACACGGCATCAGAGCAGAGGACCGGCTGGATGCCCAGCGTTTTCAGCTTGGCAAACACGCGTTCATCAATCCCGTTTGCCGGCTTCGGCGGCTCGGGACGCTCCAGGATGGCGGGCATCTTCCGGGCGGCGATTAGTTGATAGAGTTTGGCCTTGGCCTGAGCGGCCTGCGCACGCTTTTCGTCGGCGGTCGTCTTGGCAGCCGTGTACGCCTGCCGGGCCTTGTCGGCTTCCGCTTTCAGCGGAACGGCCGCGGCCTCCGCCGCCTTGGCGGCTTCTTCGTCCGCCACGTGGCTCTGCTTGGCGGCTTCGATCCGCTTTTTGAGGCTTTCCAGGGCGTCTTCAGCCGACTTCTTCCGGGCTTCGGACGCGGCCAACTTCTGCACGCCTTCGCCGGCCTTCAGCGTGGCTTGCTCCAGGGCCTTCTGGGCCGGGTCCAGAGCGGCCGCGGCCGCGGCGAGTTCTTTGCGCTTGGCAGTCGCTTGTTCTGCGGCCTGTTTGGCTGCCGCATCGAGTTGCAGGAGTTCTTTGGCCGCTTCCTGGGCCGCCTGGTTCGCGGCCGCAGCGGCAGCTACCTGGCTTTTGGCGTTGGCCAGAGCCGCGTCGGCGGCCTTCTTCTGCGTCTCGGCGTCCGCCTTTTTCTCGGCCGGTGCGTCGGCCAGTGCTTTGGCGGCGGCGTTGGCCTGGGCCTGCGCCTGTTGCTCGGCTTGCTGTGCTTTGGCCACTGCGGCCGCGGCGTCGGCCGCCGCTTTGCGTTTCGCGTCCGCCTGGGCCGCCGCCGACTTTTTATCCTCTGCGATCTTTGCGAAATCCTGGGCGGTCTTCTCAGCTGCCGCCACAACCGCGGCGGCCTCGGCCACCTGGCTCTTGACGGCGGCCAACGCTTCGTCGGCGGCCTTCTTCTGCGCCTCCGCGTCCGCTTTCTTCTCGGCCGGCGCCTCGGTCAACGCTTTCGTGGCGGCGTTGGCCCGCTCCGTCGCTTGCCGTTCGTTCTGCTGCGCCCGGACCAGGGCGGTTTTGGCAACGTCCACCGTTCGGCGCATGGCGGCCGCTTGGACCGCCGCCTCACGGGCTTCACCGTCGAGCTTCTTGGCCGCGTCGGAGGCGGCCCTCGCCGCGCCCTCAGCCTCCCTGGCCGCCTTCTCGGCCGCTTCGTAAGCTTGCCGCAACGGGATCGCGGCGGCTTGGGCGTCGGCTAATGCCTTTTCCAGTTCCGGCTTGGCCTTGGTGGCGTCGGCCAGGGCCTGAACGGCAACGGGCACGGCGGCCTCGGCCTGCTTCAACGATTCGGCGCCCCGCTCGCCGGCCAGATTCTTCGCGTCCGCGGCCTGCTGCTGCTTCGCCCGAGCCGCTGTGGTCGCGGCACCGTAGGCCGCATCAGCCTTTCGCAGGGCATCCAGCAACGGTACGACCGCCGCTTCCGCGTCACGGGCAGCCTTCTCCGCTGCCTCGTAGTTGGCCTGCGCCTTGGCCTCTTCGCCGACCTCGGCCGGCGGAGCTGCTGGCTGCGGGGTTGCCGGCTTCGGTTGCTCAGCAGCGTACGCCGAGAGCCAAATCGAAATCGCGAGGGTCACCGCAAAGGGCAGAATGGTCTTGATTCTCATCGCAAATCGCCTTGAAGGTGAACAGTGAAGGGGTTTTTCACTAACCCCAGAGCCCTTGAATGTCTCCGTTTTTCACGGATCGCAGTATCTCAATACCCAGAACCAAATCGTCAAGGCAGGGCCTTCCGCCAAGACCTTGCCGGGCGGATCAGTTGGCAGACGTACCAAAGGATACGACTGAAAAAACGGCTGGGTTCTAACCGAGGCCTAATCTTGTGGGTTGCATCGCAGGTAGGCTATCACGATATAGCGTACCCGGCAGGGCAACCTCCTGCAACACCCTAGCCCGCTTCGAAAGCCAAGTTTTTGTGTTGTCGCCGGCCCGTTCAGCTTTTTTGCCGGCTTCGGGCCTCGCTGTATCACGATGTGCAGGATCGTCGGCTGGACTTTCAGTTCGCCCCTTGCCACACGGCCGCTCCGCGCGTGGCCGTCACTCCACGGCAGGATTCGGGAACGCTGCAACTCGTCCCCAAAAACCGCTTCGGGCTACAGGCGGCTTGGAACGTCATCATGCCCGCCGGCCATCATGGTCAGCGGGGACCGTCGCTTGCTCGCGGATGCCCGGAAGGCCGGACACCGCCGTGATGCACTTGATGACAGACTGTCGTCAAGAAGACTGCGCGTCCCGTCGCGGCACCGCTCAATTCCTGCATCCGCATGTGGCCAGATACAGTTGCGCGACTTGCAGTCTGTGCCAGCAGTTCGGCCAAAAGCTGGGACTGATCGCGAAGAGCGTTGGACAAGATCCGGCCGAATTCTTCAAGTGCATCCTCATCCGCCCTATCCCAGGCGCGCTGTTTGCGACAGGGGTACATCAGTCGTTTGGGCGCTCGAGTCGCCAACCGCACGTCGAGATTTAAGGAGCAACTCATGATGATCGACCGTTGGACATGTTGGGCCGTGACCGCCATTGCGGTGGCGGGCCTTGTCGTCACCGGTGTGTCAACCTGTGGTGCGGCCGAGTCGAGTCTGTCCGCTGCTCCGGGGGCTGTCGAGGTCGCCGAGCCCCTGCTCCGCGGGCCGCTGCACGAAGCGTTTGCGGAACCAGTCCAAATGGATCCGCAGCCTGCGACGATCGTTCCCAAACAGCCCCCGGAACCGATCGAAGAACTGCCGCCGGAAGCCAAGCCGGTGGATGAGGATGTAATCTGGATTCCGGGTTATTGGGCGTGGGACGAGGAGCGGGAGGATTTCATTTACGTCAGCGGCGTCTGGCGAGTGCCCCCGCAGGGTCGCCGCTGGGTACCCGGTTACTGGACCCCGGCGGGCGGGGGCTATCAATGGGTTTCCGGGTTCTGGGCGCCGATCGAGGTGGAGGAAGTGCAATACCTGCCCGATCCGCCGGAAAGCCTCGAATCCGGCCCGAACAGCCCGTCTCCATCGAGCGAGCACTACTGGGTCAGCGGAAATTGGTGCTACCGGGACGATCGATACGCCTGGCGGCCCGGCTACTGGAACACTTTTCGCGAGGGTTGGGTCTGGGTGCCGTCGCATTATGTCTGGACGCCCCAAGGCGTCGTGTTCATCGACGGGTATTGGGACTGCCCGTTGTCGCGGCGCGGCGTCGTGTTTGCACCGGTTTGGTTCTCCCAGCCAGCCTACCTGAGCCGTGCTTTCTACTATACGCCCAGCGTCGTGATCGACGTTTCGCATCTGCTGATGCACTTGTTCGTCCATCCGCGCAGAGGCCACTACTACTGGGGCGATTACTACGATTTCCACGCCCGCCGCGGCCAGCATTTCTATCCGTGCTTCGACTACCACGGCCGGCACGGTTACGATCCGGTGTTCGCCTACTACGACGCCTTTCACCGGCATCGGCATATCGACTACACGCAGCGTCTGCGCGGCTGGCATGACTACTTCCGCCAGCACAAGGAATATCGCCCCCCGCACACGCTGCACGCCCAGGCCCAGCTCGCCGCGCGTGTAAAACACCACGCGGACCTGAAGTACGCCATGCTGGGCAGCAGACTGGACGACGTCTTGTCGGGACGCGGCCAGTTGCCGGGACGCGGCGGGCCGGCGCACTTCGAGCGCATCACCCCAACACATCGTCAGGCCTGGATCGACGCGGCCAAGCAAACGCGGGAGTTGACGCACCGGCGGATCGATGTCGAGACGGGCCACCGCCGCGATCTCGAAGCTCGCCACAAGCTGCCGGCAAGCATGGAAGGCCCACCGAAAATTGGGGGCAAGCCCGACGCGTCCAAGCCGCCGATGAAACTGAGACTCCCCGACCTGCCACGGGTCGCCGGCTCTCGAGTCGCCCGAGCGGCTCCGGAACGCCTGGACAAGCCGAAATCGGTCGAACGCCTCGAAGTTCCCAAGATCGAACGGGGCGGCTTTGGGTCCGAGCGGACGAGAACGGATTGGGGGACGCTCCGCGACCAGCCCAAGCCGCCCGAACGCGACGCCGCCCGCCCGACGATCCGGTCGCTGCCGGACGTGTCGCAACCGCGTCCGGGCGGTGCCACGCCGTCGCGTCGCGAGACGCCCCGGATCGAGACGCGCCGGATCGAAACGCCCCAGATTTGGACGCCCCGGATCGAAGCGTCCAAAACCGGAGCGACGAAGACTGAGACTTTCCACAGCGGAACTGCGCGCGTTCCTGAATTCCGCAGGCCTGAGCTGGGATCGGTTCGACAATCGCCGTCCGCCCGGAACGTCAACCAGGACGCCCCCACGGTCGCCAACCCGCGATCGGTGCCGAGCCTGGACCGCGCGCCCAGCGTCAAGCTGCCCGACCGGGAGGCGACCGTACGCACGCTGCCGACGCCCGGCCGGACGCCAAGCGTCAGACTGCCTGATCGGCAGCCAAGCCTGCAGACGGCGCCAAGCCTCGACCGTGCACCCAGCTTCAAGCTGCCCGACCGGGGGACGACCGTACGCACGCTGCCGACGCCCGGCCGGACGCCGAGCGTCACTCTGCCTGATCGGCAGCCAAGCCCGCGGACGGCGCCGAGCCTGAACCGTGCGTCCAGTTTCAAGCTGCCCGACCGGAATTTCAGCCCGTACAGGACGAGTCCGCGAATCGAATCACCGTCGGCGGCAAGGCATGAAGTGCTTCGTCCCCCGGTCTCGGTTCCCAAGTTTCCGTCCGCCACGGCATCGCCATCGCGCAATCTGCCATCCCGCAGTCTGCCAAGTGTGCAAAGCCGCAGCAGTGTCCCGCGGCCGGAGTTCAAGAGCCGCGAGGCTTCCGGCTCGCGATCCGCGCCGTCCCGCGTCGACCACGGCCCGCCGGGAGGAAGGCCCGGCAGCGGGAAAAAGCGCTAGAGTCTGTGCCGGGGGCCGCCGCTTCAAGCGACGGCCGGCCAGGGCGGATCGGCCGACCACTGCGCGATGCCTGCCGGCGTTGCCGGCCGGGACTGCACGCGTTTGCGGGCGACCGCGATCGGCACATCCGTCCGAACGCGGTTGACGAAGTAGCTGACGCAGTCGTAACCGCACTGTTCCAGCAGATCCAACGCCTGCAGGAAGCCGTCGCCGACGCGTTCCGGATCGTGCGCGTCGGCGCCGACGACCACCGGAATTTTCCGCTGGCGCGCCTCGACGAGCATTTGCGGAAAGGGATTCATCTCCGCGATTTCCTTGTGCTTGCCGGACGTGTTCAACTCCAGCGCGACGCCGGTCGCCGCGATGCGGTCCAACGCCTGACAGACGTCGTCCATGATCCGCTCCGGCAGCCACTCGTCCGGCCGCTCGTTCTTGATCACGTCCGGATGCGACAGGCAATCGAACAATCCCGTCTCGGCCGCTTGGGCCAGCAGCCGGAAGTAGGCCCGCTGCGTTTCCACCGCGCCGGCACCGCCGTATCGCTGCCGGAATTCCGGGACGTGAGGATGCACCGAGCCGAGCACGTATTGAAAATCCGCCAACTGCAATTGGTGCTCCAGCCAGCATTCGTAACCGGGCAGGTAGTCGGCCTCGATCCCCAGTCGCACGTCGATCCGGCCGCGCCACACCTGCCGCGCCCGAAAGACCAACCGCAGATACTCGTCGAATTCAGCCACCGACATCCGGATCGACGGTGAATACCGGGCCGGCATGGGGTTGTGACAAGTCACCAACAAGCCTTGAAATCCCCGTTGCAACGCGACGGCCGCATAGTCTTGGGGGTCGCCGACCGCGTGCCTGCAGAGTGTTGTGTGAGTGTGTGTTTCGTACAGCAGAGATTTCAGTCCAGACATGCTCTTCCTTCTTCTTTCCGTTCATGCCCCTCGCGACGCTCCATCGCCGCGCCATGCCGCCAGATTATACACGCCAGCGTGAGTTTGTGATGAGCGATTTGTGAAGATTGGTTGAACAGCGCAAGGAAATCGCGTTCTGGTTCGCTGCTAGCACCCAACGGGATTTCGGTGCCGGGGTCAGGCTTACAGAATTCAATTTTGGCCGAGCTTCGTATCAGCCAGCCGGTACGACCTTGCTCGGCCAAAACTGAATTCTGTAAGCCTGACCCCGATTCGCTCAACGGTGCCATCAGGGACGGATCCTTCGCTGTCCATTTGCGTTGGGCGTCTCCATTTCCGTTGGGCACCGGCATTCCATCAAGGCGCGTCACGTCCCCCGCCGCAGGCCGAACCACTCGATCTGACGCCGCGGGCAGAAGTGAAAGGCGTGCTGTTGACAGTAGTCCGCCAGCCACGCGCCGATCCGGTCCAGTTCGTCGATGTCGATGCCTAGCGGCATGAGCAGCACGCGCGAGCGGTCGATTTCGGGGAACTGGTCCAGGTACCGCAGGACTTCATCGCAGTCGGCCGGCACGCCGATCACGAACTTGAACTGGTAATCGTACTCGGCGACCAGCCGCCGGATCACGTCCGGGACGTGGCGAGAATGCTCGTGTCGCCTTCGCCAGCTGCCCGCCAGGCGTGCCTCCGGAGTAGAATTCGACAGCTTGGGACTGATCGACATCAGATCGCAGTCCAGCGGCAGAAACAGCGTCCCAGCGGTTTCGATCGTGATGTGCCGCCCGGTGGCCCGCAGCCCCGCACACAACGGGATCAACTCGGCAAACAACATCGGCTCGCCGCCGGTCAGGACGACGTGGCCGGCCCCGAACCGGCCGGCCTGCGCCAGAATCTCCTCGACCGACAGGTCCTCGCCCTCCGGGTACCACGAGGCGAACGGCGTATCGCAGAACCAGCATCGCAGATTGCAGCCCGCGGCGCGCACGAACACGCTGGGGGTTCCCGTCAGGATGCCTTCGCCCTGCACCGATTCGTAGATTTCGCACACGCGCATCAGCCGCTGTCCCCTTCCGCTTTTCCATCATCATGCCAAAATGGGGCCTGTTTGCAGAGTCCACATCGGCACAGGGGAACACGGGACATGCCGTCCAATTTTCGCGATCCACTCGAAACGTTCGACAATCAGTTTCCGGAGCGGGATTACACGATCGAAATCCGCTGTCCGGAGTTCACGTCGGTTTGCCCGAAGACGGGCCAGCCGGACTTCGGCGTGCTGACGTTCATCTACACGCCGGACAAGAAGTGCGTCGAGTTGAAGAGCCTGAAGTTGTACTTGCAGCAGTACCGCAACGAAGGCATTTTCTACGAACACGCGACCAACCGCATCCTGGACGACTTCGTGGCCGTCGTCCAGCCGCGGCGGGTCGTGCTGATGGCCGAATTCAGCGCCCGCGGCGGAATCACGACCAACGTGACGGCCAGCTACGAGGGCCAGCGGTAAAGCCGTCCGACGGTTTGAACCCAGAAGCCCGATGCTCGCGCAAGGCGAGCAGGGTTCCTGCACACTTCTCACGCGCCGCACGTTTTCGGACTCAGTGCAGCGGCGATTTCGTCCCGGACCTGCGGATCGTCTTCCTGGGCCAGCCGGTCCTGCAGCGAGCGTCGCGCGCGGGGGTCTGCATACCGGCCCAAGGCCCAGGCGCAGGCCCCGCGCACCAGCGGCTCCGCGTCCTGAAGTCCGCGCATCAAGGCGTCGATCAATTCGCCGGTGCGCTGGCAGCCCGCCACGAGGGCCGCGTTGCGCAACAGGCCGCGCCGCTTGGCACGCCACAACGGCGTCCGGCGAAATCGCGCTCGGAAGGCGTCGTCCGTCCAGGCGAACAGTTCCGCCAACGGCACCGGGTTGGCCTCGGCGGCGGGAGCGAAGGCGGATTCACCGCTGACCGGCGCCCGCCGGTTCCACGGGCACACCTCCTGGCAGATGTCACAGCCGAACAGCCAATCGCCGGCTGCGGCGCGCAACGGCGCTGGCACCGAATCCCGCAGTTCGATCGTCAAGTAGCTGAGGCAGCGCGTGGCATCCAAGACGTAGGGCTGAAGCAAGGCTTGGGTGGGGCAGGCGTCCAGACAGTCGCGGCAAGTCCCACAGTAATCGTGCTCGTGCGGCGAATCGTAAGCCAGTTCCAGATCCGTGAGCAGCGCGGCCAGAAAGAACCAGCTGCCGGCCTGCCGGTTGATGAGCATGGTGTTCTTGCCGATCCAGCCCAATCCGGCCAGGCGGCCGAATTCCCGCTCCAGCAGCGGGGCCGTGTCCACCACGCCGCGGACCGAGACGCCGGGCTCCCGTTCCGCCAGCCACCGGGCCAGTTGCCGCAGCCGCTGGCGAATCACGTCGTGATAGTCGGCCTCGCCCCAGGCATAGCGCGAAATGCGGCCTTGCCCGGCTCGGCACGCCGCCGGCTCCGCCGTGCGGTACGGCATCCCCAGCATGACCAGGCTGCGGACGCCGGCCAGGATGTGACGCGGATGCTCGTACGCCTCCCGGCGGGCCGCCAGATAGTGCATCTCGCCGGCATAGCCCGCCTCCAGCCAGGCTCGAAAATGACGCCGGCCGGTCGGCGCAACCGCCGGACAGACGCCCACCAAGCCGAACCCGGCGCGCCGTGCCTCGGACTTCAAGTCCCGTGTCAACTGGTCGTCGAGCAATCAGAATTCTCCCCACAGCAAGGTTCCGCGGTCCGCCCGCTGCGCCGGCCGACCGAGCGTTTCCCCCGCGCTCATCTTCCAGGCAAAGCACACGTCCGTTGTTCCGCCGCGGCATCGCGGACCGACCGGCGATGCCACCAACTGGCCAACACGGACCCGGAGACGTTCATCCAAGGCCCGAAGATCGCGGGCGCAAGCGCCGCGGCGGGACTCTGCAGCACGTTGATCGCCAACCCGGAGGCCATGCCGCCGTTTTGCAGCCCCACCTCGAGGGCCACGGTGCGGCACATCGTCTCGCTCATTCCCAGCAGCTTCGCGCTCCAGTAGCCGACAAGGTACCCGGTCGTGTTGTGGATGACCGCCGCGGCAATCAAGGCCAGGCCGACGGTCAGCAACTGCTCGCGGGACCGCGACGTGATGATCGCAATGATCACGCAGATGCCCGCCATCGAGACCACGGGCAGGGCTTTGTCCATCCAGTCGTCGGGCCCCCGGAGCACGATGCTGACCGCCAACTTGGCCGCCGCGACCGCCGCAAGCAACAACAGGCCGATCAGCGCGCCGCCGCGCAAGGCCAGCACCCAATCGACGACCGGTTCCGGCAGGACCCCGCTCAGGACGCGCTCGTTCACCAGGCTGACACCCGCCGCCGCCAGGCTGCTGGCCACGGCGATCAGCGCCACCGGACCCACACGCTGGAGCCAGGCAGCGCGGCTGTACAGGATCCTGTTCGCAATCAAGCCGGCCACCGTGGGCACGATCACCATGTTCAGGATCGACAGCATCATTTCCCAGAAGTCGATCGGCACCAGCCGGCCGGCCAACAATTTCATAATCAACGGCGTCATCACGGGCGAGAGCAGCGTCGAGCAGGCGGTCATCGTCACGGACAACGCCACGTCGCCGCGGGCCAGATAGGTCATCAGATTGGAAGCCACGCCGCCGGGCACGGAGCCGATCAGAATCACACCGGCCGCAATTTCCGGCTCGAATCCGAACGCGGCCGCAATGCTCATTCCCACCACAGGCATCACGCTAAACTGCAGCACCATGCCGGCAAACACGGGCCACGGCATGGCCAACACGCGCGTGAAATCCCGGACGCTGAGCGTCGTGCCCATGCCGAACATGATAATCTGGATCAAGGGGACGATCAGCACCTTCAGGTCCACCCCGAACCATTTGCCGAACGCGGCAGGATAGAACATCGACGCGGCGACGAACGCCACGACCCACACCGTGAACGCCACGCCGCGCAACGCCGCATGCCCCATGAACGCCACGGCCAGCGCCGCAAACAGAAGCACGACCGCCGGCCCGATCAGCGACGGATGCCCCGCCGCCGCGGAAACCAACGCCGCGACAACCGCGATCAGGCTCACAGAAAAACCGGTCCAGCAGATCGACCGACTCGTTGCCGCCACGGCGGAAAGCCTTTCTCTGCTCGATGTCCACAACTCGACGTTCTCACCGCAGGAAGTCCTTTCGGTCTCCGTTGCCATGATACCCGACGCTTCGGACGCAAGGAACCAAGCCGCACGCGGGCGGCGAAAAAACGCCTGGGGCAGCAAGGTTCCGACGCGATGTGCCGCGGGTCTTGACTGGCGAGCATCCCCCGCCGATCATCAGCGGTGTCGGTTGGTGGTTGTGACGTCCAAGGGAACCCCGGAATTGGCGCCTGACGGACAAGGAAAATGGGGGACAGGAAGATGCGAATGCTTTCTCGGAATGCCCGCTCCGGTTCTTCGCGCCGTGATTTCCTCAGGACGTCCACGGCCGCCGCCGGCGCGGCCTTGGCCGCCGGACTGCCGATCGCTCGCAGCGCGCATGCGGCTGGCAGCGACATCCTTCGCGTCGGCCTGGTGGGCTGCGGCGGCCGCGGCGCCGGGGCCGCCGTCAACGCGCTGAACGCGGACGCCAACGCCCGGCTGGTCGCCCTGGGCGACGTGTTTCCGGACATGCTCCGCTCGGCACGGGCCAACGTGAAGGCCGCCAAGCCGGAGCAGGTGACCGTGGACGACGACCATTGCTTTGTGGGCTTCGACGCCTACCAGGACGTGATCGCCTGTTGCGACGTCGTGCTGCTGGCCCTGCCCACCTATTTTCATCCGATCTATTTGAAGGCTTGCGTCGACGCCGGCAAGCACGTGTTCTGCGAGAAGATCCACGCGGTGGACGCGCCCGGCGTGAAATTGGTGCTGGAAGCGGGCGAAATCGCCGCACAAAAGGGACTCAGCATTGTCTCCGGCCTGGCCTGGCGCTATCACACGGGCGTCCAGGAAACGATGAAACGCGTGCTGGATGGGGCCATCGGGCGGATCACGAGCATCGAGGAGACCTGCAATACGGGCTCGCTGCGCGCCCGAGCCCGGCAGCCCGGCTGGAGCGAAATGGAGTATCAACTCCGCGACTGGTACAACTTCTACTGGCTGGCCGGCGACTTGCCGGGGCTGAACCTGGTCCACAATCTGGACAAGGCCGCCTGGGCGATGCGCGAGCAGCCGCCGCTGCACGCCTGGGGCATGGGCGGCCGGCAGACGCGCGTCGGCCGCCAGTACGGCGACGCGTGGGACCATTTTTCCGTGGTCTATGAGTACGCGGACGGGACGCGGATGTACGCCTACTGCCGCCAGCAGGACGGCTGCCTGCCCAGCATCGCCGACCGCTTCACCGGGACCAAGGGGACCTGCGATCTGTTGGCTTGCCGCATCGACGGCGAGAATCCGTGGCGCTATCCGGGCCCCAACTGCAATCGCTTCGACCTGGAACACGTGGCCCTGTTTCACGCCATCCGGCAGGGTCAGCCGGTCAACAACACGCTGTACATGGCCCGCAGCAGCATGTTGGCCATCATGGCCACCTGGGCCTGCTACACGGGCAAGCTGCTCACCTGGGACCAGGCGATGAACTGTCCGCACACCGTCACCCCGCAGCGATTGGCCTTGGACGCCGAGCCCCCCACGCTGCCCGACGCCCAGGGCAACTACGCCATGCCTACGCCGGGGATCACGAAGTTCTTCTGAGGCGGCCGAAGTCTTCGACTGATGAAGGACGAGGCACATTAACGGTGCATCGCCACCCACGCGCGTCCGGCTGCCCAAGAACCAGGGATTCCGTGTCCGCGTGGCCAGGGCTCTACGAGAATCTTGGTTCTTTTTTCCCTTTCTTCCCCCCGCGCGCTCGCCGCAGGCAAGTACGTGAGAAAGTCTGTCGTCTTGGTGTTGGGGTCAGGCTTGCAGAATTCAATTCTGGCCGAGCAAGGTCGCACCATCTGGCGGGCGTTGCGATCGGCCAGAATTGAATTCTGCAAGCCTGACCCCGGGCGGAAGCCGTGACTTCATCAGCAACGCGCAGCGCGTGCCGAAATCCTGTGTGGCGCTCGCCGCCGGTGAAGAATGGGCCTGTCTTTCGGAGAAACCCGCGGCCAGCGCCTTGCGGCTCGCCATGTCCGGCGACAGACCAGGCGGCCTTGGGCTGACGCCCGCCGCTGGCCGGATTCTCTGCGACGTTTGGGTTAACGTTCCGGCGAGATCTCGCGGATTTCGCCGTTGACGCGCACCTTGACTTTTGCCTCCTTGTCCCGCGCCTTGTCGGCCACAATGCGGAAGGCGGTCACTTGGCCATCCTTCCAGGCGCAATCGACGCAATAGCCGCCGCGGGCGCGGAGGCCGGTGAAGGAGCCTTCGCGGGTCCAGTCCTTGGGCAGGGCGGGCAGGAGATGAAGGATGAAGGCGGAAGGCGGAGGGATGAAAGGACTCGCATCCTTCGTCCCGGCTGCCTCTTCCTTCCTGCTTCCTTCGTGGCTCTGCAGCAGCATTTCGGCAATCGTCCCGGTGATGCCGAAGTTGCCGTCCATCTGGAACGGCGGGTGGTTGCAGAACAGGTTGGGGAGCGTGTTGTAGGTGAGCAGGCCGCGGACCATGATGCCGGCCCGTTCGGCCTGACCCAAGCGCGCCCAGACGCCGCACCGCCAGGGCCAGGTCCACGAGCGGCGGCTGTCGCCAATGGTCGTCTCGACCGTGAACGGCTGGCCGGTCGTTTCTTCGTGGTCGTTGCTCCGCGCCCGGAGGCTCACGATCGCCGCCCGCGCCAGGTCGGGCGTCTGAGTCATACTGATCTGCCGGCCGGGGTAGACGGCGAACAGATGGGAGGTGTGTCGGTGCGTGTTTTTCGGGTCGTCGCGGTCTGCTTGCCATTCCTGGAGTTGGCCCCATTTGCCGATCTTGTTGGGCGCCAAGCGGGCCTGCATGTCGGCCACTTTCTTCTGGTAGTCGGCGTCCACGCCCAGGGCTTGCGCCAGCTCCAGGTAGTTCTGAAACAACTCCCAGATGATCTGCTGGTCGTGCATCACGCCGTCTTCACGCGGGCCGTGTTCGGGCGACCAGCCGTCCGGAGCGACCAAGGCGCCGTCCGGCAGTTGCTTGAGGTGGTCCTCCCAGAATTGGCAGATCTCCTTGACCATCGGGTAGCCTTGTCGGCGAAGGAACTCCAGGTCCTGCGTAAAGGCATAGTGCCAGGCCATGTGCTGGGCGTACCAGGCGCTGGCCGGGATATTCCATTGCCAGCCGTTGCCGCCGAAGATGCTCTGGCTGGTCCGCGCGGTCCAGCCGCGGGTGTTTTCCCCGAACGCTTTGCGCGTGGCGATGCGGCAAGGCTGGGCGCAGGCAGTGACGAAATCCAGCAGCGGCTCGTGGCACTCCGCCAACGCCGTCGGCTCGGCGCCCCAGTAGTTCATTTGCACGTTGATGTTGCTGTGGTAATCGCTGGCCCAGGGCGGTTGGTTGCTGTCGTTCCACAGCCCCTGCAGATTCGCCGGCAGCCCGCCGGGGCGCGAGCAACTGGCCAGCAGGTACCGGCCGTACTGAAACATCGTCTCTTCCAGATCGGGATCGGGGGCTCCCTGGGCATAGGCCGCCAGCCGAGCGTCGGTGGGCAGGGCGAGCGTGTCCGCGGCGCAGCGGCCCCAGTCGACGCGCACGCGGCCCAGCAGGGACGCGAGGTCGTCCCGATGCGCCTGGCGCAGCGCTGCAAACGATTTGGTTTCCGCTCTGGCGATGTCCTCGGCCACGGCGGGAGCCGGCGGCGGACCGCGCCAATTCGCGGCGTAATTCAAGGCGTAATCGGTGCGAGCCGCCAACAACAGCGTCAAGCTGTCGCAGCCGGCAAAGACCAGGACCTCGCCGTCGGCCTGGACGCTGCCGCCGGTGTGCAGCACGCGGACGCAACAGGCGTGCTGGAGGCCGTTGGGCATGACGGCATCCCAAGCCAGCCCCTTGGCGTCGGCGGCGAGTTGTACTTCAGGCTGGCCCGGCTTCAGACGCAAGCGGCCCGAGAACGCCGGGGTCGGCTTCCCATCTTTTTCCGCCGCGTAGTGGAAGACCAGCACCTGGTCCGGCCGGCTGGCAAACGCCTCGCGGCGGAACGCGACACCGTCCTGAGTAAACGCCGTGCGGTGTACGCCGGTGGAGATGTCCAGTTCGCGGCGGTAGTCGGCAGCCGAGCCCAACTGGTCTTCCGGCGCGAATGCGACACCCGCCAACGCGATTTCGGCCACTTGGAAATGACTGGCGCCTCTGTGGACGAACGAGAGGCGGTAGAAACGGTACGGAGCCGGCTTCTCGACGGTGAACTGTTTCGTCTGATGCCGCGACTCAAAGGGTCCGTCCAGCGTGCGGCAGTCGAGTTCGTCCCAGGTTTTTCCGTCGCTGGAACCGGCCAGCACCCAGTGCTGCGGATCGCGGGCGGGGATGTCGTTGGCACTGGTCAGCGCATACGACGACACCGGCTTGGCCTCCGGCAGTTCGGCCTGCCAGACGACCGATTCGCCGGGTTTGTCGATGCACCACTTGGTCTCTTCCCGCCCGTCGACGCAATTGCCGATCGCATTCCCGTCGCCTCGCTCGTGGCCGCTGGGCGAAGTCACTTGCACAGCATCCGGCTTTCCAAAGTCCAGGAACAGATCGCCAAAGTTGCGATAGCTGCCGAAGCCTCGGTCGCCCGGTTTGTATTCGCCGTCCCAGTTGTTGTCGCCGGACCAGAGGGAATTCTCGTTGAACTGGATCCGCTCGACGTTCACGCCGCCGAACAGCATCGCTCCCAAGCGACCGTTGCCGATCGGCAGGGCCTCTCTGGCCCAGACGCTGGCGGGCTGGGCGTACCACAGCACGCGATGCTCCGGCGGCGAGGCGGTAGCGTCCGTCGGCAAGACCGCCGGCTCGGCTTCCGTGCTGCTTGTCGAACCTGGAGAAAACAGGGTCAAGAGCAAAACCACGGCGAGGGAGAGAAGCGAATTGCCTTTCATCAGCGAGTTCCTTTCGAGGTGGTTCAGCCCAGGAATTCAGCCCATTGCGCCCGCGGGACCTCCGGCCAGTCCCGCCCCAGCCGGAAGCTCTCGGCCACGTGCGACGCTTCCAGCGACTCCTTGTCCAGCACCAGCAGCAGGCGGCGGAGCAGCGAAGACGCCGTCAGCACGTACACGGCGTCCGTCTCGGCCAGCCGCCAACGCGTCCAGCGGTCCAGCTTAGGATATTCACCCAGGATGCGGGCCAGCCGCGGATCGTCCCGCGAGATCGGTTGCAGCGACCGGCAGGCAGCGCAGCGGCCAGCAAGGATCGCGTGGGGGCTGACTTCCTGGCTGCACTGGGTACAGCGTACCAATTGATCGGCCAACACGCGTTCGCCGGTGACGCTGCACGATCTCAGAAACTCGGCCAACGCCCGTTTTCCCGTCACGGCGCAGGTTTCCAAGTCCGAATCCAGCACCCGCCGACCCGAACATTCGCAACAGGCAATCGACTCGGCCACCGTGATGCGGCCGTCGTCCGTGGCTGTCACGTGATACGACTCGCGCCCCGTCACCGGACAGCGGAACGGCGGCGGCGTGGCAACGCCGTCGACCAGATGCTGGGCCCAAGCGTCAAAGGGCCTCTCCGCCGAACGGTCGCCGAATTCGAACAGCAGCTTGCCGGACGCACGCTTGCACCAGATCACCGCGGCCACCACGAATTCGGCACGGCGGTCGGCGGTGGTCAGCAGCGCCGCCTGTTGTTCGCCGTAGGACAGCCAAGCGCCGAGTTGATCGTCCGAGACGCGCGGCGGCCGCACGAGTCGAGGGGCCAATTCGTCCAGGCGGAGCGACGCCGACAGGGCCGGCTCGAGCGGCTCCGGCCGTGGCGAGGCATCCACGTGGACCAGCCGCGCCGCCGCCTCGCCGTTGTCTCTACGAACGAGGTAGGTATAGCGCAACAGCGGATGATCCTCCAAGCTGCAGCCGCTCAATCGCACGGTGCCGCCGGTGACGCGATACGGCGCGAACAGATGCGGCGCCAACTGGTGAACGCTCACCGGTTGATGCCT
This sequence comes from Candidatus Anammoximicrobium sp., assembly GCA_012515235.1. Taxonomy (GTDB): domain Bacteria; phylum Planctomycetota; class Planctomycetia; order Pirellulales; family Pirellulaceae; genus Anammoximicrobium. Next base: position 33,747 of record JAAYYU010000093.1, read on the forward strand.
CGGCACGGCGGGAACGAACGGTCCCCAGGCCTGCAAGCGACGCAACAGCCGGCCGCCCAGCGGCGAATCCACCGCCAACACGTCCGCCGTCCCAGGCCCGGTCCCCCGGCTTGCTCGAACCGCCACCCGGACCACCTCGCGGCCGTCGAAGTCCCCGCGTTGGCCCTCGGGCACGGAAAACTCGAACAGATCCTCCCCGCACGGCCGTACGGACAGCCGCAGGGTCTCCAAGACCCAGAGCCAAAAACTCGGGAGCTGGCCAGGGTCGTCGGGTTCCAAGGGCTCGTTGGCGTCACTCACGGAGCGTCACATCCCGTTGGTCGTTGGGGCAACTTCCCGCTCAGCAACCGCGCGGTTTGGGTAGCCCGCCTTTTCCAGAAGCGGGCTTCCTGGTTGCGGCGGCGCGCAGCCGCAACGCTCATCGTGGCTGTTCTGCAGCAGAATTGCAAGATCCGTCCCCGCTCGCTTCGTCCCTCTTTTGCTTCTTGGCCGCCAACCGTCGCTCCACCGCGACGATCTCCGCGCGCAGTTGTTCCAGGTCGAGTTCGCGGTCGTGCAACTCCTCCTGCAGTCTGGCCAGGCGCTTGGCCGGGTCGCCCTCCAACAGGTTGCGGACCAGGCTCAGCACCAGCAGCCCGCGGAACATCCGCTGGCTCAGCCCGCGCAAGCGATACGCGCGCGCCGCCCGGCTGACCTGCGACAGCCGCAGCACGCGGGCCATGCGGACCAACCGGAGAAACCCGACCATCGGCGCGAGAATGATGACCAGGTCGACCCAGTGATCCCGGCAGTAACGCAGCTTCTTGGACGACACCGAAACCATGATCACGAACTCGATCGCAAACGCGAGCCAAATCAGACTCTCGCTGACCCACAGAAAGACCAGCATGTACCAGCTGGGCGTCACCGCCCGGCTCTGCCAGTGCCAGTCCAGCGCGAACAGGGGCAGCACCGCCAACGCGATCAGGATCATCGGTCCGTTGAAAGCCTTCTCCAACCGCACCTGCAGACTGCGGTCGACGCGCTGCCAGCCCAGCTGGGGCAACCAGATGGCGCCGCCGTCGACGTGATCGCGGCCGCCCATCCGCAACGGCGGCACGAGGCAGTACCACAGGTGCCGCCGCCAACCCGTGCCGTCGCTGAGCGCATGAGCCACGGTTTCGCCGACGATCGCCAGGTACAGCAACCCCAGCCACCAACCAAACCGCCGCAGCGGACGGATGACGCGTTCCGGCGGCAGATCGTCCTCTTCGGTCGGGAATTCGGCGAGCGCCGGCGATCCGGCTCGCGGCGATGTACGTGAAGCGAGCGGCGAACCGGCGTCTCGGCTGCCCGTTGCATCAGCGGGCAAAACTCTCGCCAACTGGGCCACCTCGATGGAAAACGAGCACAGCATGCCCGCCAGGATGGCCAGGAAGGCGAACGAAACCCAAAACATGACCGGGCCCGTCCAGCGGTCCAGACGAGTGAGGCGTACAGTCGAATTGGGCAATCGCGGCGCGGCCATGATCCATCCAGTCGGTGATTCCGGCAAGGCGGAGAGCTGGCGTCATGCCCTTGGCCCAACCGCTTACCCGCGGAACATTGTGACAAGTGCCGTCAAGGACAAGCAAGGGGCGCAGGTCCCAACCGAGCGAAACGTGCACGGATTTGCGTCGGTCCTCAACCCGGAAAAATCGCCGCGCGACGGCTGGACCGACAGTCTCCAAGACGCTACCTTGCCGGACACGAAAAACTTCGGAAAGACGCACTTTGGGTACCTGATTACTCCTGACAACAACGGAGCTGCAGTGCTTAGACATCTTCTTCTCGCGGCGTGGTGGCTGGCGTGCGTATCCTCGGTCCAAGCGGGCGATTGGCCGCATTGGCGCGGGCCGTTCTTCAACGGGTCGTCGGAGGAAACGGGACTGCCCGAACAGTGGAGCCGGACGGATGGCGTCGCGTGGAGCGTGACCCTGCCGGGCGCGGCCGCCGCGACGCCCGTCATCTGGGAAGACCGGGTCTTGCTCAGCGGCGCGGATGCGGCCAGAGACCGGCTGCAGGCCATGTGCGTCAGCCGCAAGACCGGCCAGATCCTCTGGCAGCACGACGTGGCCCAAGGCGTCAGCAAAGACTATCGCAGCAACTTCGCCGCCAGCTCGCCCGTCACCGACGGCCGGCAAGCGATCTTTTTCTACGGCAGCGGCGAATTGGTCGCCTACGGCCTGGACGGCAAGCCGCAGTGGGCGCGCAATCTCGCCCATGACTACGGCCCCTTCGCGTTCATGTGGACGTTCAGCAGCAGCCCGCTGCTTTACAACGGCAAGCTGTACGTGCAGGTGTTGCAGCGGGACGAACCGGTGGAAGGGCGCGGCTTGGCGGGCCGGTTCAACGAATCCTATCTGCTGGCCCTGGACCCGCAGACCGGGAAAACCCTGTGGCGGCAGGTCCGCCCCAGCCAGGCCGTGGCCGAATCGCGCGAAGCGTTTACGACGCCGGTGCCCGCGACGGTCGGCGGCCAGACGCAATTGCTCGTCGCCGGCGGGGACGCCTTGTCCGCTCACGATCCCCAGACCGGCAAGGAGCTGTGGCGGTGGGGCACATGGAATCCCGAACGCCTGCCGCATTGGCGGCTGGTGCCGTCCCCCGTCGCGGGCGACGGCATCGTCCTGGCCTGCGCTCCCAAACGCAGCCCGATCTACGCGATCCGAGCCGGCGGCAGCGGCCTGCTGGACGACGATTGCCTGGCCTGGGTCAGCCGCCAAGCGCGAGGGCTGTCCAGCGACGTCCCGACGCCCGCGTTCTACGACGGCGACTTCTTCATCCTCAGCGACGTGCGCAAGAACCTGTCGCGTGTCGAGCCGCAGACCGGCCAGATCAAGTGGACGGTCCCCACGCCGGGCAACGCCAAATATGAAGCCTCGCCGCTGGCCGCCGACGGCAAGCTGTATCTGATCAACTTCGATGGACAGGTGGCCGTTTTCCGTGCGGCCGACGGCCAACTGCTCCGCACCATTCCCATGGACGAGCCCACCAAGGGCGAAGTCGTCCGATCCTCGATCACCGCCGCCCACGGCCAGCTGTTCATCCGCACCACGCGGCATCTGTACTGCGTAGGAAAAGAGCGGTAGTCAGCCGCTGGGGACGCCAGGCCTGGCCAACCAGATCACGCCGGGCCCCCGACGACGCGACGCGCGGCCAACGAACGGATCGTGACGCACGACGACAATTTGGTTTAGGAAAGAGATGGGTTTACGAAAGAGACGGTTATGAGGCTCGTCCACGTCGGACTTCTGGCCTGGATGGTTTGCGGGCCGTCGCCGGCCGGCGAACGCGTGAAGCCCAACTTGATTGTCATCTTTACCGACGATCACGGCTGGGCGGATTTGGGAGCGCAGGGCGTTCGGCAGGACGTCCGCACGCCGCACCTGGACGCGCTGGCGGCCGGCGGTGTCCGCGCTGCCAACGGCTACGTCACCGCGCCGCAGTGCGTGCCGTCGCGAGGTGGACTGCTGACGGGGCGATTCCAGGGGCGGTTCAATCTGGATTCCAACGCCTCCGCGCTCGACGGGTTCAACCGGCAAACCACCATCGCGACGCGGCTGCAGAAGGCAGGTTATGCGACGGGCATGTCCGGAAAGTGGCATCTCGGACCCTTGGAAGAGATTACCCGGCACGGCTTTGCCGACGTGTTCTGCAACCAGGGTCCCGGCGGCAGGGCGTGGGCGAACTTCGACCTGGAGGGCAACACGATCCCCGGCGCGGTGGTGCCCTGTCCGCTGTATCACCTCGAGGCCAATGCCGCCGCGGCTTGCGCCTTTATCAAGCGGCACCACGACCGGCCGTTTTTCTTCTACCTGGCGTTCCGGGCGCCGCACACGCCGCTGGATGCACCGCCGAAGTACACCGGGCGGTTTCCCGGCCCGATGCCGGAGCGCCGCCGACAGGCCCTGGCCATGATCTCGGCCATCGACGATGGCGTGGGCCGCGTGATGCAGACCTTGCGCGAGCACGATCTGGAGCAGCGCACATTGCTGTTCTTCATGGGCGACAACGGCGCGCCGCTGAAGATCCACAAGATCGACTCGCCGCTTCAGGGCGATCCGGGCGGCTGGGACGGCTCGTTGAACGAACCCCTCAACGGCGAGAAAGGCATGCTCAGCGAGGGCGGCATCCGCGTGCCCTGGCTCGCTTATTGGAAAGGCACGATCCCCGCGGGCCAGGTGTACGAGCACCCGGTGATCAGCCTGGACGTCGCCGCTACGGCCGCCGCGCTGGCGGGCATCGAAACGGGCCCCGGCGAGTTGGACGGCGTGAATCTGCTGCCGTACTTCCAAGGCGAGATCAAGACTCCGCCGCACGAGGCGCTGATGTGGCGCTGGACGGCGCAATCAGCCGTCCGCACAGGCCAATGGAAGCTGCTGCGCGGCGGCGAGCGGGAGTACCTGTACGACCTGACCGCCGATCCCGGCGAGAAGCACAACCTCGCGGCCCGGCATCCCGACATCGCCGGCCGGTTGCGCGCCAAGCTGACCGCCTGGTGTGCGGAACTGGACCCGCCCGGCCTGGCCCTGGGACCGATGGCGCCGGTGTGGAACGCGTACTTCGATTACTATCTGGAAGGCAAGCCGTTTGTCCCGTTCGCCGCCAAGGCCGCGGCGTCCGAGTTTCAGGGCTGGCTGGCCCGCAACGGGACGCTGGCCGTGACGGACGGTGCGCTGCAACTGACGCGTGTACGCGGCCCGGACGCAAAGCCGGCGTTCCTGGTCCGCAGCAGTTTCCAGGCCGCCGGCCCCGTCGCCGCAAAGCTCTCGCTGAAGACCTCGACGGCCGGTCAAGCCGCCATCGCCTGGCGCACCTCGGAGCAGAAAGACTTCGCGCCCGAGAACAGGATCGTCTTCCCGATCGCCGCGTCCGACGACTGGCAGAGTTGCGAAGTGAAGCTGCCTGTGACGGGAACCCTGATCCATCTGCGCCTGCATCTGCCGGGCCCCAGTGCGCTGGTGCGCCAATTCGAACTCCTTCCCGCCACCGGCAAGCCCTTGCTGCTGTGGAGATAATTCCCCGCTCTGCAGTCCGGCGAGAACACGCCGGGTTTCTGTCGGCATCGTTGGAGGAAGGACAATCGAACGGCGGATGAGCGGCAGGGTTCTAGCCGCCGATTTTTCGGATCGCCGGTCACCGCCGGCTAGCGTCCGTCCGTTCACTCGTCTCTCGAACGATGCTGACCCCCGATTTACCCGGCGGAAGTTCGTTCGTAGCATGGCGTCAGCCAAACCAAAGGAAAGGAAACGATCATGATGCGCAACACCGTCTGGTTTATCGCCGCCATCGGCCTAGGGACGATCGCCACGGCCGTTTTCAGCGCCGAATGCGGCCCGGAGGCCCGCACGCTGTGGGATTGCGAAACCACGGCGGGCATCGCCGGACTGGTGCTCGAACGCGAGAACATCAAGCAAGGCGAGGCTGCGGTCCGCTGGCGGGACCACACCCAGACGGCCGGCTTCTCGGTGCCCGACGTGCCGCGCGACTGGAGCCGCTTTAACCTGCTTCGCCTGTGGATCCACAACGCCCGGCCCCTGCCGGCTCGATTCATGATCCTGGTGCCTTCTGAAAACCCGGACACGGAGGGAATGGACTACTGGGGCTACGGCGTGCGTCTGGACTTTGAAGGCTGGAAGGAGATTGTCGTTCCCATCGGCAATCGTGGCGGGACACGTTCGCCGCGTGGTTGGGACCAGGTGGACGCCCTGCGCTTCACTGCGGCCGGCTGGGGCAACGTGCCGCAAGCCGAGGCCGACGTGATTATCGACGACGTGCGACTGGAGTACGATCCGCCCCGGCCCGGCCCGCGGATGACCGACGCGCAGTTCTTCGACCGCCTGGACCTGGCGCGCGACGAACTGGCCGCGGTCCGCGCCGCCGTCCAGGCCGGCAACCTGGAAGCGGCCAAGGCGGCCTTGCTGGAACATCTGCGGTCCCGCACGGCGCCCCGCTGGTGGTTCGACTGGAGCGAGCGGCCGAAGCGGACGGGGCCGGTCGAGGGCGGCAGCGAAGGCTGGGACTACTACGTGACCAGCTTCCGGGTCGATTGGACCGGCTGGAAGCAGTTCACGCTGCCCTTGAACGAGTGGGGCCGCGCCCGCCAGCCGATCGGTTGGCACCATATCAACAGCCTGTCGTTCAGTTCGACCTACGGGGATCGGACGCCCAGCCCCGAGACGGTGCTCGTCTTGGACGGGGTGGAACTCGTGGGCGAAAAGACCGTCGTGTTAGGCGATTTCGAGACCGCCGAGGATTTCCGGCGCTGGGGAGCCCTGCAGCCCACGACGGAGATCGTCAAGCAGGGAAAGCAGGCGGCCACGTGGGCCCAGTTGCCGACCCGGCCGGGATTGCGGCTGGAGGACCTGCCGCACGATTGGCGGAGCTTCAAGTCGCTCCGCTTCTGGGCCTACTCGGCCAAGGCGACCGGCGACGTCCTTACGCTGACGGCCGACTCCGACACGCCCGACGTCCGCCGCGCCGAAGCGATCCTCCAACATGTCTACGACGGCCATCACCTGGGCGATGACATCGACTGGGAAGCGAACAAGTACGACCCCGTCGATCCGGCTTTCACCCGCGAGTGGACCTACGGCCTGAACCGCTTCGGCTACTGGCGGACGCTGGGCCAGGCGTACTGGCAGACGGGCGACGAGAAGTACGCCCGCGAGTGGATCGCCCAGATGCGCGACTGGATCGAAGACAACCCGTACCTGCTGTTTGGAACCGGCAACGAGACGCTGACGTGGCGGACCATCGAAGCCGGCATCCGCTGCTCGGGCTCGTGGCCCGATGCGCTCCACGATTTCCTGGGTTCGCCTTCCCTCACGGCCGACGATCTGGTCACGTTCCTGAAGTCGTGGATCGAGCACGCTGCGCACCTGATGCGGATCACCGTCGAACACCCGCAGCACGGCGGGAATTGGGTGACGATGGAGTGCAACGGCCTGGGCCATCTGGGAATCCTGTTCCCCGAATGCCGCGAGGCGCCGACGTGGCTCAAGACGGCCGTCGATCGGCTCACGCTGGAACTCGACCGGCAAGTCTATCCCGACGGGGCGCAAAAGGAATTGACGACGGGCTATCACCAGGTGGCGCGGCACAACTTCGTCGGGCTGTACAAGCTGGCCGACCACAACCGCGTGGCCATGCCCGATGAGTATCTCCGCCGCCTGGAGCGGATGTATGCCTACAATCTCCAGGCCATGACGCCCGAAGGCCGCCTGCCCCCGCTGAACGACGCCGGCCACACGAACGTGATCGCGTCGCTGGCCGAAGGGGCCGAACTGTTCGGCCGGGACGACTTCCGCTGGGCGGCCACGGGCGGCGCCGAGGGCGCGCCGCCGGCCTGCACTTCGGTGGCCTTTCCGTACGCCGGCCAGTATGTGATGCGCTCCGGCTGGGGGAGCGACGACCGCTATCTGCTGTTCGAGTCGGGACCGTACGGCATCGGCCATCAGCACGAAGACAAGCTGTCGATGTTCCTCTACGGCTTCGGCCGCGTCCTGCTGACTGAGGCCGGGACCTACAGCTACGACGCCAGCAAGTACCGCCGCTATGTGCTGAGCACCTGGGCGCACAACACGATCCTGGTCGACGGCCAGCCACAGCAGCGGCGCGGCCTGGCCGAAACGTACGAGACCGAAACGCCTCTGGACAATCTCTGGACTTCGAACCCGGTCTTCGACGCGGCCGACGGCGACTATCGCAGCGGATACGGGCCGAAACGCGAGATCGACGTGCAGCACGAGCGGACGGTGGTCTTCCTCCGGCCCGACTACTGGGTGGTTCTCGACCGCTTGCACGCCCAGGGCAGCCACGCGTACGACATTCTCTGGCATCTGAACAATGACGCGGCGAAGCACGACGCTCGAACCCTCGCGGCTTGGGGCGCTGATCCGGGAGTGGCAAACCTGCTGGTCACGCCGGCTGCGGCAACGGGCCTGGCCCTGGAGATCGTCACCGGCCGCGAAGACCCCGTGCTGGGGTTCGCTCCGGCCAGCCGCAAGAAGCCGATTCCCGTGCTCGATTACCGCCTGGTCGCCGACGGTCCAGTCAGCTTGGCGTGGGCCTTGACGCCTTACCGCGGCGAGCGGCCGCAAGTCGGCGTCGCGGCCGAAGCCCGCGACGGGGGGACCGTCGTGACGGTAACTCACGGCCAGGGGACCGACGCCGTCTACGTCGCTCCCCGCGGCAAGAGACTTTCGGTGACCCTCGCCGGACGCGAACTGCAGGGCCAGGTTGCGGTCGTGCGCAGCGACCAGTCGGGAGCAGTCGTCGCCGCCCAAGTCGCCCCCTGACTCTGGCGGCCAGAAGGGGTTTCAATTGGGCTGGAAACAGCAACAGGGCCAGAACAAACGCCGACGGAATCGTGGAGCGGATCAATCGGGCTGTACCCGCTGGTCCGCCTCCCAAACCGGAAAGACAAACCGCAAGTTGAGGCGCCACGATGACCAGAACCAGTAGCGTGTCTCTTCCCATGCTTGCCATCTTGCTCCTGGCTCCGCCGCCTACGGCTGACGCGGCCGCAGGCAACCCTGCCCGGCCCAACGTGGTCGTTTTTCTGGTGGACGACATGGGTTGGATGGATTGCGGCGTGTACGGCTCGAAGTACTACGAAACGCCGCACATCGACCGCTTTGCCGCGCGGGCCATGCGGTTCACCGACGCCTACGCGCAGCCGCTCTGTTCGCCGACGCGGGCCAGCCTGCTGACCGGCAAGTACTCCGCGCGGCACGGGATCACCAGCGCCACCGGCCATCAGCCGCCGCAGCCCGCGGGACAACCGTTTCTGCCCGAGACGGCGGGGCCCGCTCAGCCGATGTTGGTGCCGCAGAGCAAGAACTACTTGGACCCCGCACAGTACACGCTGGCCGAAACGCTGCGCGACGCGGGCTATCGCACGGCGCACATCGGCAAGTGGCACCTGGGCCTGACTCAGCCGCACTGGCCGGAGCAGCAGGGGTTCGACGTGGCCTTCCACTGTCACCCCGATCCCGGCCCGCCGGGCAACTATTTCTCGCCCTACGGTGTGAAGCCCGACGGGGAACCACGGGGCCAGAACCGCGTCGGCACGGTCACCGACGGCCCGCCCGGCGAGTACATCGTGGACCGACTGGCCGACGAGGCCGTCCGATTCATCGAGGCCAACCGGGACCGGCCGTTCTTCCTGAACCTGTGGAACTACGGCGTCCACGGGCCGTGGGGGCACAAGGTGGAATACACGCGGGCGTTCGCGTCCAAGCAGGACCCGCGCGGTGTGCAGGGCAATCCGATCATGGCCTCGATGCTCCGGAGCGTCGATGAGTGTTTCGGCCGCGTCCTGGAAACGCTGGACCGCCTCCAACTGACGGACAACACGATCGTCATCTTCAACTCCGACAACGGCGGCAACACGCACAGCAACACGGACCAGGACCCCCGAACGTCAAAACGCCAGCCGGACGATCCGTTCCTGACGGACTGGCGCAAGTGGGCCGGCGTCCAGCCGCCGACCGTCAACAGCCCGCTGCGCGACGGCAAAGGTACGCTGTACGAAGGCGGCACGCGCGTCCCGATGATGTGGTCCTGGCCGGGCCGCATCCGGCCCGGCACCACCAGCGACGCGGTGGTCGGTCACATCGACCTGTATCCCACGCTGCTCGACTTGCTCGGCCTGCCGCGGCCGGCTCAACAGCAGATGGACGGCATGAGTTACGCCGCCGTACTTCGGCAAACCGGCGGCCTCGACCGCAGGGCGTTCTTCAACTACTTCCCGCACGGCGGCAGCCTCGGCCGCGCGGGCGGCGTCTGGGTCCGTGCCGGCGATTGGAAGCTGATCCGCTGGTTTGGCGTGCCGGCAGGAGAGGAAGGCCGGTACGAGCTGTACAACCTGCGCGACGACCTGGGCGAAACGACGAACCTGGCCGCCGTGCAAACGGCGCGCGTCCAGGAACTCGACGCCCTGATCGACCGCTTCCTGGCCGACACGGGGGCGACGTATCCGCGTCCGAACCCTGCCTATCAGCCCGCCGCCGCGCAGTCCGCCGCCGCGCCCGACGATCCGTTGGAGGGCTGGAAGGCCCGCCAATGCGTCGCCATCGTGAAGGATGGCGTGCTGACGATGACCGGCACGGGCAAGCCCGGCACCGCGTTCCTGGGACACGGCATGGGGAAGCTGGGCGGACCGGCCACGGTCCAACTCCGCGTCCGCGCGGCCGTCGGCGGGGCGGGAAAGATCGAGTGGCTGCCCAACGGGGCCCATGACCCCACGGGAGCTCAATCCGTCCCCTTCGACGTGCCGGCCGGCGATTGGCAGACGCTCACCGTCGAGGTCCCCGCGCAAGGGCCGCTGGGCGTCGTTCGTATCTACCTGTCGGCCGGCGAAGGAAAACCCGTGGAACTGGATTGGATCGAGGTCCGCGGCAAGGGACCGGGCGCCAAGCTACCGCGGTGGGACTTCGGGGCGCGGCGATCACCGTGACTCCGCTGAACTGGGGTTGAACTCACGAGGCGCTGCCACGAATGCGGTCCTTTGCCGGAGGTTTCTCATGACGCGACGCAGGTTTCAGACACACGGGGTGCTGGGGTTGGTAGGGTTCCTCGTGGCCGGTGCGGGGTCGGTCTGGGCGGCCGGCGTCAACGTTACGCCCATCGTGTTCTGGGCTTCGGATCCGGTGCGCCCCGGCGAGTCGGTCCTGGTGACGGGGGACGGACTGACGGCGGACTGCGCTGTCGAGTTGTTCCGCTTGGCCGATGAACCGGCGGGCCAGCCGCAGGCGATTCGATGGCCCGACAACGCCGTCAAGCCGGAAGTGCTTCAGCCGCGGGGGCAGTCGCTGAAGTTCGCGCTGCCCGCCGATCTGGCCCCCGGCGTCGTCGCGTTCCGCGTCCGGAGCGGTGAGGCCGTCACCGCGACGAGGCTGCTGAACGTTCCCGACCCGTGGTGGTGCCAGGGCGATGCCGGAACGGCTGCGACGCCCGGCGGGACGGCGCGGCTGTTCGGCAAGAATCTGAATTGGAGTCACAGCGCCGGCGGCGCCCCGCACGGCGCGGAGGGACTCCCGCCAGCGACGGTGGCCCTCAGCGGTCCGCGCAGCGCCGTCCTCGCGGCTCGAGGCGATGGCTACAGCCTGACGGTGGATCTCCCTGCGGATCTCCCGGTGGGAGAGTATCAAGTGCAGGTCCACAATGGGCGTGGCGGGCCGGGCGCCTGGAGTCGGCCGTTGACGATCAAGGTCATCTCACCGTCGGCTTGGCCGGGTCTGACCCTGAACGTGATGGACTTCGGGGCCGACGGCCGCGGATTGGCCGACGATACGGTGGCCATTGCCGAGGCGCTGACCCGGCTCAAGAGCGCCGGCGGCGGCGTGCTCTACTTTCCCCGTGGCAGGTACTTGGTCTCGCAAACGCTGTCGATTCCCGAACGCACCGTCCTGCGGGGCGAAAAACGCGAACTCTCGGCCATCGCTTGGCCCGACGCCAAGGAACCACTGGCCGATCTGCTGGTGGGAACTCACAGCTTTGCGATCGAGGAGCTTTCGTTCTACTGTGCCAACTACGGCAACTTCCTGACGGTCGATCTGAAGAGTCCGCAGGCCGGCAACGTCCGCCTGCACCGGCTGCGGGTGGTGGCCAACCGGTATCGCGGGCACATGTACGACGACGCCGAGGAGATGAGCCGGCGCTTCACGCGGTTCGGCGTTCACGGCGGCAAGCTGCTGGCCTTGGGCGGCGAGAATGTCGAGGTCAGCGATTGCGACCTGTTGAGTTCGGGATGCGGCTTGTTCCTGACGCGGGCCCGCGGCGCCCGGATCACGAACAACGTTTTCCGCATGGGCCGTTTCGGCTGGTTCTGGCTCTCCGGCTCCAATGGCGTGGTTTTCGAGAACAACCAGTGCCTGGGCCAAGACCTGTCCACCTGGGGCGGCGGGATCAACTGCCTGGACGGCTCCACCGTCTCGCAGCATGTGTACTTCGCCCGCAACACGTGTTCCCAGTGGTTCGGCGGCGACAACGAGATGACCACCGACGGTTCCGGCGGCGCTTACTACGGCAAGCTGGCGGCGACCGAGGGAACCCGGCTTACCGCAGCCGACGAGCCCAAGTGGGGCACTCGCGATTGGCGCGGGGCGGCGGTGCTGGTGATCGGCGGCCGGGGCGTCGGGCAATGCCGGCGCATTGTGCGGGCCGAGGGACGCCAGATCGAAATCGACCGCCCGTGGGACGTCGTGCCCGACGCCGACTCGCAGATCACCGTTACCATGTACCAAGGTGATTACCTGTTGCTGGACAATCGCTTCACCGACATCGGCGTCATCCAGTTCTACGGCATGTCCCTCAACCACATCTGCGCCGGCAACACGTCGGCTCGCACAGCCGGCTTTTTCAACATGGGCATGAACTACCACCACATCCAGCCGAGTTGGTACGTCCAGTGGTTGGACAACGTGATCGAGGAGGGCAACGGGTACGACAGCGCTCACCGCCGCCTGCCGCGGGAAGCGCAACTGGGCCTGCTGGGGCTGGCCCCGCGTCCCGATTTTCCCTACGCGCTGAACTTGGCCAGCATCGCCCGGCGGAACCGGCTGCTGAGCAACGCCGGGATCAGCGTCGGCCGCGACGAGCGGGTGCCGTCGGTCCAGGATGCGGTCGTCGAACGCTGCTATGTGCAGGACAACGACTGGGGGATCTCGGTCGCTCCAGGGGCCGCTGGCGTGCTCTTGCGTGAAAACCAATTCGAGCGCGTCACGGAGCCGGTCCGCGACCTGGCCCAGATCGGCCAACAGTTGGAAGCCGAACGCCAGCGGTTCGCCGGACGCCGCGAACCGCTGGCGGTGTGGGATTTCGCGGACCTCAAGGGCACGCGGTTGCCGGACCGGTCCGGAAACGGATTCCATGTACGGGTCAACGGGAGGCTCGACTGCGTACAGGAAGAACCCGTCGGGACCGCGGCGCGGTTCGACGGCGAAACGTATCTGCAGGTCGGTTTCACCAGCAGCTCGGGCTATGCCTATGCCCAAGCAGCCGGCTTGGGTGCCCGTCACATGCAACAGGAAGCCTTCAACCAGCGGGCCGTCACGATCGGCGTGTGGATCAAGCCTGCGGCCGTCGACCGCCGACAAGCGCTCGTCGGCAAACGGTTCAACGAGACTTCGGCGCCGTTCATTTTGAGCATCCACGAGGGACGGATCGTTTTCGAGGCGGCCGAAGCCAACGGAAAATGGGCCTACAACGTCCGCTCGCCCGCGGTAGTCGAGCCCGGCCAATGGCAGCATCTGGCCGCGGTGATCGAGGAGGACAAGGGCGTGCGGCTGTGCTTGGACGGCCAGGAAGTCCTTCGCAGCGAGGCCAAGGGAAAGCTGGCCGCCAACCGCGAGCCGCTGGTGATCGGCCGCGAGGCCTGGGCAGCCAATCCGTCGGACGCTCCCCGCGGGCCGACCTTCTATCGCGGCCTCATGGGCCCGATCAAAATTTGGGCTCGTGCGCTGGAGGCCGACGAAATTGCCGCCGAGTTTGCAGCCGGAAGACCGTGAGTCCAGCCGGTATTGCTCCGGGCGGGCGATGAACCCGCCCAGACACTCGCGCATCCCGACAAAGCCGCAGGTCGGCTGGGAAGCCGGATGAGCTGTTTCCTCCGCGGCGCCGCCGGGCCCGCGCCAGCGGAAGACGCCCTGGATCAAGTCGGCGTCCGCTTCACCACGGCTGCCGAGAACGCTCAGTGTGACTTGGTACTAACAGCCTAGTCGGGGAAAAAACCTTCGGTCTGCGGATTGTATTTCCACTGGCCGCCGCCATAGTCCCAGTTGCCGTTGGCGGTCTGGGTGGCTCCCCGCTGGGCGGTCGCGTCCAGGGCCAGGATCGGGGCGCAGATTTCGGGGTAATCGTCGGCCGAGTTGGCCAAGCGGCGCTGGACGTCGGCCGGATCGCGGATCTTGACGTCCTTCAGCGGCGCCCGCAGCTTGCGCTTGCGCAGGGCGTCGGCCACCCGGATGCCGGCCTTCTTGTCCTCGCCGGCTGGAATCCTGTTTTCCGGCTGGATTCGTGGAAACCGCCGTCTTGCTCGTGGAAACCGGCGGGCTGCCCCGGCTGCCCTGCCCGCGATCCCTTCAATGCGGGCGTGTCCATTGGGAAGCACATCGGGCTGGAACGGAAGCGACAATCGCGCCGATGAGGTTGCGACACTGGTTGAAAGCCGATGTTGCGGGCGTTACGCTACTGCCGGTGCGTGCCGTGCGGTTTCGCGAGCCGCGGGCCTAGATCGGCTTGCGGGGCGTCTGTCTTTCTCCCTTTCGGCGGATGCTCGTAGGCCGGTTCGCAGCGGAAAGGTGAGCCCGTCATGCCTCAAGTCGTCATCGAAAACCCGGTCATCAACTCGCCGTTCGAGGAACCCAAGCGGCACTTCCGGTTCGACGAACAAGGCATCACCAACCAGATCGAATCCACCCGCCGGATCAGCCAATACTTCGTGCCGATCGCCAAGCCCCGGAAGAAAACGAAGGACAAGCAGCTGACCTTCGACGAATGGACCGAGGACCGGATCGAAGAAAACAAGACCGTCAACGCCATCCGGCAACTCGTGAAAATCTGGCGCGAAGGCCGATACTCGGACGACGTGACCCGCCAGACCGCCCGCCTGCTGGAGTATTGGTGCCGGAATGACCGCACCCGCCGCTTGTTTTTCTGTCAGATCGAAGCCCTCGAAACGCTGATCTACATCACCGAAGTCGCCAAGAAGTACGGCCACACGTGGATTGAAAACGACCTGCGACGGTTCAATGAGGATGCGAACGCCGGCCTACTCCGGATTGCCGCCAAGATGGCCACGGGCAGCGGCAAGACCGTGGTCATGGCCATGCTGATCGTTTGGCACGTTCTGAACAAGCTGGCCAATCCCAAGGACGCCCGCTTCACCGACACGTTCCTGATTGTCACGCCGGGCATCACGATCCGGGACCGCTTGCGGGTGCTGTTGCCCAGCGATCCGGGCAACTACTACCGCGCCCTAGACCTTGTTCCGCCCGACCTGATGGACAAGCTGGGGCAAGCCAAGATCGTCATCACCAACTACCACGCCTTCCTCCGGCGCGAGAAGGTCAAGGCCGCCTCGCTGACCAAGGCCATCCTCCAACAAAGTGAAGACTCGCCCTTCACGGAATCCGAAGGCGAGATGGTTCGCCGTGTCTGCCGCAGCCTGGGCAACAAGCGGCAGATCATCGTCATCAATGACGAGGCGCACCATTGCTACCGGCGCCGCGCAGGCGACGACGAGGTGAAACTGTCCGGCGAAGACCGCAAGGAAGCCGAGAAACGCGACGCTGCCGCCCGCGTCTGGATCAGCGGTTTGGAGGCCGTCCAGCGCAGCATCGGTATCAAGAACGTCTACGACCTGTCCGCTACGCCCTTCTTCCTGCGCGGGTCCGGGTACGGCGAAGGCCATTTGTTCCCCTGGGTGGTCTCCGACTTCTCGCTGATCGACGCCATCGAGTGCGGCATCGTGAAAGTCCCCCGCGTCCCCGTGGCGGACAACGCCATGACCGGCGACCAGCCCACCTATCGCGACCTGTGGCCCCGCATCCGCGACGACCTGCCTAAGAAGGGCCGCAAGACGGACGCCATCACGGGCGAACCCAAATTGCCCGCCGTCCTGGAGGGTGCCCTGCAAAGCTTGTACGCCAACTACGCCAAGTGTTACGAGCGGTGGCAGAACAACGACGAAGCCCGCGCCAACGGCCTGACGCCGCCCGTGTTCATCGTCGTCTGCAACAACACCAACGTCTCGAAGATGGTCTTCGATTACATCGCCGGCTGGGAAAAGCCCGTGCCCGATGGCAGCACGGTAGCCGTGCCGGGGCGGCTGGACATCTTCAGCAACGTGGCCGGCGGACAATTCACCGACCGCCCCAACACGATCCTCGTCGATTCCGAACAGTTGGAATCGGGCGACGCGATGAGCGACGACTTCAAGAAAATCGCCGCGCGGGAAATCGACGAGTTCAAGGCCGAATACCGCCGCCGCTTCCCCGGCAGCGATCCCGAAAAGCTGACCGACGAAGATTTGCTGCGCGAAGTGCTGAACACCGTGGGCAAGCCGGGCAAGCTTGGCGAAAACGTCAAGTGCGTGGTCTCCGTCTCGATGCTCACCGAAGGCTGGGACGCCAACACGGTGACGCACATCCTGGGCGTGCGGGCCTTCGGTACGCAACTGCTGTGCGAACAAGTGGTGGGGCGGGGACTCCGGCGCATGAGCTACCATGCCGAGCCTTGTACCCTCCCGCTGCCGGATGGAACCGTCGCCAGCTTCGAGGCTTTCCCCGTCGAATACGCCGAAGTCTACGGCGTCCCGTTCTCGTTTATTCCGTCTGCCGGTTCATCGGCCGATCCGAAACCGGGGCCGATCCCCACCCGCGTCCGGGCGCTGGAAGATCGTCGCCGTGCCTGCGAAATCACGTTCCCCCGCATCGACGGCTACCGCTACGAACTTCCCGCAGAACGCCTGACCGCCAAGTTCTCGAAGCAATCCGAACTCAGGTTGACGACCGCCCACGTTCCGACCAAAGTCGAGAACGCGCCAATCGTCGGCGAGTCGGCCATTCACACGCTGGACGACCTCCGGGCAAGACGCCCGCAAGAGGTTGCATTCCGGCTCGCGAAGCGGCTGCTGGAACACTACTTCCGCGACGACGACCAGAACATCAAGCCCTGGCTGTTCCCCGACCTGCTGGCCATCAGCCGATCCTGGCTGGCCAGTTGCGTCGTCTGCAAAGACAACACGTTCCCGCAACTCCTGCTGCTGGTGCAAAACGCCTACGACGCGGCCGACCGCATCTACAAGGCGCTCGTCGAGTCCACCGACGGCGACAAACGGTTGCTGCCCATCCCCAAGTCCTACGACACGGTGGGCTCGACCGTCCACGTGGACTTCGACACCATTCGAGCCACGTACAGGACGCGCGCCGACAAATGCCACGTTTCCCACGTCGTGGGTGATACACAGTCGTGGGAACAGAAAATGGCGCAAACGTTCGAGGACCTGGACGAGGTTCTGTGTTACGTCAAGAATGCCGGACTGGGGTTCCTGATCCCGTACACGATCGGCGGCGTGCAACGCAACTACATGCCCGACTTCATCGCTCGGATCGACGACGGGCATGGCCGCGACAACCCGCTGAACCTGATCGTCGAAGTGACCGGAGCGAAGGACAAGGACAAAGAGGCCAAGGTCAGTACCGCCAAGACGCTTTGGGTTCCCGCCGTCAACAACGCCGGGACGTGGGGCCGTTGGACGTTTGTCGAGGTCCGCGATCCGTGGAACGCAAAGAAAGAAATCCTTGGGCAGAAAGATTGATGGCAGAAAAATGAATGGGAAATTATCTTTATCTTTCTGCCATCAATTTTTCTGCCCAATTCCCCCGGGGAGACACTGATGCCCGTCGTCGTCCACGCCGAACTCCGCAGACCGACGCAGGAGGAATTCGCCGCGATTTCGTACGATGTCATGCACCATCTGTTCACGATTCACAACGAATTCGGCCGCTTCCTGCGAGAGGAAATCTACAAGCAAGAACTCCTGGTGCGTCGGAACGGAATTCAATTAGAGGTCCCGATCGACGTGTCGTTCGGCCGTTTCACCAAACGGTACGAGATGGACGTCCTGGCTGACCACTGCGCCGTGTTCGAACTCAAGACGGTCGAATTCCTTGCTCCGCAACACCGCGCACAGCTGCTCCATTATCTCCTGCTGGCCGACTTGCCCCACGGAAAACTGGTTAACATGCGGACAGATGTCGTCGAACACGAGTTCGTAAATACGACGCTACGGCTGGCCGACCGCCGACAGTTTTCGGTCGCGGATGACGGCGGTGCGGACACAGGACCGGACCTGCGCCCAGTCAAGGATTTGTTCCTCGCCCTTGTCAACGACTGGGGCACCGGCCTGGAATTGCCGCTGTACACGGAAGCGATGACGGAACTTCTGGGCGGCGAGGATCATGTGATTCAAGAAATCGAGATTGTCTCAGGCAGTCGAGTGGCCGGCCGACAAAAGGTGCTCCTTGCTTCGCCCGGCACGGTGTTCAAGATTACTTCGGTCGACGAGCGCAGCCGCGAGCGGTTCGCGGACCACGCGCGGCGATTCATCCAGCATACACGGATGGACGCTCTGCTCTGGATCAACATCACCCTGCATGAAGTCATGTTGAAGATCATTAGGAGGCAGAAAAATTGATGGCAGAAAAATAAAGAACGAATTGGTCTTCATATTTCTGCCATCAATCTTTCTGCCCCATCCTCCCTGGAAGTCACCATGCCCACCAAGCGACAGACACCGAAACGGACTGAAGTCCCCATCGAAACCGTCCGGCACAAGGACAAGCGGACGAACATCCCGACCGAGGAACTGCGGGACTTCGTGGCAAAGGAACAGGAATCGCCGTTCATCGTCCGCTATCCCCGCAACCCGGATCTCGACCCGCAACTTGTCTGGAAGGGCAAGGACCAACAGGACAGCCAGCCGCAGGAAGTCCCAGCGGTGCCGATCTACATCCAGGAGAAAATCCATCCGCAGGCGATCATCGAAGACTTTCGCGCCACGTCCGGCAAGGCCGCGAAGAAACCACGCGACGCGCAACTGAGCCTGTTCTCCGACTTCAACGGCCTGCCCGACGACTTTGACAAGCGGGTTGATTTCTACCACCACGAAGGCAACTGGTCCAACCGACTGATTCTCGGCAATTCTGAGCTGGTGATGACTTCCTTGGCGGAAAAGGAGGGGCTCAAGGGTAGGGTCCAGATGATCTACATGGACCCGCCTTACGGGATCAAGTTTCCCTCGAACTGGCAAGTCTCCACACGGAAACGCGACGTGAAGGACGGCAAGATCGAGGACATGGTGCGGCAACCGGAGCAGGTCCAAGCGTTCCGCGACACGTGGAAACTAGGCATCCATTCGTACCTGCCGTACCTTCGCGACCGGCTGGCTGTTGCGCGTGAACTGCTCACCGAATCCGGATCCGTCTTTGTCCAGATCGGCGATGAGAACGTGCATCTCGTACGGTGCCTGATGGATGAGGTGTTTGGGCGAGACAACTTCGTCGCTCAGATCGCCGCAGCGAAGACGAGCGGCCAGTCCGACACGACGCTTGCGCAAATCGCGGATTTTGTTCTCTGGTATGCTCGCGACAAGGAGGGCGTCAAGGCACGGAAGCTATTCCAGTCCAAAGACCTCGGCGGTGAAGGTGCGAGCAAGTACACTCTGGTGGAACTTGTTGACGGAACGCGTTCTACAGTATCGAGGGTTACCGATAACGAAGGCAATCTTCCAGCAGGTGCCCGACCGTATCGACTGAGCGACATGACCAGTACACGCCCATCGCAATCTGGCGATGTACCTCGCTATGTGTTCCGTGGAAGAGACTTTACGCCCGGTAAGCGCACGTTCAGAACTGATAAGCGAGGCCTGGATCGCGTTGCGATTGGCGGGAGGATGGAAGCCACCTCGAGTACGTTATCATTCGTCTCGTATCTCGATGACTTCCCAGTCTTTCAGCTCACTAACATTTGGACAGATATCGGGGGCGTTCAAAGTCGTGCGGACCCGAAGGTGTACGTTGTGCAGACTGCTGCTCGGCTTATTGAGCGCTGCCTCCTCATGACCACCGACCCCGGAGACTTGGTCTTGGACCCGACGTGCGGCAGCGGCACGACGGCCTACGTGGCCGAGCAATGGGGCAGACGATGGATCACGATCGACACCAGTCGCGTGTCTCTCACCTTGGCCCGCACTCGGTTGATGGCGGCCCGCTTCCCGTATTACCTGCTGTCCGACACGCCGGAAGGCATCGAGAAAGAATCCGAGCTGGCCGGGCAACTGCCGCCACGTTCGCTGCCCAAGACCGAGGCCGACATCCGCAAGGGCTTCGTCTACAAGCGGGTGCCACACATCACGCTCAAGGCGATCGCCAACAACGAAGAAATCGACAACATCCACGCCCGGTGGCAGGAAACGCTGGAACCGCTGCTGGCGAATCTGAACAAACGACTGAAGAAGAAATGGCAGGAATGGGAAGTGCCCCGCGAACCGGAACAGGACTGGCCAGCCGAGGCAAGAAAGCTGTTGAAGGAATGGTGGCAGGCTCGGCAGGATCGGCAGCGCGAAATCGACGCCTCGATCGCCCGCCGCGCCGACACGGAAATGCTGTACGACCAGCCCTACGAGGAGAAGAAGCGGGTCCGAGTCACCGGGCCGTTCACCGTCGAAAGCCTGTCTCCGCACCGGACCATCAGCGTCGAGGAAAAGAAACGCCGCGCCGAAGAAGGCGACCCGAAATTGGGCTTGAAGATCGCCACCTATGGCCCCGACCAGTTTGGCACCATGATCCTGGACAACCTGCGCACGGCAGGCGTGCAGAACACCTTCAAGACCGAGCGGCTGCGGTTCGATTCGCTCCAAGCCTACGCCGGCCAGTGGATTCACGGCGAAGGCACCTACACCGACAGCGATGGAACCTCGAAACGTGTGGCCGTCTGCATCGGCCCGGAACACGGCACCGTGGGCCCGCAATTGGTCAAGGAAGCGGCCAAAGAAGCCGTCCGCGGCGTCGGGTTCGACGTGCTGATCGTCTGCGGATTCGCGTTCGATCCGCACGTGTCGGAAGAGGCCAAGCGATACGGCAATCTGACCGTCCTGCCCACGCGCATGAACCCTGACCTGACGATGGGCGACTTGCTCAAGAAAACCGGATCGGGAAACCTGTTCATGGTCTTCGGCGAGCCGGACCTCGAAATGACCCATCAGAAGGACGGCCGCATCGTCGTCGAACTTCGCGGGCTGGACATCTTCGACCCCACCACGGGCGAAATCCGCTCCAGCAGCACGGACGACATTGCCTGCTGGTTCATCGACACCGACTACAACGGCGAAAGCTTCTTCGTCCGCCACGCCTACTTCACCGGCGCCGACGAACCCTACGACAAACTGAAACGGGCCTTGCGAGCCGAAATCGACGAAGTTGCCTGGTCCGCCCTCTACTCGACCACCAGCCGCCCCTTCGACCGCCCCGAAACCGGCAAGCTCGCCGTCAAAGTCATCAACCACTATGGCGACGAAGTGCTCAAGGTATTCGATGTTTAAGATGGGCCGTGCGGGCCGGACGAGTCCGCCGGATCGTGTCTTTGCTGGTGGCCATGGCCAAACCGCCGCGCCAGCCTGCGACGTAGAACATCTTGGACGACATCAAATTCTGCAGCAGAAGTACATGACATCGTCGACTCCCGTCCGATAGAATGACGCCGATGCCGGCCGAGACTCCGAGGCATCAATCCGCGGCAATTCCTGGTGAGGGTCGGCGAATGAAAACCACAGATCTGACCGACGAGCAGAAGGCGGCGCTGCGGCGCGACGCACTGTTCTATGTCATTCCCCACTTCGCCAGCAATGAGAGTCTCGCGCACGGGCCGAAGATCTTCGTGCGCGGCGAGGGCTGCTATGTCTATGACCTGGACGGGAACAAGTACTTCGACTCCTTCGCCACGCTGCTGACCACCGTCTGCGGGCACACCCGGCCGGAAGTGACGGAGGCGGTCCACGAGCAGATGCAGACGTTGGAGTTTTTTCCCAACTACGGCGATGCGTTCACCGTCCCACTGGTCGAGTTGGCCCGCAAACTGGCCCAGGTGATGCCCGGCGAACTGGCCGTGAGCTTCTTCGTCAACAGCGGCTCGGAGGCCAACGAGAGCGCCCTGAAGATGGCCCGGCAGTACCACGTCGCCTGCGGGCAGCCGCACCGTTACAAGGTCATTGCTCGGCAAGGATCGTACCACGCCACGACGCTGGGCGGGATATCCGTCACGGGGCTGCCCTGGTTTCGCGAGTACTTCGAGCCCTTGATTCCCGGCGGCATCTTCGCGCCGCCCGCGCGGGACCACGAGCGTCCTGCGGGAGTCTCCTCGGCCGAATACGGCGCGCAATGCCTGCGGCAGTTGGAAGAGCTAATCCGCTTCGAGTCGCCGGAGACGATCTCGGCGATGATCATGGACCCGCTGCCGGGTTCCAACAGCGGCTATCCCTTGCCGCCCGAAGGCTACCTGGCCGGCGTGCGGCGGCTGTGCGATCAGTACGGAATCATCCTGATCTTCGACGAGGTCCAAACCGGCTTCGGCAAGACCGGCAAGTGGTTCTTCTGCGAGCACGACGGCGTGACGCCCGACGTGATGACCATCGGCAAGGGTTTTACCGGCGGCTTCATTCCGCTGGGGGCGGCGGTGACAACAGCCAGGATCGCCGAGGTCTTCCGCCGCGGGCCGGGCACGGAGTTCCGCAGCGGCAGCACGTACGGCGGGCACACGGTGGCCTGTGCCGCCACGCTGGCCAATCTGGATCTCATCGAGCGGGAGGGGCTCGTCGCGCACGCGGCCGAGATGGGCGGGTACTTCCAGGAGCGGTTTGCCGCACTGCGGCGCAAACACGCGGTCATCAACGACGTGCGCGGGATCGGCCTGCTCTGGGCGGTGGTTCTCGACGGCAAGGGAGTTGCCTTGGGAAGCCGGGTCAGCGATTGGTGCTACCGCCAAGGGATGATTCTGCGGAACAACGGCGAGATCCTGGTGATCGCACCTTCCCTGATCATTACGCGGGACGAAGCCGAGTGGGTGGTCGAGCTGATGGACCGGGCGATCACCGCGGCGATTGAGGAGGCTGCGTCTTGACCCTCGACCTCGACGCAACGAGCTAATGCGATCATGCCGGCCTCTGGGGCCGCGAGCTGGCGGCGTGGATGCCGGAGTCCATCTTCGACGCCCATGTCCATCTTGGGCCGCCGGACGTGATGGGCGAAATCAGCCCGCAGCGCCGCCGCGTTCCCTTGTGTACGTTCACCCACCTCCGGCTGGCCCAATTGCGGGGGTGGCATGCGCAGCTTTTTCCCGGCAGGCGCGTGACCGGCACGATCGCGTTTCCTTTTCCGTTGCGCGAAGTCGACCTCGCCGGCGCAAACCGCTACCTGGTTGAGGTGATGCTTGCCGCGCCGGACGTGCGCGGCTTTTTGCTGGCGCATCCCACCGACCTCGCGCCCACGCGGGCGGCGTGGGACGCAGCTTTGGCTGCCGGCGTGCGGTTTTCCGGCGTGAAGCCGTACTTTGACCTGGTCGGCAAGACCGCCTTCGAGTGCTCGATGCCCGAATTCATCCCCGATTCGCTGTTGCGCTTCATGGACGACCATCGCCTGGTGCTGATGCTGCACACGTCCGGCATCGGCATGGGGGACGAGGACAACCAGCGCTACGTGCGCGGGGTCTTGGAGCGTTTCCCCGGCATCAAGATCGTGCTGGCGCACATGGGCCGCTACCTGAAGCCCGACGAATTCTGTCGTTTCGCCGACTCAGGACTGCTCGATCACCCGGCCCTCTACCTGGATATGTCATCGGCGACCGTGCCGGCGGTCTACATCCGCGCGCTGGAGCATCGGCCGCTGTGGGGGCGCCTGCTGTTTGGCACCGATTTGCCTTTTGGCCTGATCACGGGAATGGAAGCCTGGTCGAGGCGGGCGGGCGCGATCTTCGTCACTCGCGACGCCTATCCGTGGAGCGACGCAGGGCTGCAACGGGCATCGCCGGTGCCGGTCGAGCGGCTGACCTACAACACGTACCACGTGCTGGATGCTTTCAAGACGGCTTTCGACTCGCTGGGGCTGCCGCCGGCCGAGGGGGCCGCCCTTAAACAGGCCGTTTTCCAAACGAACGCTGAATCCCTGTTTGCGGCGGAGGAACCTCTCGATGACCGGACGTGAGAGAATCGTGGCCGTGCTGGAGCATCGCCTGCCCGATCGGGTCCCCGTCGCCGAGTTGTGGATCGATCCGAGCGTGGCCCGCGCGCTGTGTCCGGGAAAGGACGGCCACGACTTGGCCGACCACCTGGACCTGGACATGGTCGGTGCTTACACGATGATCTACGAGGACGACGAGGTCGAATGGGTCGATCGCGAGCAGCGGATCTTTCGCGACAAGTGGGGCGCGCTGCAAATCGGCCAGTACGACGGGGTGCCGGTTCCCACCAAGCCGCCGCGGATCGAGACCCCGGAGGACCTGGCCGCGTACCGTCCGCCCGATCCGGCCCGCTCGCACGTGCTCGACAAGATCCGCCGCTTGAAAGAACGCTATCCGAGCGGCGAGAAGGCCATCTGCTGCGTCGGTGAATCGGGCTGGGCGCCGGCCGTGTTCTTGCGGGGCGGACTGGAAAACCTGCTCCTGGACTTCGGCCTGCGTCCGGGGTTCGTCAAAGATCTGATGAAGATCGGCACCGAGTACTACGCCGAACTGTACCGGCTGGTGGCGGCCGCCGGCGCCGATTTGGTGCTGTTGGGCGACGATTACTCGGACAAGAACGGCCCCATGATGTCGCCCCGCCAGTTCAACGAGCTGATCTTGCCCTGCGACGCCGCCGTGGTCGCCGCCGCGAAAAACGCGGGACTGTACTGCATCAAGCACACCGACGGCGACGTCCGCCTGATCATGGATGCCCTGGTGAGCACGGGGGTCGATTGCCTCGGGCCGCTGGAGCCGGTTCCGGGCATGGAGCTGCGGCCGATTCTGGAGCGTTACCCCGGCCGCATCGCCGTGATGGGCAACATCAGCATCGATCTGCTGGCGCGCGGCTCGGTCGAGGAGGTTGTCGCCGAGGTGCGGCGGACCTTGCAGGACGTCTCGGCCCACGGTCCGCACATCATGTCGTCGGCCAACACGATCACGTCCTGGGTCCGCCCGGAGAATTACCTGGCCCTGGTGAACACCACGAAGCAGTTCGGACGCTATCCCATCGCGTGAAACCTCTCGCCCACGGAGCACTTCGCCATCCATCGAATACGGCCCGATCCGCGGTGTGACAATTCGGGCAAGGATCCCCGTGCCGCCGCCGGCCGGGCTCGGCATCGGACCGCAGCGCCAACGCGGGCCGCACCCGAAGAACATGTGGGATGACATGGCTCATTTGTTTGGCGCCGACGAGTTCGTCGCGATGTGCCGCCGCGTCGGCGCGGAGCCCCTGATCCGGCTGACCGCGCGGCCGTGTCCCTGGACGCCGTGGAGGAAAACATCGTTCGCGAAAACGTTTCCCACGTCATGCTCGCTTCAGCCTTCAATTGCCCGGACGCTTGCGGGCCGGTTGCACGTCCTGTTCCCAGGCGGCCAGCAATTGCTTCAGCCGGTTGACGTCGTCCGGCCGAGCCGCGATCAGGTTGGACTTTTCGCTGGGGTCGCGTGCCAGGTCGAAGAGCCATTCGTCGAACTGGCCGGCATCCTGGCGGGAAAGGTATTTCAGGTCGCCGTCGCGGACCGCTTTCCAGGTCCGTTCGGCCCGCCGCGCTCGCCAGTACAACGTCCGCGATGGGGCGGGCTTTTCGGCCGCGATCTGGCCCAGGATGTCGATTCCGTCCAATTGACGGCCGGCCGGCGGCTCCAGACCGGCGGCAGCCAGGATGGATGCCGACAGATCGAACGTCATGCCCAGCCGGTCGTCGACAACGCCTCGCGGCAACCTGCCCGGCCAGCGAGCCATGCACGCGACGTGGATGCCGCCCTCGAACAACTCCGAAGCGTAACCGCGAAACGGCGCGTTGCTGGCGGCAATCGGATAGGCGCCGTTGTCGCTGCAGAAAATGACCAGCGTCGTGGCGGCCTGGTCCGTCTCGTCCAGCGTTTGCAGAACGGCGCCGACTCCCCGGTCCAGCCGCTGAATGATCGCCCGCAGCACGTCCCGCGTGCCCGCCTGCCAGTCGCTGGTATCCCACGCGGTGGAGATCTTGGGGCGGTCGGGTTGGCGGTCGGGATGCTGGAACGGCGCGCTGGGCGCCGTGTACGGCAGGTACAGAAAGAAGGGCTCATTCCGAGGCTGCTTGCGCAGGAAGTCGATAGCGCCGTCGGTGATCAGGTCCGTGAAATAGCCATCGCGGCGGATCGGCCGGTTGTTCTCATACAGCGCGGGAGTGCCGTCGGGTTCGTTATGGTAGAAATAGTCGATCGTGCCTCCCAGCGACGCCAGAAAGTAGTCGAACCCGTGCTGCGGCGGCAGAAAGTGCTGTTCATAGCCCAGGTGCCATTTGCCCAAGCCGGCCGTCCGATAGCCGGCTTGCTTGAGCAACGCGATGAGCGTCGATTCGCTGGGAGGCAGGCCCAATTGTCGCTGGCCGGCGAGCCAGATCGCGTCGTCGTAGCGGCCGACGTTGCCCGAACCGAGCGCGCATTCCAGCCCGCCGGCACGCTGCTGGTAGCGGCCGGTAAGCAAGGCCGTGCGCGTGGGGCTGCATTCGGGCCCGTTGGCATAGAAATTGGTGAACCGCACGCCTTGCGTCGCCAGGCGGTCGATGTTCGGCGTCGGGATATCCGGACAACCGTAACAGGACAGGTCGCCGTGTCCCAGGTTGTCGGCCACGATCAGCACCACGTTCGGTCGTTGTGCGGCGACCGTCGTGGGCGACGGACTTGGCTCCTCGGCCCGCGTGGAAGCGGTTGCCGCCGAGGCAAGCGACAGGAACACGGCAAACTTGAATCGGATGGGAGGTGCCAAGAGCATGCTGATTGCCTTCCTATTTGCCCGCTTCCGATGCGTACGCCTGGTTGCCCGAGCGCGTCCCGCGTCGAGAGCCTCCGTTGTCCAGATTCAGGTGCCGGAGCCACACGACGGGCGCGCTGGCCGGGACGGAATCGCCGTCCGCGCCGGCCCTGGGCATTCTACCGGCGTTTCGGATGCGAGCCAACCCAGTGCGTCAGTTGCTGCCAGGCGTCCTGACGATGCATGGAGTTTCGGGCTATGACGTTTCGGGAAACAGGGTGTTCCCCTGTGAGGCGAAAACACGGTAGACTGGGGGCGTTCCGGTTCTGAGACGGCCGCCGATCAGAGACAACCGAGACGGCAAAGGCGGCGAGTGCGGGTGCGTTTTACAGCGGGAGCCAACAGATGATGAACGATCGCGACGGGACATGCGATGGGAGACTGAACCGGCGGACCTTGCTCAAGGCGGCGGCCGGACTGGCGGGCGGAGTTTGGGCATCGGCCTGGGCGGGCCAAGCCACGGCGGCGCAGCGCGCGGGGAAGATCCGCATCGGCTCGTGCCGGATCGGGTTGACGGACGCCCGCAAGGCCGGCTTGGACGGCGTCGAAGTCCGCGTCGGCGGACCGGCGGATACGCTGGAGATCGCCGACCCGTCCGTGCGGCAGAAGTACAAAGACGAGATGAAAGAGACGGGGCTGGTGATTTCGTCGTTCATGATGGGCCTGCTGAACAGCAACCCGCTGGCCAGCGATCCGCGCGGCCCGGCGTGGCTGCAGCAGAGCATCGACGCCGCCGCGGACCTGGGCGCGGGCGTGATCCTGGTGGCGTTCTTCGGCCAGGGGAGCCTGCTGGACGAGAACGGTCAACTCAAGCAGGCCGACGTCGACGTGGTGGTCGAACGGATCAAGGCCGCCGCGCCTCGCGCCAAACAGGCGGGCGTGATCCTGGCCCTGGAGAACACGCTGTCGGCCCAACAGAACATCGAGATCCTGGAACGCATCGGGCACGAATCCGTGGCCGTCTACTACGATGTTGGCAACTCGACGCGCATGGGCTATGACGTGCCCGCAGAGATCCGCCTGCTCAAGAGCCGCATCGCCATGCTGCACTTCAAGGACGGCCCCAACTACCTGGGCGAAGGCGTCGTGAAATTCGATCCCATCGCTGCGGCCATCCGGGATATCGGCTACCAGGGCTGGATCGTGATGGAGACTTCCAACCCGTCCAAGGACGGCGTGGCGGACGCGAAACGCAACGCCGCCTACATTCGGAAACTGCCCGGGATGGCCCCGTAGCACCAAACGGGAAATGGGTATGTCGTGGTGCTGTGCATGATCGCCCACTTGCACGACAGGGGGTCAGGCTTACAGAATTCAATTTTGGCCGATGGTGGGTCCAGCGATAGGGAACAACCTTGCTCGGCCAGAATTGAATTCTGTAAGCCTGACCCCAGCGCCGAAACCGTGATTTCATCAACAACGCGAAAAGCAGCCTATTACCGTTCAGTGCTAGTGGTTCCACCAGCCAAGGAGGATTACCGCCGTGAAACGCTCTTGCCTTCTGACGGTCCTGATGGGTGCCGCCTTGGTCTGCGGCCTGCCGGATTGCTCCGTCGCGGGTGAACCCCCGGCAATGCCCGTTGCGCCGTCCCATCCGCTCCACTACATTGCCACCGATTTCGAGAACGCCTCGCCGCTGTGGTGGGAGGTCGACGCGGACGGCGTTGTCCAGATCCAGTTGGTTTACGACCAGGAACGCGCGTCGCCGAACCGGGCCAACGGGCATTGGCTGTTTCGCGTCGAGGCCGAACCGGGCTCCGACTTGACGCTCACGCTGGGTCCGTTCGCCAACGTCTGGAACGGCGTCCTCGGCAAGCCGACTCCGGAAGCGAAGATCTCGTTCATCTCCGACGACGGCAAACAATGGCGCGCGATTCCGGCCGAGCCGGCCGAACCGTATCGGTTCAAGCTCCGCGTCCACCTGGAAGGCCCGTCGCTGTACGTCGCTCGCTTGGAACCCTATCGCCTGTCCGACCTGGAACGGCTGAAGGCCGACATCGCGGGCCAGCCGCTGGTGGAGATCACGCCCATCGGCCGGACGGTTGAGGACCGCGAGTTGGAGATGATCCGCGTCGGCAAGCCGGATGCGCCCCACCGCGTTCTGCTCCGCGCGCGGGCTCATCCTTGGGAGCCCGGCGGCAATTGGGTCGTCCAGGGGCTGATCCGGCGACTGCTGCACGGCGACGAGGACGCTCGGCGCTACCTCGACCGGTACTGCCTGTACGTGATGCCGATGGCCAACAAGGACGGCGTGGCCCGAGGCCGCACGCGTTTCAACCAGCGGGGCATGGACCTGAACCGCAAGTGGGACCAACCGGCCGACCCGGCGCTGGCTCCGGAAAACGCGGCGTTGGAAAAGTGGGTCGAAATGATGATCGCCCAGGGAAAGCGGCCGGACTTGGCGATCGACTTTCACAACGACGCCGGCGGCCGACTGCACGTCAGCCGTCCCGACGGCGGCGTGACCGGACTCGACGAATACGTCGTCCGCATGGAACGGCTCGAGAAGCTGCTCCGAGAAAAAACCTGGTTTACCGAGGGCAGCACGAAAAGCAATTTCCGCAATCCGGGAACCGTCGGCGAAGGACTGCTCGTTCGCTACGGGATCGCCGCCTGTATCCACGAGCTGAACGCCAATCACATCGCCGGACTGGACGACGTTCCCACTGCCGAGCACTGGCAACTGTACGGCCGGCAATTGGCCGAGGTGTTCTGGGAGTATTTTGGAGCGGAGTAGCGGGACCAGCCGAAACGCGGGCAACGAGTGATCGGCGAACACGCTGCCGGATGCTAAGTCGCCGGTTTGTCGGTCGCGGTTGGTGGTGTGGCCGTGTCA
Source organism: Candidatus Anammoximicrobium sp. (assembly GCA_012515235.1). Classification (GTDB taxonomy): domain Bacteria; phylum Planctomycetota; class Planctomycetia; order Pirellulales; family Pirellulaceae; genus Anammoximicrobium. The sequence continues at coordinate 63,182 of JAAYYU010000093.1, forward strand.
GGTTTGGGTTTCGCTTCATTCGCAGCGGGCTCGGAAGTCGTCTCCGCTTCCCGCCACCGGCCTCGGCCCATGCCCATGCCTCGGCCGCCGCCCATGCCCATGCCGCCGCCGCCGCCCATACCCATACCGCCGCCGCCGCCCATGCCCATACCGCGGCCCCCCATGCCCATGCCGCCGCCCATGCCCTGCCCTTCGCCGCCGCCAGGGCATTGGCCCTGCCCGGACTCGTCGCCGTGCGGCGGCTCGGCGGGGGCGCCGGCTGATGGCCCGGTGGCTTCGCCCTGGGCCGCAGCCCATCCTCGGCCGCCGCCCCCCATCCCGCGTCCCGCGCCCATTCCGCGGCCGCCCCCTCTACCCTCCGGGATTCCCGCCGCGGCCTCGGGAAACCGCTTGGTCACGGCGGCATAGATCTGACTGGGGACCATGCCGTTGCGTGCGGCCAAGTCGGCCACCGTCGTGCTCTCATCTTCCACGGCGATCCCCTCCTCCTGCAGCGCTGTCACGATTTCCGTTGCGGTCAGTCCCGTGGTCTGCGCCAAGCTCGTCAGCGTAAATTCTTCCGCGTGCGGCGCCGGGGCCGCTGCCGAGGTCCCCTCCCAGTAGTCTTTGATTTGCTCGTTCAGATCGGCGGTCGCCTTCAGTGGCGGAATCTGGTACACCGTGCCGCCGACCACGGCGGCGGTGATCAGGATCGAAGCGGCCATTTCCCATTTGAGGTTGAATCCGACCGATTTCTTCTGGATGTAGCTCCAGAAGATCCGCCAGTTCAGAACGAGGTGGATGACGGCTCCGATCAGCATCAGCAGGCAGGCGTTGATGTGCAGCGCTGCCCATTCGTGCTTCGTCAGCCCCGCGACCGACCAGCCGGTCCAGTTGGCGACTCTGCCCCGCGGCGTGATGAACAGCACGGACCCGGACACCACGGCGACCAGGAAGGACAACGCAAGCAACAGCGAAATGAACCCACGCATGCGGAATCTCATGACTTTTCTCCAGGCGTGCAGATTTTTCCCAGCCCCGCGAGGCTGAATGGACAACACTTGCGCGGCCCGCGGCCCGGCTTGGGCCTTCACGGCCGCAAAAAACCAAGGCCCTGGGGCGGCGTGTGCATTGGCTCGACTCACGCCGGACAAAGAATGGCAAATGGGATGCCATCGCTTGTGGCCGGCAAGGCATTCTGGCACAGCCGTCAAGATTGTCGAGTCACGCCAGGTCGAACTCGAATCGTCTGCCGACGTTACACGTCGTGCAAGTGCCCGGAAAAGCGTTCCACAGCGCGGCGGTGGCAGGCAGGCCGGTGCAATGGGCGGGGGCGAGCAGCGGGATGTGCCACGAGCGCAGCGCTTCGATCGTCCGGGCCATTCGCTCCGGCGAGGCGCCCCCCAGGTGCATCCCGCCCAGCACCGCGTGGATCGGCTTGCCGCCCGTCAGTTGGTCCACGTACTGCAACGTGTTCACCACGCCGGAATGCGCGCATCCCAGCAGGACCACGACGCCCTCTTGAGCCTCAAAGAAAACCGCCTGGTCGTCGACCAGCGGGTCGGGGCGCGAGCACTCGTTGTCCAAGAAAAACGGACCGCCCGTGTCCTCAAAATCCGTAACACGCGGCACGGGCCCGGTGATGTACAACCGGCCGAACACGGGCGTCGGGGACGAGGTTCTTACCCAGGCTTCGCCGCACTCGCGCAGGGCGCGCTCGGCAGACGCGGGCATGCCGATCTCCCGCGAGGTGCCGTCCTGGTTGCGCGCGAACTTGGGCTCCAACGCCGCGGGGTGTGCGAACACGTTGGGTCGATTCACGCGGAGCACCTCGGCCAGTCCGCCGCTGTGGTCGTAATGGCCGTGACTCAGGATGACGGCGTCGGCTTCGTGCAAAGGCACCTCCAGTTTGAAGGCATTGCCCGCCAGCACGGTGCCTTGCCCCGTGTCCAGCAGCACGCGCCTGCCCGGCCACTCGATCCAGTAGGCCAAGCCGTGTTCGCCCAAGAGGCCCAGGCCCTGGGCCGTGTTCTCCACCACAACGCTGATTCGAATCTTGTGAGCCATCATCTCAAAGACGCAAGTCCCTCCGGCAATTGCCATTTCGCCGCCGACGCTCTTTCTTGCGAGCGCAGCCCGGCAGGACGAAACAATCCTGCTCCAACCCGCCCGTCCGGAACGCCCGCAAGACGTCCTCCACGCCTCCGCAAACTTGCGAAATAACCTCGATGCCGACCCCCAACAGCATCGTCTCCAATTCCTTGGAGAGGGCCCCGCAAATCATCGTCTGAACGCCCAAGTCCAGCAACTGCGTGGCGCGACCGACCAGGTCCGTGCCGGGCGCTGTCATCTCGAACTGGCTCCGCCGGACTTCCTGCCCATCCGTGACATCGACGATCAGGAAACTCCTGGCCTCGTCGCACACAGGAGACACGCGGGATTGCCAGTGGGGGATTGCGATTCTCATGGACCGCTCGTCCTGCACTTACCGCGCCAAAAAAGACCGAGCGTGGTCGGCTTGTTGAACTGGTGGGAAATCCATCGCTGCTCCGCGATCCGACCGGCTGTGGGGGCGAGGTTCACCCGGCAATCTGCAAGAGGCGCGAAGGCGCTCGACTCTGGCATTTTGCCGGACATTCGCCGCCAGGCCGCAGCGGTTCGAGAAACCGCTGTCCGGCGCCCCTTGAGCGGCTGGGCGCTAGCACCAGACGGGAAACTGCCACGGAAAGTCGCTGTCTACGATGGCGTGGTCGCGCGAAATGGGGTCAGGCTTACAGAATTCAATTTGGCCGAGTTTGGTGCCAGCTACGTGCTACGACTCTGCTCGGCCAAAATTGAATTCTATAAGCCTGACCCCAGCACCGAAACCGTGACTTCCTCAACGACGCGGAAAAGGGTCGGCATCCCGTTTGGTGCTCGCCGTCGGTAGGGCGGATCGCCGGACATTGGTGGCTTGCGTCCTTCCGCTGACCGGGTTTCTCGAACTTTCTTCAGCTTCCCCTTCCCCGACGCTTTCTGGATTTCGGGCTCGGCACATCAATTCCCAACGACTTGATTTTGCGGTGCAGTGTGCTGGGATCGATGCCAAGTTGCTTGGCTGCCGCGGTGCGATTGCCGTGGTGCCGGCTGAGGGCGTCGCGAATCAACCATTGTTCCGTGGCAGCGAGCGTCAAGCCGCTCAGTTCCAACAAGGACCCCGTTTCCGCGGGCCCGCGCAACTGGGGAGGCAAGTGGGAGAGCTGAATCAGGCCGCCGCGGCACAGGACGAAGGCATGTTCGATGATGTTCTCCAATTCACGCACGTTGCCGGGAAAGTCGTATTCCATCAGCCGCGCCAGCACGTCGTCGGCGACCCCCGCCACGTCCTTGCCTTGCAGACGGTTAAACTTGGCGATGAAACGCTCGATCAGCAGCGGAATGTCCTCCCGCCGCTCGCAGAGCCGCGGCAGTTCGAGCCGCACCACGTGAATCCGATAGAACAGGTCTTCGCGGAACTTGCCGGCTTGGACCAGTCCCGCCAGATCCTGGTGCGTGGCGGCCAGCACGCGGACGTCGGTGGCGACGGGCTGGACCGAGCCCAGCGGTTCGTACACGCGTTCCTGCAGAACGCGCAGCAGTCGCGTCTGCATGGCCGGCGAGATATCGCCGATTTCGTCCAGGAAGACCGTGCCGCCTTCGGCCAGGGCAAACCGGCCGGGCTTGTCCCGCCGCGCGTCCGTGAACGCCCCGGCTTTGTAACCGAACAGCTCCGACTCCAACAGCGTGTCCGGCAAAGCTCCGCAATTGATGGCCACGAACGGCCGCTCCTTGCGCCGCGACAGCGAGTGGATCGCGCGGGCGAACAGTTCCTTGCCGGTCCCGCTGGCGCCCTCGATCAACACCGTGCTTTCGCTGTCCGCCAGTAGGGGCAGAAGCTGGAACACCTGCCGGATGGCCGTGCTGCGGCCTACGATGTCGGCAAACCGGTCCTTGCCCTCGATTTCCTTGCGGAGGTCTTCGACCAGGCTTAGATCGCGGAACGTCTCGACGCCGCCGATCACGTTTCCCCGGCGGTCCTTGAAGACCGCAGTGGAAATGCTGATCGGGATTCGCTGGCCTTTGACGCCCAGGACGTAGATCGCCTTGTTGACCACCGGGCGGCCCGTGGCGAGGGTCTCGCGCAGCGCGCAGGAGGCTTCACAGATGCTGGCCCGGAACACCTCGCAGCAGGGGCGTCCCAGCGCCTCTCGCCGCTTGACCCCCGTGATCCGCTCGGCCGCCCGATTGAACGACGTGATCTTCCAGTCCTGATCCACGGTGAACACGCCGTCGTTGATCGAGTCGAGGATGACACCGTGGAATTCGTCGGGATGGGGAGTGGTCATCGGCTCGAATCTGACGACGGTCGGAAAGGGGCTCGCCCCAGGCGGAGTGGCCCGCCTTGCTGAAGGATCTCCAAAAGCACTGAGCCATTATACGGGTTCTCCGCCGTTCGCCTAGCGTCGGGTCCGCCCGCACACGCCGTCAGGGGCACCCTCAGGGGCTCGCCTGTACCGTTCCCCGGATCGCGCATTCGCCGGACAAGCCGCTGCCCAAATCCGTTCGGATCCGGATGGCGTTGGAGATTTCACCCGCTTCGCCGCCCGCCGCAAAGGCAAGGTTGACGAAATGCAGCGACTTGGGCTCGCCGACGACCTCGCCGAACGTGCAACGGGAGTCGTCACACTCGACCTTCAGAATCCGGAATGGCTTGCTGCCGCGCACGACCAGCCGCTTCTGGACTGTCTCGCCCGGTTTCATCGCACCGAGAAACAGGGACGCCGGGCTGACGGTCAGCGGCGACGTGACTTGGCCCTCGACTGGCAGCAGCAGGATCTCGCTGCCCGCCTCGTTGGTGACAATCGCCAACTGGTCCTGCAACAAGCCCGCGGGAGCGCCCGGTTTCAGATGCACCAGCATGCGGTAGCCCACCTGGCCGCCCCGCCGCGCCATCTCGTCCAGTTCAACCTCCAGGAACAGATTTGCGCTGCGGACGTCGACGATCTCCCAATCGTGACTCCCCTCGTAGGCTACCTTCAGTTCGGCAGATCCCTGCTCGCCAGCCGTCACCGATCCAAAATCGACGGTCCCCGGCGTGAACACGACGTCGCTGCGGATGAAACCGCGGACCTGCAGTTGGACCTCGGCGAAGACCGGCTCGTCAATCGTGACCGTGATGGTCGCACCGCGCGCGCCGAGGAAAGACTTGGTGTTGAACCGCACGCGGACCTCGCCCGTTTCGTGTGTCGCCAGCGTGTCTTTCTCGATCCACGGCGTCGTGCATCCGCAATGCGAATGCACGTCGGCCACATGCACGTGCTCCTTGTACAGGTTCTTGAATCGGAACGCATATTCCTGTTTCGAACCGCGCGGCACGGCGCCGAAATCGTGCTCGGTCTCCTCGAACATCCTTCGGGCCCACTCCTGCCCCGCTGCCTGTGAAACTGCCGCGACCAACAACAGCGTACCAACCAACAGTCGTTTCACGCTCTGGTTCCTCCCTAAACCACTGGAATCGGCAAGCTTGCCAGCAAGTGGAAGCCAGGAGTCTGCCCTGCAAGCCTCGTGCCGCGCGCTTTCGCTGCCCTGTCGCCTCGGCGGTCGGCATTGCTAGCATGGCGCGTCGAGCTGACACGGAGGAGCCTTGCCGTTGAGCCGTGTGGCCGGCTTCGGGCTGCTGGGGCGAACAACCGCTCGCTGGTCCAGCGGTTGCTGGACCAGCTGAAGCCGGTGCGGCTGTGGCGAAACGCAACACAGGGCAACCTGTCTGAGCGGGCGTTTTGCCATGCCTTCCGGCGACCAGGGTCTCGAGGATGCCGTGCAGCCAGCAACTTGTGATGCTCGTCTGCGACAAGCTCAGCGCCATGCCCGCTCAGGACGCTGCCTTGGGGACGCAAGTGCGGAGTGGACTCACCCGGCAAAATTCGGGGACGCGGCGTTTGGGCCGCCCAACGGAGCCGCCTTGACAACGCCCACCCGACCCCGAATACTCGCCATTGTCAGACCACAAGTATTTCCTCTCACGCGATTCGATCCTGCCAGCATGCCCATCCCCGTTTATCTGATTACCGGCTATCTCGGTTCCGGAAAGACGACGCTGTTGAACCATCTGCTGGCGACGCCCCAGCTGCGGTCCCGGCGCGTGGCCCTGATTGTCAACGAGTTCGGCACGCTGGGCGTCGACGGCCAGTTGTTGGAGCAGGCGGCGGACCACATTTTCGAACTGAACCGCGGCAGCCTGTTTTGCGCGTGCATCCATGCCGATTTCATTCAGACGTTGGAGACGATCGCCCGCGATATCCGCCCCGAGGTGGTGCTGGCGGAAGCCAGCGGAGTGGCCCAAACCAGCGATCTGAAGAACTTCTTTGACGCTCCACCGGCGCGGGACCAGTTCCGGGTACAGGCGAACCTGTGCGTGGTGGACCCGAATCTGACGAAGGTGCTCCCCTATCTGAAAGCCGCGCGAGTCCAAGTCGTCTGGGCGGACGGACTGGTTATTAACAAGACCGACCTGCTGGGCGCTGCCGGCACGGAACGATTGGCCGCGTTGCTCCGCGACCTGAATCCCCGCGCTGCCCAAGTTCGCGTCACGCACGGCCGCGTCGCTTGGGAGTTCGTCCAAAGCCTCCAACACACCCTTTGCCAGGACCCCCCCACAGTGGCACCTCCCGAAGAGCTCGCGACGTGCTCGATCCTGGGACGAAGCGCGGACCGCGACGCGTTCCTCGTCGCGTTCGAGCGAATCCGGGACCGGCTGCTGCGACTGAAAGGCATCGTCGATTTTGGCGACGGGCCGGTCTTGGTCGAAGGCGTGTTCGACACGCTGACGGAACGGCCCTTCCGGGGCGGGCACCCCCGTTTCGGGATCACCGTCATCGGCTGGAAGATCACCGCCGAGGAAATGATACAAGCCTTTGCCGCCGCGATCCGCGCGCCGGACGTTCCCCTGGTCCAACTCCGCTGGAACGGGGCCAAGCCCGCTTAGCACGCCTCCGCCTGGCACGCCATCGCCACCGGCATCACGAACTTCGCCGCCGGAGCCAGCGTCACGTTCTGGCAACGTTCCTGTTTCTCTGGGGCTTCTCCGGCACAGCTCGGAGCCAGTACCCTCTTTGCAGCAGGCGGTTGGGCGATTAGCCGGCGTCCCACCGCAGCGGCGCTGCTTCAGATCACCGGTATCGGGCACCGCAGCCAAGCCTCGAAGACGTCCAGCGTTTGAAACACCTCGCCGTCCCAGCGGCCAAAGCCTTGTTCGCTGACGGCGACTTCGTCGTCCACTTGCCAGCCGCGCTGCTCGGCCTCCAACAGGTGGTCCAGCGGCGACGCAGCCTCGATCTCCGCCTGCTTGTCGCAGGTCCACTGAAAGGCCATGACGGCGGCTTGCTCGGCGTTCGGGGCATCCAAAACCAGCCGGACGGGACCGGATTCGACGTAGAACTTGGGCACGGGTGACTCCTTTCGCGTTGTTGTGTTCCTGATATTCTGTTCTTCGGCGGCCCTGGGACACGGTTGGTCCAAACTGGAAAGAAACAAGGCTGGCCCGCGGCAAGACAATTTGACAATCCGTTGTTCGCTCCGGTAAGCAGCGTTCGAGAAACAGCGGTCGCCTCGCCCAAGTCGCCGTCACACTTCGTGGGATGATCCGCAATCAACACCGGACAGGCATTTCTCGAACGATGCGAACCACCTCGGAGGCCCCATGCCACGCACGATCGCCATCGGCGACATTCACGGCTGCGCCATCGCCTTGGCGAAGCTGATCGAGACCATCGAGCCCCGGTTGGGTGACACGGTAGTTCCGTTGGGCGACTACGTGGACCGGGGGATCGACAGCCGGGGCGTGATCGACCAGTTGATTTCGCTGGCCGGCCGCTGCCGGCTTGTGCCGATCCTGGGCAACCACGAAGAAATGCTGCTGGGCGCCAGGGAAGGACGTTCGGACTTCCGGTTCTGGATGAACTGCGGCGGCATGAAGTGCCTGGACTCGTACGGCTCGACCGGGCGCATGGAGTTGATTCCGTCCGCGCACGTGGAGTTCCTGCGTTCCTGCCGGACGTGCTTCGAGACGGAGCGGCACTTCTTCGTCCATGCCAATTACGAGCCAAACGTCCCCCTGGATCGGCAGACGCCGCACTCGCTCCGCTGGCTTTCGCTCCGGGACTACGTTCCGCCGGCACCGCACTGCTCCGGCAAGGTCGCCGTCGTTGGCCACACGCCGCACTCCGAAATCCTGGACCTGGGCTACTTGAAGTGCCTCGACACGCGCTGCTGCTACGGCGGGTGGCTCACGGCGCTGGACGTGGACAGCGGCCAAGTGTGGCAGACGAACGAGCGGGGTGAACTGCGAGGAGCCGAACACCGGCGGCCAACCGCCTGACGCCTGTTGGAAAGAGGAGGCTGGCTCCGAGCTGCGTTGGAAAACGCAAGAAAAGACGACTCCCGCGAGATGCCTACCGCGAAATGGCGAAATGCCTGTCCTTTCTTCTGCTGATATCTGGGACCATCGCATTCAGCAGTTGTTTGGGAAGGCGCGGCTGCTGGGAAGCTATTTCACGACCGATCGCCAGCGGTTGCGGGAGTTGGCCCGCGAGCGCGGCGTGCATCATCTGGACAACCTGGCGGCGACCACGGCGTAGGTCAGGCTCGGCCTGAGTCATGGCGAGCGGGGCATAACCAGGACAGACGCCGATATTCGCATTGCCCGGTGTACGAACAAAGTTCGAGAAATGGGGGCGGGGCTCCTTGCTTTGCGGAAAAGGGCGGAATGGGTATGATGCGGACCAACACCCACACGCGGGGTTGGGAGTTGGCCCACGGTAGCGACGGGTGCCGAAATAACTTGGCGGTTTCGTCCACCGTCTGGGGTCAGGCTTACAGATTTCAATTTTCGCGGGGCAATCGCTTTCCAAGTGGAAAGTCCTGGGACCGCGAAAACTGAAATCTGTAAGCCTGACCCCTTCGTCCGCGGAGACCGGGAAGTCATTTCGGTCACCGCTGCTACGGTTGGAAAAAGGGCCTTTGTGCCAAGGGCGGCTCAAGGCGTTTTTGGGCAAGGAGCGTAGGCCGGAACGCGCCCGCGCAGTTCCGGCCTACCCCAAAACCTCCCCGCCGCGTAGAAATGGAAGCGCGGTGACCACATTCCGCCGCGACGGAGAATCGCCATGTCACAGACGCTCAAAGAACGAGTTGCGAAGTTGGAACGAGCCCTGGCTGAGTTGTTGACGAAGCCTCGAGAGCCGAGACGCGACGATTGGGGGAAAACGATCGGGATGTTCACCGGTGACGCCGTCCTGCGCGAGATCGACGACGAAGCCTTGAAGATCCGCGAGAAAGATCGGCAGGAGGCTCGGCGGCGATTTTTTTGGACACCGATTAGATCGTCACCCTAAAGCACGAGAACGATCCGCCTTGGAATACGCTGACGACGAATCTGGTGTCGTCGGCCGATCACGACTTCGCCACGGCCGCGATCACCGTTGAAGAGCACACTTGCGGCTGGTTGGCGCTGATCAACCGGTAGCAATGGATGTCGAAATAACTTCCCCGTTTCGGCGAGGGCGGCGACGATGACGACGGCTGGTTCTGAACGTGGCTCCACGCTGACAAGCAGCGTGGTGGCCGAAGAGGGCGTCTATCGCCTCGCCCGTGTCCAGCACCACGGCCATGCGCCCGCCTTCTTTCAGCCCGGCGAGCATGTGTTGCACCCAGCCCCCGTCGGCGCTGGACGAGGGCGGAATGCCCCGCCCGCATCGCGTCCGCCGATCCGCGCCCTCGACGCCCGGCAACTCGACCACCTGCCGCAATTCCTCCCGCCTCAGGCTTTCGACGACGACCGTCTTCAACCGCATCTCAACCGCCTTTCCCTTCCGTCACCGCCGCTGCGCACCGCATCCTCGCGACGGAATCTTGATTCCTCAGTATCGCAGACGGCATCCTTCATTCGAGGGGCACTGCCGTCACGGCAAGTCAATCGTAATCTGCCGCCGAGCCGGCCAGTCGGCGGGGAGCAAGTCATGCGTCCTATTCTGAAGCGTCTCGACTTCGTATAAACTGGAGTGCTTCCAAGTTGTCTTGCGTAACCCCACGCTGAGGGAGCCCCTTGAGGATGCTCACCGAGAATTCGTCTCGCGCCCTGCGCCGCGGCAGTCGGCGCCGGTTCTTGAAAACCGCAGCGGCACTGGCCTCGACGCTGGCGGTGCCGCAGAGGGTGCCACGGTCGGTGTTTGGCGCTGCGGCGCCCGGCAACTGGATCAACCTCGGTCCGATCGGCTGCGGTCATCGTAGGATCCGCCGCGAGATGCGGGCGTCCTGGAAACTGTGATTCGGATCGTCAACAACGAAAACAACGAAAACAACGACAACGAAGACAACGAAAAGCACGAAACACGAAACACGAAAACCACGACAGGAGTACACCCGTGAATCTACGAAGCTTGCAGATTTATCTGAACGTCATCGGGATTGCGGTCGTCACGGCCGGGAGCGTGTCCGTCGCACGGGCCGGGCAGCCCAGTTATCCGCCGGAACCGACGGTCGTCGAGTACACGGTCGATCCGGCTTGGCCTCAGCGCCCCGCCGAATTCGGACCTCGGGCCGCCGTGCCGGGCATCGCCGTCGACCGCGAGGATCGGGTCTGGTGCCTGGAGCGGTGCCCGGTCCCGGTGCAGGTGTACACTGTCCAGGGCGAGTTGGTGAAGAGTTGGGGACAGGACCAGTTCAAGAGCCCGCACAGTCTGCGGTTCGACAGTCGGGGGAACGTCTGGATCACGGATCACGCGGCCCACGTGGTCAAGAAGTTCACGCCCGAGGGCCAGTTGCTGCTGACGCTGGGCACGCCGGGCAAGTCGGGGGAGGACGAGACTCATTTCAACGGGCCCACGGATACGGCCATCACACCCGCCGGGGACGTCTTCGTCAGCGACGGCTACGGCAATCGCCGTGTGGTCCAGTTCGACGCCCAGGGCAAGTTTATCAAGGCCTGGGGCCAGTACGGCAGCGGACCGGGCCAGTTCTGTCTGCCCCACCAGATCGTCGTGGACTCGCGCGGCGTCCTGTACGTGGCCGACCGCAACGCCGGCCGCATCCATGTGTTTGACCAGCAAGGGAAGGTCCTCGGCGAGTGGAGCCATCTGATCATGCCGTGGGGCCTGTGCATCACGGCTGCAGACGAAATCTGGGCTTGCGGTTCCTCGCCCCAGGCGTGGTACCGGGACGGCAGCTATCCGCCTCCCAAGGACGCGATCTTTCTGCGGTTTTCCACGGACGGCAAGGCTCGGCAACTATGGACTGTTCCGGTTGGGCAGGATGGTCAGGAGAAGCCCGGCGAGTGCAACTGGCTGCACGCCGTCGGGGTCGATTCGCAAGGGAACCTGTACGCCGGGGACATCCTGGGCAAACGCGCCCAGAAACTCGTGCGCAACACGACGGCCTCCAAGCAGTAAGGAGAACTTGGGGACGAGTACTTGCAGACATCGCGAGCCGGCTTTAGTCTGTGGTCAGCCGGGAAGGACGCGAAGCACTCAGCAAGCCAACGAATTTGTTAGCGGAGGGATATTCCATGCCAGTTGACAAGAAGATTTCGCGGCGTCAGGCGTTGAAGCACGGGTTGAACGCGGCTGCGGCGGGAGTCGTCCTGCCGCATTTCGTGTCGTGCCAGCGACCGGCGCCAACACCGACCATCGTCGCGCCCAAGTCCGTGACCGGCACGCCGGCCAACGACCAGATCGGCGTGGGGATTATCGGTTGCGGACGCCGCAACGGACAGCTTGCGATCGGCAAGGGCGGTCAGGGAATGCGGCCCGAGTACGCTCGGATCGTCGCGACGGCCGATTTCAACAAACGCCGGGCGGACATGTGGGCCCACCATTACAAGGCCAAGGCCTTCCAGGACTACCGGGAACTGTTGGACCGCAAAGAAGTTGACGTTGTCGTGTACGCCACGCCGGAGCATTGGCATTACCTGCCCTGCATCCATGCCTGTCAGGCGGGCAAGGACATCTACGGCGAACAACCGCTGTCGCACACCATCCGCGAAGGACGCGTGATGGTCGAGGCGGTGCGCAAGTACAAGCGGGTGTTCCAGACCGGCGAGCAGCAGCGGTCGCATCCGAAGACGCGGAAGGCCGTGGAGATGATTCTCAACGGCCGGATTGGCAAGATCCAACAAGTCATCGGCTACAACTATCCCAGCCCCTACGAGTGCGATTTCCCGCCGCAACCGGTCCCGGAGTACTTGGATTGGGATCGCTGGTGCGGGCCGAACGAGGTCGTGCCCTATCACACGGACCTCTACCTGTCGCGCATCCCGTACGAGCCCGAGCCGGACTTCCCGGTCTCGCCGGCGGAGAAATTCGCCGTCGGTCCCGGTTGGATGTCGTTCCGGCCCTATTCGGGCGGCGAACTGCCCAACTGGGGCTGTCACGGGCTGAGCATGGTCCATTGGGCCCTGCAAATGGACGCCAGCGGTCCCGTCGAGATCTGGGTCGACCCGGCTGAGAAGTTGGAAAAGGTAATCTACGACACGCCGGCCAAACGCGACCGGGGGGACGCCGCCTGCAGCAAGTCCATTATCAACTACAAGTATGCCAACGGCGTGGTCCTGACGCTCAGTTCCATCGAGAACAAGGTGGGTGGCGGAGCCATCTTCATCGGCGAGAAGGGCCGGATCACGATTTTCCGCGGAGGCTACGAGTGCGATCCGCCGGACCTCGACCAGGACCCGCTTCCCAAGGACGCGGTCCGGGTCATCAAGAGCGACAACCACATGCAGAATTTCTACGACTGCGTGGTTTCCCGCCAGGACCCGATTATGAACGTTGAGAGCGGGCATCGCGTCGCCACCTTGTGCCATCTGGGCAACATCGCCCGCTGGCTCGGACGCCCGCTGAAGTGGGACCCGGAAAAAGAGATCTTCCCCGGCGACGAGGAAGCCAACTCGTTCATCGACGTCCCGAAACGCAAAGGCTACGAACTGCCCGAACAGGTGTAACGCAACAAGGCTTGCACTCGCAGGTCCCGGCTCGGAGTTCGTTGCGCCGGGGACTTGGAGTTCTGAACTTGGAAGGAGCATATCCATGACATGGCGATCGGTTTCTGCGGCCCTCTGGGCGGTGTGCGCGGTCGGATTGGCCTATTGCCCGGCGGCCGACGACCAGCCCGCGAAAACAAAACCCGGCCAGGAGACGGCCGGCGCGTCGGTTCAGTACCTGCCTCTGGACGCCCCCGCGGGGATCTCACAGGCCGTGGTCGTGACAGGCCAGTCGCTGGTGCATACCCGGCAGTTGCTGCCGCTGGACCGCGCCGGCAAGCCCGTCGGGGAGGGTTCGATCGACAAGCAGATCGAACAAGTCCTGGACAACCTCAGCGCCGTGCTGAGCGACTCCGGATCGGGCCTGGACAAACTGGTGCGGGTGAACGTGTACGCGATCACGCACCAGACCGTAGACCGCGTGCGGGAGATGTTGAGCAAGCGCGTGGACGCGGCGGTGCGGCCGGTGATGACCGCCGTGCTGACGCCCCTGCCGCACCGCAAGGCGCTGGTGGCCGTCGATGCGGTTGCGGTCAGTTCGGAGAAGAGTCTGAGCGTGGTTCTGAAACGCTGCGAAGCCGTGGCGGGCGACAAGGACTTTGCCGACGCCGCGGTGCTGCCGACTGGCGGCGTAGCCTATTTGTCCGGCCTGCCCGAAGAGAGCGACGTGGCCGTGCCGGCCGTCACCAAGTCCATGACCGGTCTCTGGAAAACCCTCGGCCTGTTGAAGATTCCGGCGGCGCAGGTCGTACAGTTGAAGGTCTTTCTACGGCCGGCCTCGTCCGCCGATCAGGTCGCGGGCAAACTGAAGGAGTTCTTCCCCGGTCAGCTGACGCCGCCGGTGATCTTCGTGGAATGGAACGCCGTGCCCCAGGCGGAGATCGAATTGATTGCCCAGTTGCCCGCGACGGACAAACCGGCCCAGGGTCTGGAGTTGTACAACCCGCCCGACGTGCCGCGTTCGGCGGTTTTCAGCCGGGTGGCGCTGGTCCGCAGCCAGCAGCGGATCTACACTTCCGGCCTGTACGCGCGCGAGGTGAAAAACGCTGCCTCGCGGCCCGGCGGCGAGGCGCAGGCCGGCGACGTGTTTGCGCAACTCAAGACGATCCTTGAACAAACGGGCAGCGATCTGCGGCATCTGGCCAAGGCCACGTACTTCGTTTGCGACCCGTTCGCGAGCCGGGGCTTTGATGTCGCCCGCCCGGCGTTGCTGGACCCCGCGCGACCCCCCGCCGCGTCGCTGCTGATGGTCCACGGCGTCGGGAAACCCGGCCGGACGCTAACGATGGACATGATCGCTGTCCCCAGCGGAAAGTAGCCTGCCAGCCCAGTCGCGCATTTTCGTGTGGCACGGCCTACTCGTAGGCCGTGCCTGCTCGTAGGCCGTGCCTGCGACTCCCGATCTTCGTAGCCGGGGCTTGCGTCGTGCGTCGTTTGCGGTCAGTCGGAGACGCGCGCTGGCCGGAGGCCTACGTCAGCCGCGTTCCTTTCCTCGCGGTCGCTTGTCCGCCGGACGCAGCGGTTTCAGCAGCCAGCCGGCGGCCTCCAGGATAGCGGCGGCGACGATCAGCAGCGCGACAATCGGGAACGCCTTGGGGCGGGCGATCAGGACGATGCCGCCCAGCAAGAACGTGAACAGCAGTTTCGGCGAGCAATAGGCCGACAGCAGCAGGAGTTGCGGGAACGCCAGCCAGACTGCGCCCAGTGCCATGCCGACACGCAGGCAGATGCTGCCATACATATCCGCCAGGTTGCCATCGCAAAACAAGAGCAACACGGCCGCCGCGGCGAGCATCGCCAACGCAATCACTCCGAGGGTATGCCGCCGGACGGTGGCTGTCATGGACTTGTCGCGGTTAGCCCTCGGTGATCATCTCGTCGAAGAACTTCAGGAAATTGCGGTTGCCCTCGTCCTCCAGGAACTGGATCGCCTGCTTGGGATGCCGATTCATGTTCCCGGTGATGTTGTAGGGCACCAGCGGGCCCCACAGGATCTTCTCCCGCAGCGGCTCGATATAGTCCTGCAGCAACTGGACGATCGGCCGCAGCTTGAATTTCGGGTTCCGCAGGAAACCCAGCAGCAGTTCCATGGGGCAGTTGCCCGCGCCGCGTCCCAGGCCGCCCATCGTGGCATCGACCCGGTTGGCGCCCAGGATAATGGCCTCGATCGTGTTGGCAAACGCCAGTTGCAGGTTGTTGTGCGCGTGAATGCCGATTTCCCTGCCGGGGCCGCTCAGGGCCTGCGAGTACTTGTTGTACAGCATGTCGATCTGCTCGCGATACAGATGACCGAAACTGTCCACGATCACCATCACCTGGGCCGGGGTCGGCGCAATGGCTTCCACCACCGTGTCGATTTCCAACTCGCTGATGTTCGACACGGCCATCAGGTTGGCGCTGGTCTCGTAACCCAGTTCGTGGGCATACTCGATCATCTGCACGGCCTCGGACACCTGATGCGCGTAGAACGCCACGCGGATCAAGTCCAGGACGCTTTGGTCCCGCGGGACCAACTGCTCTTTCCAATCGCTCTTGGTGGCGTCCGCCATCGCCGCCAGTTTCAAGCCTGTCGTCTGGGCGTCGTGCTTGCCGAACACGCGTGCCAGGTCCGTTTCGTCACAGTGCTTCCAGGGTCCGAATTCGCCTTTGGGAAACAGCCGGGGCGAGTTTTTGTAACCGACTTCCATGTAGTCGATGCCGGCAACCACGCAGGTCTCGTACACCGCCCGGACGAATTCGTCGGAGAAGTGGTGTTTGTTGGCCAGTCCACCGTCGCGGACGGTGCAATCCAGGACCTTCAACTGTGGACGATACGTAATCCAAGGGGCTTTTTCAGGCATGGGACACTCACCTGTCGCGTGAAGGAGGGAGAACTGCCAGCGGTCCAAGTACGGGATTTGGACCGGCGGGCTCGACTTGGAACTGGGATCTAGAGACACCGTCATCTCCGCTGAGGTAGGTCGTTCCAGACGCGGTCGGGCGTCGAAGGCAGGGCAGGCTATTATTGTGCTGCGCGTCTTCAAGAAACGCAAGGGGCCTGCTTCGGCGGCAAAACCGGGGCCGCTGGCCCGACCGGCCAACTCGGCGGACAAGGGCCAAGTGCCGGCAGCGCTGCTCATGGCATCCGTCCCACCGGGGATTGGACCGCCAGCGTCGCCTCGGCCAGGTCGCGGCGGGTCCGGTCCAACTGGCCGGCCGGCAGACGGCAAAGGTACTCGAACCAACGCCCGCTGATCGACTCGAAACAGCGCTGCCGGACAGCCGCAGCCTGTTCCAAGGCCGGCGACAGGCCGGCGGGCACAGACGGCTGGCCGAGGCGTTCTTTCCCGCTCGCGATGGCTCGGTCCAACGCTTCCAGATACCGCACGTCGTCGATGCCGGCGCGATGGGCTTCCCAACACAACGTGGGAATGGGCTGGCCGAATTCGTCCGGATAACTGACGCGGTGGATGCCCCGGTCGGGGTCGTACAGACGCTGGTCCGGAAAATCCTGGTAGGCCCAGGGGGCGCTGCCCAGATAGCCGCAACGGCGGTTGTACAGCCCGGCCAGCGAGCGGAACCACAACGGCCACGTGGTGGCGGTGGTCCAGTACGAGATGGGTCGAAAGCCTTTTTCCAGCGCGGATCGAGCGGCTTCATTGTCCGGACCGCCAAAGACGTAGATGTTGTACACCGGCCGGTCGATCCAGTCCTTGGTGGCCTGCTGCGCAGCGCGGCCGTTGATCGCCGTCATCATGTGCAGTCCGGCAGCCGATCGCCGTTGGGCTTCCTTGCGACAGCGTTCGATCTGCTCCGGCGTATTGGGCTCGTCCACGCCGTAGTAATACAGATCCGGAAAGCCCAGGCGGCGGGCTTCGGCGATCTGCTGCGGGGCGTCGCCACCGGGCCAGTGCATCAGGCAAGGCGGCTGGAACATGCCGGCCTGCTGCGCCAGCGGCAGGGTCGCGAAACCGCCGTACAGGGTGACCGCGTTCAGCCCGTGCCGCACTTGGTCCTGCAATTCCGCCAAATACCGCTCCGGCGATACGTAGTTGGCTCGGCCGGGAGCGTTCGGCTGCGACGGATAGTAGATGCTGTGATACCCTTCGGCCGGCCGCAAGTCGATCGGCAGCAACTCGACCTCGATCGCTATGGACGCTTGCCGCTCCGGCGAGCCTGGCACTTCGAAACGCAGCTGCCCGCGATAGGTGCCCGCGGGCGAACCTGGCGGAAAGTGGGCGGTCAGCCAGAACTGCCGGCTCTGATGCGCGGGGATCTGCGCGGTGCATGCGCCGCCGAAGCCGCCTTGACGCCCGCGCGGCGGCAGCTCCGTGCGGTCGTCCCGCAGCAGCAATTCAGCCACCATTCGCTTCGCGCCGCGGGCGAACAGGTCCGTGTGCCGCGAGCGGACGTGGACCACGCGCAGGTCGATATTTTCTGCCGCCACGGAAACGCCTGCCGGTCCGGCCAGTCCCGACAGCGACACGCGCAGCTCGTCCACGGCGTCCAGCGCACGCACCGCCAGCGTGCCCGTGACGAACTGATTGGCCGAACCCCACAGACCTAACCGATCGGTGATCTGCTCCGCGGTCGGAAGCCAATCGTACAGAATTTCCTCGTCGGGCTGCGGCAGACCGATGACGAATCCGCACTGACGCGCCAGCGGCTGCAGCGCCGAATCGTCGCGATAGGCGCGATGGGCGCCGAGCAGCGGCTGAGCGACCGGCTCCGGCAGCGGCTGCGAATCCGGCGACCACTTCGGGCCGGACGCGAACAGCACCGCGTCCAACATGCAATGCGTGACGCGCACGTCGACGTGGTGCGCACCCGGAGACACGACGATTTCGCCGAGATGCTGCCAGACATAGCGCCCGCCGCCCGGACGGCCTCGTCCACCCGCGACCGGCTGGCCGTCGATCTCGACGACCACTTGGCCGTATCCGCCGTAGCGGCGGACCCAGACTTGCCATGCAGCCGGCCGAGGAAAGTCGGCGATCCAGGTGAGCAGCCCCTCGTTGCCGCCGGGCGTCCAGGCGGCGGCCTTGCCCAACGGCTTGGTCCCGCCGTACTCGCTGCTGTTCGGATAGAACCGCCACGCCGGCATCAGCCGCTCGGCCGTGGTCCAGAAAACGGTTGCCGCATCGTCCGGGCCGGACGCCGCTTCCTCCGCCGCAGCGGCCAACGACGCCGCAGGCACGAGCCAGCCGCAGAAGAAAACCAAGGCGAGCAGTTGCGTCGCGGAATTGGGCTGTTTGAAGAAAGTGATGTGCGGCATGGGTGTCCTCACTGAAAAAGGTCAAGCTGTACCCGAACGCTTTCAGCGTCTCGCCCCAATTCCGCTTGGCTCAGGCAGCACCAGCGCGCCCTGACCCACGAGTTCCGGAAGGCCCCGCTGCCATTCCAGGTTCGTCAGCCAGTCCGAGCTGAGTTGGAGCATGTGAGTTGGCAGTCGTCCGTGTTCGGGAAGCGAGCGAACAGCAGCTATCTTCCTGGAGCCACGGACAACGGACCGCTGACCACGGACAGTTTCTTATTCTTACCCGATTCGTTCCTTGCCGACCCAGGGCCGCAGCACTTCGGGGACCAGCACGGAGCCGTCGGCTTGTTGGTGGTTTTCCAGCACGGCGATCATGGCTCGGCTGACGGCGATCGCGGTGCCGTTCAGCGTGTGGACGAAGTGCGTGCCCTTTTCGCCTTTCACTTTGTAGCGGGCGTTCAGACGCCGCGCCTGGTAGTCGGTGCAATTCGACGTGCTGGTGATCTCGCCCCACTCGCCGCGGCCGGGCATCCAGGCTTCCAGGTCGAATTTCCGATAGGCCGGGCCGCCCAAGTCGCCGGTGGCCGTGTCGACCACGCGATAGGGGACTTCCAGGCCGTCGAACAGGCGGCATTCCAGCTGGCAGATCTGGTCCAGCATGGCCTCGCTCTGGTCGGGCCGCGTAAAGGCAAACATCTCGATCTTGGTGAACTGGTGAACGCGGTAGATGCCGCGCGTGGCCCGGCCGTGCGCGCCCGCTTCGGTCCGGTAGCAGTGGCTGACGCCGCACAGCTTGATCGGCAACTGCTCGGCGTCCAGGGTCTGGCCGGCGTACAGACCGCCCAGAGTAATCTCGGCGGTGGCGACCAGGCTCAAGCCCGAATTCTCGACGCTGTAGATCTGCGTCTCCGGGCCGCGGGGGTTGAAGCCGATGCCTTCGATGATCTCGTCGCGGGCCAGGTCGGGCGTGATCGTGGGCGTGAAGCCCTCGGCGATCAGCAGTTCCAGCGCGTAGCGTTGGAAGGCCAATTCCAGCAGAACCGCCTCGTTGCGGAGGAAGTAGAAACCGTGTCCGGTCGTGCGTGCGCCGCCTTCCAGGTCCAGCAGATCGAGTTTTTCGCCCAACTGGACGTGATCCAGGGGCGTGAAGTCGAACTTCCGCGGCTCGAACTTGCCGCGCCGCACTTCGCGGTTGGCCTGGTCGTCCGTGCCGACGGGGGCGTCGGGATGGGACATGTTGGGGATCGTGATCTGGATCGCGTGGATCTCGGCTTCGAGCCGGTCGTGCTCCGCCTGTGCCGCGTCCTTTTGCTGCCGCAGCAGGCGGCCTTCTTCCTTCCTCGCTTCGCGCTCTTCCGGGCTCTTGGCCTGGCCGATCGACTTGGCGACATCGTTGGCGCGGCGGTTCAGGTCCTGGACGGCATTCAGCAGTTCCCGCCGCCGGGTCTCCAACTCCACCAGTCGCCGCACGTCGGCTTTCGCGTTGCGGTTCCGGCAGTTTTGTTCCACCAACTCGGCGTTTTCGACGATGAGTTTTCGATCGAGCATGATCTTGTCCTTGTCGTGTCCGGCGCTGTGTTTTGGCTTCGGGTTGTGGATTTCACGTCCCGCATCAAACCCCTCGTCCCACAAGTTCCTGCCACAGATAGGTGCTGGCGCGGATGCCGCGGTGGAAATCCGTCAGCGAGAATTTTTCGTTGGGGCCGTGGGCGTTGTCGTCGTCCAGGCCCCAGCCCAGCAGCAGCGTATCGGCCCCCAACCGCTCGTAAAAGGCGGTCACGATGGGGATCGAACCGCCTTCGCGGATGAAGACGGGCTTCTGTTCGAATCCCCGTTCGATGGCCCGCGCGGCCGCTTGCATGTAGGGGCTGTCCAGCGACACCAGCGCGCCGGGGGCGCCGTGCATCTCGATCAACTCCATCCGGATTCCGGGCGGGCAGATCCGCGTGAACAGTTCGCGCAGGCCGGCGGCTACGCGGCGGGGATCTTGCCGCGGGACCAGCCGAAAGCTGAATTTGGCTCCGGCGGTCGAGGGCAGCACGGTCTTGCCGCCTTGTCCCTGGTATCCGCCCCAGATGCCGTTCACGTCGCACGTGGGCCGTGCCCAGCGCCGCTCCAGCGTCGTGTAACCCGCTTCGCCGGTCGCCGCGTCGGCGCCGATCCGCTGCAGGAACGCGCGCTCGTCGAAAGCCAGCGCCGCAAACTGCGCCCGCTCGCGGTCCGTCAGCGGCACCACGTCGTCGTAGAATCCGGGCACCTGCACGCGGCCGTCGTCATCGACCAGCGCCGCCAACATGCGGGCCAGGGCGTTGGCCGGATTCGTGACGCCCCCGCCGAAGGTCCCGGAATGCAGGTCGTGTTGGGGGCCCGTCAGCCGCAGCTCGAAATAGGCAATCCCCCGCAGCCCGTAAGTGATCGCCGGCTGGCCCGGCGCGAATTGGGCCGTGTCGCTGACGACCACCACGTCGCAGGCCAGCTGGTCCGCCGCCTGTTCCAGGAACTTGTTCAGACTCTCGCTGCCGACTTCCTCTTCGCCTTCGATCAGGAATTTCAGCTGCAGCGGCAGTCGGCCCGCGGTCTCGATCCAGGCCTGGGCGCTGTTGATGTGCGTCAGCAGTTGTCCTTTGTCATCCGTCGCCCCACGGGCGTACAAGTTGCCGTCGCGCACGGTCGGCTCGAAGGGCGGCGAGGTCCATTGGTCCAGCGGATCCGCGGGCTGGACATCGTAGTGGCCGTACACCAGCACGGTGGGCGCGCCCGGAACGGGCGGCGACTCGGCGTAGACCAGCGGGTGTCCGCCGGTCTCAACGACCTGTGTGGCCAGGCCCAGCCGGCGCAGACGCGCGGCGACCCAATCGGCCGCTCGGCGAATGTCGCCCGCATAGTTGCGGTCGGCACTGACGCTGGGGATGCGGAGCAATTCGCACAGATCGTCCTCAAACTGCTGGCGATGATCGGTCAAATACTGCTCGAGGGCCGTTGATTCGGGCATGACTGCTCCATCTTCTCAGGGCTGGCGGTGAACTGGGTTTTTTTTGCTCCTTTTCATCTGCGGAACGGTTAGAATATAATAACGGCAGCACGTTCCGGCTATTCCACTAGTCTCTGTTGCCTTCGCATTTTGCCCGCGTCGCAAAGGAAAGGACAAGTATCGTGGCGAGCAAGAGCAATGCTGCCGTTGCCGAACCCGAAGTGGCGACGGCGGCCGAACCGCGTCAGAAGCGGCGTCAAAAACCGAAGCGGCAGCCGCGTTACCACGTGATTCTGTGGAATGACGACGACCATACCTACTCCTACGTCATCCAGATGATGCAGAAGCTGTTCGGCCATCCCCAGGAGAAAGGCTTTCAGATCGCCGAGCAGGTGGACAAGCAGGGCCGGGCCGTGTGCCTGACCACCACGTTTGAACACGCGGAATTGAAACGCGACCAGATCCACGCCTTTGGCCCCGACCCGGGCATCCCCCGCTGCAAAGGCTCCATGTCCGCGACGATCGAGCCGGAGACGGACGTCGAAAACTAACACCCCACGGAATTTCGGCACTTTGTATGCGTCGTTGATGAAGTCCCGGTTTCGGCGCCGGGGCCAGGCTTCCAGAATTCCATGTCGGCCGATCGCGGCGCCAGCCAGAGGGTACGGCTCTGCTCGGCCAAAATTGAATTCTGAAAACCTGACCCCATCAACCGCCGCCAGCGTGGGCTGCTTCCAACCCGATCCCCAGGCTTCCAGTTCACGATCCCTTGATCCGTCATGCCAGCCACCTTGAAAACAGTGACCTTGGGCTGCAAGGTCAACCAGTACGAGACGGAATTCGTGCGCGAGGCGCTGGCGAGAATCGGCTACGGCGACGCGGCCAAGGGTCAGCCGGCCGACGTGTGCGTGGTGAACACCTGCACGGTGACCGCGGAAGGCGACGCCAAGAGCCGCCAGGCCATCCGCCGGCTGGCGCGCGAGAATCCCGGAGCGAGGATCGTCGTCATGGGCTGCTACGCCACGCGGGCGCCGGACGAGGTGGCGGCGTTGCCCGGCGTGACGGACGTGATCACGGACAAACGCGAGCTGCCCGAGTGGCTGGGCCGGTTCGGCGTGGCCGACGTTCCCGCCGGCATATCGCAGTTCCACGGCCGCAGCCGGGCGTATGTCAAGGTCCAGGACGGCTGCCTGATGCGCTGCAGCTACTGCATCATCCCCCAGGTGCGGCCTCCGCTGGCCAGCCGGCCGCTGCCGGAGGTGTTGGACGAGATCCGCCGGCTGCGGGACAACGGCTATCGCGAGATCGTGCTGACGGGAATCCACCTGGGACATTACGGCATCGAACGGAACTGGGGCAAGCCGAAATCGGAGTGGCTTCGGCTGTCGCACCTGGTCCGGCAGATTGCGCAGATTGACGGCGATTTCCGGGTGCGTCTTTCCAGCCTGGAGGCGACGGAAGTGACGCGCGAGTTGGTCCAGGTGATGGCGGACCACCCGGACAAGATCTGCCCGCATCTGCACATTTGCCTGCAGAGCGGCTCGGACGCGGTCCTGCGGCGGATGCGGCGCCGCTGGTCGGCGCGGATGTTCTTGGACCGCTGCGAACTGGTCCGCCAAGGGCTGGACCAGCCGGCGTTCACCACCGACGTAATCGTGGGCTTTCCGGGCGAAACCGACGAAGACTTCGAGCACACGTGCCGCCTGGTCCGCGAGGCGGGCTTTTCCAAGATCCACATTTTTCCGTTCAGCCCGCGGCGTGGAACGCCCGCGGCTGACATGCCGGACCAGGTGCCCGGCCGGGTCCGCTCGGAACGCGGCAAGCAGTTGAAAGCCGTCGAGCGCGATTTGCGCGAGGAGTACTTCCGCAGCTTGATCGGCCGGAACTTGCGCGTGCTGCTGGAAGCTCGCAGCCAGGCGGCGGCCGAACATGCCGTCGGCACCTCGTGCCGCTACGCGCCGGTCGAGGTTCCGATCGGCGGCGGATTAGGTAGACTGGTGGATGTTGTGGCCCGCGACGTGATTCAGGGCCCGCGCATCTGGGCGCAGCCGGTTTGACTTTGGAGTGCGGCGCCTCCGTGCCGTGTACCAGTAGGTTGCCTCGAAGAGACGAAAGAACGGGCCTGGACTCGGCCGAATCAGGAGGGAACGAAATGCTGCACGCCGTCATCATGGCCGGAGGGGCCGGGACGCGATTCTGGCCGGCCAGCCGTCTTGCACGCCCCAAGCAGTTGCTGGATCTGGCCGGCGAGCAAACCATGCTTCAAGCCACCGTGGGGCGACTGGACGGCCTGGTGCCGCCCGAACGAATCCTGGTGGTCACCAACCGCCTGCTCGTCGAACCGATTGCCAGGCAACTGCCTCAACTGCCGCCCCAAGCCTTGCTCGGCGAACCGTGCAAGCGCGACACGGCGCCGTGTATCGGACTGGCATCGGCGCTGGTCAGGCGTCAAGACCCGCAGGCCGTCACGGTCGTGATGCCGGCGGACCATGTGATTCGTCCCGTCGAGCAATTCCAGCAAGCGATCGCGTTTGCCGTCGAGTTGGTGGAACAACAGCCGGAACGGATTGTCACATTCGGGATCAAGCCGACCTATCCGGCCGAGACCTTCGGGTACATTGAACGGGGCGATCCGATCCCGCGGTCCGCAGGCAGCGGTGGGTGCGAGGCTCCTCCGGCCTTCGCCGTGCGGAAATTTCGCGAAAAGCCCTCGGCGCAGGTGGCCCAGCAGTACCTGGATGCCGGCAGCTACTATTGGAATTCCGGGATCTTCGTCTGGCGGCCGGCGACCATCATGGCCGCGCTGGAGCGGTTCGAGCCCGAGATGTACGGCCGCCTGGCGGCGATTGCCGACGCCTTGGGCTCCGACGCCTATCCGGCCGTGCTGGACCGCGAATTCGCCGCGATCCGCGGGAAGTCCATCGACTACGCGGTGATGGAACGATACGATCCGGTCGTGGTTGTCGAAGCGGTGTTTCAATGGGATGATGTGGGCAGCTGGCAGTCGTTGACCCGTATGCGGGGCGCAGACGCCGCTGGCAATACGGTCGTCGGCCGGCACGTGGGGCTCCGCACCAGCGGCTCGATCGTGCGGACCGACGAGCGGCACCTGGTCGTCACCCTCGGCGTGCAGGACTTGATCGTCGTGCACACGCCCGACGCGACGCTGGTGGCCAACAAGCATGACGAGGAATCCCTTCGGCAAGTCGTGGCGTGGCTGCAAGAGCATGGCTGGAACGAGTACCTGTAACGACGCCTTTCCCGAACGGGGCCGGCTGGCCGGGATCGACTTCGGCACGGTGCGCATCGGCGTCGCGGTGACCGATCCCGACCAGCGGCTGGCCAGCCCGTACGAGATCTACCAGCGCCGCAATCCGGCCGCCGATGCGGAATACTTCCAGCGTTTGGTGCAGGAGGAGCGACTCGTCGGCTTTGTCGTCGGCCTGCCCGTGCTGGCCAGCGGCGACGAGAGCCAGAAATCGGCCCAGGCCCGCGCGTTCGGCGGCGTCCTCCGCGAATGGACGGGGCTGCCCGTGCGGTTTTACGACGAACGTTACACCTCGGTCCTGGCGGATCAGTCGCTCTTGGAAGCACAGCTGACGCGCAAGCAGCGCAAAGCCCGCCTGGACAAGGTGGCCGCGCAGATCATCTTGGCGGCCTATCTGGAGTCCCGCCGTTACGGCGATCCGGGCGCGCTGTCCTGAGCGATGACGCGGAACGCTCGATTCGTCCCTACTTCGATTCCATCGCAAAGTCGAACGTGTTGCTGCCGGGCTTGACTTCGACCTGTAGATTCCCTTCCGCGCCCCATTTCGCGGGAACGGGAACCGGGCCCGGTTCTCCGTCCGGCCAGGCGATGATGACCGTGGCGGGGCCTACCTTGGTCCCGCTCACGCCGTGCGTGTACATCAGCTCGTAGCGGCCGTCGCTTCCGGTGGTTCCAGCGGCGGGACGGCCCTCGCTTGGAAAGAACTGAACGTTGACACCGGCCAGCGGCTTGCCATCCAGGGTCACCGTGCCTTGCACTTCTCCCAAATCGGGGAGATCGCCCCGGCTGCAGCCGGTCGTGACCAGGACCAGTCCAGAGAAGAACAGGATCAACGCCAATCGAATCGGAGTCGTCATCGCCACATCGCTTTCTGCTGAAATGAAAAAGGGGGGAAAATCAAGGACGGGGAACGGCAGGGCGGCCCGTGCGTGCGCGACGACCGGCAAGCTGGCAGCCCGGCCGAGGGACAAGCCGGGCTGCTCTTGGCCGGTGGCTTGGTGAACCGGCGATTCGGATAGCCGTTTCCGCGCTCGACTGCTGATCCGCACGTGCCGCGCGAACCCGGGTCTCTGGTCACCATCAGAAACTGCTGATCGGCTGGCCGTCGCCTTTGGCGCACAGCCGTTCCAGCAGGCTGTCGACCCACGCGCCGTTCTTCAGCGTGCTACTGGGCACGGTCCTGTAATTGTAGTCGATATTCTCGCTCACGAAACGCACCGACCCGTCGCACAGCGCAAATTGAACTCCGCCCGGGTGCTGGCTGTGAAAGCCGCGAGTCTGATGCACGCGATTGGTCAGGGTCCAATTGATTCCATAGTACGGAATTCCCAGCGCGCCCAGGATCGAACGGTTGCGGCTGGTGTAGCCGCTGACTTGCGGGCTGAAGCCCAGCGCGTTTGCGGCGCCGACGTTCAAATTGTAGCTGCGGAAGCTGCGTTCCCCGAACATGAACGTCTGGCTGGTGCCGTCCGTAACGTCGCGGAACTGCGTGCCAGAGTTCTGATAGAAGACTCCGGTGGGCGGTCCGTAGCTGCTGGCGTTGACCGGCGGGGTCGTGCTCACGCTGCTGCACGCCACGCCGATGTAGTTGGACTTGGCAATCGAAATGATGTCGGTCCCATTGCTGGTGACGTACTTTCGGTAGTGGGGGGCGTTTGTGTCCGCAGGATTGTCGGCGTGCGCTTCACTGAAGTTGTTCAGGTCGGGACCGGAATCGGAGGGGCAGACGAACGTGGGCAGCGGAGTCTGCAGCGCGGCCCGCGTGTCGGCGGTCGCCAGGTTGGCGTGCAAGGTCCGGTTCCCCACGTCCAATTGGCTGAACAAGGGGGCCTGTTCGATAAAAGGCAGCAGCATGGCCCCCCAACTCCATATCGACTGTTCCAGGGTCCCTTCCTGGGCCGGCGCCGGAAAGTTGGTGATGTATCCGGAGGGGAACGAGCGATAGGTGTCGGCGTAGTTGTGACAGCCCACGGCGAGCTGTTTTAGATTGTTGACGCACTGCGATCGCCGGGCCGCCTCGCGCGCGGCCTGGATCGCCGGCAGAAGCAGCGCCACCAAAATGCCGATGATGGCGATCACCACAAGCAATTCAACCAATGTAAAGCCCGCACGTTTTGCGCATCGCATGACAAGCACCTCCATAGAGAATATGAAGACAGACGAAAATCCTGCCACAGACAACTGCACAGAAGATCGGCGCCAAACCGGAGAATCCAGGCGCGCGATCAAGAATCACCTTGATTGTTGGTAAACGGGCGGGTTATGTCAACGGATTTAAGGGAATTCGAAGCGAACGGGCTGCACGAACCGTCGGCGCAACCCGCTGGGCCAGCCCTTCGCAGCCTGATGGAACAGGGCAACGGGTTCCGAGCTGCGCCGGAGACATTCAGGGAAGAAGGGCCGTCGCGAGGTGCCTGTACCCCGTCTTCAACAGGCGGCTAGAACCCCAGTTGCCGGAGTGCCGCCTGCAGGCTGAACTCCAGGAACAGGTGCTGCGGTTCGCGGGCGGCCGGCTGCCTGGCGGTCGTCAAGACCCGGTTCATCACCGCCGCGGCCGGTCGAGCTGACTCGCCCGCCAGTTGCAGCGTTCGTGCGGCGTGCAGGGCGAGATCCAATTGTCCGCTTTGCAGTTCGGTGGTTAGGACGCGGAGGCTGGCATCGGCTTCGCCTAGCGCCAGCAGTGCGCCGGCGGCTTCGATTCGGACGCTGGGCGAAAGATCGGACAGGGCCTTGTTCAAGGCGTCGCTTGCGGCGATTGCCTCGCCCCCGGCCGCGCGCAGGCCCACGGCGGCCCAGTAGCGCACACCGGCGTCGGCGTCCGTCAGCAACTCGATCTGCCGAGGCACGGCGTTTGGTTGACCGGCCAATTCGGCGGCATCCAGCAGACGCGGCAGCGGATACAATCCGGGTTCCTGAGCCATTTGCCACGGTGTCCGGTCCGCACTGCGGCTCCAGACTTCTGCTTCCGGCAGGAAACCGAGGTCGCGCGTCTCCAGCACCCACTGGCGGTGCGTTTGCCGCAACCGCTGGAGAATCTCGCGGTGCTGCGGTGACGACGCGAGGTTTCGGATCTGATGGCGATCCGCGACGGTGTCAAACAGTTCTTCCTGCGGTTTTGCGGGGCCGGCGTAAGTCAGCTGCGTTGCGTCCAACTGTCCTGTGGCGGCCAGGCGCGTGATCTCCCGCCGCATGTCCGCGTTATCCGAAAACCCTTCCGGCTGGTTCCACGAAAGATGCGGCCGGTAGTTGCGGATATACAGGTAACGGCGGTCGCGCACCGAGCGCGACGTGTCGTAGGCTTCGTCCACGCGATCCCGCGCCCCGTACACGTATTGGCGAGGCGGGCCCGCGTGCGGGCCCAGAAACGCCGTGCCTTGCAGATGGGCCGGCGGCCGGAGCCCTGCCAGGCTGAGCACGGTGGGCGCAAAATCGACGAAGCTCACCAGCCGATCCACGCTTTGCCCTGCGGCGGCCGGCGCCAAGTGCTGGAATCTCTTCGGAACACGGACGATCAGCGGTTCGTGGAGTCCCGTGTCGTACAGCGTCCGCTTGCCGCGCGGCAGGCCCTGGCCGTTGTCGCCATAGAAAAAGACGATCGTGTCTTCCGCCAAGCCGTCTGCTTCCAGTTCGGCCAGGATCCGCCCGACTTGTTGGTCCATCGCGGTGACGCAGTCGTAATACCGGGCCAGCGTGCGGCGGACCGTGGGCGTGTCGGGGTAGTACGGGGGCACGGGCGCGAGGGCCGGATCGTGCCGCTCGCCGGGCGCAAGCACCTTGGAGATCATCTGTTCGAACTCGTCAAAGGACCAGACGCTGGCCCGCGACTGGTGCGAGATCATCAGGTTGAACACGGCGAACAACGGCTGTCCGCTTCGGCGAGTGCGCCAATGCGCTTTGCCGCTGGACGCGTCCCACGAGGCGGCGATGAGCGCCCCTTCGTTGGCCGTGTTGTAGTCCGTCTTCTCGTTGTTCGTGCAGTAGAACCCCGCAGCCCGCAGGTACGACGGATATCCCCGGAACTCGCCGGGGATCGGGAACTCCGACCGGAGATGCTGCGTACCCAGCGACGTGGCGTACAGTCCGCTGATCAGGCACGAGCGGGCCGGCGAGCACACGGGCGCGGTAGCAAACGCGTGCGTGTAACGCACGCCTTCGCTCGCCAACCGGTCCAGATTCGGCGTCACGGCATACCGATCGCCGTAGCAGCCCAGATGCGGACCGATGTCCTCGGCCGTAATCCACACGATGTTGGGCCGCGGCGTCTCTTCGGGTTCGGGGCGGCGGTCGGCTGCCGCGGCCGGCGGGAGGAGAGCCAGGACGGATGCGAGCAGCAGTCCGGTCGTGATTCGCAACATAAAGCCTCCTTCAAGGGATGGTGCTTCCCGGACGCAATCCCACGCGTCAGTACTTGCCCGGCGCTTCGCCGCCATCGCGGCTGCCCAGCGCGCGGTACCGTGTGATCGACGGATTTGGAAAGGAAACGCACCGAAGCGCCGGCGAAACACGGGTGCGCGCCGCCGGGATCGTCGCTGCCAAAGGACATCTCCTTCTCGTAGCCGCTGCCGGCGGCGATGAACGCCTCGACACCTCGGCAACACTTTCGAACGGGCAGCGAACGCCGCCGGTCAACTCAGCAGGCCCTTTTCAATCCGGTCCCCACAACATCGATTACATGCTTTCGGAGGGCCCGCGTCAAGCCGCGAGCGGCGTGGTGGCCGAAGCGGTCGCGGGGCGGGGCGAGGGCTGGTTCTGAACATGGCTTCACGCTGGCCAGCAGCGTGGTGGCCGAAAAGAAGAAGTCGCGGGGCGGGGACGGCTCGGAGGACCATCCTGCGGGCGGGCATTCCTGCTACGCGCGGATCAGGACGGCTACGGAGCGGCCGGGCAGGCGGTAGGAACGGGAGGGGACGACGGGGGCCTGGTCTTCGGGCACGATCTCGTCCGGGCTGGGCAGCGACGTGTCCACCACCCGCCGCCAGTCGCCGGGCAAGCCCTCGTGGATGCCGAATTCCAACGGTTCCCAGTAGGCGTTGATCATCACATACAGATCGGCGTCGGGAACGCTGGCGCCGTGCAGGCAGAAGGCCAGCGACCGCGAGTTCCAGGACAGGTCCGGGTGCCGGGCGATGCCGTACCAGCGGACGTCGTCGCGCCAGAAACGGGAGCGAGCCAGCGAGGGATGCGCTTTGCGAAACGCAATCATGCCTTGGAAGAAGCGGAAGATGTCCGCGTTTTCCGCCAGCCGGCTCCAATCGAGCCAGGACGTTTCGTTGTCTTGATTGTAGGGATTGTTATTGCCGCCTTGCGTCTGCAGGAACTCGTCGCCCATCCGAAACATGGGCACCCCGGCGGACAGCATCAGCAAGGCGAAGAAATTCCGCACCTGCCGCCGCCGCAGTTTCAACACGGCCTCGGGGGCGTCGTGGTCGCCTTCCCAGCCACCGTTCCAGCTGTATTCGTTGTGCCCGTCCAGGTTGTCGTGCCCGTTCGCCCAATTCTGCTTGTGGCTGTAGGACACCAGGTCGTACAGGGTGAAACCGTCGTGCGAGGTGATGTAGTTGATGCTTTGAAACGGCCGCAGGGCATACTTGCGTTCGTCGGTAAACAAGTCGCTGCTGCCGTACAGCCGGGTCATCAACTCCGGGACCATGCCGGGATCGCCCTTGACCAACTTCTGCAGGGCGTCCCGGTAGGCGCCGTTCCACTGCATCCAGCGGAAACCGGGAAACAGGCGGCCCAGTTGATACGCGCCGGCCGCGTCCCACGGCTCCGCGATCAGCCGCACGTCGGCCAGGTCGGGATCGGCGGCGATTTGCCCGAACAGGGCGGGATCTTCGGTGTTGATCGAGCCGTCGGTGTTGCGCAGGAAAATGCTGGCCAAATCAAACCGGAACCCGTCGACGTGCAGGTCCTTGGTCCAGTACCGCAAGCTGTCCAAAATCAATTGCCGCACGGCTTCGTTTGACGTGTGCAGCGTGTTTCCGGTGCCCGAGTAATTGGAGAAGGGCGACTTGGGATCGCCGGTCATCAGGTAGTAGGTCGTGCTGTCGATGCCTTTGAAGCTGTACGTCGGCCCGCGCTCATCGCCCTCGCAGGTGTGGTTGTACACCACGTCCAGGATGACCTCCATGCCCGCGCGGTGCAGCGCCTGGACCATCTCGTAGAACTCCAGGTGCTGGTGACGGCTCTCCGGCTCCACACAATACGCGTCGTGGGGCGCAAAGAAGCTCATCGGCATATAGCCCCAGTAGTTTTCCTCCTGGGGATCGAATTGAAACACGGGCATCAATTCGACGGCGGTAACGCCCAGTTGTTGCAGGTACGGGATCTTGTCGATGACGCCGGCAAACGTGCCGCGCCGCGGGGAGGCCACGCCGGAGTTCTCCCGGTACGTGAAGCCGCGGACGTGCATTTCATAGATGACCAGGTCGGCCTGATGCCGCAACGGCGGCTCCTGGTCCCCAGAGAACCGCGGCTTCCGCCAATCCAAGACGGACAGCGGAGCGCGGCCCCAATTGGAGCCCGGACGCCGAGCCGCCTCGCGGTCGAAGCTGGGCGAGAAGTAGATGTCGTGCGCGTAAGGGTCCAGGAGCAGCTTTTCCGGATCGAACGTGTGCCACTCGAATCCCGGACCAGGTTTCGGCCCGTCGATTTGAAAAGCGTAGAAGCTCGATCCCGCCAGCAAAGCTTCCCGAAGCCGGCAGTGCCAGATGGGACCGGTCTTGTTCCGAAGGTGCTCAAACTCGTAACGATAGACCGGTTTGAGCAGATCGTCCCCGAAGAAGACCAGGGTGACCTTTTCGGCGTGTTTGGAGTAGATCGCGAAGTTGTAGGCCTGTTCGGCCTCAATCCAAGAAATCCCTAGCGGGATCGGCGAACCTTCCAGCGATTCCCAACGGCTCATCACTTCCTCGCCCCCCCCAAACCCAGACTGCGGCCCTGTTAAGCTGCGCGGAAAACTCCGCTGCTAAGGCCGCCCTGCAAGTGTACCACAATTCAAGCCAATTTGCCGCCGCCGCTTGAGTTCCGCTGGCCGTGCCGACTACACTATTGGCAAAGGAGACAAACCATGTCCGAAAAAGCCGTTCTGACATTTCGAGACAAGAAGATCGAATTGCCCGTCCTGGTGGGCACTGACGGAGAGGTCGCGATCGATATTACCAAGCTGCGCGATCAAACCGGAATGATCACCTTTGATCCCGGCTTGGGCAACACCGGCGCGTGCAGCAGTTCCATCACCTACATCGACGGAGACAAGGGCATTCTGCGCTACCGGGGCATTCCCATCGAACAGTTCACGAACCATCCCAACTTTGTGGAAGTGGCCTGGCTGCTGATCTTCGGCCGCCTGCCCAAGCGGGACGAATTGAAAGCGTTCAGCGAGCAGTTGACCGAGAACGAATTGCTGCACGAAGGCCTGAAGCATCAATTCCAGCACCTGCCCGTCGACGCTCCGCCCATGGCGATCCTGTCGGCGACTTTGAGCAACTTGGCCTGTTACCATCAGGGCTTCCTGGCCTTGGAGGACACGGAAGCGCTGACCGCGGCCGCCGCCCGCTTAATCAGCAAGGTGCGCACGATTGCGGCGTTCTCCTACCGCCGGTCGCGCGGCTGGCCGATCATCTATCCCGATCCGAAGATGCGCTACTGTGCGAACTTCCTGCACATGATGTTCTCCATTCCGTTCCAGCAGTACATCGTGACGCCGGAGGTTGAGGACGCGTTGAACCTGATCTTCATCCTGCACGCGGACCACGAACAGAACTGCAGCACGTCGACCGTCCGCACCGTGGGCTCGGCCAAGGCCAATCTGTTCGCGTCCTGTGCGGCGGGTGTGAGCGCGCTGTGGGGGCCGTTGCACGGCGGAGCGAACGTCGAGGTGATCCAGATGCTGGAACGGATTCACGCGGGCGGCCTGTCGCCGGAAAGCTGCATCGAGGCGGCCAAAGACAAGGCCAATCCGTTCCGCCTGTCCGGATTCGGCCACCGCGTCTACAAGAACTACGACCCGCGGGCCAAAATCCTGCACGAATGCTGCGACCGAGTGTTCTCCAGTTTAAACCGGCAGGACCCGCTGCTGGACATCGCCCGCAAACTGGAAGAATTGGCCCTGCAGGACTCGTACTTCATCGACCGCAAGCTGTATCCCAACGTCGATTTCTACAGCGGCATCCTGCTCCGCGCCATGGGCCTGCCCACGAACATGTTCACCGTCTGCTTCGCCATCGGCCGCTTGCCCGGCTGGATCGCGCAGTGGAAAGAACAACACGACGACCCAAGCACGCGCATCACCCGGCCACGGCAAGTGTACACCGGCAACGACGCCATCGACTACGTGCCGATGGAGCAGCGGTAACGCCGGCGGCGGAAGACCGGCTGTCGCGGCGCGGCGAGAAGCCGCACGGGACGGGCGCGGGAAGACGTCCCGGACGGGTCCGAGGATCGCTGGAACTGGAACAGCAGCCCGGCTGTACGAAAACAGCCGGGCTGCTTGCTCATTTGCGTCAGTCTTCGGGCAGCGGCTGGCCCTTGGTCTCGGGCGCCCAGATCAACGCCACCAGTCCCAAGGCAAAAATCGCCGACAAGTACGTCGCCGCCTTGCGGAACGGCTCCTCGACGCCTTGATTCACCATCATCGTGTTCAAGTACATCAACATCGGAGGAAAACCGGCTGCCAGGTAACGCACCGTGTTGTAGCAGAAGCCTACGCCGGTGCCCCGGAGCCGCGTGGGAAAGATCTCCGGGAAGTAGATCGAGTAGCCTCCGAACACAGACAACTGGGCGAACCCCATCATCGGCAGCATCCAGTAGGCGTCGGTGCTGGTCTTCAGATTGTTGAACACATAGATCGTCATCACCAAGCACAGGATAAAGGCCCCGAAGAAGGCCGGCCGGCGGCCGAGCGAGGTCGCGACGATCGTAAACACGACCATGCCCAAGAAGGAGCCGACGTCCTGCAGCGCGGTGGCCCGCCCCCGGACCATGTCGATGACGCTTTGAGGCTCGCCTTGCGCCTTTAGGGCGCCCGTGATCAATTCCGGCGAAAAGAAACCGATGCCCCACAGGCCGGCCATCCCCGCCAAGCCCAGGCACACTCCGACGAGCAGGTTCCGCCGCCAAACGGGATGCCGGAACAGTTCGGGGATCGACCCCACCCGCTGCGCCTCGCCACCCGCCTCGCGGGCCTTCTGCTTGGCCAGTCTCCAGCGTTCGGGCTCGCGGAGCACGAACATGATCGGAATCACGAGCAACGCCGGCAGGATGCCCACAAAGAAAAGAACCCGCCATCCCGAAAAGCCGTGGAAGAACTCGGCCTGGCCGGGCTGAATGTACGTGCTCATCAGCGAGCCGATAATGTTGCCTCCGGCCGATAACGCCTGCAACGACCCCAAGGCAATCGCCCGGACATGACTGGGCACGCTTTCGGCGACCAACGTCGTGGCCGCCCCGAACATCCCGCCGACGCCTAATCCGACCAGGAAGCGGTAGATCAGGAACTCCTCCGGGTTGCGCGCGATGCCGGACAACCCTGTGAAGCCGGAATAGACCAGCAAGGTGACCGCCATCGTCTTCACGCGTCCCCAACGATCGCTCATCATGCCGAAGATGATGCCGCCCGTGGCCCAGCCGATCATCATGATGCCGGTGGCCCAGCCTCCCCAAGACCTGACCAGCGCCGTGCGCAACTCTTCGCGCTTCTTCTGCTCGGCCGGCGTCTCCTCGGCCGGCGCGACGGCGTCGGGCAACAGTTCCTTGATCGCGGGTTCACGAGCCAGCGCAAAGATCCGCTGGTCCATGCAATCGAACAGCCAACCGCAAGAGGCAATAATCACCACGACCCAGTGGTACCACGTGATCCGCTCGACTGCGATCGAACTCGCCCCGCCGTTTTCACCTGGCGAACTTTGCATCGGATTTCCTTTTCAACATAGTGCTGCTGCCGAATGTGGCTCCCAAGGTGGGAAAGGCCTATTGTTGGGAACCTGGCCCCGCCGGTCAAGTCGCAGCGGTGTCACAAACGGCGACTTGGCTGCAAGTTCTTGCCACGCGCCGCGTCAAACCGCCGCCGTTTGCGTTTTCTTCGTCTTGGTCTGCATCCGCAGGTTCAGCATCTCCACGATCAACGAGAAAGCCATCGCGAAATAGACGTACTTCCGATCGAAGTGCGTGCCCACGCCTTCGGCCACCAGCATCACCCCGATCAGAATCAGGAAACTCAGGGCCAGCATCTTCAGTGTGGGATGCCGCTCGATGAACTGGCTGACTCTGCCCGCAAAGATAAGCATCACAATCATCGCCAGCACCACGGCCGCGATCATGACCATCAGCCCGGTCCTGGTGGGCTTGACCATCCCTACCGCCGTGATCACCGAATCCAAGGAAAAAAGGATGTCGAACATGGCGATCTCGATCAAGACCGTCGTAAACCCGGCATGAGCCACAACCGCATGCCCCTCTTCAAGCCCTTCCACTTTCTTGTGGATCTCGTACACGCTCTTCCAGATCAGGAACAGGCCGCCGCCGGCCAGGATTATGTCCTTCCAGGACACGGCGTTGATCTCTTCCGTCAACAGGGCGTCGGGAAGCCCCAGCGATGACAGATGAAACACCGGGTACACCAGGCGGACGATCCAGGAAATCGCCAACAACAGCAGAACGCGAGT
Source organism: Candidatus Anammoximicrobium sp. (assembly GCA_012515235.1). Lineage (GTDB taxonomy): Bacteria > Planctomycetota > Planctomycetia > Pirellulales > Pirellulaceae > Anammoximicrobium. Next base: position 98,345 of record JAAYYU010000093.1, read on the forward strand.
GACCAGGGCCAGCAACAACCCCAACTGGCGAGCCCGGTCTCGCTGCGACTCCGGCAACCGGCCCACCAGCACGGCAATGAAGACGATGTTGTCGATCCCCAGTACGATCTCCATCGCCGACAACGCGATCAGCGCGACGAGATACTCCATCGGTTCATCTCCAAGAGCCACGACCACAACGATTTGCAACCGAACACGGCTCTGATTGTCGCGGATCGAAGGCAAACCGCAAAGAGGGGCAGCAAGCGGCGCGAACGGGAGTTTCGGCCGGTGCCCACGCAGGGCAGGATGGAAACGCGAAGGCGAATTGCTGGCGGCTCGCGGCAGCGAGGAGTGGATCGGCGGTTGGCAAGCGGGGAGGTCTGGGGCGATTTTGCCAGCCGTAAGGAAAGTGTTGATTTTGGCTGTTATTCCATACCGATAGTGTGTGTCGAGAACACACGGGTTTTCGGTTTTTGACGGCCAGGCCTAGCTTGCCGCTCGCCGAGCTGCGTGTGTCTGGGGGGTCTTAACAAGCTGGGTAACACGTCGCACAGCGGCTTCGTTCTCATTCTCTGCCGCGGAGACACATCGATGAAGATTCAGTGGGCTTGTCGGGTGAGTGTGCTTGCAGTCCTGGCGCTAGTCGTCTCGCAGACCGAGTCGCGGGGACAGATGGTCTATGGTCAGCCCTACGGGGTTCCGCCACAGTTGGTCTACACGCCTTCAGGGCCGGCGTTTGTCTACGGCCCGAACGGGCCGGCTCCGGCTTGGCCGTACGCGGTTCCGGCGATGTACAACGACGGCGAACCGGAGCCTACGGAATCGACGGACGAGTCGTGTTCTTCGGGGGAATGTGGTGGAGGGGAAAACGAGTACCTGTTCGACAGCGGCCACAGCTGTCGCGGGGGCAGTTGCGGCTGTCAGGCCAGCGGGCCCTTGGCCGGCATGTCGGGCTGGTTGGCGCCGTACAGCGAAACCGGTTGCTGCGCGCCGCATTGGTTCGACGTCCACGCCGAAGCCGTGTTTCTGCGCCGCGACGACTCCTCGCCAGCGCGCGACTTGACTCGGCTGGGCGCGTTGGGCGACGCCGTGATTTCGACGGGCAATCTCGACTTCAGCTCGCTGGATGCCAGTTTCCGGATTACGGGCGTCTATCAAACCGGTACGGGCAGCAATTTGGAGTTCACTTACTTGGGGCTGAACGAGTACTCGAAGCAGGCGAGTGCCCGCTCGGAGGCGGACGCCCTGTACGCGGCGTTTGACAATTTCTCGATCAACAGCAACGGCGTGCCGGTTCCCGCGGCCGAGATCGAGCAACTGCACCAGGCGGAGTACCAACGCGTCAACCTGGACAGTGATTTCGACAGCCTGGAATTGAATTTCCGGCGGCGTTGGATGGGGCCGACCTGCCTGATCCAAGGTTCCTGGCTGATCGGCGTGCGGTACTTCGATTTGTCGGACCAGATGCGGTTCTACTCATACGCCAATCGCGATCTCGACGATCCTATCGCGGCGGGGCATGAGGAGACGGGCGGCGAGGCCTGGTACAACCTGAAGACCCGCAACTTCATGACGGGTGCCCAGTTGGGCGGCGATGTCTGGATGTGCCTGCTGCCGGGGCTGCGCATGGGCATGGACGTCAAGGCGGGCGTCTACGGCAACAACGCGAAGGTCAACACGTCCATGTACGGCGAGGACATCTACGACAACTACATCGGCTTCATCGATCCTGAAGCCTTGGACAACGACAAGGTGTCGTTCATCGGCGAACTGCAGTTCATGCTGACCTACCAGATCAGCCACAATTTCACCCTGCGGGCCGGCTACGAGATGATGTTTGTCGAGGGCGTTGCCACGGCGTTGGACAATTTCAATCCGGCGCTCGAACCCGACCGGGTTCCCTTCGTGGCGGACGGCGGCTCGCTGTTCTACAACGGTTTCAGCGTCGGGGCCGAGTGGATGTGGTAAGCTTCCCGTGGCGTGGCACGGCATCTGACTTTTGCCGCCGGGCGGCGCAGCCGCTCCGGCGGTTTTTTATTGGGAAGCGGTCGGGACCCCGTCCCCTTTGCCCGCTGACCTCGCAACAAGGTGTCCGCCGAGGCGCGGGCCCGGACGCGGGAACTCGGCGCATCCCCTTCCGCGGACCCGGAGCCGAATGCGATGTAATCCTTGAAATAGTACCGCCCGAACGGGACGGGTTGCGGGTATTAGATGCGATCGAGGAATCGCGAGTAGCGTGGGACCGCGCGGAATAGCAGAGCGGCTCGCAACG